>NZ_JAALFZ010000002.1:0-594293 GCF_011800505.1 Bacillus sp. EKM501B | reverse complement strand
TGTCACCACAAGTGAAGAAAGAGAATGTAGGAAATATAGTGTCACCACAAGTGAAGAAAGAGAATGTAGGAAATATAGTATCGCCAAATGTATCGAAAGAAAATGTAGTTATTCCACAAGTCATACCGCCAAATATTCAAATGCCAAATATAATGCCGATCATGGATAACAACCAACCACCGAATATAATGCCAATTATGGATAACAATCAAATGCCGAATATGATGCCAATTATGGATAACAATCAACCACCGAATATGATGCCAATCATGGATAACAATCAAATGCCGAATATGATGCCAATTATGGATAACAATCAAATGCCGAATATAATGCCAATTATGGATAATAACCAAATGCCGAATATGATGCCAATCATGGATAACAATCAAATGCCGAATATGATGCCAATTATGGATAACAATCAAATGCCGAATATGATGCCAATCATGGATAACAATCAAATGCCGAATATAATGCCAATCATGGATAACAATCAAATGCCGAATATGATGCCAATTATGGATAACAATCAACCACCGAATATGATGCCAATCATGGATAACAATCAAATGCCGAATATAATGCCAATTATGGATAACAATCAAATGCCGAATATGATGCCGATTATGGATAACAATCAACCACCAAATATGATGCCCTATCAAATGCCCATGATGCCGCCGAATCCGTATTATCAACAACCAAATCCATATCAAATGCCATATCAGCAAGGAGCGCCGTTTGGACCGCAACATACGTCTATGCCAAACCCGAATATGATGCCAATGGATAATAACATGCCGCCGCTTGTGCAGGGTGAGGAAGATTGTGGATGCGGAGGAGAAAGTAGACTATATAGTCCACAACCAGGCGGTCCGCAATATGCGAATCCTTTATATTATCAACCAACTCAGTCTGCATATGCACCACAGCCAGGAACGATGTATTATCAACCAGATCCACCAAATGTATTTGGAGAGCCCGTTTCAGAAGAAGAGGACGAAGAAGAAGTTTAAAAAGGCGGGAGTATTCCCGCCTTTTTTGCATTCCTGTTAATTAAGAAAAGGCAGTTTTTTTATGAAGTGCTAGAAAATTCCCAGTGAAATATTAACAGTGTAAAAACCTTCTCTGTTACTCATCATAAGAGGGAGCTTTTCAGTAGAGAAGCTCATTCTAACAGAGGGGGTTTTTGTATTGAATACGAAAGTAAAAGTGATTGCTGCTTCTTTGTTAGTTACTAGTGCATTAGCTGCATGTGGTACACCAAAAAACAATGCAATGGATGGACGTAACTACAATTACGAGCGTACATCTTATAATGATACACACCAGTATCGTGATAATGTGACGCGTAATGATCGTTATACAGATTATGTAACATATAGAAATGGTCGTAACGATACAGGATACAATTATTACCGTGATGTAAATTACAATGGACAAATTGCTAATCCGCATCCAACTCGTAATATTACAATGAACAATTCATACATTAACAATGATGGTAAAACAGCTGAAAGAATAACAAATCGTGTGAAACGTATGAATAACGTAGACCGTGTGTCTACAGTTGTATATGGAAACGATGTAGCGATTGCGGTAAAACCACGTAACACAGTGACAAATGAAACGGCGATGGCGAACGAAATTCGTCAAGCTGTTGCAAATGAAGTTGGAAACAGAAACGTATATGTTTCTGTAAGAAATGATATGTTTACTCGTGTCGATGCAATGAGTACGCGTCTACGTAACGGTACAGTTACAAACGATTTTAATCGTGATATAGGAAATATGTTCAGAGACATTCGTTACGGTTTAACTGGTACAGTGCGATAGCAAAACAAAAGAGGAAGGGGGAGCCCTTCCTCTTTATTCATCTTCGTCTTGTAAACGACGTTTTTTAATAAAATAACTAACGGAATAAGAACCTAAAAAGCATATGAAGAGAATACCACCTGTTAAAATAGCTTCAAATAGGGGGCTTTCTGGACTGAAAATGATATAAATAATAGCCATAACGATTCCTACAATAAGAGAGCGTAAAACAATTTTGTAATAAGGAGTTAATTTTATCTCCTTTTCACTTTCTTCTACATCAATTGAAACACTTAACTGTAAATAACTAAGGATCATACTCGTAAGAATAAATACTAGCCATAATGGAGATTTCGTAATTTGATCTATTCCTTCAGTGAATCCGATATAGCCTAAAACACCGATTATACCAAGTGATTGAAAAAGAAAGACAATACGTATGTTTTTTAACGTTTGCAGAATGAGACGTTCATCCTTTATTTGTTTCATAATATCTATCTCCCGTTTATGATGATTTCGCTGTTATGTTTATTGTAATATATATATTGCATTTATCAATTTATAATTTGCGTTTGATTTATTTGGATGAAAGAGGAAATAAAATATTTTTATAAACATGTTGCACTTATACTTTATTAATGTTATATTAGCAAAGCGATGAGCTAATTTACGTAAGACGAGAGATATGCTTAAGTGCTAAACACGCGAATGTGGTCGCCTGGTCTCTCGCCGTAAACGCATCAAGACGCCTGCTTTGCAGGCGTCTTTCATTTTATATAAAAGTAAATGATACATGCAGATGAGGTGAATCCTTATCTGCATTTTTTATATTTTCGAAAGAAATGTAATATGGATAAAACCCCCATTTCCGGAAAAACTACTAATGAAAGTATGATCTTGCCTAAAAGAGGTGAACGGAAATGAAATGGATACTGATTGCGATGCAAGCTTTCGTTATGATGTTTTGTTTCGTTTATGAAACGAATGTGAAGGCGGAAGGGCCAGTACCAGAAGTAACTAAAAAAGAACCTGAGGTTACAATTTTATTAGAGCGTATGTATGTTGATGGCGAAGTAAGCGAAGAAATACTTACAGAAAAAGTGACGGATTTAGAAAAGTTTTTACAGCAGTATAAAGAATGGCAGCTCGTTGATCGTGATGATGTACAAATTGTATTGCAAAAGAAAGTTGATGATATTTCTCCGTTATTGAAAACGAGCGGGTATTTTGGTGTTTCAGAGGAAGGGATATTACAAATTTTCAAAGGTGTGCCAAAAAATGATAATGCGATCCATTCTTTCTTTCAAATTGATATGAAAAAGCTTGAGAGCTATGAACGTGCGAAATTGAAACGTGGCATTCGTATTAAATCAAAAGAAGGTTTTGTGAAGACGATTGAAAAAATGAAGCAATACGCAGTTCAAAGTAAGAAAAAAAGCAGCTCATGGTGAGCTGCTTTTTTTCTTATTTATTTTTAGCTAAAATTTCTTTTGCGATTTCATCAATTAGCATATCTTTTCCGATTGGATTGAATGCTTTCGTATTGAAGACTTCATTTGATACTTCATATACGTGATTATTTTTAACTGCTTTATTGTCTTTCCAAACGGCACTGTTTTTGTAGTCTTCGTAAACTTTATCAGCTTCGCCGCCGAAGTTTACAATAAACATTTGGTCAGGCTGGAATGCAACTAGACCTTCTAGTGATACTTGCGCCATCGTTTGTTTTAAATCCGTACCTTTTGTTGCTGGAAGTTTTAAGTCATTAAAGATGATGTCACCGTATCCGAAGCTACCGTATACACGGAAGTTTTGTGGTGTAACTGCAACGAACATAAAGTTCTCATCTTTTGTTTTCTCTTTAATTTTTTTAGATAAAGAGTCTGCTTTCTTATCGTAGTCTGCAATCCATTTGTCTGCTTTCTTCTCTTCGTCAAATAGCTTACCTACTTCTTTAAACTTACCACGCCAGTCTTCTAAGTTTGTTTCTAGAACAACTGTAGGTGCAACCTTTTCTAGTTGATCATAAATTTTTAATTGACGGTTGTTTAAAATAATTAAGTCTGGTTTTAAAGCAGTAACAGCTTCTAAATCAACTTTAGGTGCCCAGTACCAACCTACTGCTTTTACTCCATCTAACTTGTCTGTTAAGTGATTTTGGATTTTATCTTTATATGTATTTGCTGTACCAACAGGTTTATGTCCAAGAAGTAATAGTTCTTCTGTTGATCCAGATAAGTCAACAATTCTCTTTGGATTTACTGGAATTGTAGCTTCACCTTTAGCATGTTTTACAACTTTTGTTTTCGGTTGTTCTTTTGCTTTCGATTCTTCTTTTTGAGAAGAACAGCCAACGATAGAAAGAACAACAAGCATAATAGTAAATAAAATAAATAGCTTACGTTTCATCCTGATGTAACCCCTTTAATTAGTATTGATAATCATTATCGACTTCTGTATATTAAGGTGCTTTAACCTTTCTGTCAATGGAAAATAACAGAAGTTTCAAGTGGAGAACATTTGTTGGGGCAGTCTCGCTTTTCTATCATTAAATATGTTAAAATGGAATACATGATTTAAGAGGGAGAGATCGTATTTTGTTTGAATATGTTACAGGTTACGTGGAGTATGTAGGGCCGGAATATGTCGTAATTGATCATAATGGAATTGGTTATCAAATTTTCACACCAAATCCGTATGTATTTCAAAGAAGTAAGCAAGAAATCCGTGTCTATACATATCATTATGTGAGAGAAGATATTATGGCACTTTACGGTTTTAAAACACGTGAAGAGCGTTTATTATTTACAAAGTTGTTAGGCGTGTCTGGCATTGGGCCAAAAGGCGCTCTTGCAATTTTAGCTTCTGGTCAAACAGGACAGGTCGTTCAAGCGATTGAGCATGAAGATGAGAAGTTTTTAGTGAAATTCCCAGGCGTCGGAAAGAAAACAGCACGCCAAATGATTTTAGATTTAAAAGGAAAACTAGCAGATGTCGTACCAGATGCATTTGTTGATTTATTCTCAGACACAGAACGTTTTGATGAGAAGAAAGGTTCATCAGCTGAGCTTGATGAGGCACTGGAAGCTCTGCGCGCACTTGGATACGCAGAACGCGAAGTTTCTCGTGTTGTACCAGAGTTATTAAAAGAAGCATTAACGACGGATCAGTATATTAAAAAGGCACTTAGTCTTTTACTAAATGGTAAGAGGTGAGTATAATGGACGAACGTCTCCTTTCAGGGGAATCTGCATATGAAGATGCGGATTTAGAATATTCATTACGGCCACAGACGCTCCGTCAGTATATTGGCCAAGATAAAGCGAAACATAATTTAGAAGTATTTATTGAAGCGGCGAAAATGCGTGAAGAAACGTTAGATCACGTGCTTTTATATGGACCACCAGGTCTTGGTAAAACGACGCTTGCGAATATTATTGCCAATGAGATGGGCGTTAATGTTAGAACAACTTCAGGTCCCGCAATTGAAAGACCAGGAGATTTAGCTGCTGTATTAACAGCGCTTCAGCCAGGTGATGTATTATTTATTGATGAGATTCATCGTTTGCATAGATCAATTGAAGAAGTATTGTATCCTGCGATGGAAGACTTTTGCCTTGATATTGTAATTGGAAAAGGGCCTTCAGCACGTTCTGTACGCCTAGATTTACCGCCATTTACATTAGTTGGAGCAACAACACGTGCTGGAGCATTATCGGCACCGCTTCGTGACCGCTTCGGTGTACTTTCAAGGTTAGAGTACTACACAGTAGATCAGCTTTCTGCGATTGTTGAACGTACAGCAGAAGTATTTGAAGTTGAAATCGATTCGTTAGCTGCATTAGAAATTGCAAGACGTGCTCGTGGTACACCTCGTATTGCGAATCGTCTTTTAAGACGTGTACGTGATTTCGCACAAGTTCGTGGTAATGGAACGGTTACGATGGAAATTACACAAATGGCATTAGAGCTACTGCAAGTAGATAAATTAGGTCTAGATCATATTGATCATAAATTACTGCTTGGTATTATTGAGAAATTCCGTGGCGGTCCAGTTGGATTAGAAACGGTTTCAGCAACAATTGGAGAAGAATCTCATACGATTGAAGATGTGTATGAGCCGTATTTATTACAAATTGGCTTTTTACAACGAACGCCGAGGGGCCGAATTGTAACGCCGCTTGCGTATGAACATTTCGGAATGGAGATACCAAAAGTATGACGGAGATGCCAAAGCTGCTTATTACAGCCGGGATCTTACTCATCGTTGTTGGATTAGCTTGGAAGTTCATTGGAAGGCTTCCAGGCGATATTTTTGTGAAAAAAGGAAACGTTACCTTTTATTTTCCTATCATTACATGTATTGTGTTAAGTATTGTATTATCTTTTATTATGTATATAATAAATCGATTTAAATAAGAAATAGGTGGATATAGCTATGGATATAAATCTGTTTGATTTTCATTTACCAGAAGAACTTATTGCACAAGTCCCGTTAGAAGAGCGTGAAACATCAAGATTAATGGTGTTAGACCGTGAAACAGGTGATATTGAGCATAAACATTTTACGGATATTCTTTCTTACTTACATGAGGGGGATTGCTTAGTTTTAAATGAAACGAAAGTTATGCCTGCTCGTTTGCACGGTGTGAAAGAAGATACAGGCGCGCACATTGAAGTACTTCTTTTAAAACAAGAAGAAGGTGATAAGTGGGAAACGCTTGTAAAGCCAGCGAAACGTGTAAAAGAAGGAACTGTTATCTCTTTTGGCGAAGGGAAATTAAAAGCAACTTGCACAGGAACTGCAGATCAAGGTGGACGTCAGCTTGAATTTTCATATGACGGCATCTTCTATGAAATTTTAGATGAACTTGGGGAAATGCCACTTCCTCCATATATTAAAGAGACGCTAGAAGATCGCGATCGCTATCAAACAGTATATGCGAAAGAAATCGGTTCAGCAGCAGCGCCGACTGCGGGACTTCACTTTACAGAAGAGTTACTTGAGAAGTTAAAGCAAAAAGGCGTTCAGTTAGCATTCATTACACTTCACGTAGGACTTGGAACATTTAGACCAGTTTCTGCAGACACGATTGAAGAACACCATATGCACGCAGAATATTATCATATGTCTGAAGAGACAGCGGCATTATTAAATCGTGTGAAAGAGAATGGTGGACGTATTATTACTGTAGGTACGACATCAACTCGTACGTTAGAAACAATTGCAACAGATCATGAAGGTAAGCTTTGCGCCGCTTCTGGATGGACAGATATTTTCATGTATCCGGGATATGAATTTAAAGCAATTGATGGTTTAATTACAAACTTCCATTTACCGAAATCAACATTAATTATGCTTGTAAGTGCATTTGCAAATAGAGATAATGTACTTCATGCTTATAATGAAGCAGTAAAAGAAAAATATCGTTTCTTTAGCTTCGGTGATGCAATGTTCGTTGCATCTCACGCTAAAATGAGAAACAAATAAAAGGAGTAAGTTATGACAGCAATTCGTTATGAATTTATTAAGACATGTAAACAAACGGGTGCCCGTTTAGGTCGTGTGCATACGCCGCACGGTTCATTTGATACACCAACATTTATGCCAGTTGGTACACTTGCAACAGTTAAGACAATGTCACCAGAAGAATTAAAAGCAATGGATTCTGGCATTATTTTAAGTAATACGTATCATTTATGGCTACGTCCAGGTCATGAAATTATTCGTGAAGCAGGCGGTTTGCATAAATTTATGAACTGGGATCGTGCAATCTTAACAGATTCTGGTGGTTTCCAAGTATTCAGTTTAAGTGACTTCCGTCGTATTGAAGAGGAAGGCGTTCACTTCCGTAATCACTTAAATGGAGATAAATTATTCTTATCACCAGAAAAAGCGATGGAAATCCAAAATGCATTAGGTTCAGATATTATGATGGCATTTGATGAGTGTCCACCATTCCCAGCTACTTTTGAATATATGAAGAAATCTGTAGAGCGTACGAGCCGCTGGGCAGAACGTTGCTTAAAAGCGCATGAACGTCCGCAAGATCAAGGTTTATTCGGTATTGTACAGGGGGGAGAGTACGAAGAGCTTCGTCGTCAAAGTGCGAAAGATCTTGTTTCAATGGACTTCCCTGGTTACGCTGTAGGTGGTTTATCTGTAGGTGAACCGAAAGATATTATGAACCGTGTACTTGAGTTTACAACACCACTTCTTCCAGATAATAAGCCTCGTTACTTAATGGGGGTAGGTTCTCCTGACTCGTTAATCGATGGCGCAATTCGTGGTATTGATATGTTTGACTGCGTACTTCCAACTCGTATCGCTCGAAATGGTACATGTATGACAAGTGAAGGTCGCCTCGTTGTAAAAAATGCGAAATTCGCAAGAGACTTCGGTCCGCTTGATCCAAACTGTGATTGCTACACATGTAAAAACTACTCTCGTGCGTACATTCGTCACTTAATGAAATGTGATGAAACGTTCGGAATTCGTTTAACGTCTTATCACAACCTTCATTTTCTGTTAAACTTAATGGAGCAGGTGAGACAAGCTATTCGTGAAGACCGTCTTGGCGATTTCCGCGAAGAGTTCTTTGAACAGTATGGCTTTAATAAACCGAATGCTAAAAACTTCTAATACATAATTTAAAAGGAGGAACAAAAGATGAATGCAGGTATGATGAATATCGTTATGATCGTTGCGATGTTTGCGATTTTCTATTTCTTATTAATTCGCCCGCAACAAAAACGTCAAAAAGCAGTTGCTCAAATGCAAAGTGAGTTAGCAAAAGGTGATGCTATCGTAACAATCGGTGGTTTACACGGTACAATCGAATCAGTAGATGAGACGAAAATTGTTATTAAATCTGGTGGTTCACACTTAACGTTCGATCGCAATGCGATTCGTGAAGTTGTGAAAAACTAATTTGGAAGGCCCTGCATGAAATATGCAGGGCCTTTTTTAGTTACTTTGCTTTGACATATTTACACCGAAAATACCACCGAGTGTACTCGCCCCCATTAATGCTAATTGATAAAGTAATTGTGAGTTCGATAAAGTTTGAGAAAAGCCTAAATAGTTAACTAGAAAAACGAGTATAGTGAACGTGAGACCTGTTGTGAGACCTACTAGCCAACCTTTCCCTTGAGCCTTTTTGCCGGCAGTAAATCCAGACATAAGCATAGATAAAAGAGCGAGTATAAAAATAGTAACGGTTAATGTCCCTTCGTTTATATTCGTAAACTTTAATAAAAGAGCCATAATCATGCTAGTAATAGATGCGAGAATTAGTAGTGTAATAATACCGAAGCCAATTGCAGTTGATAATTTTTTCGTTCCATCCATTTATGCATTCCCCCTTTTTAATACAAGCATATTTTCCTTTTGTCTAAGTTAGACTAGTTTCTTTTTTATAGGGGAGTCTATACGTAAAAAAGGAGATGTAGAAATGGAATGGATATCAATAATTGGACGGACAATGCTTTTGTATATCATCATCTTAATTATTTTTCGTCTTATGGGTAAACGTGAGATAGGAGAGCTAAGTGTATTAGATTTAGTCGTATTTATTATGCTTGGAGAAATGGCTGTAGTGGCAATTGAAAATACCGATAAATCACTTTGGCATCAATTAGTTCCGATGACTTTTCTTATGTGCATCCAAATTATTTTGTCAGTCATTTCCCTAAAGTATCAACGCTTTCGGCATTTAATAGAAGGTGAGCCGGCTATTCTTGTAAACGCGGGAAAGATTGATGAAAAGAAGATGAGAAAGCAACGTTATAATATAGATGATTTAATGATGCAATTAAGGGAACAAGGAGTTGGAGATATTCGGGATGTAGAATATGCTATTTTGGAACCGTCTGGGAAGTTATCTGTCTTTCAAAAACAAAAAAATAAACAAGATACATTGCAGTTTACGCTTCCTCTTATTATTGATGGAGAAATTCAATCTAGTCATTTACAAATGATTGAACATACAGATGCATGGCTTATTGAGAAATTAAAAAACTTAGGTTATAACGATGTAACACAAATTTTATACTGTAGTTTTCAAAACGGAAAATTTTTTGTTGATGTAAAAGAAGATTAGAGATTTATCCTTTGAAAGAGTAAGAATGATTAGTGTAACTAATAATCAGTGGAGATTACCCCACTGATTAAAGTTTCAACTTATTTCAAAAATGAAAGTTTACGAATGATAGGGAGACGACTTAACTCTTCTTTTCGAATGAGTTTGAAAGTGAAGAGAAGTACGATATAAACAATTGTTGTTAAAGTGATTTCCCATAATGTTTGTATGCCAAGGGCATGAGAGAAAATAATATATTTATGAAGATAAAAACCGAAGGCGCCCGCGATACCGATGGCGAGTCCACCGAAAATATAGTCTTTTGCGTAAATGGTAAATGTAATCTTTTTTAAAACAGTAGCGTAGTGAAGAAATGTTACTGTTACAATATTTGCAGCAATAGCGAGAGCAACCCCCATCATTTGAAATTCTGGCCTTGATGCTAGTACAAAAATAACGATTAATTTCACGATGGCACCAATAAATGTATTCATCATTGCAGCTCTTGCTAAGTTTAAAGCTTGCAAAACAGAGGTAAGTGGACTTTGGAAATAATGAAATAAAAAGCAAGGCGCAAGAAGTTGAATGAATGCTGTTGCACTGTCTGACCCATACATAAGAGTTAAAACAGGAGAAGCGAATACGTATAATATAACGACAGACCATCCGCCGGTAATTAATGAAATTCGAAGTGCTTGTTGTAAACGGTGCTCCACTAATTTATGTTGTCTTTTTGCCATTGCTTCACTAATAGAAGGGACGAGCGCTGTAGAGAGAGCGTATGTAATAAAGGCGGGTAGTGATAGAAGCGGGAATGCATAACCGTTTAATATACCGTATTGCTGGGTTGCAACAGAAGCAGCGACACCAGCAATTGCTAAGCTTTGCATAACGACAATAGGTTCAAAAAAATATGAAACGGAGCCGATTAAACGACTTCCTGTAGTTGGAAGGGCAATATCCATCAGAGAATAAAATGTCCCTTTGCTTTCCTTTACAGTAGTGAAAAATCCAGAGCGTATTGATAAATGTTTTTCTCGCTGAAATAACGTGAGTAAAAATAATAACGATGCAACTTCACCGAGAACAGCTGATAACATAGCGCCGGCTGCAGCGTATTCTATGCCGTAAGGTAAAAATAATTGAATGCATATAGCAATAATGGTAATGCGGACGACTTGTTCTAGAACTTGCGCATAAGCGCTAGGTTTCATGTTTTGTTTCCCTTGAAAGTAACCACGCAAAACAGAAGAAACAGCAATAACAGGAACAACGGGCAAAATGGCCATTAATGGATAGTACGTTCTTTCGTCGGTTAATAATGTTTTTGCTAAAATAGGTGTGAGGAACATAATTCCGATTGTTAAAATGATACTAATAACGGATGTAACAGCTAGTGATACGGTTAATATTTTTTTAACTCTTTGTTTATCGTTCACAGCTTCCGCTTCTGCTACAAATTTTGCGATTGCGACAGGAAGACCAATTTGTGTCAATGTAATTGCTAAAATGAATGTAGGAACGGCCATCATATAAAGACCAACGCCTTCTTCTCCTAAAATACGTGCCATTACTATGCGGTTGATAAAGCCAAGTATTTTTGTAATAAAGCCGGCTATCATTAAAATAAATGCGCCTTTTAAAAAGCTTTGTCTCGTCATGTTCTTCTCCTACCTTCTCAAAATCAATGGAATGATTTACAATAATTTATATGCACGTACGAGACAAGAATGACAAGCATTTAAGAGAGTGAAATATGATAGTGCTCTTGAAAGTAGTTATTGCTGTCCATTAGAGCGGGAATAAAAGCGACTTTTCGTGCGAAATAAGAAGGAGATGTTATAGATGTTAGATAGAGAGGCTTTGGTAGAATCATACCGCGGACAGTTACAAGTCGTTTTAGAAAGTAAAGTAGAAGAGTTTCAAATGTTCGGCTACGACAGAGTGACAGATGATGACATTTGGAAGTTTCTTAAAGTAAAAAAGTGGAAGAAGATAGACAGCGATGTTAGATTGTATGAATTAGTTAATGACGTATTAACAGTAAGTGCTAATGAATATATGACATATTTAACTGTTGAAGCATATCAAGCGCCACTTTGGTCATTTGATGAATATGAAAATAAATAACCGACTGCAATTGGTTTGTTCTTCCTTTTGCAGTATAATGATAGGTATTGATAATCAGGAAATAATTATGTCTAAGATCATATATAAAGGAGGTAGTGAAGAGAGAAAACAAATAATGAAAGTGCAGGTATCGTGAAAACGTACCGGCACAGCTAGTGATGAGCTAGCAAAATTATAGAAAGGAAGTCTACTAACTAGACGTATGCACACGTGTAAAAGTGAATCGTAAGAGATTTATTTAAAGTGTTAGTAGCGGAAAGAGGGTACATATGGCAAAGCGTGGTACGAGAATTGCCGCCTTTTTCCTCATCGTTTTATTAATCGGTGGAGTAATTGGTGCGGCAGGAAAAGACATAGCAAAAGGAATTAGTCTAGGACTAGACCTTCGCGGTGGTTTTGAAATTCTGTATGAAGTAAAACCAGCCAAAAAAGGTGACAAAATCGATCGAGACGTACTTGTAAGTACAGTAGGTGCTCTTGAGAATCGTGTCAATGTTCTCGGTGTAAGTGAGCCGAACATTCAAATCGAAGGGCAAGATCGAATTCGTGTACAGCTTGCTGGTGTACAAGATCAGCAAAAAGCACGTGAAATGTTATCAACACAAGCGAAATTAACATTCCGTGATGTAGATGATAATCTTCTTATGGACGGAACGGATTTAAAAGGCGGCGGAGCGAAGCAAACATTTGATGAGCAAGGCCGTGCGAGCGTAGGTCTTACACTAAAGAGCGCTGAAAAATTCCGTGAAGTAACTGAAAAAATTTCAAAAATGCCACCACCAACGAATTTAATGGTAATTTGGCTTGATTTTGAAGAAGGAAAAGATTCGTACAAAGCAGAATCTGCAAAACCGAATCCGAAGTTCTTATCAGCAGCAACAGTAAACCAAGTATTTAACCAAGCTGAAGTATCTATCGTAGGTGGAAACTTCACAGTTGAAAGTGCGAAACAACTTTCATCTTTATTAAATGCAGGTGCACTTCCTGTTGATTTAAAAGAAATGTATTCAACATCTGTTGGAGCGAAGTTTGGTCAACAAGCGTTAGAGCAAACGATTTTCGCTAGTGCGATTGGTATCGCTCTTATTTTCTTATTTATGCTTGTATTCTACCGTTTACCAGGACTTGTAGCGGTTATTATGTTAGGTTTATACATTTTCGTTACATTACTTGTCTTTAACTGGATGCATGCAGTTCTTACGTTGCCAGGTATTGCGGCGTTAGTGCTCGGAGTAGGTATCGCAGTTGATGCGAATATTATTACGTACGAGAGACTGAAAGAAGAGTTGAAAATTGGTAAGTCCATGATGTCGGCATTCCGCGCTGGTAACCATCGTTCATTAGCAACAATTCTAGATGCAAACGTTACAACTCTTGCGGCAGCTGGTGTGTTATTCGTTTATGGTAATAGCTCTGTAAAAGGATTCGCAACAAGTTTAATCGTAAGTATTTTAGTTGGTTTTATTACGAACGTATTCGGTACTCGTTTCTTACTAGGTTTACTTGTAAAGAGCCGTTACTTTGATAAAAAACCAGGATATTTTGGTGTGAAACAAAAGGATATTATTCCATTAACAAAAGGTGTAGTACATCCGCCAACGAGATTTGATCGTATTAATTTCGTAAATATCGGTCATAAATTCCTTATCTTCTCGATTGTAGTTGTAATTGCGGGTGCAATTATCTTACCAATTTTCAAATTGAATCTTGGTATTGACTTTGCGAGTGGTACACGTATCGACTTGCAATCAAAACAAGCTGTTACGGTGTCTGATGTTCATAAAGATTTTAAAGAATTGAACATTGATGTGAAGGAAGAAAATATTGTACCGACTGGAGATGACAATAAAGGTTTCGCAGTTCGTACATTAGGTGTTTTATCAAAAGATGAAATTGCGAAAACAAAAACATTCTTCCACGATAAATATGGTACAGATCCAAACATAAGTACAGTTTCACCGACAATCGGTAAAGAAATTGCACGAAATGCATTTATCGCTGTACTGATTGCTTCTGCGGTTATCATTTTATACGTAAGTATTCGATTCCGATTTACGTATGCGTTATCTGCAGTACTTGCATTATTACATGACGCTTTCGTTATGGTTGTTATGTTTAGTATTTTCCAACTAGAGGTAGACTTAACGTTTATCGCTGCAGTACTAACAATCATCGGTTATTCTATTAATGACTCGATTGTTACATTTGATAGAAACCGTGAATTATACAAACAGAAAAAACGAGTGCGCGATATAAAAGATCTAGAAGAAATCGTAAATGCAAGTATTCGCCAAACGCTTGGTCGCTCGATTAATACCGTATTAACAGTGTTATTCCCAGTAATTGCACTGCTTATCTTCGGTAGTGAGTCACTACGTAACTTCTCGTTTGCGTTACTTGTTGGATTAATTGTAGGTACGTACTCTTCTGTTTTCGTTGCCTCTCAAATTTGGTTAATGCTTGAAAACCGTCGTTTGAAAAAGGGAAAAAACAAGAAGAAGGTTGAGAAAGTAGAATCTGAACCGCAAGTATAGAAAAGATGATGTCTCTTTATGAGGCATCTCTTTTTTCGTTTGTGGATACAATAAGATAGCAACTTTTTAACAGAAAGAAGATGGAAGAAAGTGGTGGTGTTATCGCTGTTTTTGTTAAAATAAAAAGATAGGTTAAGAAAAGAAGGGATTTTAATTATGGAAAAAGATGAACGTTTTAAACAGGCCGAGTTTGGTGCCATTGTCGGGATCGTTGGTAATATTATATTAGCGATTGTAAAGGCGGTAATTGGTTATATTGGGAACAGTAAAGCGCTATTAGCGGATGCCGTGCATTCTGCATCAGATGTAATTGGTTCGCTAGCTGTACTTTTTGGATTGCGAGCGGCAAAGCAGCCACCTGATGAAGATCATCCGTATGGTCATGGTAAAGCGGAATCGATTTCAGCGATTATTGTTGCGGTATTATTATTTATTGTGGGACTTGAAATCGCGATTTCATCTATAAAAGCTTTTTCGCAAGAACTAGAACCGCCGAAAGGAATTACGATTTTTGCTGTTGTTCTTTCAATCGTCGTGAAAGAAGGAATGTTTCAATATAAATTCCGATTAGGGAAAAGGGTAAATAGTGATGCAATTATTGCAAATGCATATGAGCACCGTTCGGATGTGTTTTCTTCAATTGCAGCTTTAATCGGTATTTGTGCAGCTATACTCGGTGGTAAGCTTGGTATAGACTGGCTTGTATATGCTGATCCGATTGCAGGATTAGTTGTTTCGCTTCTTGTTGTAAAAATGGCATGGAGCATTGGAGCGGAAGCAATTCATGCAACGCTTGACCATGTTCTTCATGAGGAGGATGTTATTCCGCTTAGAGAGGCCGTTCTTCAAGTAGATGGTGTGAAAAAAATTGGTTCTTTATATGCACGGGAGCATGGTCATTATGTTATTGTCGATATTAAAGTGTCTGTAGATCCATACATTACCGTAGAAGAAGGACACCGTATTGGAAAACATGTGAAAGAAATACTTATGAAACAAGATAATGTACAAAATGTATTCGTACATATAAATCCGTATTCTCCAAATTAAACATCATTAACATTTTAGTATATAGATATTGCATCGTAGTTTGCATTATATTGTCACCCCTTAATCTGTCTTGTATAATGAACAGGTTAAGGGGTGATTTCGTGTTACAACCGAAGACGCGTTGGAAAGAAAAAGAATATAATGACGAGCGAGTGAGTGAATTAGCAAGTAAATTACAGTTATCGCCACTTGTCGTTTCATTATTCCTCGGTAGAGGACTAGATACAGAAGATAAGATTTTAGATTTTTTAAATACAGAAAATCAAGAATTTCATGATCCATTTTTATTAGAAGGAATGGATAGAACGGTAGAACGTGTAAATAAGGCGATTCAAAATGGAGAGCAAATATTAATATTTGGTGATTATGATGCGGACGGAGTAAGTAGTACGACGGTTTTATATCTTGCTCTTCAAGAATTAGGTGCAGAAGTAGAATTTTACATTCCAAATCGTTTTACAGAAGGGTATGGACCGAACGAAGAAGCATTTCGTTGGGCGCATAGTGCAGGTTTCTCACTGATTATTACTGTCGACACTGGCATCGCAGCAGTACATGAAGCGAATGTAGCGAAAGAGCTTGGAATAGATCTAATTATTACAGATCACCATGAGCCACCGCCAGAATTGCCAGAAGCGCTTGCGATTATACATCCGAAATTAGAAGGTGGCGTATATCCGTTTCACTATTTAGCTGGTGTAGGTGTTGCGTTTAAAGTTGCGCATGCACTATTAGGCCGTGTACCAGAACATTTATTAGAGATTGCAGTAATCGGTACAGTAGCCGATTTAGTATCACTTCATGGTGAAAATAGGTTGCTAGTGAAACGCGGTTTAAAACATATGCGTATGACGAGAAATATTGGTTTGAAGGCATTGTTTAAAGTTGCTAACGTTTCGCAAAGTGAAATTACAGAAGAGAGTATTGGCTTCTCAATTGCACCTCGTATTAATGCGGTTGGGCGTTTAGAAGATGCTGCGCCGGCTGTACACCTTTTATTATCAGATGATCCAGAGGAAGCGAAAGAGTTGGCCGAAGAAATTGATGAGCTGAACAAACTGCGAAAAGATATTGTAAAGCAAATTACAGAAGAAGCTATCGCTGAAGTTGAAAATAACTTCCCGCCAGAAGAAAACAAAGTATTAGTACTTGCAAAAGAAGGCTGGAACCCAGGGGTAATTGGAATTGTTGCTTCTAAATTAGTTGAACGTTTTTATCGTCCGACGATTGTATTAAGCATCGATCCTATAAAAGAAACAGCAAAAGGCTCAGCACGTAGTATTGCAGGATTTGATTTGTTTGCAAACTTATCAGATTGTAGAGAGTTATTGCCACACTTCGGAGGGCATCCGATGGCAGCGGGAATGACGCTACATATGAATGATGTAGATGAATTACGTCGCCGATTAAATGAACAAGCAGATGCGATTTTAACAGAAGAAGATTTTATTCCAATTACAGCAGTTGATGTTTTTTGCAAAGTAGAGGATGTAACGCTAGCGGCAATTGAAGATATGCAAAAACTAGCCCCGTTTGGTATTGGAAATCCGAAACCACGTATTGCAGTAAAAGATGCAGAGTTAGAAAGCATTCGCGCAATCGGATCAGATGGTTCTCATTTAAAAATGGCTCTTCGTGATGGACAAGCAACACTGGATACAATTGGATTTGGTTTTGGTGCATATGCGAAAGAAATCTCTCCAGTTGCAAAAGTATCTGTAATAGGAGAAGCATCCATCAATGAATGGAATAATTTTAAGAAGCCACAACTAATGGTACAAGATATTGCTGTAGAGGCGTGGCAATTATTTGATTGGCGTAGTATGCGTAATGCAGAAGCAAATTTAGCAGAACTTCCGAAAGAAAAAATAACAATGGTGTATTTTTCTGAAGAGGTATTGAATAAATTTTCTTTAGAGAGCTATAAAGAAAAGCTCATGCATGCTTCAGAAGTAACGCATTTAGATGATCAATATATTGTGTTACTTGATTTACCAAAAGGAACAGATGAATTACGTGAGCTATTTAAGGCAGGATTCCCAGCGCGAATTTATACGCTATTTTATCAAGAGAATAACCACTTATTTAGTACAGTTCCGACGAGAGAACACTTTAAATGGTACTATTCTTTCTTAAGCCAAAAAACACCATTTTCTTTAAGACAATATGGAGAACAACTATGTCGTCATAAAGGTTGGTCAAAAGATACAGTAAATTTCATGACACAGGTGTTTTTTGAGTTAGAATTTGTTACAATAAAAGATGGCGTCATTTTTATGGCAGACAAAAAACAAAAGCGTGATTTAATTGAATCGAACACATATCGTGAGAAAATGAACCACTTACAATTAGAAAAAGAATTGGTTTATAGCACATATCAGCAACTATATACATGGTTTGAAACGATTCGTAATCATAAAGAAGTAGAACAGTTAGGGTAAAGGATTTGTATTTACAAACCTTTTAGATCTGAGGAGGATTCAGAAATATGGATTTCAAGCAACATATCGCAATTGTACCGGATTATCCGAAAGAAGGTATTGTGTTTAAAGACATTACACCTTTAATGAATGACGGTAAAGCATACAAAGCAGCAACAGATGCAATCGTTGAATACGCAAAAGAAAGAGATATCGATGTTGTAGTAGGACCAGAAGCTCGTGGTTTCATTATCGGTTGTCCAGTTTCTTATGCGTTAGAAGTAGGATTTGCGCCAGTTCGTAAATTAGGAAAATTACCACGTGAAGTAATTACAGTTGACTACGGTAAAGAATATGGTAAAGATGTTTTAACAATCCATAAAGATGCAATTAAGCCAGGTCAACGCGTATTAATTACAGATGACCTATTAGCTACAGGTGGAACTATCGAAGCGACAATTAAGCTAGTTGAAGAACTTGGCGGAGTTGTAGCAGGGATTGCATTCTTAGTAGAGCTTACTTACTTAGATGGTCGTAAAATGTTAGATGGTTACGATGTATTAGTATTAGAAAAATACTAATCACTATATAGGTAAAACTACGGTGATAAAAAGTACCCGTGAATCTCTTGGAGAGGAGCGGGTACTTTTGTATAATTGAACAAAAAATCATGGTGAAATGTCAGTAAAATCTTTTCCTTTTCACAATTCACAATCATTGGGTTATAATGATAGAATATAATTTATTCTATTAAATAAAGATAAAGTCAATTTTCAATAAAAGGTGATTCGATGGCAAATGAGCAGGTACTAACAGCTGAACAGGTACTCGAGAAAGCAAGTCAATATTTAGTGGATGAAGATATTGAGCTAGTAGCACGTGCCTATGAATATGCACGCGATGCGCATAGCGAACAATACAGAAAATCGGGTGAACCGTATATTATTCATCCAATTCAAGTTGCAGGTATTTTAGTTGATTTACACATGGATCCAGCTACGGTATCAGCAGGTTTCTTACATGATGTAGTGGAAGATACAGAGATTACGTTAGAAGATATTGAACGGGAATTTAACAAAGAAATTGCTATGCTTGTTGATGGTGTTACGAAGCTTGGGAAGATCAAATATAAATCTCACGAACAACAACAAGCAGAAAACCATCGCAAAATGTTTATTGCAATGGCTCAAGATATTCGAGTTATTTTAATTAAACTAGCTGATCGTCTTCATAACATGCGTACATTGAAACATTTGCCTCAAGAGAAGCAGCGTCGCATAGCGAATGAAACGCTAGAAATCTTTGCACCTTTAGCACATAGACTCGGAATTAGTACTATTAAATGGGAGCTAGAGGATACGTCACTTCGCTATTTAAATCCACAACAATATTATCGTATTGTAAATTTAATGAAGCGTAAACGTGCAGAACGTGAAGAATACTTAGACGAAGTAATGACTGGTATTCGTGAGAAATTAAAAGAAGTTGCAATTCAACCTGAGATCTCTGGAAGACCGAAACATATTTACAGTATTTATCGTAAAATGGCACTGCAAAATAAACAGTTCAATGAAATTTACGATTTATTAGCTGTACGTGTTGTTGTAAATAGTATCAAAGATTGTTATGCAGTGCTTGGAATTATTCATACGTGCTGGAAGCCGATGCCAGGTCGTTTTAAAGATTATATTGCAATGCCAAAAGCAAATCTATATCAATCTCTTCATACGACTGTAATTGGACCGAAAGGTGATCCACTTGAAGTGCAAATTCGTACGAAAGAAATGCACGAAATTGCAGAATTCGGGATCGCGGCACACTGGGCATACAAAGAAGGAAAAACAGCAGAAACAACAGGTACATTAGAGAAGAAACTCACGTGGTTCCGTCAAATATTAGAATGGCAAAATGAAGCTTCTAATGCAGAAGAATTTATGGAGTCATTAAAAATTGATTTATTCTCTGACATGGTATTCGTCTTTACACCGAAAGGCGATGTAATGGAATTACCACTTGGATCGGTTCCAATTGATTTCGCGTATCGTGTCCATTCGGAAATTGGGAATAAAACAATTGGTGCAAAAGTAAACGGGAAAATGGTAACGCTGGATTATAAATTAAAAACCGGCGATATCATTGAAATTTTAACGTCGAAACATTCATATGGCCCAAGTCAAGATTGGGTAAAACTTGCTCAAACATCTCATGCGAAAAATAAAATTCGTCAATTCTTTAAGAAACAACGTAGAGACGAAAATATTGAAAAAGGCCGTGAACTTGTTGAAAAGGAAGTACGTGGTCTAGAGTATGAGATGAAAGAAGTATTAGCGCCTGATAACTTAAAACGCGTCGCTGAGAAATTTAACTTTGCAAATGAAGAAGATATGTTTGCAGCAGTTGGATATAGCGGAATTACAGCTTCGCAAATTGTTACGCGACTAACGGACAAGTTCCGCAAGCAACGCGAAGAAGAAGAAATTGTTGAAGTTAAAGAAGTTCGTAAACCGATGAAAATTCGAAAATGGGATTCTGGTGTAAAGGTAAGCGGTGCTGATAATTTATTAATCCGTTTATCGAAATGCTGTAACCCAGTTCCGGGTGATGATATCGTTGGGTATATTACGAAAGGCCGAGGTGTATCGATTCACCGCCGTGATTGTGTAAATGTTCATACAGAAGAAGCGATAGAACGTTTATTAGAAGTTGAGTGGGAAGGTAGCCCTGAAAAAGAAATAGAGTATAACGTTGATATTGAAATTTCAGGTTACGATCGCCGCGGTTTATTAAATGAAGTACTGCAAGCTGTTACAGAGACGAAAACATACATTTCAGCTGTTTCTGGTAGAAGTGACCGTAATAAGATGGCAACAATTAATATGTCAATCTCGATTCGTAACTTACAACACTTGAAAAAAGTAGTAGAACGCATTAAACGCGTTCCAGAAATTTATGCAGTACGACGCATGATGCATTAATAGGGAGTGTAGAAAGATGAGAGTTGTTTTACAACGATCAAAGAAAGCGTCTGTCACAGTAGACGGTGAGATCGTAGGACAAATTCCGTTCGGTTTAACATTACTAGTTGGCATTACGCACGAAGATACAGAAAAAGATGCAACTTACATTGCGGAAAAAATTGCAAACTTACGTATTTTTGAAGATGAGAGCGGAAAGATGAATCATTCTGTACTTGATGTAGAAGGACAAGTTCTATCTATTTC
This sequence comes from Bacillus sp. EKM501B, assembly GCF_011800505.1. Classification (NCBI taxonomy): domain Bacteria; kingdom Bacillati; phylum Bacillota; class Bacilli; order Caryophanales; family Bacillaceae; genus Bacillus; species Bacillus sp. EKM501B. The sequence goes on along the minus strand of NZ_JAALFZ010000002.1, from coordinate 573,039 downwards.
GCAATTCACATTATACGGAGATTGCCGCAAGGGAAGACGTCCAAACTTTATGGATGCTGCGAAACCTGATTATGCAGAGCGTTTATACGATTTCTTTAATGAAGAAGTTCGTAAACAAGGATTACATGTGGAAACAGGGAAGTTCGGAGCAATGATGGATGTTTCTTTAATCAATGATGGTCCGGTGACCTTAATTGTAGAAAGTAAATAGTGTTGATAAAAAAGAGAGGGTTATATAATCCTCTCTTTTTTATACATTGTTGTATGTTTTGTTCATTTATTTGGAATTAATAGCAGTTTTGGTTATGTATAACTCTTTCATCAATATGGAACAATAAAAAGTAAAACATCCATATTGAATGTGAGGGATATACGTATGCGTATGAATGAAAAAGGGCATTCTGTTACAAATGGTGCAAATCAACTATTTAACGTGAATTTTCATGATTTTATTTCAAAAGAGCAAAACAATACTTCAATGGAGCTTGCTTCCGAGTTTGGGATTTCTCTTCAAGATGTAAAGCGTTTAAAGAAGCAGATTGAACGTTCTTAGAGCACTTGACAATCCTACTTAACAAACGTATAGTAATTTTATATTTACATATGAATATAACCGTTGATAGAGAAGAGTAAATGAGACACACATGGAAAGAGAAGGAATGTCTTAGGCTGAAAACATTTCTACATGATGACTGATTGAATGACACTCTAGAGGTTTCAACTTGAACGGCATATACGCTTAGTAGGGATGAACGCATATTTAAGCGTTATTAAAAAAGTGGAAGCATAAGTGCTTCAATTAGGGTGGCACCACGGGTATAATACTCTCGTCCCTACTGTTCAAACAGTAGAGGCGGGAGTTTTTTTATTTTTATTAAGATTAAAACAATTTGAGGAGGAACTGAATATGTCTATTCAAATCCCACGCGGAACGCAAGATATTCTTCCAGGCACTGTTGAGTTATGGCAGTATATCGAAGGGCAAGCACGCGAAATTTGCCGTCGTTACAATTATAAAGAAATTCGTACACCAATTTTTGAGCACACTGAGCTATTTTTACGCGGTGTTGGTGATACGACAGATATCGTACAAAAAGAAATGTACTCATTCCAAGATCGTGGAGAGCGTAGCTTAACATTACGTCCAGAAGGTACTGCACCTGTTGTACGTTCTTACGTTGAAAATAAAATGTTTGGTGATGCAACACAACCAACGAAATTATACTATATCGGCCAAATGTTCCGTTATGAAAGACCACAAGCAGGTCGCTATCGTCAATTCGTACAATTCGGTATCGAAGCAATCGGCAGTAATGACCCTGCAATTGATGCAGAAGTAATTGCACTTGCTGTTGAATTTTACCGCGGCATGGGCTTAAAAAATATTAAAGTTGTATTAAACAGTTTAGGTGACGCAGCGAGCCGTCAAGCACACCGTGATGCATTAATCGCACACTTTGAGCCACGTATCGGCGAATTCTGTTCTGACTGTCAATCTCGCTTAGAAAAGAATCCACTTCGAATTTTAGACTGTAAGAAGGACCGTAACCATGAATTAATGGGAACAGCACCATCTATTACAGAATACTTAAACGAAGATTCAGCAATATACTACGACAAAGTTCAAGAACTATTAACGATGATGGATGTTCCGTTTGAAAAAGATCCGAACTTAGTGCGTGGTTTAGACTACTACCAACACACTGTTTTTGAAATTATGAGTGAGGCAGAAGGTTTCGGTGCGATCACTACATTAAGCGGTGGTGGCCGTTATAACGGACTTGTACAAGAAATCGGTGGACCAGAAATGCCAGGTATCGGTTTTGCAATGAGTATTGAACGTTTAATTATGGCGCTAAAAGCTGAAAACATTGAATTACCACTTGAACATAGCATTGATTGTTACGTTGTGGCGCTTGGCGAAAAAGCGAAAGACCATGCTGCAAAAGTTGCGTTCGATCTTCGTAAAGCTGGATTGTCAGTTGAAAAAGATTATTTAGATCGCAAAATGAAAGCACAATTTAAATCAGCAGATCGTCTAAAGGCGAAATTTGTAGCTGTATTAGGAGAAGATGAGCTAGATAAAGGCATCATTAACTTAAAAGATATGGCAACAGGTGAACAAGAAGAAGTAGCGTTAGATGTATTTGCTTCATACGTAGCAGAGAAATTAATATAGGGGGAACTTACAGTGGCTGAAAGAACACATGCATGTGGAAAAGTAACAGTAGAAGCTGTTGGACAAACAGTTCAATTAAAAGGTTGGGTACAAAAACGCCGTGACTTAGGTGGATTAATCTTTATCGACTTACGTGACCGTACAGGTATCGTGCAAGTTGTATTTAACCCAGAAACATCAAAAGAAGCGTTAGAAGTAGCAGAAACAATTCGTAGCGAATACGTATTACACGTAGAAGGTACAGTTGTTGAACGTGGTGAAGGCGCAATTAATGACAATATGGCAACTGGTCGTATTGAAGTACAAGCAACAAAAGTAAATGTACTAAATGCAGCGAAAACAACGCCAATCATCATTGCTGATGATACAGATGCATCAGAAGATGTGCGTTTAAAATATCGTTATTTAGACTTACGTCGTCCAGTAATGTTTAACACATTCAAAATGCGTCATGACGTAACGAAAACAATTCGTAACTTCTTAGACACAGAAGAGTTCTTAGAAGTAGAAACACCAATTTTAACGAAAAGCACGCCAGAAGGAGCTCGTGACTATTTAGTGCCAAGTCGTGTGCATGATGGTGAATTCTATGCACTACCGCAGTCACCACAGTTATTTAAACAGCTTCTTATGGTCGGCGGATTTGAGCGTTACTATCAAGTAGCACGTTGTTTCCGTGATGAAGATTTACGTGCGGATCGTCAACCGGAATTCACGCAAATCGATATCGAAGCTTCATTCTTAACACAAGATGAAATTTTAGATATGATGGAGCGTATGATGACGAAAGTTATGAAGGATGCAAAAGGTGTAGAAGTTAGTGCACCATTCCCTCGTATGAAATATGCTGATGCAATGGCTCGTTACGGTTCTGATAAGCCAGATACACGCTTTGAAATGGAACTAACAGACTTATCTGAGTTTGCAGCAGGTTGTGGCTTTAAAGTGTTTACAAGTGCTGTAGAAAGCGGCGGACAAGTAAAAGCAATTAATGCAAAAGGTGCTGCAAGTAAATATTCTCGTAAAGACATCGATGCATTAACTGAATTCGTGAAAGTATACGGTGCAAAAGGTCTAGCTTGGCTTAAAGTTGAAGAAGATGGCTTAAAAGGACCGATTGCGAAATTCTTCAGTGAAGAAGATGCAAATGTGTTAATGAGCACATTAGAGGCTACTGCTGGCGACTTATTACTATTCGTAGCAGATAAGAAGAGCGTTGTTGCAGATAGCTTAGGTGCACTTCGCTTACGTCTAGGTAAAGAGCTTGAGTTAATTGACGAAAGTAAATATAATTTCCTATGGGTAACGGATTGGCCACTTCTTGAGTACGATGAAGATGCAGATCGTTACTTCGCAGCTCACCACCCATTCACAATGCCATTCCGTGAAGACGTTGAGTTACTAGAAACAGCACCAGAAAAAGCACGTGCACAAGCATATGACCTTGTATTAAACGGTTATGAGCTTGGTGGTGGATCACTTCGTATTTACGAGCGTGACGTACAAGAAAAAATGTTCAAAGCACTTGGATTCTCACAAGAAGAAGCGCAAGAGCAATTCGGGTTCTTATTAGAAGCATTCGAATACGGTACACCACCACACGGCGGAATCGCATTAGGTTTAGATCGTCTTGTTATGTTACTTGCAGGCCGTACGAACCTTCGTGATACAATTGCATTCCCAAAAACAGCAAGCGCAAGCTGCTTATTAACAGAAGCTCCAAGCCCAGTTGCAGAAGCACAGCTTGAAGAGTTAAACTTAAAATTAAGCTTAAAAGAAGAGAAGTAAGAATAGGGTCTAGATGGTTATACTATAACCGTCTAGACTTTTTTTGAGAGGTTGTTTAAAAAGTCCGGTTTAGATAACTGTCGCATCTCATCGTTGCTTCGCCAGTCCGGTGCTCGAGTAGTATTTTTCTACACTGCGCTCCTCCTGGCTTCAGCGCCTCGATCTGCTCGGTTCTCTAAATCCTCCTTTTTAAACGTGTATTTAGGAAGAAATGAAATTCTGGTCTATGTTTTCATTTTCGAAATATGTATTTTTAGGAATTCTATAACTTTTTCTATACAAATAGTCGGAAAAACGCTAGAATACATGGTAGACCATTTTTGTAATAGGAGTGTAGAGCTGAATGTTACATCAATTTTCACGTAATGAATTAGCCTTCGGTAAAGAAGGACTTGAAATATTAAAAAATAGTACAGTCGGTATTTTAGGAATTGGCGGCGTAGGCTCTTTTGCAGCTGAAGCGTTAGCACGTTCTGGCGTTGGACGTCTTGTATTAGTTGATAAAGACGTTGTAGATATTACAAACGTAAACCGTCAAATTCACGCTTTAGTATCTACTGTAGGACGTTCAAAAGTAGAATTAATGAAAGAGCGTATCGCAGACATTAACCCAGAGTGTGAAGTAATTGGACTTGAAATGTTTTATACAGATGAAACATATGAAGAGTTCTTTAAGCACGGTTTGGATTTCGTAGTGGATGCATCTGATACGATTACGTTCAAAATTCATTTAATTAAACAATGTTTACGTCGTAAAATTAAAATTATCTCCAGTATGGGTGCAGCAAATAAAATGGACCCAACTCGTTTCCGTATTGCGGACATCTCTAAAACACATACAGATCCAATTGCGAAAGTCATTCGTACGAAGCTTCGTAAAGAGGGTATTAAAAAAGGTGTAAAAGTTGTCTTCTCTGACGAAAACCCAATCGTAATTCGTGAAGAGGTACGTAAAGAAATTGTACCAGACGAAAATGCAAAAATTCGTAAGGCGAAATTACCGCCTTCATCAAATGCATTCGTACCATCTGTGGCAGGCTTAATTATGGCAAGTCACGTTGTACGTGAACGTATTAAAAATGTAGAAGTGAAACGTGTAGGGCAAGAATAAAAAAAAGCATATATCCATTTTGGATATATGCTTTTTTATATGTATTAAAGAAATATGGATATTTGCATTACTACTAGTTCAAATGTAAGTAAGGTTAGTAAGTAAAAATCATATTTATCTGATTTATAGGCGGATGTCTTTTTTAGACTGTTAATGGTGAAAAGAGCTAAAGTTAGGACGAGAAGGCCAAGAGTTATTTTGAAGATTATTAATGAAATAGCAACCATCCCCCTTTAAAGGTATATGTTTATAATAATATTTTAGTAAAAAATATCTAATCCGTTTTAGGAGTTTCCTTGTATGACAAGGAGGAATGTTATTGTCAATCTTTGTCGTTAAATCGATATCCTTTATTGAATCGTTGATATATTGCAAGTTGTGATAGATATATTCGAAAAATCGTTGATATATTGCAAGTTACGATAGATATATTCGAAAAATCGTTAATATAATTTCATTTACCGACATGTATATATATGATTTACCGAAAACAAACAAGGATGTCACTCAGTCAAAAAAGTGACATCCCTGTTTTTAATTCTCAGCAGAATAAATAATATCTAAATTCCCGTTTTGATCGGTTTTGAAAATCGGGGCAATTTGCTCTTCTTGCTCTTCGACCGAAACAAGTTTTCGAGCACGATCCATAATTCGAACAAGCATCGCGTAATCTTCTTCGATTGCTTGTTGTTTTTTTGTGAGTACCGCTAATTTCGTTTCAAGTTCATGATTCGTTTTTTGCAGAGAAGTGAGCTGAGCTTGTAATACATCATTTTCAGTTTGCAACTTTGCGAGTGAAGGGTTATTATGCTCCAAGTTTTGCAAAAATGAGATGACATTTTGCATCGTAAGTTCTTGTTTACTTGGCGTAATATCTTCAGAAAACTCAGCATCGATTACGAGTTGTTTCGTTTTCGTGAACTGATTTTTTTCTATTTTAGCTTCAGAGCGCTTTAATTCTTTACGTTGTTTCTTCGCAAGCTGCACAGCATCTTCGTAATTCGGTCTTACTTCAGCATTCCATCTAAAGCCGCAAGCTGCTGAAGTCCGGTTCAACGTATCGCCGACTTCATCAAATGCTTTTATTTGTGTACTTCCGCTGCGAATATGTCGTAAAACAGTTTCTGCTAAAAGGAGATCATCTTCTTTTGTCCATGCATCTTGACGTGTTTTCATAAGCGAAGCCTCCATAATGGTGACGTTTTCGTTTATGTTACCCTTTATTTTTCGTTTTATTCGAAGTTTGTAATCTTTCATAAACAGTAGAAAGTGCTTGCTCAAATTTCCCTGTCGTTTTCGGTTTATAATATTGCTTGTTTTTTATTTTATCAGGTAAGTATTGTTGCCTTACCCAGCCGTTTGGATGGTCGTGTGGATATAAATATCCAATGCCTCTTCCAAGTGATTCTGCGCCTTTGTAATGACTATCTTTTAAATGGCTTGGAATGTCACCTGTTTGACCGTTGCGTAAATCGTGTAATGCAGCATCAAGTGCTTTATAAGCTGAATTTGATTTTGGTGATAAGCATAGCTCGATAACGGCATTTGCAAGTGGGATGCGTGCTTCTGGGAATCCAACTCGTTCAGCTGATTCAATTGCAGCTAGTGTACGTGGTCCAGCTTGTGGGCTAGCAAGTCCAATATCTTCATAAGCCATAATAAGAAGGCGTCTGCCAATACTTTGTAAATCACCTGCTTCAATAAGGCGTGCTAAATAATGGAGCGCTGCATTTACATCACTTCCGCGCACTGATTTTTGAAATGCTGATAATACGTCATAATGAGCATCGCCGCCTTTGTCGTGAACGAAGCTCTTCTTTTGTAAGCATTCTTCTGCAATCTCGAGTGTGATTTCAGCCGCTTGATCGTCTGTAGTAAAGCTAGATAATACAGCAAGCTCAAGTGCGTTATAAGCGGAACGCATATCACCACCAGAGGCGTTTGCAAAGTGATGTAGTGCTTCATCTGTTACCGTTACAGCATATTCTCCAAGGCCTTTTTCTTTATCTTCTAAAGCTCTTTTTAACCCAATTAAAATATCATCTTCTGTTAGTGCGTGTAATTCGAAAATTTGACACCTGCTTCGAATAGCGGAGTTTATTGCATGGAATGGATTACTTGTCGTTGCACCAATTAAAGTAAGAAGTCCGCTTTCTAAGTGAGGTAATAGAAAGTCTTGCTTTGCTTTATCTAGACGGTGAACTTCATCTAAAATTAAAACGAGGTGTCGATGCATCTTCGCTTCTTGTACGACAACTTCCATATCTTTTTTATTGTGAGTAACAGCATTCAATAGACGAAACGGGGTACCGGTACTTCCAGCAATTGCACTGGCAATGGATGTTTTTCCTGTACCTGGAGGACCGTATAAAATCATAGATTGAAAATGATTGGCTTGGACCATTCGCCATAAAATCTTTCCTTCACCAACTAAATGTTGTTGCCCAATAATTTCTTGAATATTTGTAGGGCGCATTCGATGTGCGAGTGGTTGTTTCATTTGGACCGTCTCCCTTAATATATAATCTCGTTCTATCGTATCATTTTTTTCTACGAAATTTGAAATAGGATGCTGTTTTATGGGAAAAATAAAGGATAATATTTTCATTTTTCTTTCAATTGTAATAATTCCCGAGTTTTTCAATGTGATTTTATGTTATCATTTTGATACACAAGTTGAAATTTCTTATAATACTATATTATGCTATAATTTCATAGGATTTTAAATTGTGTTCTTTTTATAAATAAGATATAACCAATAGAAGTGAAAATTTGAAAAGAGGTGCAAAATAGATGAAAATTTCAACGAAAGGCCGCTATGGCTTAACAATTATGATTGATCTTGCAAAAAAGTTTGGTGAAGGTCCGATTTCATTAAAATCAATTGCGCAGGCACATGACTTATCGGAACATTACTTAGAGCAATTAATTTCACCACTTCGTAACGCGCGTCTAGTAAAGAGTACGCGGGGAGCATATGGCGGATATGTACTATCAGATCAGCCGGCTAACATTACAGCTGGAGATGTAATCCGTGTATTAGAGGGTCCGATTAGTGTTGTAGAAATGATAGAAGAAGAAGAACCAGCACAACGCCAATTATGGATGCGTGTTCGTGATGCGGTGCAAGAAGTGTTAGATAGTACAACGTTAGAAGATTTAGTACGTTATGAGGAAGAAAATCACGGGGGCTATATGTTTTACATTTAATTCCTTGTGAAACGATTTGGAAAGAAGGAGATTTAATGGAACGCATTTACTTAGATCATGCTGCGACATCTCCGACTCACCCAGAAGTGGTCGAAAAGATGATTCCATATATGACAGAAATATTCGGGAACCCGTCTAGTATTCACTTTTATGGACGTCAAACTCGTCACACAGTAGATGAGGCGAGAAGAGTGTGTGCACGCAGCATTCATGCGAATCCGAATGAAATTATATTTACGAGCGGTGGTACAGAAGCTGATAATTTAGCGCTTATCGGTGTAGCACGTGCGAACCGTCATAAAGGTAACCACATTATAACGACGCAAATTGAACATCATGCGATTTTGCATACGTGCGAATTGTTAGAGCGTGAAGGGTTTGAAGTGACATATTTACCTGTCGATGAAACAGGGCGCATTCAAGTTTCTGACATACAAAAGGCATTAACAGAAGAGACGATTCTTGTATCTGTTATGTTTGGGAATAATGAAGTAGGGACGATGCAACCGATTGTGGAAATAGGAAAGCTGTTAAAAGAGCATCAAGCGTATTTCCATACAGATGCGGTACAAGCTTACGGTTTAGTAGAAATTAATGTGAAAGAGTTTGGTATTGATTTATTATCAATTTCAGCTCATAAAATTAACGGGCCAAAAGGTGTAGGTTTCTTATACGCTGGTGCAAATGTGAAATTTGAACCGTTATTAATAGGCGGAGAGCAAGAAAGAAAACGCCGTGCTGGTACGGAAAATGTGCCTAGTATTGCTGGGCTTCAGTATGCAATTCTTATAGCTGAAAAAACTCGTGAGCAAAAAAATGCCCAATATGAAGAGTTTAAAGATATAATGGTATCTGTCTTCAAAAATGAAGGCATTACTTTCGAGGTAAACGGAAACTTAGAACATCGCTTACCGCATGTACTTAATGTAAGTTTTACAGGAATGAACATTGAACCGTTTCTTGTGAACTTAGACTTAGCTGGTATTGCAGTATCAAGTGGTTCTGCTTGTACAGCTGGTTCGATTGATCCATCACATGTATTAGTAGCGATGTTTGGAAAAGACTCCGATCAAATACGTTCATCCGTACGCTTTAGTTTTGGACTTGGAAATACGAAAGAGCAAATTGAAAAAGCGGCGTACGAAACAGTGAAAATCGTGAAGCGATTAACACAAAATTAGCATGGGAGGTGACATGATGAACAAACTACCTCACGAAACACGCGTTGTCATCGGTATGTCCGGTGGCGTCGATTCATCTGTAGCAGCACTTTTATTAAAAGAGCAAGGTTATGATGTAATCGGAATTTTTATGAAAAACTGGGATGATACAGATGAGAATGGTGTCTGCACAGCAACAGAAGATTACAATGATGTAATTGAAGTGTGTAACCAAATTGGTATTCCGTATTATGCAGTAAACTTTGAAAAACAATACTGGGATAAAGTATTTACGTACTTCTTAGATGAGTACCGAGCTGGTCGTACACCAAACCCAGATGTAATGTGTAATAAAGAAATTAAATTTAAAGCATTTTTAGAGCATGCAATTGCGCTTGGTGCGGATTATGTGGCAACAGGCCATTATGCACGCGTTGCTTATATGGACGGCGAGTATAAAATGCTTCGCGGTGTTGATGACAATAAAGATCAAACATATTTCTTAAATCAATTAAGCCAAGAGCAATTATCAAAAACAATGTTCCCGTTAGGTGAATTAAAGAAACCGCAAATTCGTGAAATGGCGAAAGAAGCTGGCTTAGCGACAGCGGCGAAAAAAGATAGTACAGGTATTTGCTTCATTGGTGAGCGTAACTTTAAAGATTTCTTAAGTAACTACTTACCGGCACAACCAGGTGTAATGCAAACATTATCTGGTGAAGTGAAAGGGAAGCATGACGGTTTAATGTATTATACAATTGGACAACGTCATGGCCTTGGAATTGGTGGTAATGGTGATCCATGGTTTGCTGTTGGGAAAAATCTAAAAGAAAACATTTTATATGTTGATCAAGGATTCCATAACGAACTTCTATATGGTGATGAAGTTATTGCTACGAATGTAGGATGGGTAAGTAACAAAGAAAAAGAAACAGAATTTAAGTGCACGGCGAAATTCCGTTATCGTCAAGAAGACAATAAAGTAACGGTTCAAATCGTTGATGAAAATACAGTTCGTATTCTTTGTGATGAGCCAATTCGTGCAATTACACCAGGACAAGCAGTCGTTTTCTATGATGGAGATGAGTGCTTAGGCGGTGCTACAATTGATGAAGTATACCGTAGTGGTAAGAAATTGGATTATTTAGGATAAATGAGAAGCCTCTGCCGATTAGCGGTTAGAGGTTTCTTTTACATAAAGCGAATTTTCGTTCGCTTGGAAAATACATTCTTTGTTATAATTTGTTGTAGAGGTGAAGGACATGTCAAACAAACTTGAAACAGGTATTCAATATATGCAAGAAGGAAACTGGGAAGAAGCAGCTAAAAATTTTACAGAAGCAATCGAAGAAAATCCGAAAGATGCGCTTGGGTACATTAATTTTGCAAATTTATTAGACGTATTAGGTGATAGCGAGCGAGCGATTTTATTTTATAAACGTGCACTAGAGTTAGATGATAAATCTGCAGCAGCCTATTATGGTTTAGGAAATGTATATTATGGCCAAGAGCAATTTACTGAAGCGAAAGCTGTATTTGAACAAGCAATGCAAGCTGGATTACAATCAGCTGATGTAACATTTATGTTAGGTATCACACATGTACAGCTTGGAAATGATCGTCTTGCACTACCATTCTTACAAAGAGCAACAGAATTAGATGAAAACGATGTAGAAGCTGTATTCCAGTGCGGACTTTGCTTCGCGCGATTAGAACACGTTCAAGAGGCGAAACCTTATTTTGAAAAGGTATTAGAAATGGATGAGGAGCATGCAGATGCGTATTACAATTTAGGTGTTGCGTACGTATTTGAGGAAAATAATGAGAAGGCTCTCGCTTTATTTAAGAAAGCAACTGAAATTCAGCCAGATCACTTTTTAGCGGGTAATGGCGTTCGTTTATTAGAGCAAGAAGCTGAATAAGATAAAAATATAGTTTAATGGGTAGTTATCCCTCATCTAAAAAGGTGGGGGATGTACTGCTCATTAAAGTGAAAATACCGGAAAGGAGAGGAAAAATGGGAAATCAACATGCAATGGATTTGTTTGAGGAAGAGAAAAAGTTTATAAAAGCGCAAGTTCTTCATACCATTTTCCACAACGAAGAAAACCTCTATTCCGTTGTCAGTATGAAAGTCATTGAAACGAATGAAACGTATGACGAAAAGAAAGTAATGATAAACGGTCATTTTCCCCGCATGCATGAAGATGAAGTGTTTACATTGACAGGTCATTTTAAGGACCATCCAAAGTATGGAAAACAATATATGGTTGAAACATTTAAAAAAGAATTGCCGCAAACAAAAGCAGGTATGGTGCAATATTTAGCGAGTGATTTATTTAAAGGGATAGGAAAGCGTACAGCTGAAAAAATTGTGGACCATCTCGGAGAACATGCTATTTCTAAAATTATGGATGACCCTGAGGCATTAAATGGTGTCGTTAATAAACAAAAGGCTCAGGAAATATATGAGACAATTGTTGAACATCAAGGGCTAGAGAAAGTAATGAGCTTTTTAAATGGCTACGGTTTTGGAACGAAACTTTCTATTAAGATTTACCAGCAATATAAAGAGATGACATTAGAAGTGATTCGTAATAATCCGTATCAACTTATCGAAGAAGTGGACGGGATTGGTTTTGGAAGAGCGGATGATATAGGGCGTGCGTTAGGGATATCGGGTAATCATGACGACCGTGTACGCGCAGGATGTTTTTACACATTAGAGAATGTCTCATTACAACTTGGTCACGTTTATATGAGGAAAGATCAACTTGTAAGAGAAACGATGTCACTTTTAAACAATCAAGAAGGAAGAGTGACTGAGGAAGATATTATAGGTTGTATTGAAACGATGCAAAGTGAAGGGAAAGTCATCATAGAAGAAGAACGAGTGTATTTAGCAACGTTATTCTACTCTGAGAAAGGTGTTGTAAAGTCTATTCGCAGGCTTATGAATCAAGAAGAAACACCTTCATTTCCAGAAGCAGAAGTGTTAAAAACGTTAGGTGAAATTGAAGAACAACTGAACGTACAATATGCACCGTTTCAGCAAGAAGCAATTCAAACGGCACTTCATAAACCGATGATGTTATTGACAGGTGGACCAGGAACAGGGAAAACAACAGTTATTAAAGGGATTGTTGAAATGTATGCATCACTACACGGGTTATCGTTAAATCCGAATGAATACAGTGATGATAATCCATTTCCAATACTATTAACAGCTCCAACAGGAAGAGCAGCGAAGCGGATGAGTGAATCGACAGGACTTCCAGCTTGCACAATTCACCGTTTACTTGGTTGGACGCCAGAAGGATCTTTCCAGCGTAATGAAACGGATCCTGTCCAAGGTAAGCTCCTTATTATCGATGAATTTTCAATGGTTGATATTTGGCTTGCAAATCAGCTATTTAAGTCGTTGCCGACGAACATTCAAGTTATCGTTGTAGGTGATGAAGATCAGTTGCCATCTGTAGGGCCTGGACAAGTATTAAAAGATTTATTAAATGCAGGCGCAGTTCCGACAGTGAAGCTTACTGAAATTTATCGTCAAGCGGAAGGCTCATCAGTGATTCAACTTGCCCATGCGATAAAAAATGGAACTCTACCACCAGATTTAGCACAAAATCAAAAAGATCGTTCATTTATCGGCTGTACAGGAGCTCAAATTGTTGAGGTTGTGAAAAAAGTTTGTGAAAATGCTAAAACAAAAGGCTTTAGCGCAAGAGATGTACAAGTATTAGCACCGATGTACCGCGGGCCTGCTGGTATTAATGTATTAAACGAAGCGCTGCAACAAGTATTTAATCCGAAGAGGGAAAAGAGTAAAGAAATTGCTTACGGTGATGTTGTGTACCGAAGAGGCGATAAAGTACTGCAACTCGTGAATCAGCCGGAGAGCCAAGTGTTTAATGGTGATATTGGGGAAATTGTTTCGGTGTTTTATGCGAAAGAAAACGTTGAGCAACAAGATATGATTATCGTTTCATTTGATGGAATTGAGGTAACGTATACGAAGCCCGATTTAAATCAAATTACGCATGCATATTGTTGTTCCATTCATAAATCACAAGGTAGTGAATTTCCGATTGTTATTATGCCAATCGTGAAAAGTTACAACCGTATGTTACGTCGTAATTTAATTTACACGGGCATTACAAGAAGTAAGAAGTTCCTTATTATTTGCGGAGAGGAAGCAGCTTTCCAATCTGGTGTAAATCGCCTTGATGATGCAATGCGTCAAACAACCTTAGCTAGTCGCTTGCAAGAATCACAAGGAGAAGTACAGATGGTCACAGTTAATGGCGAGGAAATGGACGTGGAAAACATTTCACCGTATGATTTCATGTAACAAGGTGAAATTATATAGTGAAACTTTCAAACGCATAGCGTTGAAAGGCTCCAGTAAAATGTATAAATGAATGCAGTTTGGACATAATGGCGAATAGAATCTGGGAGACTGTAAGGAGATGAAAGCCATATGTTTATTTGTCCAAATTGCAAAGGGAAAGACATTGGAAAAATAGGTGTCAACCAATTTTATTGCTGGAATTGTTATATCGAATTATCGGTTTCAAAGGGGAAAATCCATACGCATCAAGTTGAGGAAGATGGTTCACTAAGCTCTCTTGATGATTTATTTGATGAGAATGAAAGAACGATCGGATAACGAAAAGGGGGATTTACTTTGAATCTACGCAATTCATTAATCGCATTAGGTGTTGGAGCTGCAGCATATCAATATGCTCGTAAGCAAGATGTATTTTCAAAACGCAATATGAAAAAAGCACGTAAGATGATTAAGTCTTACTTATAATCATTTCGATAAAGTGAAAAACTCCCTTGTAGACAAGGGAGTTTTTTTATGCACCCATATGCAAATAAAAAAGTCCGATCTCTGAGAAAAGATAAGATAGACCGTAGCAGCCAACGCCAAGTATTCCATACTGCCATAATTGCTTCGCTTTTTCTTTACGTGAGGAATGAATAAAGAACCCCTTCCAAATACCGAACCCGATACAAATCCATTCAAGAATCATAAAAAGTGCTGATAATCCAAGCATAAACAAAACCATAATTAGCCCTCCTGATTATATTAATTCATGCTGTATTCTCAGGGGTGGTTGTCCTTGTTATGTTATTTATATGTACGTCTTTAAAAAACAGTATGGTCCGTATGAAAAGATTTTAAAAGTTTCGCACATAACCTACCCCATTTATTTTCAAAATAAAGGTGGAGGAGGTTTTTCATGTGAAGAATCTTAAAATCATTTGGATATATCGTTTAGGATTATTGTTACTTGTTTTTCTTTGTCTGCTCGTCTTTTTAAAAATTAAGCCGCTATGGGCACCGATTATTTTTGTATTTAAAGTAGCAATCACGCCGTTTCTTATCGCGTGTTTTATTGCGTATTTATTGCACCCTTTAATTGAAAAAATTCATAAGGAAGGGATGCCCCGTACACTTGCCATTTTGCTCATTTATATCCTTTTCTTTGGCGGAATTGGTTATGGGATTTATAAAGGAACACCAGTCGTTATTAAACAGTTACAAGAGATTAATGAACAATTTCCGCAGTTTACAAAAATGTACGATTCGTGGATGGATGGCGTTACAGAACAAACGGCGAATTTCCCTTCGTTCATTCATGAAAAGGTGAAACAACTTTTTGTGGGTGTGGAAACGAAGATTCAAGCACTTTTAAATAAAGTGATGAGTACAGCTCGTGGTGTACTCGATTCATTGCTCATTATTTTCTTAATACCGTTCATTGTATTTTACATATTAAAAGATTATGGTGAGTTTTATCATATCTTTTGGAAACTAGTCCCAAGTAAATGGCGAGGTACGGGGCAAATGCTTGCGAAAGAAATTGATAAATCACTTGGAAGTTATATTCGAGGACAGTTATTTGTTTGTTTAGTATTAGGGGGAGTATCAGCTCTTTCTTTTTGGTTTATCGGTATGAAATATCCATTATTGCTTGGCATTATTATTGGGGTAACGGATATAATCCCGTACTTCGGTCCTATTTTAGGAGCAATCCCGACGTTAATGATTGCAGCAACAGTATCAACGAGTTTACTTATTAAGGCGGGGATCACAATTGCGATTTTGCAATTTGTGGAGAGTAACATTTTATCGCCTTACATCGTTGGTAAGTCACTTCGTATGCATCCCGTTATTATTATGCTTGCCTTACTAGTTGGGGGAGAGGTAGCTGGGATTGTAGGATTGCTAATATCGGTTCCGATTTTAGCAGTTATTCGCACTGTCATTGTTCATGTGAGACCGCTCTTGAAAAAAGAAGATGTGTAAGTATAGAAGCCCTCTATGTAAGAAATAGAGGGCTAATCATATATTTATTTAGAAAGCTGCTCGTGTATCTTTTGAACGAGGGAGCTCACATCATTTGTTTGAATATGTTTTATTTTTTTCCATTCGTTATCATACATAAATACAATTTGATTGTTGAAAAGCCGCTTTTGTTCTTTTAGATTAGAAATTTTTGCGAAAGAGTACTCTTCAAATATTGGATTCTTACTTACATCTGGCCCATAAAAGAATAGCCTTTTGTTCGTTAAAATTAGCATTCCTGGCCTTGCGACGGAACGATAAATAAATATGTCTAATGAACATGCTGCGTAAAATAATATCGTTTCGTCAGTCGCTAATATGTTTTTAGCTTTGCTAAGTAAGGTTGTCATTGTGATCGCTCCTTTATTTTATTAACAATAATTTAATTATAACAAAAAAAGTAATATTTAGAAATTTTTATAAATTATTCTTATAAGGAGATTCCGATTTATTAATAAATGCATACTATATGAAAAGGCTGTTAAGAATGAATAGTAGAATACTTATGATTAATAAGTAATTAATCCAATATAAATGATTATCTACATTGACAAACTTAAGAGAATTCTATTATATTTAGTCATATAATACATTAAATCAATGACGGAACAAGTACGTTACAGTCCATTTATAGAGAGAAGCTTCCATATGGCTGAAAGAAGCTTTAAATGAAGGGTAACAGAAAGCTAATCCTGAGAGCAGCTAATCACTGCCGTCTTGCCACGTTACGGCACCATGAGGTGATGAATTGATTGTTATTGTAATCAATTCATAATTAGGGTGGTATCGCGAGTTAACTCTCGTCCCTTTTATAGGGACGGGAGTTTTTTATATTTAAGGAGGAAAATACAATGAAACAACTAACAGGCGCACAAATTCGTCAAATGTTTTTAGACTTTTTCCAAGAAAAAGGACATGCAGTAGAACCTAGTGCATCACTAGTTCCGCATGAAGATCCATCTCTTCTATGGATTAATAGTGGTGTAGCTACATTAAAAAAATATTTTGATGGACGTGTAATCCCACAAAATCCACGTATTACAAATGCTCAAAAATCAATTCGTACAAACGATATTGAAAACGTAGGGAAAACAGCTCGTCACCATACATTCTTTGAAATGTTAGGAAATTTCTCAATTGGTGATTACTTCAAAGAAGAAGCAATTACATGGGCTTGGGAATTCTTAACGAGCGACAAATGGATCGGATTCGATAAAGAATTACTATCAGTTACAATCCATCCAGAAGATGAAGAAGCATTCACAATTTGGAATGAGAAAATGGGCGTTCCAAAAGAGCGTATTATTCGCTTAGAAGAAAACTTCTGGGATATCGGTGAAGGACCAAGTGGACCGAATACAGAGATTTTCTATGACCGCGGAGAAGCTTACGGTAATGACTTTAGTGACCCAGAATTATATCCAGGCGGAGAAAACGAGCGTTACTTAGAAGTATGGAACCTTGTATTCTCTCAATTTAACCATAATCCAGACGGTTCATATACACCACTTCCTAAGAAAAACATTGATACAGGGATGGGTCTAGAGCGTATGACATCTATCGTTCAAGATGTGCCTACAAACTTCGATACAGACCTATTCATGCCGATGATTGGTGCAACAGAAACAATTTCTGGTGAAAAATATCGTAATGGCGATTTAGAAAAAGATATGGCATTCAAAGTAATTGCTGACCATATCCGTACAGTAACATTCGCTGTTGGTGACGGTGCTCTTCCATCTAACGAAGGCCGTGGTTATGTATTACGTCGTTTATTACGCCGCGCTGTTCGTTATTCGAAGAAATTAAACATCAATCGTCCATTTATGTTTGAATTAGTACCGGTTGTTGGAGAAGTAATGAAAGACTTCTATCCAGAAGTACTTGAAAAGAAAGATTTCATTGCGAAAGTTGTGAAGAACGAAGAAGAGCGTTTCCATGAAACACTTCATGATGGTGAAGCGATTTTAGCTGAAGTAATTGCAAAAGCAAAAGAAGAAAAAACAACTGTTATTTCTGGAGTAGATGCGTTCCGTCTATATGACACATACGGTTTCCCAATTGAATTAACAGAAGAATATGCAGAAGAAGCTGGCATGACAGTTGATCATGAAGGCTTTGAAAATGAAATGGAAAAACAACGTGAGCGTGCCCGTGCTGCTCGTCAAGACGTTGATTCTATGCAAGTTCAAGGTGGTGTCCTTGGAGAAATTAAAGTAGCGAGCGAATTCGTTGGTTACGGTACAGTTGCAACAGAAAGTAACGTTGTTGCACTTGTGAAAAATGGCGAATACACAGACAGCTTACAAGCTGGTGAAGAAGGACAGTTAATTCTTGATGTAACACCATTCTATGCTGAGAGCGGTGGACAAATTGCAGACCGTGGTTACCTTCTTGCTGATGGCGTGAAAGTTCTTGTAAAAGACGTACAAAAAGCACCAAACGGCCAAAACTTGCATAAAGTTGTTGTTGAAGAAGGAACATTAACGAAAGATGCGGCTGTAAAAGCTATTATCGATACGAAAAATCGTAGTAGCGTTGTAAAAAATCATACAGCAACTCATTTACTACACCAAGCATTAAAAGACGTACTTGGAACACACGTTAACCAAGCAGGTTCTCTTGTAACTTCTGAACGTCTACGCTTTGACTTCTCTCACTTCGGTCAAGTACAAGCTGACGAATTAGAAAAAATTGAGCGTATGGTAAACGAGAAAATTTGGGAAAGTATTGATGTTGAGATTTCTCAAAAAGCAATCGAAGAAGCGAAAGAAATGGGTGCAATGGCATTATTCGGTGAAAAATACGGTGATGTTGTACGCGTTGTACAAGTTGGCGATTACAGCTTAGAGCTTTGCGGCGGTTGTCACGTTGATAACACAGCTTCTATCGGTATTTTCAAAATCGTTGCTGAGTCTGGTATCGGTGCAGGAACTCGTCGTATTGAAGCAGTAACTGGTAAGTCTGCATACGAATTAATGAACGATCAAGTAGGTTTATTAAAAGAAGCAGCAGGAAAAATGAAAACAAATCCGAAAGATATTTTAACAAGAGTTGATGGTCTATTTGCTGAAGTGAAACAACTGCAAAAAGAAAATGAATCTCTTGCTGCGAAATTAAGCAATATCGAAGCTGGAAACTTAACTGATTCTGTAATGACAGTTGATGGTGTGAATGTATTAGCAGCGAAAGTAAATGTTGCAGATATGAATAACTTACGTACGATGATGGATGATCTGAAAAATAAATTAGAGTCAGCAGTTGTTGTATTAGCGTCTGTTAATGACGATAAAGTAAACATCCTAGCAGGTGTAACGAAAGACTTAATTAGCCAAGGTTACCATGCTGGTAAACTTGTGAAAGAAGTAGCTTCTCGTTGCGGCGGTGGCGGTGGCGGCCGTCCTGATATGGCACAAGCAGGCGGTAAAAACCCAGCTCAAGTCGAAGAAGCTTTAGCATTTGTACAAGAGTACGTTAAATCTGTTTCAAAATAAAGAGATAGTAGTGTACAATGGTAGGGAGAGGAGAAGTTCTTCTCCCTATACTTACTATATAAGTGAGGTGCTTGAAATGGACGGTTTTGATAAAACAATGAAGTTTAGCATTCAAGATGAAAAACAGAGTGTCCATGTAAATGATGTACTTTTAACTGTGTATGATGCACTTCAAGAAAAAGGCTATAATCCGATTAACCAAATCGTCGGTTATTTATTAAGTGGAGACCCAGCATACATACCTCGCCATAAAGATGCACGTAGCATCATTCGCAAGCTTGAACGTGATGAGTTAATTGAAGAGCTTGTGAAGTCTTACTTGAAACATCATCGTGAGGAGTAGTTTATGCGGATATTAGGTTTAGATGTAGGTACAAAAACAGTCGGAGTTGCAATTAGCGACGAAATGGGCTGGACAGCACAAGGATTAGAAACAATTAAGATTAACGAAGAACGAGGTCACTTTGGTTTTGATCGTATTTCTGAGTTAGTAAAGCAGTACAATGTGGACAAGATAGTAGTAGGTTTACCTAAAAATATGAATGGTACAATTGGCCCGCGTGGTGAAGCGTGCCAACAATTTGCAGAAAACCTACGAGAGCTGTTACAATTAGACGTTGTAATGTGGGACGAGCGTTTGTCAACAATGGCAGCGGAACGTCTGCTCATTTCAGCCGATGTAAGCCGTAAGAAGCGAAAGCAAGTAATTGATAAGATGGCTGCAGTCGTAATCTTACAAGGATTTTTAGATAGTAAATAAGAGGTGACCAAAATGGAAGAAAATCAAATTACAATTGTAGACGAAAAAGGTAACGAACATTTATGTGAAATTATTTTCACTTTTGACGCTGAAAAATTTGGGAAAAAATCATACGTAGTCTTCTCTCCAATCGGTGAAGTAGACGAAGATGGAGACCAAATTTATGATGCAATGGCTTATGAGCAAAATGAAGAAGAGGGCGGAACTTTACTTCCAATCGAATCTGAAGAAGAGTGGGAAATGGTACAAGAAATGTTCAACACTCTAGCTGATGAGCAAGAAGCTGAATAATAAGTACTGAAAAGATGGACGACATACAGTCCATCTTTTTTTGTATTTATATGTAAAATGAAAGATTTTTTGTCGAAACTGTGTAAGTCTTTGTAGTATAATGAGACGGATTGTAGAAAAATAAAGTGTCAATTAAAAAAGATAAGTGAATTTTTAGCGTTTTTACATCGTGCTGTATAGAAAGGTGTACATACGGTCTACAATTAAGTAAGGAGGAAATGTTTTGATAGAGAATCAAGTGAAAAAGAAGCGTAGACGCATCTTTTTATTTTCGATTATTGCACTGCTTTTAGTTTGTGGTTCAGTCTATGCGTATATTTCATCCGCATTAGGACCAGTTGATAGCGGGAATAAAAAAGAGATTGAAGTAGAAATTCCGAAAGGATCATCTACAAGTAAAATTGGAGAAATTTTAGAAGAAAAAGGCGCTGTAAAAAACGGTACAGTTTTTAGTTTTTATACAAAGGCTAAATCGAAAAGTTTACAAGCAGGTACATATTTATTAAATCCTTCAATGAATGCTGAAGATGTGATCGAACAAATGTCATCTGGCAATGTGCATCGTCCGGCTCTTTATAAAGTGACGATTAAAGAAGGGGCGCAAGTAACTGAAATTGCAGAAACGATTGCGACAGAACTAAAGTGGAATAAAGATGATGTTACGCGTCAATTAAACGATAAAGCATTTATTCAAAAAATGCAGCAAAAGTATCCGAAGTTATTAACGGATAAAATCTTTGATAGCAATATTAAATACCCATTAGAAGGTTATTTATATCCTGCAACGTATTCGTTTTATAAGAAAGATACGACGTTAGAAGAAATTGTAATTCCAATGCTTGAGAAAACAAATGCAATCATTGTTCAAAATGAGGCGAAAATGAAAGCGAAGAATTGGGATGTTCATCAGCTTTTAACATTATCTTCACTTATTGAAGAAGAGGCAACTGGTTTTACAGATCGTCAAAAGATCTCTAGTGTCTTTTATAATCGTTTAGCAAAAGGTATGCCGCTTCAAACGGATCCAACGGTATTATATGCACTTGGAAAGCATAAACAACGTGTATTATACGAAGATTTAAAGGTCAACTCACCGTACAATACGTATGTTGTAAAAGGATTACCGGTAGGGCCGATCGCAAACTCTGGTAAACATTCAGTAGAAGCTGCGTTAGAACCTGCGCAAACAGATTATTATTATTTCTTAGCTGCACCAAGTGGTGAAGTGTACTATGCGAAAACATTAGAAGAGCATAATGCATTAAAGCAAAAATACATTACGAAAAAATAGTGAAATGGGGAGGGATAGCGAAAAAAGTCGCACATCCCTCTTTTTTGTGGTAAAATATATCGGGTTAAAAACTGGCAGAAGAATCGTTTTTAATATCAAAACGGGACGTACAAGCTAAGGATAAAGCTGGCTTGTATTTTTATTGCATTCTATGTGTGAAAAGACGTCATAGAGGCACTTCTCCATGTAAATAAGGAGGACCATTTATGGAGGATGCAGTTAACGAGTACCTATTATCATTTATTGATCCGAAAGATAAATTAATTCTTGAAATGGAAGAATATGCAACAGAAAATCATGTGCCGATTATGGATCGACTTGGAATGGAATTTATGCTGCAATTTTTACGTTTAATTGGACCGAAAAGCATTTTAGAACTTGGAACAGCAATCGGTTATTCTAGTATTCGTATGATGCAAGCTATTCCAAATTCACGTATTGTGACAGTTGAGCGCAATCGTGAGCGATATGAAAAAGCACTTGAATATATAGAACGTTCCCCAGTAACAGATCGTATTTCAGTTATTTACGGTGATGCGTTAGAGACAGGTGAACAAGTAAAAGAACACGGGACATTTGACGTTATTTTTATTGATGCAGCAAAAGGACAGTATCGTCGCTTTTTTGACTTATATGAACCGTTATTAAATCCTGGTGGCGTAATTATTTCAGATAATGTTATGTACCACGGTCTTGTAACGACAAAAGAGAAAATTGAAAACAGACGTACACGTGGTTTAATCCGTCGTATTAAGACGTACAATGAGTGGCTTATGAACCATGAAGGATATGATACAACGATTTTCCCAATTGGTGATGGAGTAGCTGTTAGTAAAAAGAGAGGGTGACCAAGGTATGAAGAAACCTGAATTGTTAGTAACGCCAAGAGCGGTGGCGGATATCGAACAACTTGCGAAAGCAGGAGCAGATGCGGTAATGATCGGTGAGCAAAAGTTTGGTTTACGTTTAGCAGGGGAGTTTTCACGTGAAGATGTAAAACAAGCTGTGAAGATTGCACATGAAAATGGTGTGAAAGTATACGTAGCCATGAACGCTATGTTCCACAACGATAAAGTAGAAGAATTAACAGATTACGTTTCATTTTTAAACGAAGTAAATGTAGATGCAATTGTTTTCGGAGATCCAGCGGTATTAATGGCTGTTCGTGAAGTAGCACCAAATATGCAGTTGCACTGGAATACAGAAACGACAGCAACAAACTGGTTCACTTGTAATTACTGGGGACAAAGAGGATCAAAGCGTGCTGTATTAGCTCGTGAGCTTAGCTTAGATGAAATTGTTGATTTAAAAGAAAATGCTGAAGTGGAACTGGAAGTACAAATTCACGGTATGACTTGTATGTTCCAATCGAAGCGTTCATTAGTAGGAAACTACTTTGAGTATCAAGGACGTAATCTTGACATTGAAAAGAAAAAATATGAAGAGAATATGTTCTTATATGACCCAGAGCGTAACAATAAATATCCAATTTATGAAGATGAAAATGGTACTCACATTATGAGTCCGAACGACATTTGTTTCATCGATGAATTAGAGGAACTAATCGATGCTGAAGTTGATAGCTTAAAAATCGACGGTGTACTAAAAAGCTCTGAATACATTATTGAAGTAACGAAGAAATATCGTCAAGCGATTGATTTATGCGTAGAAGATCGTGATGCATATTATGACGTGAAAGATGATCTATATAAAGAAATAGAAGAAATGCAACCAGTAAATCGTCCGTTAGATACAGGATTCTTCTTTAAAGAAACGGTTTACTAAACGAGGAGGGTGTAGGAAATGACTGTACAAGAAATTTCACGAGTGATCGATGGCAAACGTGTTATTGTGAAGAAACCTGAACTGTTAATCCCTGCGGGTAACTTAGAAAAATTAAAAGTAGCTATCCATTACGGGGCAGATGCTGTATATTTAGGTGGACAAGAATTTGGTCTTCGTTCGAATGCAGGTAACTTTACGCTAGAAGAAATGGCAGAAGGCGTTGAGTTTGCAAAGAAGTATGGAGCAAAAATATACGTAACAACAAATATCTTTGCACATAATGAAAATATGGACGGGCTAGAGGAATATTTAAAAGGGATTGAAAAAGCTGGCGTAACGGGAATTATCGTTGCTGATCCGCTTATCATTGAGACTTGTAAACGCGTAGCGCCTTCTGTTGAGGTGCATTTAAGCACACAGCAATCACTATCCAACTGGAAAGCAGCACAGTATTGGAAAGAAGAAGGTTTACATCGTCTTGTATTAGCTCGTGAAGCAAGCTATGAAGAAATGAAAGAAATTAAAGAAAAAGTGGATATTGAAATTGAAGCGTTCGTCCATGGTGCAATGTGTATCGCATATTCAGGAAGATGTACATTAAGTAACCATATGACAGCGCGTGATTCTAATCGTGGTGGTTGTTGCCAATCTTGCCGCTGGGATTATGATTTAGTTCAAACAGTATCACAACATAAAGATGCAAAAGAGCTTCCTCTATTCCAAGAAGGAGATGCTCACTTTGCGATGAGTCCAAAAGATTTAAATTTAATTTTATCAATTCCAAAAATGATTGAAATCGGAATCGATAGCTTAAAGGTAGAAGGACGTATGAAATCAATCCATTACGTAGCGACTGTAGCAACTGTATATCGTAAAGTAATTGATGCGTATTGTGCGGATCCAGATAACTTTGAGTTTAAACAAGAATGGTTAGATGAGCTTGATAAATGTGCAAATCGTGATACAGCTCCTGCATTCTTTGAAGGGGTTCCAGGACATCAAGAGCAAATGTTTGGAAATCATAGTAAGAAAACAACGTATGATTTTGCTGGTTTAGTGTTAGATTATAATGAAGAAACGGGCATCGTAACGATTGAGCAACGTAATCATTTCAAACCAGGACATGAAGTGGAGTTCTTTGGACCAGAAATAGAAAACTTTACGCAAACGGTGGAGAAAATTTGGGATGAGGATGGAAACGAATTAGATGCAGCGAGACATCCGTTGCAAATCGTGAAATTCAAAGTGGATCAACGAGTGTATGTGAATAATATGATGCGCAAAAGCATACTTCAATAAGAAAGAGTGATAGTCGAATGGGGACGAATAAGCCTGTTGTAATTGGAATTGCTGGTGGTTCGGGATCAGGTAAAACGAGTGTAACGAAAGCGATTTTTGACCATTTTAAAGGTCATTCTATTTTAATCTTAGAGCAAGATTATTATTACAAAGATCAAAGCCATTTACCAATGGAAGAGCGTTTAAAAACAAATTATGATCATCCGCTTGCGTTTGATAATGATCTGTTAATTGAACATTTGCAGCAGTTGCTTGCATATGAGCAAATTGATAAGCCTGTATATGACTATACATTGCATACGCGTTCAGAAGAAATTATTCCGGTTGAGCCGAAAGATGTAATTATTTTAGAAGGAATTCTTATTTTAGAAGACCCACGTCTTTGCGAGTTAATGGACATTAAATTATTCGTTGATACGGATGCTGACCTTCGTATTCTGCGCCGCATGCAACGTGATATTAAAGAGCGCGGTCGTACGATGGATTCAGTTATTGATCAGTACGTAAATGTTGTACGTCCAATGCACAATCAATTTATTGAGCCTTCTAAGAAATTTGCGGATATTATTATCCCTGAAGGTGGACAAAACCACGTTGCAATTGATATTATGGTGACAAAAATTGCAACAATTCTTGAACAAAAAGTAAATTTGTAATAGCATAGTAAAAGATATACGGTAGGAAGGGATTTTTTCCCTTCTTATCGAATACAATGAAACATGCAACCTCATCTATATATAGGTGAGGGCATATTTATATCAACTTTCCATACATATCTTCTTTATATAAAGAAGAATTGGAAATACGGGGTTGTATGTGACAACTCCGCTAGTGCAAGGGTACTAGAAACCTCCGCTAACAATGGAAGCGGAGGAGTTTTCATATGGAACTCCTCTTTTTTTTCGGGGGATTGGTATATAAAAGGAGTGGAAAATATGTCAACAGAAAAAACATACCCTATGACGCAAGAGGGTAAGCAAAAACTAGAGAACGAACTTGAGCAATTAAAAACAGTAAGACGTAAAGAAGTAGTAGAACGTATTAAAATCGCACGTAGCTTCGGGGATCTTTCTGAGAACTCTGAGTACGATGCAGCGAAAGATGAGCAAGCGTTCGTAGAAGGACGTATTACACAATTAGAAAATATGATTCGTAACGCAGTTATCATTAAAGATACTGGCGAAGTATCTACTGTTGTTACATTAGGTAAAACAGTAACATTTAAAGAATTACCAAACGGAGATGAAGAAGCGTATACAATCGTAGGTAGCGCGGAAGCTGATCCATTCGAAGGAAGAATTTCTAACGATTCTCCAATCGCAAAAAGCTTATTAGGTAAGCAAATTGGTGAGAAAGTAACAATCCAAACACCAGGCGGAGAAATGCAAGTAGAGATTGTCTCTGTAAAATAAAAAAAAGATTCTCCTATCGGGAGAATCTTTTTTTTCTGTAGAATGAAAAAAATTGTGTAAACCTTAGAGTGATTCGACAAAAAATGTCAAAAAAACACTTTAAGCTTTGATATCATAATTAGAGACCATAGGTTTTAAAAGGGAAAAGGGGCTAATTATGAAACATAAAATCTTTACAGGATTGGTTTGTAGTATCTCCATATTAGGACTTGCTGCATGCGGAACGAATGAAGAAACTACATCATCAAAGGGAGAAAAAGTGAAGCAAGAAGAAAAAAAGGATATTAAAGCAACTGAGAGTTCAAAAGCCTTAGAAAATCCACAAGATAAAAAGGAATTTAATGATTTTGATGTAGCGTATCAATTAGCAATTGTCATGAAAATATTTCAAGATGTAACGATTAAGTATGATTACGCAATTGGGAATCCAGATTATTTATTGCGAGATTCGATGGATCAAAAAACAATAGATGATATGAAGAATATGTTACAAGAACAGGCGAAGAATAATGATAAAATTTTAAAAGATGAAGTGAATCAAGCATATACATATTTAAAACAATCGAAAGTAAGTAATAAAGATGATATTCAAAAAATAATAGATGCACAAAATAATTATTTACATATTGTAGATAAGATGATTACTTGTATTGATTCTGTAACAGTTGAGAATGCAAAAGAAAAAAGAAATGAAATGGATAATCTTAGTAAGGATTATTTAAAAATAGCGGCTAATGTAACAACCACTGTAATTGAAGTTGCTAAAAACACTGGAGTGAATGAAACTGAATTTAGATCGCTTCTTATGAAATTTTTAGAGAAGCCAAAGAAACAATAATAGCCTTATATAATATCTGTTTTTGTTTTGGAGATTGTATAAATAAAATAGTACCTCGTCTAAACTACAATAGACGAGGTGTTTTTTATGAAAATAAAACGGAGAATTACAATTGTTTTAATTTGTTTTATGAGCGTTATGTTTGTATTGCTTTGTCGTTTAATCCAAATTCAAATTATAGATACAGAATCATTTACTGATCGCAAAATAAATTTAATTGAAAAAAGTGTTACGCAACGCACACAATCCATTACAGTAGACGATGGACGTGGGCAGTTTATAGATCGTAATGGTAAAAAAATAGGTGAGGAAAAATATCCTGTTTTAATTATTTTTCCATTTTTACAAATAAAAAATGACATGTTAGAGAAAATCGCGCATATCATTGGTGTGTCGAGACAAGAGATTAGAAGACAAATGAAAAATAATAAAAATGCATTTACACTACAAGGAGAAACTGCTCCATTTCGAGTGACACGAGAGCAGATGGAGAAGGTAAATGAATTACATGTATTAGGTATTGTAGCAGCTGAAGTGCGATTAAAACAAACTGGAGAGATAAATCATTTAATTGGTGATGTAGGGGAGAACGAAAGGGAGTTTCAAAAGCGATATGGAGAATTGAAAAGAATCTCAAAACAAACGCCGATAGGTATTTCAGGATTACAGCAATCATTTGATGAATTTCTATTGACTGATGGAGAGGCAAAAGTATTATATCAAGTAGACCGGCAAGGAGAACCAATTTTCGGAAAGCAAGCGAAATACACTTCACCAGGAAATCCATTTTATCCAGTTAGGATTCAAACTACTTTACATAAAGAGTTGCAGCAAAAAGCAGAAGAAGTGATTGAAGCGAACGAAATAAAGAAGGGGGGACTAGTATTACTTGATGTAAAGACAAATGAAATATTAGCGATGGCTAGTAAGCCGTCTTTACAAGTAAGGGATGAGAATTTATATAAAACTACACTTGAAAATCAAATGTTAACGCCACATTTTCCAGGCTCTGTTTTTAAAACAGTAGTTGCAGCTGCAGTCATTGATCAAAAAGTAAATTTGTTTAATCGGACATTTAACTGTAATAAAGATTTATATGGTGAAAACGACCCGCAAGTTAGGATGGGTACACTTAACTTTAAAGAGAGCTTTGCTAGGAGCTGTAACAGGACATTTTCCGAGTTAGGTAACGAGCTATTACAAAAGGATAAGACGGTGCTAGAAACATACGTAGCAGCTTTAGGAGCAAATGAAAAGGTTGGATGGAAAGGTTCTGTATTTCATACACCTCATTTTGAGCAAATGCCAGAAGAAAAGGGTACTACTATTTGGGGGAATGAAGAAAATAAAAATAGTAAAAAAGCGGTAGAACAAACAGCAATTGGACAGAAAGATGTACGTATATCACCTCTAGCAATTGCAAATATGATGGCGACGATTGCGAGGAATGGAGAAAAGATGGAAGTGAAAGCAGTTGAAAAAATAGTATATAAAAATGGAGCGGATTTTTTTACATTTGAGAGCCATACGTTAAATGGAAAACAGCTTTCGTATGAAACAGTGAAAACATTACAAAAGTTATTAAGAGGCGTTGTAACAAGGGAGAAAGGAACAGGAACGGCATTCCGTTCGTTGCCGCTAAGTGTCGCTGGAAAATCCGGGACAGCGCAAACAGGGAAAGGGACGAGGGTGAATCGCTGGTTTGCAGGTTATTTTCCGTATGAGAATCCAAGATATGCTTTAGTTGTTGTTGATCTAGAGACTGATAGCAAAGTGAATAAAGTTACACCTATTTTTAAAGATATGGTAGGAGCAATCTATCAATTGGAGAATGAAAAGTAATCTTGCAATTTATAGTGAAATGTCTTCATTTCATGAAAATATCATTGTAAATGTTCAACCTTTCTAGATTTAATGTTACAATAGCAATTAGGAAAAACTGCATGGAGGTTTGGAGAATGGCAGGAGGATCAAGATTCCAACAGAAACAACAAAAACGTCGTCAAAACGGTGTTTTAAATATTGCAATCGCTATTGTATTACTATTAGTAGCTATTGTAGCATATCAATTGTTCGTTCCTAGTACGAAAGAGCAAGCATCTTCTACTGATAAGAAAGTCTCTCAACAAACAACAAAGAATGAGAAAGCTGGAAAATCAGAAGATAAAGAATCTGCTAAGAAAAAAGAACAAGAGCAAGCAGAAGCTAAGAAAAAAGCTGAAGAAGAGAAGCTAAAGGCTGAAGAAGAACAGAAAAAAGCTGAAGAAGAAGCGAAAGCTAACGAGAAAGTATCAGCTGAGAAAACTGTATCTAAGGCAAAAGAGGCGTATACAAAACCTTCTTGGAAAGCTGTAGGAACAGAACAAGGTTCATCACCAGCGATGACGTTTAAACAGGGTTCATCAGATTGGAATGAGATGCAAAGTGCAATTGCTGCAGGTGTTGAAGTACCGAAAGAGCAATTAGTATTCCATTTTGTTGGAAGAGACAAAACTGGAAAGAGCAAAGCTTATGGTGATGTTCAAGATAAGCAAAGTGGGAAAAGATATTATGTAAATATTGATTGGGTAGACAATGAGGGCTGGAAACCAGTACTTGTTCAAACTCTAAACTAAAAAAGAGAGGCTCCTTAGGAGCTTCTCTTTTTTGTTAACGCAATTTCTTTAATTTAAAATGAACAACCGCGCTATAATACGGTCTTTTGCTTTCAGGATCCATAACCATTTGATGTGAGATGTGATGAACTTCAAGCATAAGTGCTTTATTATTATCAATTTGTTCACTAATTTTTCGTTCTAAAGAAGCTAAGTCTCCCGCTTCAAAAAACTCTACTTTATCTTCTAACATTTCAAAGGTAAATGACATGAAGACGGCCCCTCTCCTATGTAATCAACTATAGTGTAACAAAGAAAAGAAGGAAATACCATGTACATTTCAATTGACATTTTTAGAAAGAGGGAATATCATACTGATAAAACCGATAAGAAAAAGGGGAATTTTTATGGGTACAGAATTTAATGGTTTATTTGATGAGTGGGCTCATACGTACGACTCATTTGTACAAGGCGAAGATATACAATATAAAGAAGTTTTCGCCCATTATGAGGACATTCTAGAGGATGTAGTTCACAAGTCATTTGGTAATGTATTAGAATTTGGTGTCGGTACAGGTAATTTAACAAATAAATTATTACTTGCTGGCCGCACAGTTTACGGTATAGAACCGTCGCGTGAAATGCGCATGATTGCAAAAGAGAAATTGCCAAAAGAATTTTCAATTACAGACGGTGATTTTCTTTCGTTTGAAGTTCCAAATTCAATTGATACCATTGTAAGCACCTATGCATTTCATCATTTAACAGATGATGAAAAAAATGTAGCGATTGCGAAGTATAGTCAATTGCTAAACAAAGGTGGTAAAATAGTGTTTGCTGATACGATATTTGCAGATCAAGATGCATATGATAAAACTGTTGAAACAGCAAAACAAAGAGGTTTCCACCAGTTAGCAAACGATTTGCAAACGGAATACTATACACGTATTCCAGTTATGCAGACTATTTTTGAAAACAATGGCTTCCATGTAACGTTCACGAGATTAAATCATTTCGTTTGGGTAATGGAGGCAACTAAGCAATAGAAAGAGGGATTAGATTGAGAATTGCTGTAATTGGAGCAATGGAAGAAGAAGTACGTATTTTACGTGACAAATTAGAACAAGCAGAGACAGAAACGGTTGCAGGTTGTGAATTTACGAAAGGGCTATTAGCAGGGCATGAAGTAATCTTGTTAAAGTCTGGTATTGGTAAAGTAAACGCAGCGATGTCAACGACAATTTTATTAGAAAAATATAAGCCTGAAAAAGTAATTAATACTGGTTCAGCTGGTGGATTCCATCATTCTCTAAACGTTGGTGATGTAGTTATTTCCACTGAAGTTCGTCACCATGACGTAGATGTAACAGCATTTAACTATGAATATGGTCAAGTACCAGGAATGCCGCCTGGATTTAAAGCTGATGAGGCGTTAGTTGCATTAGCTGAGAAATGTATGCAGGCTGAAGAAAATATTCAAGTTGTAAAAGGCATGATTGCAACAGGTGATTCATTTATGAGTGATCCGAACCGCGTTGCAGCCATCCGTGATAAATTTGAAAATCTTTATGCGGTAGAAATGGAAGCAGCAGCTGTTGCACAAGTATGCCACCAATATGAAATTCCGTTTGTTATCATTCGCGCACTTTCTGATATTGCTGGTAAAGAATCAAATGTTTCATTTGATCAGTTTTTAGATCAAGCAGCTCTTCATTCTACAAACTTTATCGTAAAAGTGTTAGAAGAGTTAAAGTAATGTAACAAAAAGGCAACTGTCTCATATAAAGAAAATACATACAGTTGCCTTTTCTTTATTGGCAAACAAGGGGGAGAACACGATGAATGTATATCGTGGAGTTCATGAGTTAATTGGTCATACACCAATTGTAGAAATTACTCGTTTTTCACTTCCGAAAGGAGTCCGTTTATTTGCAAAGCTTGAATTTTATAACCCAGGCGGAAGCGTTAAGGATCGTTTAGGAAGAGAATTAATCGAAGATGCGCTAGAAAAAGGGCTTGTGACCCAGGGTGGAACAATTATTGAACCGACTGCTGGGAATACTGGTATTGGACTGGCACTTGCAGCATTAGAACATGATTTACGTGTTATTGTTTGTGTACCAGAGAAATTTAGTATTGAAAAACAAGAATTAATGAAAGCACTAGGTGCAACGGTCGTGCATACACCGACTGAGCAAGGAATGACCGGTGCAATTGCTAAAGCAAAAGAGTTAGTAAATGAACTACCGAATTCATACTCTCCAAGTCAGTTCGCAAATGAGGCAAATCCTCGTGCATATTTTAAAACACTAGGACCTGAACTGTGGGACGCATTGAATGGAGAGATTAACATATTTGTTGCTGGAGCAGGAACTGGCGGTACGTTTATGGGGACTGCATCTTATTTGAAAGAAAAAAATATAGATATTAAAACAGTTATCGTAGAGCCAGAAGGATCTATTTTAAATGGTGGTAAGGCTGGTTCACATGAGACCGAAGGAATTGGACTGGAATTTATCCCGCCATTTTTGAAGACATCTTATTTTGATGAAATTCATACGATTTCTGATCGAAATGCATTTTTACGAGTGAAAGAATTAGCGAAAAAAGAAGGACTTCTCGTTGGGAGCTCTTCAGGAGCAGCATTTCATGCGAGCTTACTTGAGGCCGAGAAGGCAGCACCAGGTACAAATATTGTAACGATTTTTCCTGATAGCAGTGAGCGCTATTTAAGTAAAGACATATACAAAGGATGGGAATAAAAAATGAGAGCAAAGACAAAGTTAATTCATGGTATTCGCATAGGAGAACCTTCAACTGGATCTGTAAACGTACCGATTTATCAAACAAGTACGTACAAACAAGAAGCAGTTGGTAAGCATCAAGGATATGAATATTCACGTACAGGTAACCCAACACGTGCAGCTTTAGAAGAAATGATTGCTGTATTAGAAAATGGGCATGCTGGATTTGCATTTGGTTCAGGAATGGCTGCTATTACAGCGACAATTATGTTGTTCTCAAAAGGTGACCACGTTATTTTAACAGATGATGTTTATGGCGGAACATACCGCGTTATTACGAAAGTATTAAACCGTTTCGGTATTGAGCATACATTTGTAGATACAACAAACTTAGAGGAAGTTGAAGAAGCGATTCGTCCAAATACGAAAGCAATTTATGTGGAAACACCAACGAACCCACTACTAAAAATTACTGATATTAAGAAAATATCTACTCTTGCTAAAGAGAAAGACCTATTAACAATTATTGATAACACATTCATGACGCCATATTGGCAGTCGCCGATTTCTTTAGGAGCAGATATTGTGCTTCATAGTGCAACGAAATATTTAGGAGGTCATAGTGATGTAGTTGCAGGTTTAGTAGTTGTAAATAGCCCACAACTAGCAGAAGATCTTCACTTTGTACAAAACTCAACAGGAGGTATTCTTGGGCCACAAGATAGCTTCTTACTACTTCGCGGTTTAAAAACATTAGGAATTCGTATGGAAGAACATGAAACGAATTCACGTGCTATTGCTGAGTTCTTAAATAATCATCCAAAAGTAAATAAAGTATATTACCCAGGTCTTGAATCACATCAAAATCACGAATTAGCAACAGAACAAGCAAACGGGTTTGGTGCTATTATCTCATTTGATGTAGATAGTGAAGAAACATTAAATAAAGTACTTGAGAAACTACAATACTTTACACTTGCTGAAAGCTTAGGAGCGGTAGAAAGTTTAATTTCTATTCCATCTCAAATGACACATGCATCAATCCCGGCTGATCGCCGCAAAGAATTAGGAATTACAGATACATTAATTCGTATTTCTGTCGGTATTGAAGATGGTGAAGATTTAATTGAAGATTTAGCACAAGCGCTAGCATAATAAAAAATGCACTGCTCTATATTAGCAGTGCGTTTTTTTATTACGTCTTTTTGTGAAACATTTCACAAAATAGACATACACAAACGAAATGATTTCATGTATATTGAATTCAGGAAACGTTACTCACGAACAAACTTGTGAAACTTTTCACAAACAATGAAATTCATGTAGGAAAGCATCTCTATTTTTTTGTGTTAATTGGGACTTATTTTGACCTACAGGGACATATAAGGACCGTAATAGTAGAATAGGAGGAAATTCACATGGTAGTCAAAGAGAAAGTTGTAAATGAAATGCAGGAAGTAAAAAAGATGATTGATACGCTAGTAAATAATGGTCAACAAGCTTTACAAGCATTAGAAAGTTTTACACAAGAGGAAATTGACAACATTGTTCATGAAATGGCATTAGTAGGTGTTGATCAACATATGCCGCTAGCGAAATTGGCAGTTGAAGAAACTGGCCGTGGTGTATATGAAGACAAATGCATTAAAAATATTTTTGCCACTGAATATATTTGGCATAGTATAAAGCAAGATAAAACGGTAGGGATTATTCACGAAGATCCTCATGAAGAAATAATAGAAATCGCGGAACCTGTCGGTGTAGTAGCTGGAGTAACACCAGTAACGAATCCAACGTCGACAACAATGTTTAAAGCGTTAATTGCGATAAAAACAAGAAATCCAATTATTTTCGCATTTCATCCTTCCGCACAAAAATGTTCTGTGGCAGCAGCGAAAACCGTATATGATGCAGCGATGAAAGCTGGTGCACCAAAACACTGTATTCAATGGATTGAAAGACCGTCTGTTGAAGCGACGAAACAATTGATGAACCATGATGGTGTAGCACTCGTTCTAGCAACTGGAGGCGCTGGTATGGTGAAATCAGCTTACTCTACTGGAAAACCAGCGTTAGGCGTTGGTCCTGGTAATGTACCGTGTTATATAGAAAAATCAGCACATGTAAAACGAGCTGTTAATGATTTGATTTTATCAAAAACATTTGATAACGGTATGATTTGTGCATCGGAACAAGCAATCATTGTCGATAAAGAAATTTATGATGATGTTAAAACAGAAATGATTGAAAACAGTTGTTACTTTGTAACAGAAGAAGAAAGAAAAAAATTAGAAAAGCTCGTTATAAATGAAAATACATGTGCAGTAAATAGTGATATTGTAGGGAAATCAGCACAGTATATTGCCGATTTAGTTGGGATCACTGTTCCTGGACATACAAAAATGCTTGTAGCTGAAATTCAAGGTATCGGAGCAGCATATCCGTTATCCCGTGAGAAACTGAGTCCAGTATTAGCTTGTGTGAAGGCAAATTCATTAGAAGAAGGATTTACATATTGCGAAGAAATGTTGAACCTCGGTGGTTTAGGACATTCAGCAGTTATCCATTCTACAAATAAAGATGTGCAAAAGCAATTTGGGTTACGTATGAAAGCTTGCCGTCTCATTGTAAATGCACCTTCATCACAAGGTGGAATAGGGGATATATATAATGGATTTATTCCATCACTTACACTTGGTTGTGGTTCATACGGAAAGAATTCAGTTTCCCAAAATGTAACAGCGACTCATTTATTAAATATAAAAAGGCTGGCAAATAGAAAAAAGAATATGCAGTGGTTCAAACTGCCACCAAAAATTTATTTTGAAAAACATGCTACAGCTTATTTAGCAAATATGCCTAACATTTCACGTGCATTTATTGTAACGGACCCCGGAATGGTTGAACATGGCTATGTCGATACAGTCGCGCACTATTTAAACAAGCATGCAAATGATGTGAAAGTTGAAGTTTTCTTTGAGGTCGAACCAGATCCATCAGATGAAACTGTTTTCAAAGGTGCGGAAATGATGAAAAGTTTTAAGCCAGATGTAATTATCGCACTTGGTGGTGGTTCAGCTATGGATGCAGCAAAAGGAATGTGGTTATTCTATGAGCATCCAGAAACGACATTCTATGGTATTAAACAGAAATTTTTAGATATAAGAAAACGTACATGTAAATATCCGGAATTAGGAAATAAGGCGCAGTTTGTTGCGATTCCAACGACATCAGGAACGGGATCAGAAGTGACACCATTTGCGGTTATTACAGATAAGAAAAATAATATAAAGTATCCGCTCGCAGATTATGAATTAACACCAGATGTAGCAATTGTTGATCCACAATTTGTAATGACAGTACCACCACATGTAACAGCAGATACTGGTATGGATGTTTTAACACATGCAATTGAGGCGTATGTGTCTGTTATGGCAAATGACTATACAGATGGATTAGCATTAAAAGCTATTGATCTCGTATTCAAATATTTACCCAGAGCATATAAAGATGGAAATGATGAAGAAGCAAGAGAAAAAATGCATAACGCTTCTGCAATTGCAGGGATGGCATTTGCAAATGCTTTCCTCGGTATTAATCACAGCTTAGCACATAAGATTGGACCAGAATTCCATATTCCGCACGGACGCGCAAATGCCATTCTAATGCCGCACGTAGTCCGCTATAATGCTATTAAGCCAAGAAAACACGCATTGTTCCCAAAATATGAGCACTTTGTGGCAGATGAAAGATATGCACATATAGCGAGAATGCTCGGGCTTCCAGCAAGTTCGGCAGCAGAAGGGGTGGAATCACTCGTCCAAGCAATTATTGAGCTTGGAAAAAGCTTAAATATTAATATGAGTATTGCGGGACAAGGAGTCGATAAAGAGCAATTTGAAGAGGTTGTTGGAGTATTAGCAGAAAGAGCTTTTGAAGATCAATGTACAACTGCTAATCCAAAGTTACCGCTTATTTCAGAGCTGAAAGAAATTTATATGGAAGCATATAAAGGTGAATAATGATAAAAAAAGAGTCGCAGTAAAAGCGGCTCTTTTTTTATTGGAAAACATCTCCCAGAATGGCTGTATTTACTGGTCTTTCAGTTTCATAGAATATGATACAGTGAAATGGAGGAGTGAGAATATAATGAAAGAATTAAAAGGAAAAATAGAAGATTATACTCGGTTTGGACAAATGCTTCTCGCTGTAAGTACATTGTTAATGGTTGGCTTATTGATTCCGAGTGGAGCAAAAGAGACAATCCAATTTTTTGTTATGATGGGGAGCATCGTTATATTTTTAAGCTTATCGTTCTTTTTCTTTCAGCGTGTGAAAGTGATGCGTGACCAGCTAGAGGAAAATGAATGTGAATAATATTGTTAACTAGAGCGCAGCGAAAAGAAAAAATCTTTTTGTCGCGCTTTTTGTTTTTTTGTAGGAAAATATATGCGTTTCGTGTTGACAATGATAATCCTTATCAATTAAAGTAGAATAGTAGTTAATGATTATCATTATCAATTAGAGGTGAAGGAATGAAAAAATCTATTACGCTATTTACAGCGATTTTATCTATTTTTTTCTTGTTAATAGGTTGCAGTGCCAAAGGGGACGAAAAAGCGTCTGCAACCAAAACAGAAAAAGGAAAAGAGAAAATCGAAATTACCGACCTATCAGGAAGAAAGGTAACATTCGATAAAGTGCCAGAAAGTTTTGCAACATTAAGTATGGGGGACATGGATATTATTCATGCTTTAGGTGGAAAAATAGTAGGTCGCCCGGATACGAAATTAACTCTTCCAGATGAGCTAAAGAAAGCACAAGTAATTGGGAATGCACATCAACCGAATTTTGAGCAAATTGCTAGTTTAAAGCCCGATGTACTTGTTGCTAACAATGGATTCCAAAAGAATGTGCCAACGGTTGAAGGACAAGGAACGCAAGTTATCATTTCTTCTGCGAATTCTGTACAAGATATTCAAAAAAATATTGAATTATATGGAACGGTAATGAAGAAAGAAGATAAAGCAAAAGAAATTAATCAAAAAATGAATGATCAAATGAAGAAATATGAGAAAAAGAGCGATGCGAAAGCATTGCTAGTGTATGGCGCACCAGGAACTTATTTAGCGGCATTACCAACATCTTTATCAGGTGATATTTTAGAAAAAACAGGCGGAAAAAATATTGCTTCTGATTTTCCAGAAACGAAAGAATATCCGCAATATGCACAGCTAAGTGTAGAACGTATTATTGAGGCGAATCCAGATGTGATTTATTTAATTACACACGGAGATCCAAAAAGTGTGAAAAAAGCATTCGAAGGCGAAATGATGAAAAATGAAGCGTGGAAAAATTTAGAGGCAGTAAAACAAAACCGCGTAGTTATTTTGCCACCTGATTTATTTGGATCTAATCCTGGTACAAAAGTTACAGAAGCAATGGACTTTATGTATAAAAGTATACAAGATGTAAGGAAATGATACTATGGAAAGTAGTGAAGTAGTAAGAGAAAAGGAACATCCTTTTGCGAAAAAAAGATGGATAATAGCAGTTACTTTAGTTGTATTAACAATCCTAGGTCTCTTTTACGGTCTTTTCGCAGGAAGTTTATCCTTTTCTGTACGAGATATTCTAACGGGTATACAAGATGAAGGTTCGACAGTTCATCGAATTGTATGGGATCTTCGCATACCGAGAGTGCTCATTGGGTTTATAGTAGGAACATGTTTAGCTGCATCTGGTACACTGCTACAAGGAGTTATGAGAAACCCTCTTGCAGATCCTGGTATTATCGGAGTTTCATCTGGGGCAGGCCTTGTAGCAATTGTCATCATGATTTTATTCCCACAGCATCTAGCTTTTTTACCACTAGGGGCGTTTTTAGGATCTTTCATAACAGCGATGGTTATTTATGCTTTATCATGGCAAAAAGGGGCACCACCTTCAAAAATCGTCTTAGTAGGGGTGTCGATCAATGCATTAATTGGTGCAGCAACGTCAGCATTAATGTTATTACATAGTGACAAAGTACAATCGGTGTTACCGTGGCTAGCGGGTGGTATTGGTGGTGTAAGTTGGGCACATTTAAATATGATTATTTATTATGCAATATTCGCCATTATATTAGCTTTCTTTGGTATTAAGCATATTCGAGTGTTAATGCTTGGAGATGAAATGGCAAAGTTATTAGGACATAACGTGGAAAAAAGTCGGTTTTATTTAATCGTAGTAAGTACATTATTAGCTGGAATTGCAGTAAGTGTGTCTGGTCTTATTGGATTTGTCGGTCTTGTCGTACCACATATGCTACGTTTATTAGTTGGAAATGATTATAGATATTTGCTACCTTTATCATGCCTTGGCGGCGGGGTATTACTTGTTTTTGCGGATGCAATAGCTCGAAGTTGGTTTGACCCAATCGAATTGCCTGTTGGTATTTTACTGTCCTTCTTAGGTGGTCCGTTCTTCTTATATTTAATTCATAGAGGAGGAAAACAAAGTGATTTCCGTTAACAAAGTGTTTTACGCACACTCTGAAAGATTTCAAATGCAAAATATGAATGTACATATTAAGGCTGGAGAAATCGTTAGTTTAATTGGTCCGAATGGATCGGGAAAATCTACTTTGCTTCGTTTAATAGCAAGGCTACTGAAACAAAGCGAAGGGGACATCATTTTAGATGGGAAAAATATTCATATGATGAAGAGTGCTGATGTAGCGAAGCAATTAGCAATGTTACCACAAATGCATGATCATCAATTAGATTTAACAGTGAAAGAACTAATTGAGTTCGGAAGAGGTCCACATAAATCATGGAGTAGCCACTTAAATAAAGAAGATGAAGAAATTGTTGATTGGGCATTGTCTGTTACAAATCTTGAAGGGTATGAATATCGTCTTTTACATTCTTTATCAGGAGGGGAACGGCAACGTGCTTGGATTGCGATGACGCTAGCGCAACGTACAAATGTCTTATTATTGGATGAACCAACAACCTTTTTAGATATCGTTCACCAGTTGGAAGTAATGGAACTTGTGAAACGATTAAATGAGGAGTTTGGAATGACAATTATAATGGTTTTACATGACATTAACCAAGCTGCTCAATATAGCGATCGTTTACTTGTATTAAAGCGAGGAAAAATTCAGTATGATGGTATACCAGAAGAAGTACTATGTCATGAAATGTTTCAACATGTATTTGGCATAGATGTAGATATTTTTCAGGGAAGTGACAAGCCTTTTTTTACACCGAAACGAATTTCTAAAAGGGGAGAAGAGCGATGCAAACAGAAGAGCGTATTACCATTGAATTAGTAAGAGAATTTGTTATGGCAGCTCACGGGGATTTAGAGAAAGTACAAGAGCTATTGGTTGAATCACCAAGCTTACTTCACGCCTCTTATAATTGGGGTGGATCAGATTGGGAAAGTGCGTTAGGCGCATCGGCACATGTAGGTCGTAAAGATATTGCTCTTTATTTACTAGAAAAGGGTGCTCGGATGGATATTTTTGCAGCAGCTATGCTTGGTGAATTAGAAGTTGTACAAGCTATTTTAGTAGCTCAACCAGAAGCATTGCGCGCATCTGGTCCTCATGGTATTTCTCTTCTTCAACATGCACGAATGGGTGGAGAGAAATCTAAGCGTGTATATGATTATTTAGCAATACTATCTTAATGAACGAAGGAAGTTCTTATGTGCGGTAAACTTTTCACTTGAAACAATTGGAAAGTTTACCGCCCGTTAGAACGGGATAAGTATCTAGTATATTTGAAAATCCTACACCCCCCTCAATTGTAGTTTTCTTTATGCTAGTTATGATATGGATGCAGTGGACAATATTTGTCTACTGCTTTTTTTGTTTCTATAAGATTGAATATTCTGTGTTATGCGGTTGATTCATTTATAATAAATGGTAACACTTATTGTGCATACAAAATATGATTGTGAAATTAAGAAGAAATTAGTAGAAAGGAGTGAAGGAATGTTTCATACAGACCGTTTACAAATTCGTAAATATACAATGGATGATTTACAGTTCTACGCTTCACTATGGGGAAACGAAAAAGTAATGCGCTATATTGGAAATGGGAATTTAAAAACATATATGCAATGTAAAAAAAGTTTGGAAGAGTGGGTAATTCCTAGCTATAAAAACGGCCTCGGTTTATTTGTATTAATTGAAAAGGAAACGGGGATACGGATTGGTCATGCAGGATTAGTAAAGCAGCAGATAGATGGAAAAGAGGAAATTGAAATTGGTTATTGGTTATTACCTCAGTATTGGGGAAAAGGCTATGCGAGAGAAGCAGCGGCAGCATTTCGAGACTATGGCTTCCAAGCGTTACGAATGAATAAATTGATTTCTCTTATTAATCCGGACCACCCCGCCTCAATCTTTGTTGCTAGAAAAACGGGGCTTAGTTATGAGAAAACAACTTCATTTCATGGGATGGATGTTCTCGTTTATTCCATTAGGCGCGTTGGATGAAAAAAGGTTAATTGCATTTTTTGAAGAATGGTATATAAAAATAAAGGGGGGATTACATGTACATTTATCATAATGGACTTATTATTCGTGAGGGGACGAATGGTGTACCTGCATATGCAATTAAGACTTTATTCGAAGATGCCGGTTGGAGCAATGATAATATCCCTTCTTGGCAAATTGAAAAATTCACGATAGCATTTGAAAATTCAACATGGGCATTCACAATTTGGGATGAAGAAGAGATGATTGCCATGGTTAGAGTCATTTCTGATGGAATCATGGTCGCGAACATAGTAAATTTAGTTGTGAAATGTGAATATAGAGGGAAGGGATTAGGTAAGAAACTTGTCGCTCTTTGTTTGCAAAAGCTACCACATGGTGACTGGTTTGCACATACTTCTGCGAACAATTTTGATTTTTATAGAAGCTGTGGATTTGAAGTTAGAGAGCTATCGAGAAATGGAACATGTGCGTATTATGGATATCAAGTCGCGAAAAGAGATGGTCACCGATAAATGAATGAAAAGTAAAAGTTTAGCGAGGTAATTTTGAGGATTTGATAATAGAGAATGGATTGAGGCACATTTTATGATAAAATAAAAGAAAATTCTGTTTATTATTAGGGGGATAAAAATGAGTATAAAAGTTGGGGATGTATTTAAATATGAAAGAAGATTTACTGAGGAAGAGGTGTTTGAATTTGCAAATATTACCGGAGATAAAGGTAGACACCATGTGGAATATGATGAAAATGGAAGATTAATGGTCCATGGTTTATTGACTGCTAGCATTGGAACGAAAGTAGGCGAAGAATTACATTACATAGCAAGAGAATTAGTAAGTGAGTTTATTAGACCAGTTTTCACAGGAGATACAATCACTTGTGAATTAACTTTAACAAATGTTGAGCAAATGGAAGGCTATAAAAAAGTTTCAATCGAGTCAGTTTATCGCAATCAACACGAAAAGACTGTACTAGTGGGGACAAGTTATGGAATTATAAGGGGATAAAAAAGAAGCCTGTTTAGCAGGCTTCTTTTTTATTATTTAGTAAACACGTTTTCGATTTTCCGCATAACTAGAGATGAGTAGTAATGCAGTTTCTTCTCCTATATTACGAACAATATGAGGAACGCATGCATTCCATGAGAAAGAATCACCTTCTTCTACAATTGCAATA
The DNA here is from genome assembly GCF_011800505.1 of Bacillus sp. EKM501B. Lineage (NCBI taxonomy): Bacteria > Bacillati > Bacillota > Bacilli > Caryophanales > Bacillaceae > Bacillus > Bacillus sp. EKM501B. Next base: position 531,045 of record NZ_JAALFZ010000002.1, on the reverse strand, counting down.
TCTTCACCGTGCTGAACTTCTAGTTTTCCGCGTAATACAAGGTGACATTCTTCCCCTTCATGGGCATTTGGTGAGTTTTCTTTCGGGAATCCAGTAGGGATTTCTACTAAAGATAGGCGAAGGCCCCCTTGCTCCGCAACATGTTCAATTCTTTGCTCATCTTTGCCGTATACACTGTATTTCCGTTCTTCTTTTTTGACAATTTTTAATCGATCTTTTTGCTCTAACAATAAATAGGGAAGGGGAACGTTTAAAAAATTGGAGATCGTTTCTAAAGTTGAGATAGATGGTGATGTTTTATTATTTTCAACCTGACTCATAAATCCTTTAGAAAGACCTGTTCCCTCACAAATTTGTGCGATTGTTATGCCCCTACGTTGACGAATTTCACGTATTGCAGAACCAATATTCATAAAATCAAGCTCCTTTTTGTAAACAACTATTTGTATCATAGCAAAAAAAATATATTTTTTCCCAGTGAAAATGAATTGACGAATAAAAAAAATTAGTGTATGTTTTGTAATGTGAATAAAAGTTTTGTATAAGAAAACTATAAAGGAGAGAAAGAAATGAATCAACATATTGGTAACTTAATTATTCGTATCGTGTTAGGGGTAACATTCTTCATGCACGGTTTAACAAAATTCCAATCAGGAATTGACAATATTGCAGGGTGGTTTACAAGCATTGGTTTACCAGGAGGACTTGCATACGGTGTAGCAACATTTGAATTAGTTGGAGGCCTATTATTAATTCTAGGTTTAGGTGTAAGATATATTGGATTATTATTTGCACTTGTTATGGTTGGAGCAATCGTAAAAGTGAAATGGTCAGCTGGTTTATTGGGAGATGGAAAAAATCCTGGTTTCGAATTAGAACTTGCATTATTAGCAATGGGTGCATACTTATTTGTTGCAAAAGCTGATGGTTTTGTAGATAATTTCTTAAAAGAAAAAATGTCAAAGAAGAACTAATTTAAATGGGGGGCTAACAAGATGAGTTTTCAACTTCATCCCGATACAACACTGGATGTTGTTCATTTATACGTATCTAATGTAAAGAAATCACTAGAGTTTTATACGGAAGTACTAAGTATGAAGGTGCTAAAAGAAGAAAAAGCAGTCGTTACATTTGGGAATGAAAATGATGAACCACTTCTTATCATTGAAGAAAAGAAAGAAGCTTTTCCGAAGCAAAGAGGAAGAACAGGGTTATATCATTACGCAATTTTATTACCAAGTAGGCAGGATTTAGCGAATGTTCTTCGTCATCTTGTAGAAATGGTATATCCACTACATGGCGGGGCCGATCATTACTTTAGTGAAGCTCTTTATTTAGCTGATCCAGATGGAAACGGGATTGAAATTTATCATGATCGACAAAAAGAAGTTTGGCGTGATGAGAATGGAGAGCTCCCATTTGTTAGTAACCCGTTAGCTGGTGAAGAATTATTGCAGCAAGGAAGTACATGGAGTGGATTTCCAGCTGGTACTGTGATGGGGCATATTCATTTCCATGTAGCTGATTTAGAGGAAGCGAAACGTTTCTATGTTGATGGTCTTGGTTTTGAAGTAACAATCCCAGCTCGTAATGGAGCGTTGTTCGTATCAGCAGGTGGCTATCATCACCATATCGGTTTAAATACATGGCAAGGTGAAGGTGTACCACCGCAAATGCCAGGTTCTGTTGGTTTGAAATATTTCACAATTGTATTAGCGGATGAAAAACAAAAAGAGCAAGTATGTGAAAGCTTAAAAAATATTGGTAAGATTGCTACGTACAAAGATGGAATATTACAAGTCGAGGATCCATTTGGACATTGTATCCATTTCCAAATAAAAGGAGAAGCCTAAAAAGGCTTCTCTTTTTTATTTTCTTATAATTGCATTTTCGTTTTGTAAAAATAGTTCATCAAATTGTTTTGCAAGCTCAAAATCTAGTTTCGTTAAACCTTTTGCATTCCAAGATGACAAAGTAATAATAACTGCTTTATACTGGATAAGGATAAATGGATGGTGATTATGTTCTTCTGATAGTTTGGCGGCTTCAGAGACAAATTCGACTCCTTTTAAGTAGTCGGAAAACATATATTTTCGTTCAATCCATTTCTCATCTTTTACCATCCATTTATCTACCTTCAATAATTCCTCGTGAACTTCTTCTTCAGTTAATCTTAGCATCATTTTTCACATCCTTTATTGGAAGTAACGCAAGACCATTGTTAATAAGGCGTGTTACAGCTTCGTCAGTTGTGAAAGTAGAAAGTTGATGTAGTAATGCTGCAGATGTTTCATGCCCTTTGTTATGCTCTAAAAGTAACTCTAATACTTCAAGGCGCAGCAACCATTCTTTCGCATAAAATTTATTTAATACTTCTTGGATTGCTACTAATTGATCGATATGCGCGTCGTGTAAAATCCCCTCACTTCGAATATCTCGAGCTGTTTGATACATACGCTCGAGTTCATTCAGTACAAGCGGAGCAGGAATTTCTTGAACTTCTTCATCCATTGGGAAAAATGCTGCTGCATCTGCGGCACCTGGGAATACTGAAGTGATTTGTGAGCCAACAGCCATATCAAATGCGCCCCATGAAGCATCAAATAAAACGCGGGCGTTATAAGTAACTGTGCAATCGATAAAGGAAATAAGAGCAATTTTCTTATCATTTTTCACAATATCTGTTACTGTTCCTTTTACATGAATACCACTTGCAAAAGTAAACTCAGCGATAGTTCCAATTTTAATTCCTAATGATTGTAGTTGTTCGTCTGTACAATTTTCTAATGCAATATTTTCAGTAAGTAATCCAATCGGTGTTCCAAATCCGTCACTGTGTACAGAAGTAGAATGATTCGCTAACTGTTTATTATGAAGCGCTAATGCCGTTGGCGAATTTGTTCGCATGTAAATTAATTCACCTGCATCGTTTTCAATTGTCTCGCTAAATGTACCTGTAATTTGTAATCCACTATTTAGCTCAGCTGTTGCATAGTTCTCAGAGCGAATTGCTTTTTCTAATCCTTCTTTACCACCAGTTTTAAAGGCCATCGTTTCAGAGAATTTCTCAAGTGCTTCTGTTAATTCTTCAAATGATTCGCAAACAAATAGTTGTGGTTGCATTTTTGTTACGTCATAAGTTGTACTTGTACATGCCTCTATAGAGAATGGAACCTTTTCTACAGCGTCTGTTAAGCAATGTTTGCTTTCGCCAACAGAAGAAAGGAGACCAGCACCATATATTTTTGGAGCATCTATATTTCCGATTAATCCATATTCTACTGTCCACCAGAAAAGACGTGAAATTTGTTCTGCTTCTGATAAGCCAGAAACTAACTTTTGTTTTTCAAGTACATTATTTTCAGCAGCTGTAACTTCATCAGGAGTAGAAGTAGGGCTTTCCTTTACAATTGTTAATGTACGAACAGCTTCGAATGCATCATGTTCTTCTTTTGTAGAGAAAGCTTTTGCACCAATTTGTCCAAATCGTTTCACATATTTTGCATATGTAGGATCAAGTAAAATAGGTGCGTGTCCTGCAGCTTCGTGTACAATATCTGGAGCAGGTGTATACTCGATGTTTTCTACTTTGCGAATATCTGTTGCGATTGGTAATAATCCGTGTCCTTGAAAATCGAAGAAGGCTACGCCAGGAATAAGCCCGTCAATCGTTACAGCACCCCAGCCGCTTGGTGCTAAACACTCATTCATTTCTTCTACCTTTGGAATTGCATCTATATTAATACCAGATGATTGTAATCCGTTTACATAGGCTGGATGAGCAACGTCTTTTAAGAAGCTATGATTTTGTCTCATAATATAACGCCACACAGCGTGATTCACCGGTGTGTATTGATCATAATGTTGTGTGGATACAAATGGTTTTAAATGCGATGGAATTTCTGTTTTCTTTGTCATTTAGACATCCTCCTTTTTTTCAATAAAATTGAATATCGATTTCGTATAGCTTGTATCACCCCCTTTCATTTTTTGTAAGCGCTTATAAAATTTTATCATAAGATTCGGAATTATTTAACATATGTTTCTGTGATAAATAGAAAAAGCCCCTATCGGAAAATCCGATAGGGGCGAAAGAATCGCGGTACCACCCTATTTGTAAGTGAAAATATACTTACATCTCAATTAATGATAACGGAAAAATTCCGTCTTTTCCTTCATGCATAAAAGCACTACGAAAAAGAAGCTCCAGAATTGTAATTCATACTTATATATGTGCTAATTTCCACCGACCATTAGCTCTCTGTAACAGGGATATAAGATACTACTGCGATTCTTTCAACGCGTATATATGAAATTGTGTAAGAGGATGGATGCAAAAAAGTCCCTATCGGAAAATCCGATAGGGACGATAAAAATCGCGGTACCACCCTATTTGTAAACAACTAATTGTTTACCACTCACTTTACGATAACGGAAAGATCCGTCTTTCTCTTCATGCATAAAAAGCATTACGGGAAAGAAGCTCCAGAATTGTAATTCACGCTTGTATATGTACTGATTCGCACCAACCATCAGTTCTCTGGGACAGTGATATAAGTCGCTACTAGCATTCCTTCAAAGCCGATATATAATTCGTTCAACTAAACTATGTTTTGTATTATAAAACTATATTAAAAAAATTGTCAACAAAAATTTTTTATCCCGTGTTAATGAGCAGTAAAATTCCTACCTCAAAATTCGGTGGGAGAATAACTGCCCGTAACCCCCGATTGGTGAAGGCTAATAATCAGTGGGGATGAACAAAATCTCTACTGATTAAGGCTTCACTTTATTTCACTTCTAAATTAACAGTTAAATTAGAGGTATTGCCAGCTGCATCAGTTGCTACAATGTGAATAGTATTTTTTTCTTCGTGTAATTGAGTGCGATCGAAATAAATGTCATAGCTTTTCTCCCAAGGGTTCAGGAATGCCTGTTCCCATACACCATTTCCGTTAATTTCATATTGCATTCTCACTGGAATACCAGGTGCTATCCAACCAGATTCTGACATCCAATCTAGTAGAATATCATCAACTTTTCCTCTAATTACGAGATTTTCTTGGTCAACTTCGTGTGTTAACTTAGGTGCAGTTCGATCAAGAAATACAGCAGCTGTTTGTTTTGTTTCTCCACCAGAATTAGAAGCAACTGCTTCGATTTGATATAGCCCGTCAGCTAAAGGAGTGCCATCTGCTTTTGTACCATTCCATTTGAAAGGTTTGTATCCAGGAGTTGCATTTTTAGCTTGATGGATAATCCCTTGATACGTTACACGTTCTTTCGTAACTAAATTTGCATGTAATGTTACATCATCCACAGGCGCAACTAAATAGTAGTTGATGAGATTATCATCTAGTACGTGGTCGCCATTTGGGCTAAAAGTAGAATTAATAATTTCAAGTCCATCGATACGTTTATAATCTTTAGGATCGATACTAAATGTGAATGGAATTCGAATTTCTTCTTTTGCCCCTTGTTCTTTTACATATACATTTCCAGTATACACACTTTGTGGTAGTGAGCTATCTACCGTGATAGTAAATGGTTTTTCGGTACTACTATTCGGTTGTATGCTAATCGATGAAGGGACAGAAGCTTTTACTTTTGTTTTTGTGTTGGCATCTAGTAATTCCACACGAGTTGAAAAACTTTTCTTTTTACTAGAAAGGTTTTGTAATGTAACATTTTGCGTCAGTTTTACTTTTCCGCTATTTGGCTTAATAAGACCAAAGCTGACATTGTTAGGTTTTACTAATACATTTGTTTGAGCTGCTTTCGGAATGTTAATTAAACCAGATCCTTGTGCCATAACAGGGTATGTATTTTCATTGACATCATGTAATGTTTTTGCATTGTTAGCAAGAGCCGCTTTCAATTGTTCTGTCGTCCAATCCGGATGCATTTGACGCAAGAGGGCAACCGCTCCAGCTACTTGCGGAGCAGCCATACTTGTTCCGTTATGCGATTCATAGCCGCCTCGCGGTACTGTACTAGTAATTTGTACTCCAGGTGCAACAACATCAGGCTTTATTAGCCAACTTCCTTGTGATGGTCCTCTTGAACTAAAGTTACCGATAAGTTCTGTTTGCTTTGGTTGTCCAATTTTTATATTTTTCTTTCGTTTTGTGATTAAAGTTTTTAATTCTTCCCCATTTGTATTTGATAATTGCATTACTGGGATAACCAGATGTTCACGCGAAAAATATTCCGGCATCATATTAATTTCTTTTTCGTTAGAGATTAATAACACACCAAGTGCCCCAGCTTGCTTCGCTTGTTCTGCTTTTACTAATGTACTAGAAGTACCTTGTAAAATAAGTGCGAATTTCCCTTTCACATCTTGTTTTGCATAATCACTTGGATTGCCATAACCAACATATACAAGAGGGGAATCATTTCCTATTGGAAAATCGGATTTTGATAACGGTAACCCTTGATATGTTTTGCTGGAACCAGCTACTTGGAATGTTGGAAACGGGATAGAAACCGTAGATGCTCCAACAGAAATGACACTACTTGCGTTACCGGGAGCATCAACAGACCAAGGTTTTGGTCCGTCATTTCCATTTGAAACGACAGTAGTAACACCAAGTTTCGCTGCTCGTTCTAACGTTAATGTTACAGGCTGATCAGGTACATTTAAATCTTGCCCAAGGGAGAGGTTTAACACATCCGCACCATCTTGAATCGCTCGCTCAATCCCTTGGATAATATCATCTGTTGTACCAGTTCCACCGTCATTCATTACACGATAGGCTAGAATAGAAGCGTTTGGAGCAACGCCTTTAATTTTTCCATTACCCGCAATAATTCCAGCTATATGAGTACCATGTACGTTACCATCCATTGGATCGCTATCTTCATCAACCGTGTCATATCCACCGATATAATTTGCCTTTAAGTCAGGGTGTGTATAGTCAACGCCAGAGTCGATAATGGCTACTTTCATGCCTTTTCCATCAAGCGGTTTGCCAGATGGATCTTTTAAATTCCACGCTTCAGGTGCACCAATTGTCGGTCCACCGATATTTGGTGCTTCTTCGTTAGTAGTACTTTTTGATGTTTCATGCAATTTATATGTTAAGTTCGGATAGACTGCTTTTACTTCAGGTAAAGAGGCAAGAGAGGTAATTTGATCTCCAGGAACTGAAATAGAGAATCCGGAAAATAACGTATTATACACTTCTTTAATTTTTGCACCAGGTGCTTTTTCTTTTATTTTCTTAGTCGTATCTTCTTGTGCTTTTTTTAGCTCAGCATGATAAGACTGAGCATTACTATTTTGTAAATCTGGAGCATGCTGAATATTACTTTGAGCAGCGAGAGGTGCATGTTGCAATTCTACAATTACTGATATTTCTTTTGTAGTGATTCAGCATGAGCGCTTAAAGCTCCAAAACTAGAAAAGACAAGCGCCATGCTTAATAGTGTAGATGTAGTTTTTTCATTGATACTCCCCCTAATAAAAAGTGCCAATATTCAGAAATGAAATCTTACATTTTAGTTATAACTTATAAATATAAATGTTGGCTAAACTATACTTTCGACATAATTCATACCAATCCTCTGTGAATTGAAAATTTCTTGGGAAATTTTTTCTGATTATGTCGAATCGATATTTTTCACATATTGTAGGAAGAAAGTGAGGAATGCTATGAGGGAAATGGAGTGATGGTATGAAAAGGCTAATAGTAAGTGGTAGTGTAGTGTTGTTTATGTTTTTGTGTTCTATCACTATTACTAGCGCAGAAAATAATAGTGTGAAAGTTGCTTTTATTCGTCATCATAATCTTTGGATTAAAGTTGAGGGGAAAGAAAAACAACTTACAAAAGGAGAGAACATAACAGGGCCAAAGTGGTCACATGATGGAGAATGGCTGGCATATGTAAAAGGGAAGAAACAAAATATTCTTGAGTTATATCGGCTGAAAGATGGAAAGAAAGTTACGCCGTTTCACTCAGAAGCATCGAATTATCAATGGTCACCAACAGAAAATATAATTGCATTTATATTTACAGGTACATTAAATACATTTGATGTAGAAAAAAAGAATGCAGATTTTGAAAATGTATCGGCTGGTGTAGGGGATTATGCATGGTACCCCGATGGAAAGAACTTTCTTGTATCCTCTGAAGCGCACTTACTTCCAACAGGATGGACAGGGGCTCAGCTATATGAAGTGCAAAAAGATGCACATATGAATCCTCACAAAATGAAGCATTTGTATGCATTGCCAAATGAACATGATGATTTCCTAGCGCTAGTAGCAAGTGGCTTTAAGTGGTCACCAGATCAAAAGTGGATTTCATTTTTAGCAGTACCGACAGCTTCATGGTCAGCTGATAGTAATACGCTTTGCTTAGTTCGTGCAGATGGCAGTCGGTTTGAAAAAGTAGATCAAATGTTACTAAACGCACAATGGTTTCAATGGGCACCATCAAAAAATATATTAGCTTATATTGAAGGGAGCGGAAGAGTTGCATTAGAAAATAAGCATTTAAAAGTAAAGGAATTGCCAGCACTTCAGCAGAACATATTTACGCCGAAAGGATATGTTGATTGGGATTTTGTATGGAAGAACGATAGAGTAATTATCGTTTCACGAGCAAAGGAGGCAGGGATAGAAACTCCACCAGAAAAAAGGCCACTACCATCTTTGTATGAGGTCGATAGTACAAGTAATGCACAGCATCAAATCACAAAGAAAAAGAACAAGCAAGGGGATTACCACCCGATCTTCATGAAGAAGAGTAATCAATTAATTTGGATACGTTCAGACCGTAAGAAAGCGGATGTATGGCTTGCTCATAAAGATGGGAAACAGGAAAAGAAGTGGATTGAAAATATAGATGTACCAGCGTGGTATTATGAGAAATGGAATTGGGAAAATGTCATCTCGGTGAAATAACAATAAAAAACTGCCTAAAAGATCATTTTAGGCAGTTTTTTATTGTTATTTATGCGTTTTATTTGGCTTTTTTTTCGCTGGGTTTCCGTTCCCTTGGCGCTTTCTATTTTGTTCATCTTTTGCTTGTTTTTCATGTAGTGTATCTAAAAATTCATTCGAGTTACTCATTTTTCTATCGCTCCTTTCATTTCGTCCTAATTACTATAACCATTTAGGAGGATAATCATGAGTTAGAAGTTAGGCACTTAATTTTCTTCGATAATGTAAGTAAAATATTCCATACATAACAAATAGCATGAGTAAAACTTGTAACTCTACATTTTCCTTTAAAATAGCTGCGATAGGGTCTGGTAAGTAAAGTGATTTATCGTTTGTGCTTAAACCTAACCATTTATTTAAGAGGCTAATGGTACAAAACATAAAAACACCGGACCAGCTTGCCGTAATTGCTTTTTGTTTAATTTTTGTTTCACGTTCATCATCTGTAATCCAGGGATTAGCAGTTTTATCCCGCATTAACGGGCAGTAAGACCCCCACCTCAAAATTCAGCGGAGGCAAAGAAGTTAGGTGGGGATCAACTGTCCGTAAAAGCCCGATTGGTTCAACTAATAATCCGTGGGGGATGAACAAAACCCCCACGGATTAAAGTTTCACTTTATCACTACTAAAAAATCCATTTATGTATCCCCATATAATCATTCCAATTAAGATGGTTATCCATTTCATATTTTTTGATTCACTTCTCCCTTGTAAAAAGTGTTTTACATATCAGTTTTTCATATAGCAGGAATAAAGTATAAGATAGGGAAGAAATATGTAAGAGGATTTCATAAAGAGAGGAGGAAGAGGATGAAAATCGTTTTTGTTCGGCATGGTGAAGGTGAACATACAACGGATTTACCAGAAAGTTTACAAGTGTTTGACCCACCATTGACGAGAGTAGGAAAGGCTCAAGCTAAATTACTTCAATGCAATGTGCCATTGCAAGAGACGGATATATTAATTGTTAGTCCTACACTTAGAACTTTGCAAACGGCGACAATATGGAGTGCGAAAGTTGCTTGTCAAAAACTAGTCCATCCATATGTATCCCCACGTATTTTTCCTTATCGAGAAGGAGCGAAAACATTACCGTGCGATTATATAGTAGATCAGGGAATGATAACAAAGTTATTTCCGCATTTTTCGATAGAGGAAAGCTCAAATAATCAGTTATGGAAGGAAGGTATAAACACTATTTCAGAGAATAGTTTTCAGCAAATAGTAGATGAATTTCTTCTTTGGTGTTATGAACTGGGTGCTGAAAGAATTTGCATTGTATCTCACGATGGAACAATTACAGCATATAGGCAATATTTACAGAAAGTCGTTTTAACTAGATCAGATTTTTTGAAAGAAACGGGCATATATGAAATGGATTTATCCCATAAAATTCTGATTGATAAGGGCTGATTATAGGATGGGGGTTGTATGTTGAATATTGCATTAGTAGTTGGTTTTAATTCGGATTTAGAAGCGCAATCAATTCGAGCATCTCTTGAATATTTTGGTGCAAGGGTTGTGACATATTGGATTGGTAGACCGAAAGATTTTGTGGAAGTTCTTTCTGGAAAGAACTTATTTAACAATATTAATTATATTATTTTTTGCTTTCATGGTGAAGAAGGGAAGTTTGTCATGGAAGAGTTAGGCGAAGAAGTATATGAACAAGATGAACCGAGAGGGGATTTTGGTACAGAAGAAATTTATAAATATGCAAAATTGCATAATACACATATTGTAAATAGCGGGTGCACGTTAGGGGAGCAAAATCTAGCAAAATCTTTTTTACATAGTGGTGCGAAATCATATATTGGATCGATTGATTATGTAGATGGAAATGCAGCACTTATGTTTACTATACGCTTATTTTATGGGGTTATTAACCATGGGAAAACGTTAGAAGAAGCGTTTCAAGAAGCGAGTTTAATTGATGAGGAGACACATACATTTCGATTCTATAATTAGTGTGAAACACGTTTATTCTATATTCGAATAAACGTGTTTCACATTTAACTCACATTTTTTTTACATTTTTTTCAATGAAAATGGTTATCACTTGTGGTATGATATGTTCAAGTTTTTACAGGTAATAAAAGTTACTATATAAACGTTAGTTTTTAATGTTTCATACGCATGTCACAGATTATTCATAATTAACGTTTGAAAAATAAGTAACTAATGTTATTATATTATCTGTAACTAACTTAATTACAACTTTAGGAGGAAGATATGGTTATTCAATTTTTAAGAGAAAACAAAGCAGTTTCTTTTGCATTAGCAGTAATTCGAGTATATCTTGGTTACACATGGTTAATGGCTGGAATCGGTAAACTACAAGGAAAAGGATTCGATGCAACAGGTTATTTGCAAGGGGCAATTGAAAAATCTAAAGGTGCACAACCGGCTGTTCAATCTTGGTGGGCATCATTCTTACAAGAATTTGCAATTCCAAATGTAGATTTGTTTAATACACTTGTAACATGGGGAGAAATTTTAGTCGGAATTGGTTTAATTGTAGGCTGTTTAACAAAAACAGCGGTCTTTTTTGGTCTTGTAATGAACTTTTCCTATATGTTTAGTGGGTCAATTGGTGTGAACCCTGAGATGGTTATCTTATCTATGTTTGTTCTTGTTTCCGGTATGAACGCTGGGAAATTTGGAATGGATGGCTTCGTTATCCCGAAAGTATTAGGATCAAAAACTCCAAAACGCCAAAAGCAAGCTGCTTAATATATGAAAACGGGTATCTCATTTTGAGATACCCGTTTATGTTATTTTTCAACTTTAATCGGATTGTTCTTAAAGAAATCTTTTACATACCCGACAAATTCTTGTGGTTCTTGGCGAAATGGTGCATGATAACCTTTTTCAATAATATGTAAAGTGCTATTTTTTAAGAATTGATGATACGTTTCTCCTTCTTTCCAGGAAACGCTACTATCATTTCTGCCCCATATAATTAAAGTTGGCTGTTTTATTTCATTTGCATTAATTTTAAGACGTCTAGGCCATAATTTCATTTTATTATAATGCTCTTCATCATTACGTTTGAATTTCACTTTGCTTTCATCATAATCTGTAATAGAAGAAACGGCATTTAAATCAGTCGACAATTGTGGTTTTGGTGAGCCTTGTTTATTAACGAATGTATGAGGGCCACCTGTAGCATCAGTTAAAATAAGGTGAGTAACTGCTTCAGGATATAAATATGTTAAATTTAGAGAAATTTCTCCCCCCATGGAATGCCCCAGTATTGCGAATGAATCATACCCTAGTTTTTTCATTAATTTATAATACAAATTTGCATGAGTTGGAAAAGAATAATAAAAATCCATTGGCTTAGATGAGCGCCCGAATCCTAAAGCATCTACAGAAATAATTGTATGATCTTTTGCTAAATCGGAGTAAATTTTTTGAAAACCATCTGATGACCCTCCAAAGCCATGAATCATAAGTAAAGGTGGTTTTTCATTACCAATCTTTTTAAAGTAAATGGTTTGACCATCTATTTCTACCATTTTTTCCTCGGTAGCTAGTTTCGCTGTAATTGTATTTTTAACTTGTTTTACTTGTTCTACTGGCTTTTCTGCTGCACTACATCCTACTAATAGTGTAAGAGTAAGACAACCTACCATAAAATAGCTAAATCGCTTCAATTAGGTGTCTCCTTTCTAACATAACGCTGTATCTATCATAGCAAATAGCATATTACGATTTCCAGGAAGTTGGCTACCATTTTTTATCATAAGAGGTGAAAGGAGCGTTTCTTGGAAATTTTCTGTTTGAAGAAATTGACGAAATGTAAATTGTGAGTGTGGAACATCAATTCGTACTATACCATTCCAACATTCACATATCTTTTTTAATAATTGGATAGCATCTTCTTCTTGCTTGGCGATAAGTGGATTGATACATAATATATTGCCCTTTTGTATGCATAATGAAAAAGCTTCTATACAGTTATTTCTTTCAATTTTAAAAGAGTGTACGGCCCTTGGTAATAGCAAAGAGTAAAATAGAGAACGATTCATACCAGTTGCAATTTGATCCAGAGAAGTAACAGATATAAGGTCTTCTTCTTGTACTTGTTGTAAGTGAGAAGGGTACGTCTTAATAGTTTGCTTTTCAAAACGATGAATCGTTGTTGCTGTTTGAAATCCGCATGATGTGTATAGAGGTTCGCCAGCTTTTGTCGCAATAAGTGCAATGGGTTGTTTTGGATGAATTTGTTCCAAGCAATGATTTAGCAACATGCGCCCTATTCCGCGTCCTTGAAAATTAGGGTGAACGATTAACATACCAATGGAAGCGAAGTTACTTGTAAAGGGAAATACTCCTCCAGTCGCAATGAGTTTGTTTTCATGAATGTAACCTACAAGTGTGCCGATAGAAAGATACATTTCGAATTGTTTTTTCATAAAAATTTCATCGTGTAACCATCCAACAGATTTGCAAAGATTAAGTAATTCAAAAATAAAAGATTCATTTAGCTTTACTATTTTCATAAAGGCTCACCGCATTTCTATTTATTTTCATAAACATAGAGTCAAAATGTAAAAAAAGAGATTTACGTTAAATGAAATCCAACTTGTTTATATTTAAATTGTAAAGGGCGGAATGATTGATACAAAAAGACAAACTTATACAAATTATAACTGATATTTACATAAGTTAACAAAAAATTTACATACAGCTAATTTTCTCTTAATAGTCTTCCATTAAATTTGATAGTGGGAAATGAATAACCTAATTAGGGGGACAAGACAGTGAAAAAGTTTGTGAAAAAAGCATGGCCATTTGCAGTTGTGGCATCATTAGCAGTTACTTCGGTAGCAACATGGAATTTTACTCGTTCTAGTGAGGTTAATGCAGATGAGAACGGAAGCAATGCAAAGATTAAAAATGTTATCGTATTAATTGGGGATGGTATGGGTCCTTCATATATGACGGCTCACCGTTATATGAAAGATAATCCAAAAACCTTTGAAATGGAATCTACAGAATTTGATAAGCATCTTGTAGGAACACAAAAAACATACCCAGAAGATGAACATGAAAATATTACAGACTCTGCATCGGCAGCAACAGCTATGTCAGCAGGAATTAAAACATATAATGCTGCAATTGCAGTTGATAATGATAAAGCGGAAGTGAAAACAGTTCTTGAGCAAGCGAAAGAAAAAGGGAAATCAACGGGACTCGTTGCAACTTCTGAAATTACACATGCAACACCAGCTGCTTTCGGTGCGCATGACATTAGCCGTAAAAATATGGACGCAATTGCAAATGATTATTTTGATGAGAAAATTAAAGGGAAGCATAAGGTAGATGTTATGCTTGGCGGCGGCGTAAAGAACTTTGTTAGAAAAGATCGTAATCTTACAGAAGAGTTTAAGAAATCTGGTTATAGCTATGTAACGGATCGAGATCAATTGTTAAATGATAAAAATGATCAAATTCTTGGTTTATTTGCACCAGGTGGATTAGATAAAATGATTGACCGCAATGAGAAAACACCTTCATTAGAAGAAATGACTAATGCAGCAATTGAGCGTTTGAACAAAAATAAAAATGGTTTCTTCTTAATGGTGGAAGGAAGTCAAATCGACTGGGCTGGACATGATAATGATATTGTTGGTGCAATGAGTGAAATGGAAGACTTCGAAAAAGCTTTCAAAGCAGCGATTGAGTTTGCGAAAAAAGATAAAAATACGTTAGTTGTTGCAACGGCAGATCACGCTACTGGTGGCTTATCTTTAGGTGCCAATGGCGAGTATAACTTTAAAGTAGATCCAATTAAAGCTGCAAAACGCACACCAGACTTTATGGCAAATGAGATTGCAAAAGGTGCAAATGTAGAAGAAACATTGAAAAAGTATATTGATTTACAATTAACTCCAGAAGAAATTCAAGCTGTAAATGATATAGCTCCGTCAAAAGATGTAACAAAGATTGATAATGCAATTGAAGATATTTTCAATAAGCGCTCGGTTACAGGCTGGACAACAGGTGGACATACAGGGGAAGATGTGAACGTGTATGCATTTGGTCCAGGTAAATACTTGTTCTCTGGCGTTCAAGAGAATACAAATATAGCGAAACGTGTCTTTGATATTGTTGGTGGCGGTGATCCGAATAAAGGAAGACGCTAATTAAGAGCGAAAGTGAGGCGAACTGCCTCGCTTTTCTTTTTAGGAGTTGGAAATATGAAAAAAATATTTGCGAAATTAAGATTCCTTCTAGCATTTGTAGTATTACTAGTTGGATGTCAACAAGAAGAGAATAATGTAGCACAAAAATCTACTACTAAAAAAACTGAGGAAAAGGTACAAATAACAAAAGAAGAAGAGAAATCTATTCAAGATGTTATTCATACATTTGTGCGAACGACCAATGAAAAAAATCTTGCAGAACATATGGAGTTATTTTCAAAGAAGATGCCTAGTGCTGAAGACTTAAAAACACAAAAAGAAGCCGCATTTCAAAAGGGAAATAAGAAAATTGAATTGGAACATATAGATATGAAAGTTAGTAAAGTAGGGTATGTTATTGTTGAAACGAAAGAAAAGGAAGTAGACGACAGTATTACTCTTCAAAAGAAAGTACAGTATGCCCTTGGAAAAGAAGAGGATAAATGGAAGATTGAAGAGGTTCGAACAATAGAGAAAAAATAACGTGAAACTTTAATAAGTGTGGAGTCGTACTTCCCAAAAATGATAGAAAAAAGGTTCTCATTGGCGAGAACCTTTTTTTATAGTGGTAGCATAATTTGATTTGAACATGCCTCAATATCATCAATATCTTGACGAATTGTGGCCATTTTATTATCCAGATCTTCAGCTTTCATTGCTGCATCATGTAGTTCATCTTTTAAATACTCCGGTATTTTCCCTTCATATTTATAATAAAGTTTGTGTTCTAAACTTGCCCAAAAGTCCATTGCCAGTGTACGTAACTGAATTTCTGCAAATACATCTTTTGTACCAGAATTTAGTGATAAAGGGTATTTAATGATCATGTGTAAACTTTTATATCCGTTTCGTTTTGGGTTAGCGATATAATCTTTTACTTCTATGACTTCCATATCTTCGCGTTTTTGAATGACTTCTTTCAAATGATAGATATCTTCTACGAAGCAACATGTAATACGAATACCAATAATATCTTGTAAATGTGTTTGAGCATTTTCAACTGTTGGTAATAAGCTTTTGCGCTCTAGTTTTTTAATAATACTTTCAGGTTGTTTTAGTCTTGTTTTTATATGTTCAAACGGGTTGTAATCCTCTAGAAATTGAGCTTCCCGGTTCATAATTTCAAATTTAGTTTTTAACTCTTCTAAAGCAAATGTATATGGTAATACAAAAGCTTTCCAGTAGTTAACTGTTGATTGATTATATTCCATTTATATACACACCTTTTCCTATTTGCAAGTGAGGTCGTTATTATACTAAATACCAAATCATATAAGCGCAAGCAGCAAATGATGAGATCATAAAGCGATATTTAGTTTTCATACTTTCAACTCCTTTCGAGTAAGATTTTATATAAATAAACGTGATTGTTAATAAGTTCACTATGTACAGTTTCTATAGTAATAGATTCGTGTGAATTTCGTATGAACTAATTGTTTCAGCTTTTTGTCTTTTTTGCTGTTAATCATAATTATTATTCGGATTTAAAGTGTTTTTATTTGATTTATCTATTTGTATAAATTAATGTATATTTAAATTTACAGTTATCGAGGAGGATATATGGTGAACTTTGAAGAATTAGCAATTGCTAGACGTTCTGCAATGAAATTTATACAAGGTATAGAAATCCCTGATGAGGATTTTAAAAAAATATTTGAGTTAACTAAGCTTTCTCCATCTTGCTATAATTTGCAGCACACACATTATGTTGTAATTCGTGATCAAGAGCGAAAAGAAAGATTAAAAGAATTAGCTTTCGGTCAATATAAAGTATCGAGTGCATCAGCGGTAGTGCTCGTTTGTGGTGATAAAAAAGCATACCAAAATGTTGAAAATATTTACTTCGGTATGAAAGTTTTAAAAATGATTGATGAATGTGAATATGAAGATACAATTAGGCAAACGAAAGGTTTATATGAAGGAAAAGGAGAGCGTTTCATGGAGGATGAAGCGATTAGAAATGCTTCGTTAAGCGCGATGACTTTTATGTACGCAGCTAAATATTATGGCTATGATACATGTCCAATGATTGGTTTCGATGAAAAAGCAGTACAAAGTGAATTAAATATGCCGGAGCATATAGTACCTGTTTTAATGATTACGATAGGAAAAAGTGATACGACTAAAACTCGCCCACGAGGATATCGAAAGCCGATTAGTGAGTTTGTTACATACGAATCGTTTTAATAAAGTGAAACTTTTAATCAGTGGGGGTCTTACTGCCCGTTAATGCGGGAGAAAATTTATTTAACTATAAAAACAAGGGGATTCTAAATGGAATCTTCTTGTTTTTGCAATTGACAAATGGAATGAAGTTTTATAATATATAAATCGTAATCATTACGTTTTAGTTGCGATTTTTGAAAGAAAGGAGAATTAAATATGCGTGTAAATATTACATTAGCTTGTACGGAGTGCGGTGATCGTAATTACATTTCTAAAAAAAATAAACGAAACAATCCAGAACGCATCGAATTAAAAAAATATTGTCCACGATTAAAGCGAGTAACGTTACATCGTGAAACGAAGTAGAAGACTAGAGATATCTCTAGTCTTTTTTTATAGTTCTTTAGTTTTGTTTGTTATAATTACCTTAAATTGTAATAAAGGGAGCAGTATGATGAATCAAAAAGATAAAGAAAGAAAAGAGCAAGTGGCTCATATTATTAATATTCCAGATGAATATAGTCTTGTTGTAGATGATCAAGAAGGGGTTGATGACCCGTATCATCTATTATGGTGGGAGCATAAAGAGGATCAGGAGAGAACGATACAAATTACATTGAATAGACATACTGGTAATTTAATTGAATTTAGGATAGATGATGAAAATCCTTTTTCAAGTGGCAAGGAAGCGATAGAGGAGAAGAAGGCAAGAGAGATTGCAAATGCGTTCTTGAAAAAATATACAAAAGAAGGATATGAATTCTATACATATGTAACGGTTAAGGACGACAGGCGCGGTTGGAAAGAAGTAAATTATATGCAAGAAGTGAATAGCTATCCATTGCCGAATACAGGGTGCGTTGTGCGAGTGCACTCTTCAGGTAATGTTGTGCATTTTCATTACAATGGACAAAAAGCTATAGAGAAAAAACCGTTATGGCCAAGTGAAATTGTTGAGGAGAATATCGTTTTAGAAAATTTGAAAGCTAGACAAGATATGAGACTTGTATTTATAGATTTAACATACTCTTCATGTGAGTATGAAAACGGGGAAGAAGTAAAAGGGTACCATCTTGTATATGAACCAGAGCCTAGTCATGCGTTTATTGATGCAAGTACAGGTAAAGATTTATTTGGACCAGATCATTATAAATTGCCTTCGGCTGTAGCTGTTGAAAAATCGAAAAAAGGTAACGAACGAGGTGAAGTATTCGAATTATTTGACTGGAATAAAGAAGGTTTTACAAAAGTAGATGAGACAGAAAATGATGATGAAATAAGGATGAAATTTGTTCCGAAAGAGGAATTACAAAAACAGAAAGAAGAAAAGAATCCATATTTAATGAATGAATTCTTTAAAAAGCATTTACCGATGTTGAAATATAATAATTTAGTTAGCGTTAAAATTGATAAATTAACCAATGAATTAACTGGTTTTATAAAACTGACAGATGATAAAGAAGTAAAGCAAATACTGTCTAGAGAGGAATGTTTACAAAAAGCACTTCAATTTTTAGAACGAGTTATTCCAGATATCACACAATATCTGCGTCTTTGGGAGGAACGTGAAGAAGCAGAAGATGGGATTGAAAGATTTATCTTTTCTGTATATATAAATGATATTCCGGCAGAGTATAACCAATTTATGATTAACATCAATGCAGAAAATGGTGCTGTTATGCACTACTCGGGGGAGTCTAGCAACTTTATAAAAGAATTGCTCACATACGAAATAACACCAAAAGTAACTAAAGAAAAAGCGTTAGAAATATACAGAGAGGCTATCCGAGTTAAATTAGAATGGTCTTTAGATCATGATGCAGAGGAAACGAAATACAAACTACTTTACAAACAAACGACAGATGAAAAACATAAAGAACCTTTTGATTGTAGGCGGGAAATTCGTTATATTGATGCCCAAGCGGGGAGAAAGATTTGGAGTAAGTAAAATAAAAAGAGTTATTTTTCAAAGAAAAAATAACTCTTTTTATTTTTATACTTTGCCTGTTCGTTTTTCAAAAGTAAATGTGATAGGAAGATTGGAATAAGAACTATCACTTTTAAATATTACTTTCCATTCTTTAGTATGGGCTTTAATTTCAAAATTAAGAAGATTCATCGCTCTACGTTTATCTATTTCTAAAAACATATTATGAATTTCTGGTTCTTGCTGTAAATTAAGAGCCTTTAGTGTGACTGTAAATGTGAAAAAATTCTGCCCTTCATATACTATTTTTGATATTTTTGTTTTTTGTTTATTTAACAGCACATAAAAACGGTCTGATGGAGTTAATTGTACAGAGTCATCAGTAATTTTATTCTCGCTATTATGAAGTTCAACTAAGTAAGATGTACTATGGGAAGAATCTTTTTTGCTTGTAATCTGTAATTCAGTAGGAATCATCGGTATTTCATAAAAATCATTTCTTATTATGTTGTTGTAATCCTCTGAAAATTTACGAACTTCTTTTGGAAAAGAGTCATCTTGTGTACTTAAAAAAGTTTTGTTTTGCTTTGGAATTTTTTTACTAAAATTTAATGTTTCTTTAAAGTAATAATTGGATCCAGTTAAAAATAAACAACTACAGATTAATAAAAAAATTCGATACGGATTTTGAAAGTGAAAGAATGATAGTATACATGTAATAATTCCAATTACATAGAAAATAAAGATAAGTAGTTCTAGTTTTGAGTGAAAGGAGAAACCATAGTTATGAAAAAATTTGATTCCAGTTATAATTTGAGCTCCAAAAAATAAAGAAATTCCAAATTGAAAAAATAATAAATCAGGCCCTCTTTTAATAACAAAAGTAATGAACGAAATGAAAAGTAAAAATACCCCTAAATAAATTGTTACATTTAATAATCGTTCTAATGTAATCATGAATAGTGTCCCCTTTAATAGCATATTCATATATAAATAACAATTTTATTTAATTATAATATAACGATAAAATATTTTAAATGTTAGAAGTGTTGAGTTTTATAAATAAACTGTACAGACACAAACAACCTCACGCCCACATACACATAATAAAGACCACTATTTTGGCGGAGGTGAAAGGTTTGAGTCTATTCGCCGCAATTGGATATATGGTTCGAGAAGTGTTTGTCTTTGTTTCTTATGTGAAGAACAATGCGTTCCCGCAGCCGTTATCATCAGATGATGAGAGAAAGTACTTAGAGTTAATGGAGCAAGGTGATGCTCAAGCGAGAAATCTTTTAATTGAACATAATTTACGGCTTGTAGCTCATATCGTTAAAAAATTTGAGAACACAGGAGAAGATGCAGAAGATTTAATTTCAATTGGTACGATCGGGCTCATTAAAGCGATCGAGAGCTATTCTGCAGGAAAGGGAACGAAGCTTGCGACGTATGCAGCACGCTGTATTGAAAATGAAATTTTGATGCATTTACGTGTACTAAAGAAAACGAAAAAAGATGTTTCACTTCATGATCCGATCGGGCAAGATAAAGAGGGCAATGAAATATCGCTTATTGATATATTAAAATCAGAGTCTGAAGATGTAATTGATATGATTCAGCTTAGTATGGAGTTAGAAAAAATTAAAGAGTATATCGATATTTTAGACGAAAGAGAAAAAGAAGTGATTGTGAAACGTTTTGGACTTGGGCTAGATAAGGAGAAAACACAGCGGGAAATCGCTAAGGCGCTTGGTATTTCTAGAAGCTACGTATCACGGATTGAAAAGCGTGCTTTAATGAAAATGTTCCACGAGTTTGTAAGGGCAGAGAAAGAGAAAAAAGCGAAAGAGTAAAGTGTATTAGAAGCAGCCATATTTAAAATGGGCTGCTTTTTTTATTGTAAATAAGAAAAGAAAACGCGTTATGCTAAGAAGAAATACATGTTCACTGTTGAAAATGACGGATTCTATCTGTAATATTAGAAGGTGCTAAATAATTTAAGAATAATACCATACTTAGTTTTCTGTATATATAATAAGGCTGCTTTATATGATATGTGGGAATAAGAACCAATTTTACATATGATATAGAAAGAAAAGAAGGGAAAACTAAAGTTATAGACTGATTAGGGGGTTTCGCAATTTGCGACGTACATTATATCGACTTATGATAGAACTTACAAATGGTCGCTTTACTTCTTATATATTACGTAAATTTGCACAATCTCGTTTGAGCTCTATCATTATTCCATCGTACGCGAAAGTTTTTCAAATTAATCAAGATGAGATGGAAAAGGGTTTGAAGGAATATAGAACATTGCATGAATTATTTACGCGTAAGCTAAAAGAAGGAAAGCGTAGTATTGATACAGATGCATCGAGTATTGTTAGTCCTGTTGATGGTGTTTTTGCAGATCATGGTCCTATTGAGGATACAAAAACATTTGATATAAAAGGAAAGCGCTATTCAATTGTGGATATGCTAGGTAATGAAGAACGTGCAACGCGATATGCAGGCGGTACATATATGGTAATTTATTTGAGTCCAAGTCATTATCATCGCATTCATAGT
Source organism: Bacillus sp. EKM501B (assembly GCF_011800505.1). NCBI lineage: Bacteria > Bacillati > Bacillota > Bacilli > Caryophanales > Bacillaceae > Bacillus > Bacillus sp. EKM501B. The sequence continues at coordinate 509,235 of NZ_JAALFZ010000002.1, read as the reverse complement.
CCGCTTTCTGGTTCTGTGACTGAAAGATTTGTACTCGGTAGAAAATCATATCCGGTAAATGCAGCTGGTATGGAATACGGGAAAGAACCACTGTCAAAAAATTATCGTTCTGTTACAGAAGTAAGCAGTGATGGCGAGCATATGGCTCTTGTAAAAGTAGGTGCTATGTTTGTTAATAGTATTGAGCTTTTGCATGAGAGAGACACTGTTCAAAAAGGTGAAGAAATGGCATACTTTACATTTGGTTCAACAGTTGTGTTATTGTTTGAAAAAGATATGATAGAAGTAGTGCAGGAATTAAAGAGTGGACAAGAGCTTCGTCTTGGTGAAAAAATAGCTACTCGCTTAGCTCATAAATAAAGAAAAGCTTTTATAACCGTAAGTAAGAGTTATGGGCAAAGATACTTAATGATGAAATCCCCTAGATGGGAGTACTTGTTTATTCGAGAGCCATCGTAGGATGGCTCTTTTTACAGGGCATCTAATAATTTATCCTGTAACTGTTTGATTGGTAAGGGCTGATTAAACTTTCACTTTATATGTAATCAAGATGATTTGACAAGCTTGTCCTCTAATGAGCGTCTAATGATTTCTTGTTTTATAAGTAAAATGAAGTCGGGATTTAATTTTAGTTCTTTTGCTTTATAATAAGACTCAGTGAGTAACTCAGTGGATAACTGTTCCATATGTTTTGTTTTCAAGGTGAGTCACCTCCTAATAATATAAGGATTGATTCGTTGATGCATTTAATGTACCAAAAAAATATGACAGTCACAAACGAGTGGTTATCCACATACCTAGGTGGATAAAGTGTGTATAGTTTGTTAGTAAATTCCAAATTAACTGAAAAATTAATGTGGAAAATGTGTACAATTTTATCCACAGGTTATATATCGAAAAATGTTGTCGAAAAATTTTATGAAAAATCCTCAAAGAGGTGAAAGAAATTGAAACTATTTTTACCAAATGAATATGTGAAAAATGTATATCATGTTCAACCAGAAGATTTAAAAAAACGTGGGATTAAAGGCGTTATTACTGACTTAGATAACACTTTAATTGAATGGGATCGTCCCAATGCAACGCCGCAACTTGAAAAATGGTTCTTGGAAATGAAAGAGCAAGGCATTCAAGTAACGGTCGTTTCAAATAATAATGAGCAACGTGTGAAAGATTTTGCTGATCCATTAGGTATTCCATTTATTCATAGTGCACGTAAACCATTTGTTCGCGCATTTAAGCGTGCGATACAAGAGATGCGTTTGCAGCCAGATGAAGTTGTAGTAATTGGAGATCAGTTACTGACTGACGTGCTTGGTGGAAACCGAGTAGGCCTTCATACAATTTTAGTTGTACCGGTAGCACAAACGGACGGATTAGTAACGCGCTTTAATCGAAAAATTGAACGAAGAATTATGAAAAATATGAAGAAAAAAGGTTTAATTAACTGGGAGGAATAAAGTTTGACTGAAACAATTAAATGTATTGGTTGCGGTGTAGAAATTCAAACAGAAAATAAAAACGAAGTGGGGTATGCTCCTGCCTCATCTTTAGAGAAAGAACAAGTCATTTGTCAACGTTGTTTTCGCTTGAAGCATTACAATGAAATTCAAGATGTATCGTTAACAGATGATGACTTCCTACGCATTTTAAATGGAATTGGAAAATCAGATGCATTAGTAGTCAAAATTGTAGATATTTTTGATTTTAATGGTAGCTGGTTACCTGGCTTACATCGTTTCGTAGGGAATAATAAAGTATTACTTGTTGGAAATAAAGCTGATTTAATTCCAAAGTCAGTAAAACATGATAAAGTAAAACATTGGATGCGCTATAGTGCAAAGCAGCTAGGATTAAAACCAGAAGATGTCTTTTTAATTAGTGCAGCGAAGGGACAAGGAATTGCTGAACTAGCAGATGCTATTGAGTATTATCGCGGCGGCAAAGATGTTTATGTTGTTGGATGTACGAATGTAGGGAAATCGACATTTATTAATCGTATGATTAAAGAATTTAGTGATGAGACTGAAAATGTAATTACAACATCTCATTTCCCAGGAACAACACTGGATTTAATTGATATTCCATTGGACGAAGAGTCTTCTTTATATGATACGCCAGGTATTATTAACCACCACCAAATGGCTCATTATGTTGGAAAGCAAAGCTTAAAGCTTATTACACCAACAAAAGAAATTAAGCCGATGGTATTCCAATTAAATGAAGAACAAACGTTATTCTTTAGTGGATTGGCACGTTTTGATTATGTAAGTGGTGGTCGTCGTGCATTTACTTGTCACTTCTCGAATCGCTTAACAATCCATCGTACAAAGCTTGAGAAAGCAGATGAATTATATAAAAATCATGCCGGGGATTTACTAAGCCCACCAACGCCAGAAGAATTAGCAAATATGCCTGAGCTAGTGAAATACGAATTTAATATTCGTGAACCTAAAACGGATGTTGTATTCTCTGGATTAGGATGGGTTACTGTGAACGAACCAGGAGCAAAAATTGTTGCACACGTACCAAAAGGAGTAAGTGTTTCACTACGTAAATCTTTAATTTAATATGGAGAGGGATTTATGAAACAATTATATGGTGTAATCGGAAATCCAATTGGACATTCATTATCACCCGTTATGCATAATGATGCATTTGAACACTTGAATATGGATGCCCATTATCATGCGTTCCTTGTTGAAGAGGAATTGCTAGGGGAAGCAGTAAGAGGTTTAAAAGCATTAGGTATTTCAGGATTTAATGTAACAACTCCGCACAAGGTTGCTATTATGGAGTATTTGGATGAGATTGACCCATTGGCAAGGAAAATCGGTGCAGTAAATACAGTGGTTCATAAGGATGGAAGATTAATTGGCTATAACACAGACGGGATTGGTTTTGTTCGAGCGCTGCAGTCAATTAGTAATGAACCACTTCAAGGGAAACGTATTTTGTTACTTGGTTCAGGTGGTGCTAGCCGAGCTATTTATTTTTCTCTTGCTGATGTAGGTGTAAAAGATATTGATGTAGCTAATCGTACAGTAAATAAGGCGAAGGAACTTATTGCTGCACGTACGGCCGATGTTAATTCTGTTGCTTTGTCGTTAGAAAAAGCGACAGAAGAACAAGGAAATTATGATATTATCATTCAGACGACAACGATAGGTATGCATCCGCACGTAGAATATACGCCATTACAAATTTGTTCGTTAAAAAAAGGAACGATTGTATCAGATATAATTTATAATCCGTTTCAAACGAAAATTTTATGTGAGGCAAAAGAGCAAGGTGCAATCATTCAAAATGGTATTGATATGTTTGTTTATCAAGGAGCACTTGCATTTGAAATGTGGACAGGACGCACGCCAAATATCGAGAGAATGAAACAATTAGTTATAGAAAAGCTTGGAGGCTAACATATATGTTAACAGGAAAACAAAAAAGATTTTTACGTGCACAAGCACATCATTTAACACCAATTTTTCAAGTAGGAAAAGGCGGAGTAAATGAAAATATGATTAAACAAATTGCAGATACTTTAGAAGCTCGTGAGTTATTTAAAGTAAGTGTATTACAAAACTGTGAATTTGATCGCCGTGAGGTTGCGGAAGAACTTGCAAAAGGTGCACGTGCTGAAATCGTTCAAGTAATTGGAAGCACAATCGTTTTATACAAAGAATCAAGAGAAAATAAACAAATTAAGCTTCCTCGATAAAAAGATTAGCATGGGCTATTTTTATCGCTGATGCGTAATGATGTAGAGAGCGAAACCAATTGAACTTTTATTAATAGCAACTCTCTTCATTTCTAACCGAGGAGAGTTGCTGTATATAAAAGGAAGGGGCGTTTCTTTTGAGGAAAATTGGCATCATTGGCGGTACATTTGATCCGCCTCACTATGGACATTTGCTAATTGCAAATGAAGTATATCACGCTTTGAACTTGGAAGAAGTATGGTTCTTGCCAAACCAGATTCCCCCACATAAACAAGGGCGGAATATTACAAGTGTAGAAAGTCGTTTACATATGTTAGAACTCGCGACTGAGGCAGAAGAACACTTTTCTATTTGTTTAGAAGAGCTAAGTAGGAAGGGCCCATCTTATACGTATGACACTATGTTACAATTGACGAAGAAGTATCCGGATGTGCAGTTTCACTTTATTATTGGTGGGGATATGGTTGAATATTTACCGAAGTGGTATAACATTGAAGCTTTACTTAATCTTGTAACGTTTGTTGGAGTTGCAAGACCTGGGTATACATTGCATACACCATATAAGATTACTACAGTGGAAATTCCGGAATTTGCAGTTTCTTCATCCTTATTACGTGAGAGATATAAAGAGAAGAAAACGTGTAAATATTTACTTCCTGAAAAAGTACAGGTATATATCGAGAGGAATGGGTTGTATGAATCGTGAGAATGCACTGCATATTGTCAAACAACAAATGCATGAAAAACGTTATATACACACAATTGGTGTAATGGAGACAGCGATTGAGCTTGCTAAGTTATACGGTGTGGACGAGAAAAAAGCAGAGATGGCAGCTATATTCCATGATTATGCGAAATGTAGAGCAATTTCAGAAATGGAAGAGATTATTAAACGTGAAGATTTGCCGAAAGATTTACTTTGCTATAACAAAGAGTTATGGCATGCACCTGTTGGGGCATACTTAGTAGAAAAAGAAGTAGGCATTACGGATTCTGAAATTTTGCAAGCTATTACATATCATACAAGTGGTCATGAGAATATGACGATGTTAGATAAAGTGATTTATGTAGCTGATTACATTGAACCTGGGCGAAAGTTTCCAGGAGTGGAAGAGGCTCGTAAACTCGCATATACGGATATAAATCAAGCCCTATTATTTGCGTTAAAGAGAACAATTCAATTTTTAATGGAAAAAGATCAGACGATTTATCCATTAACATTCCAAACATACAATGCAGTTATCAAGGAGGAAATGAGTAAATGAACGATAAAGAATTATTAGTATTAGCGGCAAAAGCAGCTGATGATAAGAGAGCAGAAGATATGGTTGTCCTAAATATGCAAGGTATTTCACCAATTGCAGATTATTTCATTATTTGTCACGGAAATTCAGATAAACAAGTGCAAGCAATTGCACGTGAAATTAAATCAAAAGCACATGAGTTCCAAATCGACGTACAACGTATGGAAGGGTTTGACGAAGCACGTTGGGTATTAGTTGATCTTGGAGATGTAGTTGCTCATGTATTCCATAAAGATGAGCGTAATCACTATAATTTAGAGCGTCTATGGGGCGATGTGCCACGTGAAGATATTACAGAAGAGTTAGGCCAATGAAATACGAACAATTTGCATTGTTGTACGACGAACTAATGAATGATGTCCCTTATGATAAATGGGTGGAATTTACAGAGGGAAGTTTACAGCAGGCAGGTATGAAAGAGGCAAAAATTCTTGATGTAGCATGCGGTACAGGTAATGTAACCCTGCCGCTTGTGCAAAAGGGTTACGATTTAATAGGTGTCGATCTTTCAGAAGAAATGTTAACAGTCGCTCAGCAAAAACTAGGCGGAGAAGGGCATTTTATTCCTTTTTACCAACAAGATATGCGCGAGCTTGATGTTCCGGGTGAGTTTGACTGTGTAACGATTTTTTGTGATTCATTAAATTATGTATTGCAAGAAGATGGAGTACAAGAAACATTTAGAAGAGTATTTCACCATTTACGTCAAGATGGTTTGTTTTTATTTGATGTACACTCTTTATATAAAATACATCATGTATTTCAAAATGAAACGTATACAGTGAATGGAGAAGAAATATCTCTTATTTGGAATTGCTTCCCTGGTGAAGAATCAAATAGTGTAGAGCATGATTTAACATTCTTTGTTCAAGATCTAGAAGAAGATGTGTACCATCGGTTTGACGAATGTCACGTGCAACGTGCATATCAAGTGGAAGAGTTAACGAAATGGCTTGAAGAAGCAGGTTTTACAGTGCTTCGTGTAACAGGTGATTTTGAGCGACTTGAAGTTACAGAACAAACAGAGCGTATTTTCTTCATGGCGAAGAAAAACGGATAAAAACAAAAGCAACCGAGAAGGTTGCTTTTGTTTTATAAAGAAGATGTATTTTTAGTTCTAGCATAATCTAAAGATCGTATGCGTAAAGTGTGGGAATAGTAGTTGAAGTGAAAATGTATTGTAAAAAAGTAAGTATTTATAAAAAGGATTTGGAATGAAAATGACGTATTTATTATGTGTGTTTATTGAATTGCTGATCAACGCATTCTAAATCTTCATCAAATTTTTCATGTGTTCGCTCGATTAACTTATGGAACATATCTCCAACGTGTTCTTCTAAAACCCGAATGCCTTCCCCAGTAACGCCGCCTTTCACGCAAACCTTTTCTTGTAAGGTAGGTAATGTGAAGATTTCTTTTTCAAGTAATTTCCCCATCCCCACGACCATTTCACTTACTAAAGTAGTAGCCTCTTCGTGTGTAATATTTGTTTTATCTACAGCAGCGTTAATGAAGCATTGTAGTAAATAACTAAAGAAAGCAGGACCGCAACTTGCTATATCAGATGAAACGCGCGTTATATCTTCTTTTATTACAAGAGGTGTAGAAATGTTTTTGAATAGACGAAGTAGTTTTTGTTGCCATTCTTCAGAGCAATTATCTCCAAATGTAAATAGTGAGGCGCCAGAGAGAGCGCGATTTGTGATACTTGGAATGATACGCGCGACGTGGCAAGGTACGAGAGTCTCTAATTGTGATGGAGATATTGGACTTGTAATAGAAACTAAGCACGTTTCATCAGAAAAATGTTCAGCGTATTTTTTTAGGATAGGGTATATATCTATCGGCTTAACACAAATAAAAATAAGTTGTGATTGTTCGATTACTTCCGGGATTGTTTTTGCTATCTGAACAGAAGGGTATTTTTCTTTTATATGATATGCTTTTGCGGGCGTCCGATTAATGATTGTAAGGCAAGAAGGTTTGACAGCACGGGTTTCTAAAAATGCATCGATTAGTATATTTCCCATGTTTCCTGTCCCTATAATTCCTATGTTCAAAGTTTCATCCCTCCTTCGTAACAGCTTTCTCCTAAACAATATGAATGATGTTATAAATTTATGATTAGAGGTGTAAAATGATGTGGGATTTTCCGAAAAAGTGGTTAGGTTTAGTAGCTATTATTGGAACTTTACTTTTTCTTGTTTTTTGGAAAACGAATCAGAATGTAGAACGAACGCCTATTACAATGAATGTACAAGAGAAGGAGATAGAAAAAAAGGGTAAACCGAAAATATCGGATACAAAGGAACAGAAAAGAACAATTATAATTGATGTGAAAGGAGCGGTTAGTAAAGAAGGGGTATATGAAATGAAGGAAGGAGATCGCGTAAAGGATGCGGTTCAAAAGGCTGGTGGTTTTTTATCAGAAGTAGATATGAAAAAAGTAAATTTAGCACAAATTGTACAAGATCAAATGCTTCTTTATATACCGAGTAAAAATGAGTCAGAACAAGGTGTGCTTACTTCTTCTAAGGAAGATGGCAAGATTCGAATAAATACAGCGGCGAAAGAACAACTAGAAAAAATTACAGGGATTGGCTCTCGAAAGGCAGAAAGTATTTTGAAATATCGAGAAGAACATGGTCCGTTTCAGAAAATAGAAGATTTATTAGAGATTGATGGGATTGGTGCGAAGTCTCTTGAAAAGATAAAAGGTCAAATTATTATTCCGTAAAAGATTGACGAAGTTTTTCTTCTTTCGCTACACTACAAGTAGACAAAAAAGTAGGTGAAAAATATGGAACGAATTTCATGGGATCAATATTTTATGACGCAAAGCCATCTACTATCTTTGCGTAGTACATGTACAAGGCTTGCGGTAGGAGCGACAATCGTTCGCGATAAACGAATTATTGCTGGTGGGTATAATGGTTCAATTAAAGGTGGCGTACATTGTATAGATGATGGTTGTTACGTAATCGATAATCATTGTGTTCGGACAATTCATGCCGAAATGAATGCTTTATTACAATGTGCCAAGTTTGGTGCGAAAACAGAGGAAGCAGAAATTTACGTTACGCATTTCCCTTGTTTACAATGTTGTAAGGCAATTATTCAAAGTGGTATTACAGCGGTTTATTATGCACAGGATTATAAAAATCATCCATACGCCATAGAGTTATTTGAACAAGCGAACGTAACAGTGAAGCACGTTCCGCTAGAATATGATATTGCTGCATTAGAGGAGCAAAAACGTTATACAGAGTTGAAAGAATTATTTGCGTCTTTAGAAAAAGATAATTTATCAATGGAAGAATTACAGCATGTATTCACGAAAGCAAAAATGATGCTATAAGGAGTGAGTATAAGTTGCAGGAACAATGGGGGTATGTTGCAATCTCGTTTATAATAGGGGTTGCAATTGCCTTTTCATCGTCACTTTTATTGATAGTTTTTTGCCTCTTTTTAAATGTTTTCTTCTGTTTATATCGCACTTCGCGTAAAACCTTCATTTTTTGTATTGTAGCGTACTTTAGTAGCGCTATATACACTTCCTATGTTCAAACGTGGAATAAGCCTCTAGGGGATTCCTATGGAGTTACAAGAGGGGTTATACAAAATACACCGCTTGTTAATGGGGATCGCCTATCTTTTCAATTTGAAGATCAGAATAAAAATATAGTGCAGTTAAGTTATAGAATCAAATCAGTCTTGGAAAAGAAAAAAATGCAACAATTATACGCGGGGATATCATGTGTATTCGAGGGTGAGAGGAAAGAACCGGAAACAGCTCGGAATTTTCATGGTTTTAATTACCGTGATTATTTATACAAACAACATATTCATTTTACATTTGAGGCTACATATATTTCTGAATGCTATAAAACATCACTGTCGCTCACGCAATGGATTCTTCTTTTGAGGCAACAAGCAATCTCGAAAGTTACAGAAATGTTTCCAGAGCAATCAGGTGCTTTTATGAATGCATTAATATTTGGTGATAGACAACAAATGACGTTTGAAGTGGAAGAGCAATATCAACAATTTGGTCTTGTACATTTGTTAGCAATTTCAGGTTCGCACATTGTATTGTTAATGGTGATAGTATATTTTATTTTGCTAAGAAGCGGTGTGACAAGGGAGGTAGCAACAATTTGCCTTATCGTTTGTATTCCTTTGTATATGGTTTTAGCAGGGGCGTCACCCTCTGTTATAAGAGCTTCTATAACAGGAGTTTTGATGTTGATTGCTTTTATGTGCTCGATTCGTTTGTCTAGTTTAGATGCTTTAAGTGTAACAGCTATATGCATGCTTATATATGACCCTTATCTTGTTTTTAATATTGGATTTCAGTTTTCTTTTGTAGGTAGCTTCGCTTTACTTTTGTCTGCTCCGTTATTGTTAGGAAGTAGCAACGGAGTAATCCGGAATTCTATTTATATTTCTATCATTTCACAGCTCGTTAGTACTCCGATTTTGTTATATCACTTTGGTTATTTTTCTCCATATAGCATTCTCCTCAATCTCTTATACGTTCCGTTTTTATCTATCATTGTATTACCATGTAGCATTATTATTTTACTGTGTATGCCAATTGTCCCGTTTCTCGCAAAAGGATTTGCCGATGTATTATCAATAGGCTTGAGTATGTCTAATGATTTTCTAAGTTATTGTGAAAGTTTACCATTTACCCAGCTTATCTTCGGGGAAACGCCCTTCAATCTTGTAGCTGTATATTGCGCGAGTATTGTCAGCATATTGATGGTTTGGGAACGGAGAGCGCCGAAAAAAATAGTTTGTATAGTTGCGAGTGTATTTCTTTTTATTAGCACATGTCATTATATATATCCATATTTTAGAGGAAGCGGAAGTGTAACATTTATTGATGTTGGACAAGGTGATGCAATATTAATTCGCCTTCCGTATGATAAAGGGATTTATCTTATTGATACAGGTGGAACGCTTCGTGTGAATAAGGAAGAATGGCAACAAAAAAAGCATGAATTTTCTGTTGGAAATGATGTTTTAATACCCTTTTTACAAAAAGAAGGTATTAAAACAATTGATAAATTAATCGTAACGCATGGAGATGCAGATCATATAGGTGCTGCGCAAGAATTATTATCATATATACCTGTAAAAGAAGTGGTATTTGGCCGAAAGGGAAAAGATGCAGTATTAGAAAAAGTAGTCAAGAAACAGGCATTAGAAAAGGAAATGAAAATAACTGAAGTGGGGGAAGGGGAGAGTTGGAGTGTAAATGAAGCGGAATTTTTTGTTTTAGCTCCAAAAGGAAAAGAAAAAAGTGAAAATAACGCTTCAATTGTAATATGGGCAAAATTTGGAGGGGTGAAGTGGCTATTTACAGGCGATTTGGAAGAAGAAGGGGAAAAGATTTTAGTAGAGGCATATCCAGATTTACAAGTAGATGTTTTAAAAGTTGCTCATCATGGGAGTGATACGTCATCTATAGAGCCTTTTTTGAACGTCATACAGCCTCGTGTAGCGATTATATCTGTTGGTAAGCAGAATAGGTATGGACACCCGCATAAAGAAGTGATAGAGCGTTTTGAGAAGATGGGGAGTGCGATATGGCGCACGGACAAGCAAGGTGCTATTTCCTATGTTTTTAAAGGGAAAAATGGAACCTTTAAAAGTAAAATCACATATGATAAAACACATAATAGATGAAAAAGAGAAGACTGCCATGAAGTGGCAGTCTTTAAGAACCGATAAATTTAATAACAGTTGCAATGATGAAAAGTGTTGCGAAAAAACCAAATGAGACGATAAATCCTACCCCTGAATCAATAGCGTCATTGCGTTTACTTTGAACGTTTTGTTCAAAATCATTCATTTAGAATCCCTCCCCAACATTCCACTTTAGTATAAAATATTGTCAGAAAAAAATCTACAATTTCCATATGAAGAGAAAACGAGCTTTTTTGTTACTTGTAAATCATGAAGTAATGTGAGTTTTTCGTTTCCAAGCATGTTAACAGTTGGCACTTATACTCAAATTTTTATTGCGAATAATAAAGGGAAGGTGATTACCGCACACCAATAAGAAACCCGGGGCTTATTGCGTGGCGTTTAATATAAATAAAGGGACGGGTTATAAAGCCTGTTCCTTTGTACTTGTAAAACAAAAGCTAGGGCATTAGTATAAATATATATTGCCAAGTTAGGGAGTAGGAAAAAGTATGAGTGATATACATAAAAAAATTAAAAAGAAACAGTTTGCTCCGTTATATTTAATATATGGAACGGAAGCTTTTTTTATAAATGAAACGATAAAGCTTATTACGACAGAAGCACTTGAAGAAGAAGATCGAGAGTTTAATGTTGTGACATACGATTTAGAAGAAGCGTATTTAGAAGATGTGGTTGAGGATGCGCGTACGCTTCCTTTCTTCGGAGAACGGAAAGTACTGTTAATAAAATCACCGCTATTTTTGACTTCGCAAAAAGAAAAGTTAGAGCAAAATATAAAAATTTTAGAAGAATACATTGGTGAACCTTCTCCATTTTCTATTCTTGTTTTTGTTGCGCCTTACGAAAAACTTGATGAGCGAAAAAAAATTACAAAACTATTAAAGAAAACAGCAGATGTAGTAGAAGCGAATGCAATGCAAGTACAGGATGTTCAGAAGTGGATTGTTGCTCGTGCAGATGAAGTGCATGTGCATATTGATAACGCGGCTGTTAGTTTGTTGCTAGAACTTGTGGGAAGTAATGTAACGATGTTGGCGAAGGAAATGGACAAGTTAACGTTATACGTTGGTATGGGCGGAGAGATTACGACGAAACTTGTTGCAGAGCTTGTGCCAAAATCAGTTGAGCAAAATGTATTTGCTTTGACAGAAAAAGTGGTGAAAAAAGATATTGCAGGTGCAATGCAAATTTTGGATGGATTATTTACGCAGCAGGAAGAGCCGATTAAATTGCTTGCGTTATTAGTGAGTCAATTCCGCTTGTTGTATCAAGTGAAAGAGCTACAGCAACGTGGTTATGGACAAAATCAAATTGCGTCTCATATTGGTGTACATCCGTATCGTGTAAAGTTAGCAATGAATCAAACGAAGTTTTTCTCTTTTGAAGAATTAAAAAAAGTGATTATAGAATTAGCGGAAGCTGATTATAGTATGAAGACGGGAAAGATGGATAAGAAGCTTGTGCTCGAATTTTTCTTAATGCGATTAAATCATATGTGATGACACAAAAAAGTTCATGCACTTAGTGCATGAACTTTTTTGTATATAAAAAAACGATCCAAATGGATCGTTTTTTAAACGCCTTACGCGTTTACTTGTTTCGCTAAGCGAGATTTTTGACGAGCTGCAGCGTTTTGGTGGATAAGACCTTTACGAGCTGCTTTGTCAAGTTTTTTAGAAGCAGTTTTGAAAGCTTCTTTAGCATTTTCAAGATCGTTATTAGTAACTAAAGCTTCTACAGTTTTAACAGCAGAACGCATGTCAGACTTGATAGAAGCGTTATGTGCACGACGCTCTTCGCTAAGTTTAGCGCGTTTGATAGCAGATTTGATGTTTGCCATACTTTTCACCTCCCTGGTGCAATCGAATGACTCGATTCTTACATAGAACAAGTGATATTCTATCAAACGGTGAAGAGAATTGCAATAGTATATCCATGAAATTTCACGTAAAGGAAAGAATGACCTTATATAACTTTGGGAAATCTAACGATATTTACTATGAATTACGGAGGAGATACGATGAAAGAACCATTAGATTTAAGTAAATATAGCATTAGAACTGACCTTGCTGTAGAAGCTCATCAAATGTTGCAAGAAAGCCAAGAAGAACAAAAAGGGATACAGGGAGTTATTGTAAAAGAGAGAGAAGAAGAAGGTACTATAATTACAAAAGTAACGATTGATGAAGCTGCCTCTGAAGCGATGGGGAAAAAACCTGGAAATTATTTAACACTTGAAGTACAAGGGATACGTCAGCAAGATACAGAACTTCAACAAAAAGTGGAGCGTATTTTTGCAAAAGAATTTTCTTGTTTCTTAGAAGAGGTTGGAGTTACAAAAGAAGCAAGCTGTTTAATTGTAGGTCTTGGGAATTGGAATGTAACACCAGATGCTCTTGGACCGATAGTTGTAGAGAATGTATTAGTAACGAGACATTTGTTTCAATTGCAGCCTGAAAGTGTAGAAGAAGGATTTAGGCCTGTTAGTGCAATTCGGCCGGGGGTAATGGGGATTACAGGAATCGAAACGAGCGATGTTATTTATGGAATTATTGAGAAGACGAACCCGGACTTTGTAATTGCAATTGATGCATTAGCTGCCCGTTCTATTGAACGAGTAAATAGCACGATACAAATTTCTGATACTGGAATCCATCCTGGTTCGGGGGTTGGGAATAAACGTAAAGAACTAAGTAAAGACACATTAGGTATCCCTGTTATCGCAATTGGTGTTCCGACTGTGGTCGATGCTGTTTCGATTACAAGTGATACGATTGATTTTATTTTGAAACATTTTGGTCGAGAGATGAAAGAAGGAAATAAACCTTCACGATCTTTGTTACCAGCGGGATTTTCATTTGGAGAAAAGAAAAAATTAACAGAAGAAGATATGCCGGATGAAAAGAGCAGAAATATGTTTTTAGGTGCTGTTGGTACATTGGAAGAAGAAGAAAAAAGAAGGCTGATTTATGAAGTGCTATCTCCTCTTGGTCATAATTTAATGGTAACCCCAAAAGAAGTAGATACTTTTATTGAGGATATGGCGAATGTAATAGCGAGTGGTTTAAATGCAGCGCTACATCATCAAATTGATCAAGATAATACGGGAGCATATACACATTGAGGGGAACAGATGATTATGGTTTGAGTCGCTTTGCGCTTTTGTGTATATGTAGTGTAGCTTTATGTTTACTTATGATGATAGCAGGAGTGGCACTTGCTAATCATGGTTTGAAAAGTATGAAAGGCTATCAGCAATTGTCATATGAACAAATAGCTCATATGACAGGGACAGAAAGTACAGGTGCTGAATCAGAAATTTTGGGTAGCTCGTTTTCGGCCTCAGAAAAACAACAGCAATTAGAACGTTTAAGAAGTTTTAATGTTGTAGAAGGAATTGGGATGGCGGTAGCAAGTGTAGCTTATGAAATGACGAAGTTCGGGACGGATATAGTTGTTGGGAAAATAAAAGGAATTTTTAGCTAAGAGTAACATGGGAGGCGGTTGTTTTACTGATTTGTAAGACAGCCGTTTTAAAATTTGAAAAGGGTTTGTCTCTTATGGTTTATTCGCATAAGATATAGATAGAATGATTTGTATCGTAAGCAGCACGAGTTTTCATTGAATCTTTGTTGCTCTATTGATATAATCAGTGCTAGTGTATATTGGCGAGACTATTAGGAGTTGAGAACATAGATGAATAAAGAAGAAAGAGCAAAAAGACAGTCCAAAATTCGTAATTTCTCTATTATTGCTCATATTGACCACGGAAAATCAACGTTAGCAGACCGTATTTTAGAGAAAACAAACGCGTTAACACAACGCGAAATGAAAGCTCAGTTGCTTGACTCTATGGATTTAGAGCGTGAGCGTGGTATTACAATCAAATTAAACGCAGTACAATTAAACTATAAAGCAAAAGATGGTGAAGAGTATATTCTTCATTTAATTGATACACCAGGACATGTCGACTTTACGTACGAAGTATCTCGTAGTTTAGCGGCTTGTGAAGGCGCGATTCTTGTAGTAGATGCAGCGCAAGGTATTGAAGCGCAAACGTTAGCAAACGTATACTTAGCGCTTGATAACAATTTAGAAATTTTACCAGTTATTAATAAAATCGACTTACCAAGTGCGGATCCAGAACGTGTACGTCAAGAGGTAGAAGATGTAATTGGTTTAGATGCATCAGAAGCGGTACTTGCTTCTGCGAAAGCTGGAATTGGTATTGAAGAAATTTTAGAACAAATTGTTGAAAAAGTACCAGCTCCTTCGGGTGATTCAGAAGAGCCATTACAATGTATGATTTTCGACTCTTTATATGATCCGTACCGCGGTGTAATTGCTTATATCCGTGTTGTAAATGGAACAGTAAAAGTTGGCGATAAAGTACGTATGATGGCAACGGGTAAAGAATTTGAAGTAACAGAAGTAGGTGTATTTACACCGAAAACTACGCAACGTGACGAGTTAACAGTAGGTGATGTAGGTTTCTTAGCAGCATCGATTAAAAATGTTGGTGACACACGTGTTGGTGATACGATTACGCATGCGAAACGTCCAGCTGCAGAGCCGTTAGCAGGTTACCGTAAGTTAAATCCGATGGTATTCTGTGGTCTGTATCCAATTGACTCTGCTCGTTATAACGATTTACGTGATGCATTAGAAAAATTAGAGTTAAACGATTCTGCTCTTGAGTTTGAACCAGAAACATCTCAAGCGCTAGGATTTGGTTTCCGTTGTGGTTTCTTAGGGCTTCTTCACATGGAAATCATTCAAGAACGTATTGAACGTGAATTTAAGATTGACTTAATTACAACAGCGCCAAGCGTTATTTATAAAGTTTATTTAACTAACGGTGAAGATGTTATTGTTGATAACCCATCTAATATGCCAGATCCACAGTCTATCGATCGTGTAGAAGAGCCGTTTGTGAAGGCTTCAATTATGGTTCCGAATGACTATGTTGGAGCTGTAATGGAGATTTGCCAAGGTAAACGTGGAACGTTTATTGATATGCAATATTTAGATGAAACGCGTGTTACATTAACATATGAAATCCCGTTATCAGAAATCGTATATGACTTCTTCGATCAATTGAAATCAAATACGAAAGGGTATGCATCATTTGACTACGAGTTAATTGGCTATAAACCATCTAAACTTGTGAAAATGGATATTCTTTTAAATAATGAACAAGTGGATGCTTTATCATTTATCGTACACCGTGATTCAGCGTATGACCGTGGTAAAGTAATCGTAGAGAAATTAAAAGAATTAATTCCGAGACAACAATTTGAAGTGCCAATTCAGGCGACTATCGGAAATAAAGTTGTAGCACGTTCTACAATTAAAGCGATGCGTAAAAACGTACTTGCAAAATGTTACGGCGGTGACATTTCTCGTAAGCGTAAACTTCTTGATAAGCAAAAAGAAGGTAAAAAACGTATGAAGTCTGTTGGTTCTGTAGAAGTACCGCAAGAGGCATTTATGGCTGTACTGAAAATGGATGACAACTAATATTTGAAATAAAAAAGAAGTCGTTTGTGCGGCTTCTTTTTTCTGTATAATTACTTTTTAGACATCTGAGCAGCTCTCATTTACAATAATGAGAGAGCTTTTTAGTTCATATAGAGTTAGGAGATTGTTAATGTCCGAAAATATTCGAAAAGATATTCAAGATAAAATACAAAATGGTAATTTTAATTGTGAAAAGGAATTGACGCTTTCTATTATTAGTGGAAAGTGGAAAGTTGTGATACTGTGGCATCTTGGTGTGGAAGGACCACATCGTTTCAGTGAATTACAACGGTTATTCCCAAGCATTTCTCATAAAGTTTTGTCGAACCAATTAAAAGAGTTAATGGAAGATGGAATTGTTGATCGGACAGTATATCCCGAAATTCCTCCTCGCGTTGAGTATTATATGACGGAACTAGGCATGTCACTTTTACCGATCGTTGAAATGATGTATGATTGGGGAAAAATGCGAATGGAACAAATTCGTAATACGTTAGAGAAGTAGAGAACCCTCCGGAGTGCGGAGGTTTTCTTTTTAGAAAGGTAGGAGTTATATTTGGTACAAGCTGCATATATTCATATTCCGTTTTGTCAGCACATTTGTCACTATTGTGATTTTAATAAAGTGTTTATTGAACGCCAACCGGTTGATCAATATTTAGATTATTTAGAGAAGGAAATAATAAATACGGTTCAAAAAGTTCCGTTTGATAGTATAAAAACGATTTTTGTGGGCGGGGGAACTCCGACAGCGTTAAATATGGAACAGACAAAAAAATTACTCGAGATTATTAATCGTCATTTGCGTCCGTTCGCCCCAAATTGTGAATTAACATTTGAAGCGAATCCAGGAGATCTGCCGAAAGAGAAGTTGAATGTACTGCTAGAAGGTGGAGTGAATCGAATTAGTTTTGGTGTGCAAACGTTCCGTGATGAACTGCTTGAGAAAATCGGGCGCAAGCATACGAGGGAAGATGCATTCCTCGCGATTCGAGAAGCACAGGAAGTAGGATTTAAAAATATTAATGTAGATATTATTTATGCTTTGCCAGGACAGACGATAGAAGATGTAAAAGAAACATTAGATATTGCTTTTACGCTTGGTGTACAACATTTCTCTGCATATTCATTAATTGTGGAACCTAAAACAGTGTTTTATAACTTAATGAACAAAGGGAAATTGCGTCTTCCGGGTGAAGACCATGAAGCGAAAATGTATGAAATAGTAATGGATGAAATGGAGAAACACGGTTATAACCAGTATGAAATTAGTAATTTCTCAAAAGGTGACAATAAAAGTAGACATAATCTCACATACTGGAATAATGAAGAGTATTATGGATTTGGAGCTGGAGCTCATAGTTATGTGAACGGGGAACGTATTCAAAATGTAGGTCCGCTGAAGCAATATTTTAATAAAATTGATGAAACAGGATTTCCGTATTTAGATGTTCACAAAGTGACGGAGAAAGAAAGAATGGAAGAAGAGCTGTTCTTAGGGCTTCGAAAAACAAAAGGTGTTTCTAAAACGGCGTTCCGCAATAAATTTAATGTAGAGATGGATCAAGTTTTCGCGAAGCAGTTACAAAGCAACCAAGAGCAGGGATTGCTTGAAGAGGAAGATGGACATGTGCGTTTAACGCGAAAAGGAAAATTATTAGGGAATGAAGTATTCCAATCATTTTTGATTGACTAATTAAATGTTCCATAGGCGTGAAAAAGTTTCATTATTTCGTGACGTTTCCGTTGACAATTGAATGTCAATTTTGGTAAGTTATTAATAGATTTAGCACTCAAAGACAAAGAGTGCTAACAGAGGTGATGATGAGATGCTTACGGAACGTCAGCTCTTAATTTTACAAACAATTATTGATGACTTTATTGGATCAGCGCAGCCCGTTGGGTCTAGAACGTTGGCTAAAAAAGATGAAATTACATTTAGTTCAGCTACTATTCGAAATGAAATGGCGGACTTAGAAGAATTAGGTTTTATTGAAAAAACGCACAGTTCTTCTGGACGTGTTCCTTCTGAGAAAGGCTACCGATTTTATGTAGACCATCTTTTAGCACCGCAAAACTTACCGAACGCTGAAATTGTACAAATTAAAGATTTATTTGCTGAAAGAATTTTTGAAGCGGAAAAAATTGCACAACAATCTGCTCAAATTTTATCAGAACTTACGAATTATACGGCCATTGTTCTTGGACCGAAGTTAAGTACAAATAAACTTAAAAATGTACAAATTGTGCCGCTTGATCGTCAAACTGCTGTCGCTATTATTGTAACCGATACAGGGCATGTACAAAGTAAAACGATTACCGTTCCGGAATCTGTTGATTTATCAGATTTAGAAAAAATGGTTAATATTTTAAATGAAAAGCTATCTGGCGTACCGATGGAAGAACTTCATAATAAAATCTTTAAGGAGATTGTTACAGTTTTACGTGGGTATGTTCATAATTACGATAGTGCAATAAAAATGTTGGATGGTACATTTCAAGTTCCGTTATCGGAAAAGATATACTTTGGAGGAAAAGCAAATATGCTTTCGCAGCCAGAGTTCCATGACATTCAAAAGGTTAGATCTTTACTTACCATGATTGATAATGAAGCCGAATTTTATGACATTTTGCGTCATAAACAAGTCGGGATTCAAGTGAAAATTGGTAGGGAAAACTCTTCGACGGCTATGGAGGATTGTAGTTTAATTTCTGCAACATATTCAATCGGCGAAGAGCAACTTGGAACAATTGCTATTTTAGGTCCTACGAGAATGCAATATTCTCGTGTAATTAGTTTGTTACAGTTATTTACGAGACAATTTACTGATGGACTTAAAAAGTAAATGAGAGTAATACATTCGCTCAAGTGATGAAATTTTCATTGCTGTGTGTAATATATAATGCTTAGGTAATCATGCTATGCATGATACCTAATACCTTTTAAGGAGGTGAATATTGTGGAAGAGCGTAACGAACAAGTGGTAGAAGAAGTAAAAGAAGCGCAAGTTGAAGAAGCTGTCACGCCAGAAAACAGTGAAGAAACTGTAGAAGAAAAAAGTGAGGCTGCTCTTTTACAAGAAAAAGTAGATGAGCTACAAGCGAAACTAACGGAAACGGAAGGTCGCACATTACGTCTACAAGCTGATTTTGAAAATTATAAGCGCCGTGTCCAAATGGATAAACAGGCTGCTGAAAAATATAGAGCACAAAGTCTAGTTTCAGACATCTTGCCAGCTCTTGATAATTTTGAAAGAGCAATGCAAGTGGAAGCGACTGATGAGCAAACGAAATCCTTGTTACAAGGTATGGAAATGGTGCATCGTCAATTGTTAGAAGCGCTGACTAAAGAAGGTGTGGAAGTGATTGAAGCTGTTGGTAAACAGTTTGATCCTAATGAACACCAAGCTATTATGCAAGTGGAAGATAGTGAATTTGAATCAAACGCGGTTGTGGAAGAATTCCAAAAAGGTTATAAACTAAAAGACCGTGTGATTCGCCCATCAATGGTAAAAGTAAATCAATAATTTACATAAAACTAGGAGGATTCGCCATGAGTAAAATTATCGGTATTGACTTAGGTACAACAAACTCTTGTGTAGCTGTTATGGAAGGTGGAGAACCAAAGGTTATCCCAAATCCAGAAGGAAACCGTACAACACCTTCTGTTGTAGCTTTCAAAAATGAAGAACGTCAAGTTGGGGAAGTTGCAAAGCGCCAAGCAATTACAAACCCAAATACAATCATGTCTGTTAAACGTCATATGGGTACAGACTACAAAGTAGAAGTTGAAGGTAAAGATTATACACCTCAAGAAATTTCTGCAATCATTTTACAAAACTTAAAAGCTTCTGCTGAAGCATACTTAGGTGAAACAGTAACGAAAGCTGTTATTACAGTACCTGCATACTTCAACGATGCAGAGCGTCAAGCAACGAAAGATGCTGGTCGTATCGCTGGTTTAGAAGTTGAGCGTATTATTAACGAGCCAACAGCAGCAGCACTTGCTTACGGTTTAGAAAAACAAGACGAAGAACAAAAAATCTTAGTATATGACTTAGGTGGCGGTACATTTGACGTATCTATCCTTGAGTTAGCAGACGGCACATTCGAAGTTATTTCAACTGCTGGTGACAACCGTCTTGGTGGCGATGACTTTGACCAAGTTATCATCGATCACTTAGTAGCTGAGTTCAAAAAAGAAAATAACATTGATTTAAGCCAAGATAAAATGGCGCTTCAACGCTTGAAAGATGCAGCTGAAAAAGCGAAAAAAGATCTTTCTGGTGTAACACAAACTCAAATTTCATTACCATTCATTAGTGCTGGAGCTGCTGGTCCATTACACTTAGAATTAACGTTAACAAGAGCGAAATTCGAAGAGCTTTCAGCAGGTCTTGTTGAAAGAACATTAGAGCCAACTCGTCGTGCATTAAAAGACGCTGGTTTTGCTCCAAGCGAATTAGATAAAGTTATTCTTGTTGGTGGATCTACTCGTATCCCAGCTGTACAAGAAGCTATTAAACGTGAAACTGGTAAAGAGCCATATAAAGGTGTAAACCCTGATGAAGTTGTAGCATTAGGTGCTGCAGTTCAAGGTGGCGTACTTACTGGTGATGTAGAAGGCGTTCTATTATTAGACGTAACTCCACTTTCTTTAGGTATTGAAACTATGGGTGGCGTGTTCACGAAATTAATCGAGCGTAACACTACAATTCCAACAAGTAAGTCACAAGTATTCTCGACAGCTGCTGATAATCAACCAGCAGTAGACATTCACGTATTACAAGGTGAGCGTCCAATGTCAGCTGACAACAAAACGTTAGGTCGTTTCCAATTAACTGACCTTCCACCAGCACCACGTGGTATTCCACAAATCGAAGTAACATTCGATATTGATGCGAACGGTATCGTTAACGTACGTGCGAAAGACTTAGGAACAAGCAAAGAGCAAGCTATTACAATCCAATCTTCTTCAGGTCTTTCTGATGAAGAAGTAGAACGTATGGTACAAGAAGCGGAAGCAAATGCTGACGCTGACCAAAAACGTAAGGAAGAAGTAGAACTTCGTAACGAAGCTGACCAACTTGTATTCCAAACAGACAAAGTTGTAAAAGATTTAGAAGGTAAAGTAGATGCAGCTGAAGTTGCAAAAGCAACAGAAGCGAAAGAAGCATTACAAGCTGCAATTGAGAAAAACGAGCTTGAAGAAATTCGTGCGAAAAAAGATGCTTTACAAGAAATCGTACAACAATTAACTGTTAAATTATACGAGCAGGCTCAAGCAGCTGCCGGTCAAGCAGAAGGTGCGCAAGGTGCACAAGACGCTGGCGCAAAGAAAGACAATGTAGTTGACGCTGAGTTTGAAGAAGTAAAAGAAGACAAGTAATTCAACTGTAAACATAATAAGTAAGATGACAAAAAGTCAAAGTCAAGCGTGCCTTGACTTTGGCTTTTTTCACGAATGAGAAGCGATGTGTGAGGATCTTAAGTTTTTCGCTTTGCATACTGTAAGTGAGGAAACTTTGTTGCAAAGCACTTTCTTTCGGTGTTAAAATTACGTTTATGTGAAAGATTCGGGGGTTGTAAATTTATGAGTAAACGAGACTATTATGAGGTCCTTGGACTTAGCAAGGGCGCTTCAACAGATGAAATTAAAAAAGCGTATCGTCGTTTGGCTAAAAAATACCATCCAGACGTAAGCAAAGAAGAAAATGCAATTGAAAAGTTTAAAGAAGTACAAGAAGCATACGAAGTGTTAAGTGATGATCAAAAGCGTGCACAGTACGATCAATTTGGTCATGCTGGTGCAAATCAAGGATTCGGTGGATTTGGCGGCGGAGGAGACTTCGGCGGTGGCTTCGGTTTTGAAGATATATTTAGTTCTTTCTTTGGCGGTGGCGGCGGCAGACGTCGTGATCCAAATGCTCCGCGCCAAGGTGCTGACTTACAATATCAAGTCACTTTAGATTTTGAAGAAGCTATTTTTGGTAAGGAATTAAATGTGGAAATTCCAGTAGAAGATCCATGTGATACTTGTAAAGGTAGTGGAGCAAAACCAGGAACTTCAAAAGAAACATGTAAACATTGTTCAGGCTCTGGTCAAGTGAGTGTAGAACAAAACACACCGTTTGGTCGTATCGTAAACCGTCAAGCTTGTGGTCATTGTTCAGGAACTGGACAAATTATTAAAGAAAAATGTACGACATGTCACGGTTCAGGTAAAGTTCGTAAACGTAAAAAAATCAATGTTAAAATTCCAGCGGGTATCGATAATGGTCAACAAATTCGTGTGTCTGGAAAAGGTGAAGCCGGCGTAAATGGCGGACCAGCAGGAGACTTATATGTTGTCGTTCATGTAAGAAATCATGAATTCTTCGAGCGTGAAGGAGATCACATTATTTGCGAAATGCCATTAACATTTGCGCAAATGGCGCTTGGTGATGAAGTGGAAGTTCCTACTGTTCATGGTAAAGTGAAGCTGAAAATTCCAGCAGGAACACAAACTGGAACAGAATTCCGCTTAAAAGGAAAAGGTGCTCCGAACGTACGTGGATACGGCCAAGGAGATCAATATGTAGTCGTTCGTGTTGTTGTACCGACGAAATTGACTTCGCAGCAAAAAGATTTATTACGTGAATTTGCAGGACAAGAAGAGCAGGATGATAGTTTATTCGGAAAGCTTAAACGTGCTTTCAAAGGGGAATAATGGAAATAAAAAATGGAGTTGGTAAATTGTGAAATGGTCAGAAATTAGTATTCATACAACAGAAGAAGCAGTAGAAGCTGTCTCTCATATTTTACATGAAGCTGGTGCTAGTGGAGTTGCGATTGAGGATCCAGCGGAGTTAACGAAAGAGCGCGAGCAACAATATGGTGAAATTTATGCATTGAACCCAGATGAATATCCGGCGGAAGGTGTATTAATAAAAGCGTATTTCCCGCAAACGGATTCTTTACATGAAACGATTGCAGGTGTAAAATCATCTATTGATGTGCTTCCATCTTACGACATCGAAATTGGTACTGGAAATATTACCGTTAACGAAGTCAATGAAGAAGATTGGGCTACTGCTTGGAAAAAATATTACCATCCAGTACAAATTTCTGATACATTCACAATCGTACCGACTTGGGAAGAATATACACCATCTTCTCCTGATGAAAAAATCATTGAATTAGACCCGGGTATGGCGTTTGGTACAGGAACTCATCCGACAACAACGATGTGTATCCGTGCTTTAGAAAAAACAGTACAGCCAGGTGACACTATTATTGATGTAGGAACAGGTTCTGGTGTACTTAGTATTGCGGCTGCAAAATTAGGTGCGTCTTCTGTTCAAGCATATGATTTAGATCCGGTTGCGGTTGAAAGTGCAGAAATGAATGTACGTTTAAATAAAACAGATGATATCGTGTCTGTTGGACAAAATAGTCTTTTAGAAGGCATTGAAGGTCCTGTTGATTTAATCGTAGCTAACTTATTAGCAGAAATTATTCTATTATTCCCTGAAGATGCAGCAAGAGTTGTGAAGTCAGGTGGATTATTTATTACATCGGGCATTATTGCTGCGAAGGAAAAAGTAATTTCTGAGGCGTTAGAACAAGCTGGATTTACAATTGAAGAAGTGTTACGAATGGAAGATTGGGTAGCAATTATTGCACGAAATGCGTAATATAGATTTTAGTCTATAATGAAAAGGGGAGTCTCTCACTATAAGGTGAGAGACTTGCCGTTTGTTATATGAAAAATGATAACGTTTCGTTCTTTTCGTAAGTGTTGACTTACGAAAGGAACGAAACTCTACTAAGGTGATTATATGCAACGTTATTTTGTAGAAGAGAAATATGTAAATGAGACAAGTATTCGCATTGTAGGTGATGACGTACATCATATCGCAAGAGTGATGCGTATGTCAGCTGGTGATCATATTTATTGCTGTGTAAACGGAAAAACAGCAGTATGTTCAATTGATGAAATTACCAGTGAATTTATTAATACGGCTATTGTAGAATGGGTAGAGGCGTCAAGTGAACTTCCTGTTTTCGTGACGATTGCAAGTGGACTGCCAAAAGGAGACAAGCTAGAGTTAATTTTTCAAAAAGGAACTGAGCTTGGGGCAGCTGCATTCTTACCATTTCAAGCATCTCGCTCTATCGTAAAATGGGATGCGAAAAAAGCTGATAAAAAAGTTGAGCGTTTAAGAAAAATTGTGAAAGAAGCTGCGGAACAATCACATAGAAGTGAAATTCCAGAAGTACATGCTCCGGCATCATTTAAGCAATTGCTTTCAATGAGTGGTGAGTATGATGTTTGTCTTGTTGCTTACGAAGAGGAAGCAAAACAAGGTGAGAAATCTAATTTTGCGAAAGCTTTAACGACAATGAAACCAGGTCAAAAGCTATTGATTGTATTTGGCCCAGAAGGCGGTTTAGCTGAGGAAGAGATTACAGCGCTTCGTGAACATAAATTTGTACCATGTAGTTTAGGACCAAGAATTTTAAGAACAGAAACGGCGCCGTTATACGCGTTAAGTGCTGCTTCGTATCATTTTGAATTGATGGGGTGATGATCAATGTCAACTGTTGCGTTCCATACGTTAGGTTGTAAAGTAAACCACTATGAAACAGAAGCCATTTGGCAATTGTTTAAACAAGGTGGTTATGAAAGAACAGAATATGAAAAGAAAGCTGATGTATATGTTATTAATACATGTACAGTAACGAATACTGGGGACAAAAAAAGCCGTCAAGTAATCAGACGTGCTGTGCGTCAAAATCCAGATGCAGTTATTTGCGTAACGGGATGTTATGCACAAACATCTCCAGCTGAAATTATGGCGATTCCGGGTGTAGATATTGTAGTTGGTACACAGGATCGTGAAAAGATGTTAGGTTACATCGAAGAATTCCGTAAAGAGCGTCAACCAATTAATGCTGTCCGTAATATTATGAAAACACGTGTGTACGAAGAACTTGATGTACCTTATTTCACGGATCGTACACGTGCGTCTTTAAAAATACAAGAGGGTTGCAATAACTTCTGTACATTCTGTATCATTCCTTGGGCGCGTGGTTTAATGCGTTCTCGTGATGGAAAAGAAGTTATTAAACAAGCACAACAATTAGTGGATGCAGGCTATAAAGAAATCGTATTAACGGGTATTCATACAGGTGGATACGGCGAAGACATAAAAGATTATAACTTAGCTGGATTACTTCGTGATATGGAAGCGGAAGTAGGCGGATTAAAACGTCTTCGTATTTCTTCTATTGAAGCGAGTCAAATTTCAGATGAAGTAATTGAAGTGTTAGATAAATCTGAAGTAGTTGTACGCCACTTGCATATTCCGTTGCAATCTGGTTCTAATACTGTATTAAAACGTATGCGTCGTAAATATACGATGGAGTTCTTCCAAGAGCGTTTAGATCGTTTGAAAGAAGCGTTACCAGGCCTTGCGATTACATCTGACGTAATCGTTGGTTTCCCAGGTGAAACAGAAGAAGAATTCATGGAAACATACAATTTCATTAAAGAGAACCGCTTCTCTGAGTTACATGTGTTCCCTTACTCAAAACGTACAGGAACACCTGCAGCGCGCATGGAAGATCAAGTTCCTGAAGATGTGAAGAATGATCGTGTTCATCGTTTAATTGAGCTATCTAATCAATTAGCGAAAGAATATGCATCAGCGTTTGAAGGTGAAGTGCTTGAAATCATTCCAGAAGAGCAATTTAAAGACGGCGACCGTGAAGGGTTATATGTAGGGTATACAGATAACTACTTAAAAATTGTATTTGAAGGATCAGAAGAATTAATTGGTAAGCTAGTGAAAGTGAAAATTACGAAAGCTGGTTATCCATATAACGAAGCGCAATTTGTTCGTGTTCTTGAAGATGATGTAAAAAAAGAATCAGCTAGCGCATAAAAAGAGCGTGCAACCGGAAACGGTTTGCATGCTTTCTTTATTTGAAGCGCTTAAGTACTATAAGGTGGGGAGGCGTTTCATGCATCCCTGTATGAAAAAAGATGAAATGATAAAAATATAGTTGTCTTCATCAGTAAAGGATACTAGCTATTTGCATAACTTTTGAAAAGGAAATGCTTCTATTCTTCTTTTATTCTGCCAAATAGTTGACCTGAAGTGATAAAATGTATTATAATCGTAAAAGACATGCTGAAGAAGTGTTTCTTTTTGCATGCTGAAGTTAGTATGTAAGTGTGATGTTTCGGAGGGAGGGAAAGAGAATGTCAAAAACAGTCGTTCGTAAAAACGAGTCTTTGGAGGATGCACTTCGCCGTTTTAAAAGATCGGTTTCTAAAACTGGTACACTTGCTGAAGCAAGAAAGCGCGAGTTTTATGAAAAACCAAGTGTAAAACGTAAGAAGAAATCTGAAGCGGCAAGAAAGCGTAAATTCTAAGAGAGGGTGTAAGTTATGAGTCTTCTCGGTCGTTTAAACGATGATATGAAACAAGCGATGAAGAATAAACAAAAAGAAAAATTAACCGTTATTCGTATGGTTAAGGCTGCTTTACAAAATGAAGGTATTAAACTGCAACATACTCTTACTGAAGAAGAGGAAATAACAGTTTTAGCTCGTGAAGTAAAACAGTATAAGGACTCCCTCCTTGAATTTAAAAAAGCTGGTCGTGAAGACCTTGTTAATAAACTGCAAAGTGAAATTCAGATTTTAAGCGCATATTTGCCAGAGCAATTAACTGAAGAAGAACTAGTTGATGTAATCAAGCAAGTTATTTCTGAAGTTGGTGCGACTTCTAAAGCAGATATGGGTAAGGTGATGACTGCTGTTATGCCGAAAGTAAAAGGTAAAACAGACGGATCACTTGTGAATAAGCTGGTTATCCAGCTATTAGCGTAAAAAAACGTCTCATTTCGTATGAGACGTTTTTTTATTGTTCTTATTAAGGAGAAACGCTATATTGCTTAAAAAGGGTTTCTATAAGTGATAGAAACCCCTCTAGTTAAAGTTTCAATTTATTATTTCCTTGTATAATTCCGATTCTACACCTATTCTTACTTCCTTGACTAAAACTTCTTTCGCAAATAAAAGCTAAGTACCGAACCTTCTGAAAATCAGATTGAAGTTTTATAGCTTGCTCTTCAGCATAATCCTCAAAGGTAACGAAAGAGATTCTAACTATTTTAGATTTTGCATCAGTTGCATAAAATGGCCGGATATTACTGTCGATAATTTGTTTTATAACATTCGAAATTTCTTGACTAAAGCCAATTTACTTTCGTATTTCCTCATTTATTAATTCATTTTTTAATGAACCCTAATATTTTTTGAAATTCATATAACAACCATCTATAAAATATTCTTACTTACAACGTAACATTCAGAGTGGAGAAATTTTCTTTTTTTTGATTTTATCCCTCATTAACGGGCAGCCCGATTGGTGAGGGGGGATTAAAGTTTCACTTTATCTCATTTGTCCAATAAATGACAACTACTTATTCTATGGTCAGTATGTCACATCCAGAACGAATTGTAACAGTTTTTTTCAAGTTTCTAACTTCTCGCTAGGCTCAATTTCTTAATGTAACTTGTACTGATATCCTGTAGGGGCGCATATTCTTGTATTAATACTTCTATTATTAAAGGTAACATCCTCTGATCCATCATTGTCCTGACAAATATGATTTCATATAGCGACTGTTTTAATTAACATGATATGAACTCTTACAGAATATAGTTATGTTAGTGAAGTCGTTATAACACGATAGGCACTTGTGAAGAAATACATATATATGGGATGAGAGGGGGTCTTTCGAGATGAAGAAATTAGAACAAATGAAAAATTGGTTGACAAAACAAGTAGACCTACCAGTGGATGTATTAATGGATCTACCTCGGATTACTCTTGTTGGGCAAATACATATTTATATAGAAAATCATCGGGGGTTATTAGTGTTTTCAGATAAAGAAGTGCGATTGCTTTTAAAACACGGTCAATTATTAATTAAAGGACAATCCTTTGTTATTAAAACGATTCTTCCAGAAGAGCTTTTGCTCGAAGGGATAATTGAGCAAGTAACATTTTTAGAAAATGAAAAAAAAGGTGATTGAAGTGAAACTTCCATTTGTGAAGTTTTTCTTCTTTATCCTGTAAAAGTTCCGTTGATAGAGACTGATTACAGTTTTACTCGGTTTCATTTTAGTACGAGCTATTTTAATGTTTCAAATAAAAAGTAGTATATCTACTTTTAGAAAGGTAGTGAAGGTGGTAAATGAAAAATAAATGGTTTATAAAGTGGCTTGGATATGTAAAAGTGCGAATTGAAGGTAGAGGAGCGGAACGGTTTGTTAATGAATGTGTACGGAGGAATTTATTAGTTTGGGATGTTAAAAAGATAGCTGATGAAACGTTAGTTTTTTGTATGTTGTTACGCGATGTGAAAAAAATAAAACCAATTTATAGAAAAAATGAATGTAAATTATATTTTATTGGACGTTATGGTTTTCCTTTTTGGAATAAGCGTTTAATTAAAAATAGTGGATTTTTAATTGGTTTTTTAATTTTCTTTTTTGGTGTGATTGCAATGTCAAATATGGTTTGGAAAATTGAAATTACAGGAGCAAAACCTGAAACGGAATATATATTGATGAAAGAATTGGATAAAATGGGTATTAAAAAAGGGAAACTACAATTTCAAATGCCGAATGTAGAAGATGTACAACGCCATTTGACAGATAATATTAATG
Source organism: Bacillus sp. EKM501B (assembly GCF_011800505.1). Lineage (NCBI taxonomy): Bacteria > Bacillati > Bacillota > Bacilli > Caryophanales > Bacillaceae > Bacillus > Bacillus sp. EKM501B. The sequence goes on along the minus strand of NZ_JAALFZ010000002.1, from coordinate 480,244 downwards.
CCATTACTTGGGCGGGACTAGAAGTAAGAGGAACGACGTATCATTTTAAAATTGTTGAAAAAAACGAACCGAAGAAAGAAAAGGAACAAAGGCCGCAAAATTTAGTAGCAAAAAAAGAAGCGATTATTACAAAGACGTTCGTAGAAGTTGGAAAGCCGGTTGTACTGAAAAATGATCATGTAGAAAAAGGGCAGATTCTCGTATCAGGAATATATGGTAATGAGGAAAGTCCGACGATTGTTTCAGCGAAAGGTATTGTGTATGGAGAAACGTGGTATACATCTAAGGTGGATGTCCCGTTAAAGACGCAATTCCAAGTGTATACTGGTAATGTATACAATGAACATTTTCTTAAATTTGGGGATACGAAAATAAAAATATGGGGATTTCAGCATGATAAGTATAAACGCTCTCGTACTGAAAGTGTAAAGCATGATGTGAAATTATTTGGTTTTACACTGCCGATTGCATATGAAAAAGATGTTGTGAGAGAAGAGGAAGAAGCGAATCGAGAATATACAGAAAAGCAAGCGCTGAAAGTAGCGAAAGAGATGGCCGAAAAAGAACTAAAGAAAAAATTGGATGAACATGCTATGATTGTAAGTGATAAGATTTTGAGTAAAGAGGTTGAGGCGGGTCAACTAAAGGTCACATTGCATTATACTGTGGTTGAAAATATTGCAGAGCCACAACCAATATCCGAATCCGATATTCAAGGAGACTGAGTAATGGCAGAACAATTAGTAGAAATGAACCAACAATTGGAAAATACTAACGAAGCAATCGCTCTTTTTGGAGTCAATGATGCACATTTAAAAGTAATTGAACGAGAACTGAATGTATCGATCGTAACTAGAGGAGAAACTGTTCATGTATCTGGGGCAGTTGAAACGGTGACACTCGTAGAAAAAATCTTACAGCAATTACTTGTTGTAATTCGTAAAAGTATATCAATTTCAGAGAGAGATGTTGCGTATGCAATTCAGCTTGCACAACAAGGGAAAATTGCTCAATTTGAAGAGTTATATGAAGAAGAAATTTTCAAGACTGCAAAAGGTAAATCCATTCGTGTAAAAACAATGGGGCAAAGACGATATATTCATGCGATGAAGAAGAATGATATTGTCTTTGGGATAGGGCCTGCAGGAACTGGAAAAACATACTTAGCTGTAGTAATGGCTGTGAGGGCTTTAAAACAAGGGTATGTAAAGAAAATTATTTTAACAAGACCTGCTGTAGAAGCTGGAGAAAATTTAGGTTTTTTACCAGGGGATTTGAAAGAGAAGGTAGATCCATACTTACGCCCATTATATGATGCCTTACATGATATTCTTGGACAAGAATATACGCAGCGTATGATGGAGCGAGGAGTAATTGAAATCGCGCCGCTTGCTTATATGAGGGGGCGTACGCTTGATGATTCATTTGTTATTTTAGATGAGGCTCAAAATACAACGGGTGCTCAAATAAAAATGTTTTTAACAAGATTAGGTTTTAGTTCTAAAATGGTTATTACAGGGGACCCTTCACAAGTAGACTTGCCAAAAGGGGTAAAATCAGGGCTATCTATAGCTGCTAATATTTTATCTGGTGTATCAGGTCTGTCATTTATTACATTAGAACAAACGGACGTTGTGAGACATCCATTGGTGCAACGTATTATTGAGGCATATGATAAAATGGAATGATCCTATTTGTCAGGATCATTTCTTTTTGTATGATAAGGTTGGCGAACGTCATATTTTTTACTATCATGAAAGATAAGGAAAATAAACTATAGGTACTAGTGTATAAAATGTTGCCTCAAAGTATCGTTTGGTAGAAGAAATGAAAGCTATAAATAGTTTCACTTTATTTCTGGAGAGGAGAAGGTATTGAAATCATGTCAAGATCTCAAGAAATTTCTAAGTGGTTTCGTAATTTACAACATTCGAAAAAACTAAGTTGGATTTCTTACGTTGTATTAGGAGCAGTGCTGTTTTTTGCGCTTATGAATAATGTAAAACCAGAGCAATTAGATGTTAATATGTATTCTATTGCGAAAAAGACAATCCATTCTCCTATAAAAATTGAAGATAAAGTTACAACGGATAAAAAGAAAAAAGAAGCCGCTACAAAAGTTGAAGATCAATATACATATAAAAGTGAGTATAAACAAAACAAAGTTGATATTGTGAATGACGTCTTTGCTAAAGTGGATGAAGTGGTGCAAGAGATTAAAGCTGTTGGACCGGATGATCAAAAAAAGATGACTGATGCTGAGAAAGTGGAGAAGTTAAAAAAGAAACTACCCGCTGACTTAACGAAAGAATTATCTGATTCAAACTTACTAAGTTTGATTAATGCAGATTCGAGCCAATTAGTATTAGCGAAAGATGCTGCGGTCACAGCGATTAATAGTATCATGACTGAGCATATTAAAATGGACGAATTGAAAGATGCGAAAGAACGATATGTAAGTGAGATGAATAGTGTTAATGTTGATAATGGTTTAAAAGAGTCAATTAAGGCGCTAGGAAGATATGCAATTTCAGCAAACTATTTTTATGACCCGATCTTAACGAAAGAGAAGAGAAAAGCAGAGGAAGATTTAGTTCCACCTGTTTATATTCTTCAAGGACAAGTTCTTGTTAGAGAAGGTGAAACAATTTCAAGTGATGTGTATAATCAGTTGAAATTAGTTGGTTTGTTAGAAAAAGGGAACGGCTTTCAACCTTATGTTGGATTAGCGGTACTCATTGGTGTGTTACTATACTTTATGCATAAACAATTTGAATTATTTTTAAAGAGAAAAAGAGAAGATAGACCGTATGTTTTAGCGTATATTACAATTTTGTCTATCACAATCGTCTTAATGAAAATCATTAGTTTGTTTCAAAAACTTGAATACGCGGGGATTGCATATGTTGTCCCAGTTGCGATGGGAACAATACTTGTAAAACTAATGATTGGTGATCGATTTGTCTTTTTAACGAGTATGATTTTTTCTGTATGCGGAAGTATTATGTTTAATGAAGGAGTAACGAGTACATTAAATTATAGTGTAGGGATTTACGTATTGTTAAGTTCATTATCGGTTAGTATTTTCTTGCGAGAAAAAAATCGTCGTACAATGATTTTACAAGCTGGTATACTCGTTTCTGTATTAAATGTAGTCGTATTGGCGGCGCTCTTATTATTACGTAATGGGAATTTTTCGCCTCTTGAAATTGGTACGCAATTATTAATGGCTTCACTTTCAGGGATTATATCATCCGTTTTGGCTATGGGGATTTTACCATATTTAGAAAGTGGACTTGGAATCGTATCAAGCATGAAGCTTATGGAACTATCAAGTCCAAATCATCCGCTTTTACGCAGAATTTTGTTAGAAGCGCCAGGGACATATCATCATAGTGTAATGGTAGCGAATCTTTCTGAGGCTGCTTGTGAAGCAGTCGGGGCAAATGGTGTATTAGCGCGTGTAGGGGCATATTATCATGATGTAGGAAAAACAGTACAACCGCAATTTTTTATTGAAAACCAAATGGGAATTGAAAACCCGCATGATAAATTAGATCCTGTAACGAGTAAAGATATTATAATTGCTCACGTAACGGATGGAGTAAGAATGCTCGAAGAATATCATATTCCACAAGAAATTATTGATATCGCTGGGCAACATCACGGTACAACGTTACTGAAATATTTTTATTATAAAGCTATTAAAGAAGATAAAGAAAAATATACAGAAGAGATGTTCCGTTATCCAGGTTCAAAAGCAACTTCGAAAGAATCGGCAATTGTTGGTATTGCTGATAGTGTAGAAGCTGCGGTACGTTCTATGAATCACCCAACGCCAGAACAAATTAATAATTTGGTGCAAAGTATTATTAAAGATCGACTACAAGACGGTCAATTTAGTGAATGTGATTTGACGTTTAAGGAGCTACAAATCGTTGGAAAAACGTTGTGTGAAACGTTAAATGGTATTTTCCATTCGCGTATTACATATCCGGAACTTCCGGAAGAAAAGGAGAAAGAATGAGTTTGTTAATTGATTTTATTGATGAAACAGAAGAAGTAAAAGAAGCGTATATGAGTTTAATTCGTGAAGTGTTAGAAAAAGCAGCTCAAATGGAAAATATCGAGGATGGTGCGGAGGTATCGGTGACATTTGTAGATAATGAGCGCATTAGAGAAATTAATCGTGATTACCGAGATAAAGATCAACCTACAGATGTAATATCCTTTGCGATGGAAGAAATGGGAGAAGGAGAAATGGAGATTGTTGGTGCAGAGATGCCACGCATGTTAGGTGATCTTATTATCTCTATTCCAAGGGCGAAAGAGCAAGCTGAAGAGTACGGACATTCTTTCGATCGTGAACTTGGATTTTTGGCATTACATGGCTTTTTACATTTACTTGGTTATGATCACATGACAGAAGAAGATGAAAAAGAAATGTTCGGAAGACAAAAAGAAATTTTAGAAGCTTTTGGATTAGGACGATGAAAAAAGGAAAACTTATAGATAGTTTTGGATATGCTATAGCTGGTATATTCTTTTGTTTTCGTCATGAGCGAAATATGAAAATCCATTATTTAGCCGCAGTCATTGTTATATGCTGCGGCTTTTATTTCCATATTACGAGAACAGAGTGGATGATATTACTTATTGTAATAGGGAGTGTAATGAGTTTAGAAATGGTAAATACGGCTGTGGAAAAAACAGTAGATTTAGCGACTGCCGATATTCATCCATTTGCAAAAATTGCAAAGGATGTTGCGGCAGGAGCGGTTTTATTGTTTGCAATTATAGCTGTTATAATTGGTGCTATTATCTTTTTACCGTATATGGTATAGTTGCATTCCGAAGCTTTTATTAAGCTTTGGAAGTGCCGTAAGGGGCTTTAATGAGAGAGTGTACCTCTTCATAGCTGTGAACAGGAAGGATGCGGGAATATGAATAGTAAACAATTAATTCTAGAAGCAATCGAAGCGCGTAAACAAGCGTACGTACCATATTCTAAATTTCAAGTAGGTGCAGCACTATTAACGCGCGATGGAAAAGTATATCGTGGATGTAATGTTGAGAATGCATCATATGGCTTATGTAATTGTGCTGAAAGAACAGCTTTATTTAAGGCGGTTTCTGAAGGAGATAAAGAATTTGTAGCCATTGCGGTTGTAGCAGATACAAAGCGCCCAGTACCTCCTTGTGGAGCATGTCGACAAGTTATGGTAGAATTATGTAAACAGGATACGAAAGTATACTTAACAAATTTACATGGTGACGTTCAAGAGACGACAGTCGGAGAATTGTTACCAGGAGCATTTTTAGCGGAGGATTTACATGAATAGAAAAGGTTATAAATCAGGTTTTGTCTCTATTATTGGCAGACCGAATGTTGGGAAATCTACATTTTTAAATCGTATTATCGGCCAGAAAATTGCTATTATGAGTGATAAGCCACAAACGACTCGTAATAAAATTCAAGGTGTATATACAGAAAATGATGCACAAGTTATTTTCATTGATACACCAGGAATACATAAACCTAAACATAAACTAGGCGACTTCATGGTGAAGATGGCGCAAACGACATTAAAAGAAGTTGATATCGTTCTGTTTATGGTTAATGCTGTCGAAGGCTTTGGTCGTGGTGAAGAATTCATCATCGAGAAGTTAAAAGAAACGAAACAACCAGTATTTTTAGTAATTAATAAAATTGACCAACTTCATCCAGAGCAATTACTAGAGTTAATTGATCAATATCGTAAACTACATGAGTTTGCAGAGATTGTACCAATTTCTGCGTTAGACGGTAATAATGTGGACGCTTTAATTGGAACAATTAAAAAGTATTTACCAGAAGGACCACAATACTATCCAGATAATCAAGTAACGGATCATCCGGAGAGATTTATTATTGCAGAGCTTATTCGTGAGAAAGTACTACATTTAACACGTGAAGAAGTGCCGCATTCTGTGGCTGTTGTTATCGATGCGATTCAAAAGCGTGAGGGCGGGGCAGTTTATATAAATGCAACGATTGTTGTTGAACGTGCATCACAAAAAGGAATCATCATCGGAAAACAAGGGAAAATGTTAAAAGAAGTTGGTAAGCGAGCTCGTTTTGATATTGAAGCGCTACTTGGTTCTAAAGTATTTTTAGAAGTATGGGTAAAAGTGCAAAAAGATTGGCGTAATAAAATGTCTCAGCTTCGTGACCTAGGTTTCCGCGAGGATGAGTACTAAAATAGAGTCAAGCTGTAATCAGTGGATGGTTGGTTCATCCACTGATTATTGGTTTTTATGAACTTTGATAAATTAGGAAAAATTTTTCTCACATGAAAATGGACAAAATGGGTCAATTTAATAACAACAAAGGAAATTGGTTTATAGGCTACGCTTATTGAGAAAGGTGGATTCTTATGCTAGATTTTACCTGGAAGTTTTTCTCCAAAACAGGAAGCATTGAAACGTACTTGCTTTTGAAAGAAATGGAAAAAGACGTAAACGATGAGATGGATCAACATGAAGAGGAGCTAGCGCATCTAGACTCTCCAATTTCTTGACCCGTTTTGTTCAAACCTTGGATGGTGACGAACATGTTTCAAAAAGTTGAGGGCATCGTTATCCGTACGACAGATTACGGAGAAACGAACAAGATTGTTACAATATTCTCAAGAGAACTTGGTAAGGTAAGTGCAATGGCAAGAGGGGCAAAAAAACCGAAAAGCCGATTAGCATCTGTGTCGCAATTAATGACACATGGCCAGTTTCTTATTCAAATGGGATCTGGGCTTGGAACATTGCAACAAGGCGAGATTATTTCAACTATGAAAGAAATTCGCGAGGATATATTTTTAACTGCTTATGCATCATTTATTGTTGAATTAACTGATAAAGCAACAGAAGATAAAAAACATAATCCGTATTTATTTGAAATGTTATATCAAACGTTGCATTATATGTGTGAGGGTGTTGATCCAGAAGTATTATCATTAATTTATCAAACGAAAATGCTTCCGGTATTAGGGATGCGCCCGTACTTTGATACATGTGCGATTTGTCATCAAGAAACAGACTTTGTCGCCTTCTCCGTTAGGGAAGGCGGTTTTCTGTGCTCACGTCATGCAGAGCAAGACCCGTATCGTATACCGGTAGGAGAAGCTGTTCATAAATTATTACGTCTTTTCTTCCATTTCGATTTACATAGGCTCGGAAATGTATCGGTAAAGGATAGCACAAAAAAACAAATGCGTTTAGTATTGAATACATATTATGATGAATATTGCGGAATTTATTTGAAATCAAGACGTTTTTTAGAACAACTTGATAAGTTTCAAATATAATTTTGGGCCGTATACGGTCCTTTTTACATACTTTCTTTTTCGAATAGCATATTTAGTATATAATATTTAAGAGATAGTATAACTTTTTTCGTTGTGCATTAAAGGTGGTGATTATCATAGAGCTGAATAAACGGCAAGAACATATCATTCAGATTGTAAAAGATCACGGTCCTATTACAGGGGAATCAATTGCAGCGCAATTGGGTCTAACACGTGCGACGCTAAGACCAGACTTAGCAATTTTAACGATGGCTGGTTATTTAGAAGCACGTCCACGCGTAGGTTATTTTTATACGGGTAAAACTGGGGGGCAGCTATTATCTGAAGCTGTTAAGAAAATTAAAGTACAAGATTATCAATCTAGACCGGTTGTAATTGATAAAAATGTTTCCGTATACGATGCAATTTGTACGATGTTTTTAGAGGACGTTGGTACATTGTTCGTTGTAGATCAGATGACTCTATTAGTTGGTGTTGTGTCTCGTAAAGATTTATTAAGAGCGAGCTTAGGAAAGCAGGATTTAACCTCTCTTCCGGTTAATATTATCATGACAAGGATGCCAAACATTGCGATGTGTCGTAGAGAGGATTCTTTATATGATATTGCGATGGAATTAATAGAAAGACAGATTGATGCAATGCCAGTTGTAAAAGATACGAAACAAGGTTTAGAAGTGATTGGGCGAATTACAAAAACAAATATTACACGTGCGTTTGTAAATTTAGTAAATAACGAATAAGTGTAATTTGTTTAAAGTGAGGTAATGTAATGGATAATAAAATCGTATATGTCGTATCTGACTCTGTAGGGGAAACGGCTGATTTGGTTGTTCGAGCAGCAATGGGGCAATTCCCGTTTGCTCCTGATATTAGACGTGTACCATATGTAGAAGATACAGGGACACTAAAAGAAGTGATTTCGATTGCTAAGAGTAATCAAGCACTTATATGTTTTACGTTAGTTAAGCCTGATATGCGCAAATATTTAGTAACAGAGGCTGCAAAAGAAGGGGTAGAGGCATACGATATTATCGGCCCTCTTATTGATCAAATAGAAGAAATTACGGGGCAAGTGCCGAGATATGAGCCAGGCGTTGTCCGTAGGTTAGATGAAGAATACTTTAAAAAGATTGAAGCGATTGAGTTTGCTGTGAAGTATGATGACGGCAGAGATGCACGAGGTATTTTAAAAGCGGATATCGTGTTGATTGGTGTTTCGCGTACATCAAAAACACCACTTTCCCAATATTTAGCTCATAACAAACGCTTGAAAGTTGCGAATGTACCACTCGTGCCAGAAGTTGACCCACCTGAAGAACTATATCAAGTGGCAAAAGAAAAATGTTTCGGTTTGAAAATTACGCCAGATAAGTTAAATCATATTCGAAAAGAACGATTAAAATCACTTGGATTAAGTGATGGAGCAACATATGCAAATATTAATCGTATTCAAGAAGAAATTAATCATTTTGAGGAAGTAATTAGTAAAATAAATTGCCAAGTAATCGATGTATCGAATAAAGCGATTGAAGAAACAGCAAATATTATTGTGAATGCAGTGCAAAACCAAAAAATGTTTTAGCACATTTACCGAAGGTGAATGTGCTTTTTTCGCTCGTGTGAAATATGATACCTATGGATTTTGTAATAGATTGTAGTGTAATGGTTATACTTATACTCCTTTGTCTTTTAGTATATTCAAGGTGTGAGTTTGTCATCCTGAAATGTAAGATGAAAAAATAAAGGGATATGTAGCGTAGTTGAAGAAAATATATTATAATAAAAAATTGTGATAAAAACCTATATTTTACGTTTAGACTTTAATTTTTCAGAATAAACTAGGGATAGGATTTACGAAAAAGACATGTAATTACGTTAAATCGACAAAATCTATACAAGAAAACGCACATTATGGAAGGATTCGCAGAAGGGATGTAGAATACAGAAATATGCAAAGCATCAACAACATATTAGTTGGTGTAGATGTATATCCCGTGAAGGCTGAAATTGTGCAAGTTGGAGCGGAATTTCATGTCGGAATTTTGTTTGTCGCATCATATGCTCATCCTTTAAGGAAATAGCAAGGCAATTGGATCTTTGTAGATACTGAACAAAATGGAGTTGATCGTTATATGGATCAACATGAAAAAGTTACAAATCTCAAGATCAAACAGTATATGTGGCTTGCTACTCTTCTTATAAAAAGGTGTATATGTATTGTTTCTAAGAGATACATTTGTAACAGATGAGCAAATGTATACAATTTTATATAGCAAGTATGTATATGCGATTTATGCAGATAAAGGACCTATAGGAAAGGTTCAAAATCGTTTATACAATGTAATCGGCAACACTTTCTAACAAGTTTAGAAAAATATTGTCGAATTATAAAGGAATTTTTTAATTTATATCGAATACAAAATACGACACGGAGATGGAGTTATGGGGAACAGAATTCCCGAAGAAGTTGTTGAACAGATTCGGACATCATCCGATATTGTAGAAGTCATTGGTGAATACGTTCAACTTAGAAAACAGGGGCGTAACTATTTCGGCCTTTGTCCATTTCATGGTGAGAATTCTCCTTCATTCTCTGTTTCATCTGATAAGCAAATTTTTCATTGCTTCGGATGTGGAGAAGGTGGAAATGTATTTTCCTTTCTAATGAAAATGGAAGGACTGGCTTTTACCGAGGCTGTTCAAAAGCTAGGCGAAAGAAATGGAATTGCGGTTGCAGAGTATACATCAGGGCAAGGACAACAAGAAGACATATCTGATGACACTGTCATCATGCAACAAGCTCATGAATTATTGAAAAAGTATTATCATCATTTATTAGTAAATACGGAAGAGGGAAATGAAGCACTTTCATATTTATTAAACCGTGGTATTACGAAAGAGATGATTGAGAAGTTTGAAATTGGTTATGCATCACCTGCTTGGGATGCAGCGACGAAAATTTTACAAAAAAGAGGTTTATCGCTGTCTAGTATGGAACAAGCTGGCCTTCTAATAAGAAGTGAGAAGGATGGTAGTCATTATGATCGCTTCCGTGGAAGAGTTATGTTCCCGATCTATACGTTACAAGGTAAGGTGATAGCGTTTAGTGGAAGGGCGTTAGGAGATGACACTCCGAAATATTTAAATAGCCCTGAAACACCGATTTTTCACAAAAGTAAATTGTTGTATAACTTCCACCAAGCAAGACCGTTTATTAGAAAGCGTGGGCAAGTGGTTCTTTTCGAAGGATATGCCGATGTACTAGCTGCGGTAAAAAGTGGTGTGGAAGAAGCTGTTGCGACAATGGGAACAGCTTTAACTGAAGAACAAGCAAAACTTCTGCGACGTAACGTTGAAACTGTTGTTCTTTGCTATGATGGTGATAAAGCAGGGCGAGAAGCGACGATGAAAGCAGGGCAATTATTGCTAAAAGTTGGTTGCCAAGTGAAAGTCACATCCTTGCCAGATAAGCTTGATCCTGATGAATATGTGCAACAATATGGGACTACTGCTTTTGAAAATCTTGTGAAATCAAGTGTGAGTTTTGTTGGTTTTAAAATAAATTATTTGCGTTTAGGGAAAAATTTGCAAGATGAGTCTGGCAAAGAAGAATATGTGAAGAGTGTTTTAAAAGAGTTATCGTTGTTACAAGATGCGATGCAGGCAGAGTCATATTTGAAGTCATTATCGCAAGAATTTTCGTATTCAATGGAAACACTTTTGAACCAATTGCACCAATATCGCAAAGAACAAAAGGTACAGCAAAAACAAATAAAGCAGGTTGCTAAACCGTCTCAAGTCGTTCAAACAAAACCGAAGTTAACAGGTTTTGAAAGAGCGGAAAGAGAAATTATTTACCATATGTTGCAAAGTGCAGAAGTAGCTGTTCGTATGGAATCCCATATAGAAGATTTTCATACAGAAGAACATAAAGGGATTTTATATGAACTATACGCATATTATGAAAAGGGAAATGAACCTTCAGTTGGAACATTTTTAAGTTGGCTCTCTGATGAAAAGTTGAAAAATATTATCACTGATATTTCGACGGATGAATTTATTAATCCAGAATACACAGAAGAAGTGTTGCAAGGCCATTTGGAGACGCTTAGACGGCATCAGGAAAAACTTGAAAAGATGGAAATTATCTTTAAAGTGAAACAAATGGAAAAAACAGATCCTGTAGAGGCTGCTAAATATTATGTAGCATATTTACAAAATCAAAAAGCGAGAAAATAGCTTTTTTGATAAAGTTTTAGTATAATGAATGTTTGTATCTCGCGTAAGGAGGGGAACAGATGGCTGACAAACCAGCTCGTTCTAAACAAATTGAAACTGAAATGACCCTTGAGCAAGTGAAAGAACAACTCACTGAGCTCGGAAAAAAACGTGGCGTTCTTACATATGAAGAGATTGCAGAACGCATGAATGGATTTGAAATTGAATCCGATCAAATGGATGAATACTATGAATATTTAGGTGAACAAGGCATTGATTTAGTTGGTGATAATGACAACGAAGAAGGCCCTAATAATCGCCAAATTACAAAAACAGAAGAAGAGTTTGACCTCAATGATTTAAGTGTACCACCTGGGGTTAAAATCAACGATCCTGTTCGTATGTATTTAAAAGAAATTGGTCGTGTAGACTTACTATCTGCAGAAGAAGAAATTCGACTTGCAACGCGTATTGAAGAAGGCGATGAAGAAGCGAAACGTCGTCTTGCAGAAGCAAACTTACGTCTTGTAGTAAGTATTGCAAAGCGCTATGTAGGCCGTGGTATGCTTTTCTTAGACTTAATTCAAGAAGGTAATATGGGTCTAATTAAAGCTGTTGAAAAGTTCGATTATCGTAAAGGTTTCAAATTTAGTACGTATGCAACTTGGTGGATTCGCCAAGCTATTACACGTGCCATTGCAGACCAAGCGCGAACAATTCGTATTCCAGTTCATATGGTTGAAACGATTAATAAGTTAATTCGTGTACAACGTCAATTATTACAAGATTTAGGTCGCGAACCATCTCCTGAAGAGATTGGTGAGGAAATGGATCTTGCTCCAGAAAAAGTACGTGAAATCTTAAAAATTGCACAGGAGCCAGTTTCTCTTGAAACACCAATTGGTGAAGAAGATGACTCCCATTTAGGTGACTTTATTGAAGACCAAGAAGCAACATCGCCTGCGGACCATGCAGCCTATGAATTGCTAAAAGAACAATTAGAAGATGTGTTAGATACACTAACAGATCGTGAAGAAAATGTTCTACGTCTTCGTTTCGGTTTAGATGATGGACGAACTCGTACGCTTGAAGAAGTTGGGAAAGTATTCGGCGTAACGAGAGAGCGTATTCGTCAAATTGAAGCAAAAGCACTTCGCAAATTAAGACATCCAAGCCGTAGTAAGCGTCTTAAGGATTTCTTAGAATAGGTTATTTTTTAAGTTTACTTCACTTTTGTGAAGTAAACTTTTTTATTTTGTTAATTTTTGTTAAAATTTAGCTATGGGCAACGATTACAATTTCTTGTAATTTATTTTACAGAATTGTCTTTTGATTTGCAAATGCTCATTTTTCGATTTTTCGATTAATTTTGTTTATTATATACAAAAATATATGTAGAAAAGCGAAAAATATGATGAGAAACGTTAATAATTATCGAAATAATAAGCGATATGACAATAAAAAACAATAAACTGAATTTATGGAATATTTTTAACAAGTAGTAGTTTGCTCTTTTCTGATAGAGCGTTTTCAAGTACAATATAAATGACTGAATCATCTAACTATTTAGGGGTATAGAGGGGGGAGAAGAGATATGAAACGTAATCCGCTGATTCCGTTCGCTCTTATTGCAGCATTGGGTATTATCGTTATGTTTGTATTTTCATTTCAGGGGCTAAATAAATCTAAAGAGTTAGCTGATGCAAAAAATGGCGGGAAGCCAGCACAAACGGCATCAAAACCAGAAGATATTGTGAAGCAAAGCTGTACGAGCTGCCATGGTGATCAGTTACAAGGGGCAGTTGGACCTAACTTACAAAAAATTGGTGGGAAACTTTCAAAGGATGAAATTAAAGAAATTCTTTCGAAAGGAAAAGGCAATATGCCTGCCAATATAGTTCCAGCTGATCAAGCCGCTAAAGTAGCTGATTGGTTATCGAAGAAAAAATAAAGTTCCGTATGACAAGCCTTTTGCTTATGCAAAGGGCTTGTTTTTCTATATTTTCTAAAATACGATGAATGATAGAGCGGTGAATTGTTGTTATGGGCTTGCAACAACTACTATAAATTCATTATCATGGAGACAGACTGACAAGAGAAGGAGTAATGGAAATACATGAATGAAGTAAAGCTTTCAAAACGATTAGAAGAAGTTGTACGTGAAATACCAGTAGGATCTACAGTTGCTGATATTGGATCGGATCATGCGTATTTACCGTGTTATACAATTATAAATAATATTGCTACAAAAGCAGTTGCAGGAGAGGTTGTAGATGGACCATTTCGCTCTGCGCAAGCAACTGTAGCTGAAAGTGGTTTACAAGATAAAGTAGATGTGCGTAAAGGGAATGGATTAGCTGTTATCGCACCAGGAGAAGTAGATGTAATTACGGTTGCCGGAATGGGCGGAGCGTTAATTCGTGACATTTTAGAAAGTGGTAAAGAAAAATTAGAAGGTGTAACACGTTTAATTTTACAGCCTAATATTGCAGCGCATCATATTCGTGAATGGTTTATTGAGAATGGTTGGGAGCTTATCCATGAAAAAATCGTAAAAGAAGATGGGAAAATTTACGAAATTTTAGTAGGGGAGCGCGGAAATGTTGTAGCGCCTTACTCTGAAAATAAACAAGCTGAATTGTTTATGGGACCATTTTTAATAACAGAAAAAAGTGAAGCCTTCGTTGAAAAATGGGAAGGAGAATTAAAAAACTTCCAAAATATTTTAAAACAGTTAGAACGTGCGGCTGATTCTGAAGAAACAAAAGCGAAGCGTGGGGAAGTAGAAGCGAAAATGAAAATGATAGGGGAGGTTTTATCATGAGTAAAATTCCAAACGGCCATGAAATTATTTCTTTATTTGAAAGTATGTATCCGAAGCATTTGGCAATGGAAGGAGATAAGATTGGTCTGCAGATTGGAGCGCTTAATAAACCCGTGCAGCACGTATTGATTGCGCTAGATGTAACGGAAGAAGTTGTGGATGAAGCAATTCAATTAGGGGCAAATGTCATTATTGCTCATCATCCTTTAATTTTTAACCCGTTAAAAGCGATTCATACAGATAAGGTGTATGGGAAAATTATTGAAAAGTGTATTAAAAATGATATTGCAATCTATGCAGCGCATACAAATGTGGATGTTGCTAAGGGCGGGGTAAACGATTTACTTGCTGAGGCGTTAGGATTGCAAAATACAGAAGTTTTGGCACCGACATATGCAGAAGAAATGAAAAAAGTTGTTGTGTTTGTGCCAGTCACTCATGCAGAAGAAGTAAGGAAAGCATTAGGAGACGCAGGTGCTGGTCATATCGGCAATTATAGCCACTGTACGTTTAGTAGCGAGGGTACAGGCACATTTGTACCTCAAGAGGGGACAAATCCTTATATCGGGGAAACTGGACAGTTAGAACGTGTAGAAGAAGTGCGAATCGAAACGATTATTCCAGCTTCCTTACAGCGGAAAGTGATTAAAGCAATGGTAACGGCGCACCCTTATGAAGAAGTAGCGTACGATGTGTATCCGCTTGATAATAAAGGTGAAACGTTAGGCCTAGGAAAAATAGGATACTTACAAGAAGAAATGACGCTTGGCCAATTTGCAGAACATGTGAAACAATCATTAGACGTGAAGGGCGCAAGAGTTGTCGGTAAGTTAGATGATAAAGTGCGTAAAGTAGCTGTACTTGGTGGAGATGGTAATAAATATATAAACCAAGCGAAATTTAAAGGAGCAGATGTATATGTAACTGGTGACATGTACTATCATGTTGCTCATGATGCGATGATGCTCGGTTTAAATATAGTTGACCCAGGACATAATGTTGAAAAAGTAATGAAACAAGGTGTGCAAAAGCAATTACAAGAAAAAGTGGATGCAAAGAAACTCAATGTACACATTCATGCTTCGCAGTTACATACAGATCCATTTATATTTGTATAAGAAAAATAAAAACCGTTGCTCATGTAAGCAACGGTTTTTATTATTGTTCTTTTTTCACTTTCACGCGAGGTAATATTTTTTGTAACGGTACTTTTCGAACTCTTTCCCATGTAGCGGGATTCATTGGGTCATATTGCTCTAAGAAAGCGATAACTTCTTTCGTAATTGGCGTTGGAGTAGAAGCACCTGCTGTAACAGCTACGTTTTCTACACCTTGTAGCCACTCTAATTGAATTTCGCTTACATCAGCAACTCGATATGCTTTTGTACCCGCGATTTCTTGTGATACTTGTGCTAAGCGATTTGAATTGTTACTTTTCGGATCACCAACAACAATTGTTAAGTCTGCAACATCAGCTTGTTTAGCGACAGCTTCTTGGCGAACTTGAGTAGCTAAACAAATTTCTTTATGGAATTCTGCTGTTGGGAATTTTTTTTGAATGTCCTCCATTAAATGTTGAACATCCCATTGACTCATCGTTGTTTGATTTGTTACTAAAATTTTATCTGTTGGGATTTCTAATGTTTTTAAATCATCGGCTCTTTCGATAAGGTGAACGATGTCAGGTGCAATACCAACTGCGCCTTCTGGCTCTGGATGATTTTTTTTACCGATATAAATGACATGATACCCTTCCGCTTTCTTAGCTTCGATAAGGTCATGCGTCTTGGTAACATCTGGGCAAGTGGCATCGATTGTTGTTAAACCTTTTTCTTTTGCGCGTTGTTTAACTTCTGGAGAAACACCGTGTGCTGTGAAAATAACAGTACCAGAATCAATTTTATCTAAAATTTCTAAGCGACTTGGACCGTCTAATGTGATGATTCCATCTTCTTCAAAAGCGTCTGTAACATGTTTATTGTGAACAATCATACCTAAAATATAAATGGGTCTCGGCAATGATTTATCTAATGCAGCATTACGTGCAATTACCATTGCATCGACAACACCGTAGCAATAACCACGAGGGGAAATTTTAACAATTTTCATATGAGTAATCCTCTCCTTCTAAACAAGGGATACTTTTGTGCATAGTCTTTTACATTATAAAGGAGGAGTGGATAGAAAACAAAGGATTGTTACACATATAGTTTTGGTTTTGTTGCTGTTTGTTGAACTGGTTCTTTCGGTAACTCTTTTTCTATTACAGGTTCAATCACTATTTTCTTTCGTTTTCGTTTCTTTTTTTGAGGTGCAGGAGGCGGACTTTCTACCTCAACTGGCTCTGTTACATTTTCCGTTTGATTTTCTTCCGTACTTTTTCCAGAGGTGAGGATTTTAACAATGCTTGGTAGACTACGCATAATAGGACCATACTGTTCGACGACAGGACCTACAGATTGAACGACTTGAGATACTTTTTCGATGTTGTTTATCATATTAGTGGGATTCGAAATTAAGTTCGAAAAGAAACTGCCGATGCCACTGCTTGCTGTTGCCGCAGCTGTAGTTGCGCCGCCGCGCGTTTCATTTGATTCATACATTTGAGGCGGTATCATTTGCTCAGGGTGTTGCTGCATGTATGGTTGATATTGTGGATGTTGCTGCTGATATTGTTGGTGGTATTGCTGCTGATATTGCTGTTGATATTGTGGCGGTGGTGGTTGCTGATGCATCATCGGTTGCCCTTCCATTTGTCGGTAAGGTGGAACCATTTGCATAAAAGGCTCGGTTGGATCGTGTTTTTTAAAAAGCTTAGCAAGAAAACCTTTCTTTTTTTGTGCCATTGGTGGTAGTTGTGGAATTGGATATGGTGTATAAGGTTGTTGCCCTGGATTCGGATACATTTGCCTTGTAGGGGATTTCGGAAACATGTGAGAAATCCTCCTTTCTTCAGTTAGGTATATACACATACAATATGCAATAAAAGGGAAGAAGGTTAGTTTTTGAAGTGAAAACCTAAACTAAAGATGGATTTTACTTGTAGATTTCGATATAATGTAGACTTGACTGATTTGTGCGCGCAGTAGAAATTTTAGAAAGAAGGTGTAACTTATGACACAACAAACTTTTACACAGTATGATTTTAAACCATTTTTAATAGATGCAGTTCGTGAACTACGCTTTACAGAGCCGACAGGAATTCAGCAGAAAATTTTCCCGGTCGTGAAAAAAGGTGTAAGTGTAATTGGACAATCCCAAACAGGTTCTGGGAAAACACATGCATACTTACTTCCTACATTAAACAGAATTAATGCAAGTCGTGAAGAAGTACAACTTGTTATTACAGCGCCTACTCGTGAGTTAGCACAACAAATTTACGAAGAAATCGTGAAATTAACAAAGTTTTGTGCGGAAGACCAAATGATTACAGCACGTTGTTTAATTGGTGGAACTGATAAACAACGCTCAATTGAAAAGTTGAAAAAACAACCTCATATCGTAGTTGGAACACCAGGACGTATTAAAGATTTAGTAGAAGAGCAAGCATTATTTGTTCATAAAGCAAATACGATTATTGTCGATGAAGCAGACTTAATGCTTGATATGGGATTCATTCATGATGTAGATAAAATTGCAGCACGCATGCCTAAAAACTTGCAAATGTTAGTTTTCTCTGCAACAATTCCTCAAAAACTAAAACCGTTTCTGAAGAAGTATATGGAGAATCCAGAGCATATTCATATCAATCCAAAACAAGTTGCAGCTGGAAACATTGAACACTATTTAGTGCCTTCTAAACATCGTAATAAAATTGATTTAGTGCATAAAATGCTACTTCAATTTAAACCGTATTTAGCAGTTGTTTTCACGAATACGAAAAAGATGGCAGACCAAGTTGCTGATGGATTAATGGAACGCGGCTTAAAAGTTGGACGAATTCACGGGGATTTATCACCACGTGATCGTAAAAAAATGATGAAACAAATTCGTGACCTTGAATTCCAATATATTGTTGCGACTGATTTAGCAGCACGTGGTATTGATATTGAAGGGATTAGCCATGTTATTAACTATGAGCTACCATCAGATTTAGATTTCTTCGTTCACCGCGTTGGAAGAACAGCACGTGCGGGGCATTCTGGTATTGCAGTGACGATATATGATCCAGCAAACGAAGAAGCATTAGATAGTTTAGAAAAACAACGTCATATTGAGTTCAAGCATGTAGATTTACGCGGAGATGAGTGGGCCGATTTAGGTGAGCGTCGTCGTCGTAAGAGCCGTAAAAAACCAAATGACGAACTTGATGTTATGGCGACGAAAGTTATTAAAAAACCGAAAAAAGTAAAACCAAACTATAAACGTAAACTTGCAACAGAACGTGACAAAGTGAAGAAAAAATATGGCAATAAAAAAAGATAAGGGGTTTCCCTTATCTTTTTTTTATCCCGCTATTTGTGGGGGGTGTAATCAATATGGATAGAAAAGTATTGATTAAAGTTCCACTTAATCCAGCTAATTTAAATGAAAAGTATAGTTTGTATAAATAGTCATATAAATTTGTGTAGTGCGTCTTTTGTGAACAAACAATTCACTACATATTTCTACAAATTATGCTATCATTATATCTATTGTATATTGAAGAGGTGATTGTATGTTAAAGATTGGATCTCATGTTTCCATGAGTGGTAAGAAAATGTTATTAGCAGCAAGTGAAGAGGCTGTTTCATACGGTGCAACAACGTTTATGATTTATACAGGTGCACCGCAAAATACACGAAGAAAACCAATTGAAGAATTGAACATAGAAGCAGGAAGAAAACATATGGAGCTGAACGGAATTGAGGAAATTATCGTCCATGCGCCGTATATTATTAATGTTGGGAATACGACGAAGCCAGAAACATTCCAATTAGGCGTAGACTTTCTTCGCATGGAAATTGAAAGAACATCGGCATTAGGTGTAGCGAAACAAATTGTTCTTCACCCAGGAGCGCACGTTGGTGCTGGAGCAGATGCTGGTATTCAACAAATTATTAAAGGGCTTAATGAAGTATTAACGCCAGAACAGACGGTTAACATTGCGTTAGAGACGATGGCAGGAAAAGGAACAGAATGCGGTCGTAGCTTTGAAGAAATTGCAAAAATTATTGATGGTGTAAAATATAATGAAAAGCTATCTGTATGCTTTGATACGTGTCATACGCACGATGCAGGATATGATATTGTAAATGACTTTGACGGCGTATTAAACGAATTTGATAAGATCGTTGGTATAGATCGTTTACAAGTACTTCATATTAATGATAGTAAAAATGTACGCGGAGCAGGAAAAGACCGTCATGAAAACATTGGATTTGGTCACATTGGGTATAAAGCATTGCATCACATTGTACATCATCCACAGTTAATGCATGTACCAAAAATTCTTGAAACACCGTATGTAGGGGAAGATAAAAAAGATAAGAAGCCACCATACAAATTGGAAATCGAAATGCTGAAAAACGGCACTTTTGATGAAGGGCTTCTTGAAAAAATTAAAGCGCAATAAGGAGGGGGAAATCCCCTCCTTATTTTAGTAGTTGCTGAAATAATGTATTTACTTGTTGGGCAGTGGCAGGGGAAGTTACTTTTGCGATTTGTTTTAAGAGCTCTAGTCGCTCGTTGTTATCGTAAATATTAATATTTTTACCCTTCATAAGTAAAACGATTTGATCAGCTTGTGCGGCTGTAATGGGAACTTCATATTCTTTGCTATATTTTAATAACTCTTTTGTAGAAATATGATTTAATTTTTTATTAACAATTTGTTTAATGAGGTTCATCTTATTATCCTCCTTCACGCGTTCTTCTATCGAAATATATGAGCATATAGCTTGTACATATTCGTATGGAGTTTCTTTTTTCATGAGGAAAAGAAGCGTATGTTATAATATAAGGACAAAACTACAGAAAAAGAGTAAAGGGAGGACTTATGGAGCAAAAGCAACATCGAAAAGAAAGTGTTATTCATCTCATTTATCGTTTAGTTATGATTATTTTTGGAGCAGCATGCGCGGCGGTAGCAATTGAACTATTTTTAATGCCAAATAAAATTATTGATGGTGGAATTATTGGTATTTCTCTTATATTAGATTATCTTACTCCTAACATTTGGTGGTTAAGTTTTTCTACTTTAGTCGTTGTTCTCAATATCCCATTTATGTATTCCGGTTATAAGCAAATTGGAAAAACATTTATGTTATCTTCGACATTTGGTATTGTAGCATTAGCTTTCATTGAGTCAACGTTACATGCGGTACCACCATTTACAACAGAACCTATTTTAGCGACAGTGTTTGGTGGTCTTATTTTAGGTCTTGGTGTAGGACTTGTAATTCGTCATGGTGGATCGCTAGATGGAACTGAAATTATGGGGATTTTATTAACGAAGAAATTACCGTTCTCTGTTGGTGAATTCGTAATGTTTGTGAACTTATTTATTTTTGCATGGGCAGCATTTGTGTTTGGTGTGGAACAAGCGATGTATTCTGTTATGACGTACTATATCGCATTTAAAACGATCGATACAGTAATTCAAGGGCTAGATGAAACGAAGGCGGTTTTAATTGTATCTGATCAATATGAGGAAGTATCAAACGCGATTTTGCATCGTCTTGGCCGTGGAACTACAAAGCTTGTAGCGAAAGGTGGTTACACGGATAAAGAAAAAGAAGTTATTTATGCAGTTGTAACGCGTCTAGAAGTGACGAAGTTAAAATCAATTGTGCATGAAATTGATGAAAATGCGTTTGTTACGATTATGAGCACGCAAGAGACAAATGGTGGTAAGTTTAAATCGGCTATTCACTAAAAAGTTTATAGGAATATTTTTCGAAAGCAGAGAATTTTTCTCTGCTTTTTGTTATAATAGTAAGGTTTCTTGAAAAAATAGATATATTTTAGGCAGATTGGTTTACAACTATAATAAGCTGTACTATAATTCAAATAGATATAAATCGGAATCATTCTGAATTAAAATAGGTGAGATGCTATGAATAATATATTAGAAATTGAAGGTTTAACATTCCGATACGAAGATCGGAATGTGTTAGAAAATATTAATTTGCAAGTTCCGAAGGGAGCTTTTTTAGGTTTAGTGGGACCGAATGGTTCAGGTAAATCAACTTTACTTAAGTGTTTATTAGGTGTTTTAAAGCCAAAAGAAGGAAGTATTCGCGTGTTTGGCGTTGATAGTAAGAAGTTTAAGGAATGGAACAAAGTTGGTTATGTATCCCAAAAGGCAAATAGTTTCAATTCTGGTTTTCCAGCAACTGTTTCTGAAGTTGTGTCAATGGGACTTGTTTCGAAAAAAGGGCTTTTTCGCTTTTTCACAAAAGAGGATAAGAAAAAGGTAGAAAAAGCAATTGCTGATGTAGGGATGAGTGAGTTTCAAGGTCGTAACATTGGAGAGCTTTCTGGTGGACAGCAACAGCGTGTATTTATTGCTCGTGCGCTCGTTAGTGATCCTGAATTGCTTATTTTGGACGAGCCTACTGTTGGAATCGATGTGAAAAATGTGGAAAGTTTTTACGAAATATTAGAGGATTTAAACAAAAGGCTCGGGATCACATTAATTCTTGTTACTCATGATATGGGAGCTGTTACTGAAAAAGTAACACATGTTGCATGCCTAAACCAACATCTACATTTCCATGGGAATGTAGAGAAGTTCCGAGAGTTAGAAGATGCAGAAATGTCCGTCTTATATGGACATCATGTTCATCGTTTAGAACACGAACATGAGCATCACGGGAGGATATAATGATACAAGATTTTTTACAATATGACTTTTTACGTAATTCTTTATACGCAGGTATTTTAATTGGACTTGTTGCACCGTTAATTGGTGTGTTTGTTGTTATTCGTCGTTTATCTCTTATTGCGGATGCATTAAGTCACGTGACGTTATCGGGTATTGCAGCAAGTTTATTACTTGAAAAAACCATTTTTACAGGTGGGTTTTTAAACCCCTTATATATGGGGATGATTTTCTCGATTGGTGGAGCGCTACTAATCGAAAAGTTACGAACTGTATATAAGCACTATCAAGAATTAGCAATTCCAATTATCCTTTCGGCAGGGATGGGGGTTGGAGTTATTTTCATTTCACTTGCAAATGGATTTAACACAGACTTATTTAGTTATTTATTTGGTAGTGTCAGTGCTGTAACAAGTACAGATTTAATTATTATTGGGATTGTAGCAATTGTTGTTGTTGCGACAATTATTTTATTATATAAAGAGCTGTTTCTATTATCATTTGATGAGGAATACGCAGTATCAACTGGTTTAAGAGCGAAATGGATTCACTTTATTTTCATTATATTAGTTGCTCTTGTCATTGCAGTATCAATGCGTGTAGTGGGGGTTCTTCTTGTATCATCATTAATGACGTTACCAGTTGCAGCAAGTATTCGTATTGCTAAAGGATTTAAACAAACAATTTTCTTTTCCATTTTATTTGGTGAAATTGCAGTAATTGGTGGAATGTTTGCTTCGTATCAACTTGATCTAGCGCCAGGTGGTACAATTGTTATGATAGCAGTTCTTATTTTAATCGGTGCGATTTTATGGAAGAAGAAAAAAACTGCATAAAGTAGGGATAGGTATGAATCTAACAGAAGCTTTACGCCTAATGAAAGAAAAAGGATACAAACATACTGGAAAAAGAGAAGAGATGCTCAGATTATTTGCAGCACATAATCGTTATTTAACTGCGAAAGACGTTTTAGAGCATATGAAGGACGATTATCCGGGGCTTAGTTTTGATACGATTTATCGTAACTTAACAGTTTTTGCTGAGATTGGTGTTTTAGAACAAACGGAATTAAATGGTGAAAAACATTTTCGTTTTACTTGTTCTATTATGGAACATCATCATCATTTTATTTGTTTGGATTGTGGGGGAACGAAAGAGATTACTTCCTGCCCAATGGATTTTATGAATAAAGATTTTACCGGTTATGAAGTAACGGGGCATAAGTTTGAAATATATGGTCGTTGTCCAAAATGTGCAAAGTAAAAGCTCGTCGGTTATATAACTGACGAGCTTTTTTACGTAGAAAAGAAGGTTGCTCACAAATGTTGTGGCAACCTTCTTTTTATTGTTCTTGTGTCTCTTTTTCTTTTTCTCGTTCAGCAGCCATTTCAGCAGCAATTACGTCGATTTCTTTTTTCAGTTCTTCTACCATTGTTTCTTCTGGTACTTTACGAACGACTTGCCCTTTACGGAATAATAATCCCTCTCCACGTGCACCGGCAATACCGATATCAGCTTCACGAGCTTCACCAGGGCCATTTACAGCGCAACCAAGTACTGCAACTTTAATTGGTACTTGAAGTGTAGAGATGTATTCTTCCACTTCGTTAGCGATGCTAATTAAATCAATTTCAATACGACCACAAGTTGGACAAGAGATAAGTGTTGCTGCGTTAGACGCAAGACCGAATGATTTTAATAGTTCACGAGCAACTTTTACTTCTTCAACTGGATCAGCACTTAATGAAATACGTAGTGTATTTCCGATGCCTTTATTTAAGATTGCTCCAAGACCAGCAGCACTTTTTACAGTTCCGGCAAACAATGTTCCAGATTCTGTAATACCTAAATGTAATGGATAATCAAAAGCACGAGCAGCTTTCTCGTATGCTTCAATTGCTAAGTTAACATCAGAGGCTTTCATAGATACGATAATATCGTGGAAATCTAGGTCCTCTAAAATTTTAATATGATGTAGCGCGCTCTCAACCATACCATCTGCAGTTGGGTACCCGTACTTTTCTAAAATATGACGCTCTAATGAACCAGCGTTTACACCAATACGGATTGGAATACCGCGCTCTTTTGCTGCATTTACAACAGCTTCTACTTTATGGCGACGACCAATGTTACCTGGATTGATACGTACTTTATCAATGCCGCCTTCAATTGCTTTTAAAGCAAGGCGATAATCAAAATGAATATCAGCAACAAGTGGAATGTTGATTTGTTTTTTTATATCAGCAATAGCATCTGCTGCGCGTTCATCTGGAACGGCAACGCGGACGACTTGACAGCCGGCTTCTTCTAAACGCTTAATTTCAGCAACTGTTGCTTCAACATCATGTGTTTTTGTTGTTGTCATACTTTGTATAATTAATTCATTATTACCGCCGATTGTTAAATTACCGACTTTAACTGGACGTGTTTTTGTACGATGAGTCATTTCATTCACGAATAGATCGCTCTCCTTATAAAAGAAGTTTCTTATTTAGTCCCTCATATCAATGATAGTATACGTGATATAGGGCTATAGAAACCGAAGTACTCGGTTTCACTTTTACTATTGTATCAGCGCCTTTATGTAATTGACAAGGATTAAGTGATAGCTTATTGATATAAGGGGAATTTATAAGACTTTCCAATTTGTATTTTTGTAGCAGATGTACTTTTGTTTAATTGTTTAAAGTCGTCAATGACTTTTTCTATGGAAGGAATTTTTTTCTTGTTAATTTGTTCTGTAATAGAAAGAACTGTCTCACCAGTTTTTACTTCAATTGTTTTATAAGATACATCCGTTTCTTTTTCTGTTTTGTTCTCTTTATTTTGTTGAATGTCTGTGTTTTCTTTTTTAATCGTTTGAGCAGCAGTTGTTTTTTTATATGAACTTAACATCGGTAAAGTACCGATTTTTATATCGTAATAAAATATATAACCGAGAACAAGCACGAATAGGAATATACCTAATCTCTTCATATTCTTCACTCCTTTGCTAGGAATATATGCTTGTCCAAAAAAAAAATGCCTATTTAGGCATTTTTTTTTGTTCTTATTTTTCTTTCGGTTTTGGAACTTCTTTAATCGTTAAGTACAGAACAATTAAAACAACTGCGATATAGATGAATGTTGATCCAGGTACGACAATCTTACATGCATCCATAATCATAAAGAAGATTGTTGGGATTGTGTAGCTGTATGCAGTTAGTGTCCAAACTTGTTTATAGGATAGTTTACGTTGACCGCTCATAGCAGAACCGATGAACGCAAGTAAAGTCACACCTACAAAAGTGATGAATAATTGGAATAGGTACACTAAGAATCCAATAACAAATAATAAAATTGGATAAATATTATCGAATAAAGAAATAAATTCTTGTAGATCTTTTTTCTCAAGAGATGCACCTAACAAATCGTTATAAGAATACGTTTGTATTTGACCATTTCCCATAGAGACTACTTTATCTTTTAAAACAAATAAACCTGTTTTATTTTGATATTTTTCTAGGTCTGTTGAATTTGGATCAAATACGAAAAGTGCATTTCCTTCTTCTTTTTCAATAGGTTGATCAATATCGGCTTTTAGTTCGCCATTTTCAATTTTAAAATCAGGTAAATCTTTATCGATGACTTGATTTACCATGCTTACACCATCTTGGATAAAACTACCGTACAAAAAAGTTCTTGGAATAGTAGTAATTAAGCAAAGTAGCATAATATACAAAATGGTTTTACCGATTTTTTGAAAACGGAATAGCGCCATATCTTTAGGCGAGTATATGCTTTTTACGAATTGGGTAAATATGGACATAGATTCACTTCCTTTATGTATGTATAAAATCATTGTAACGTAGTAATCTAGAGAATCTCAAGATATATTATATTTACATATAGTGGAGATAACTAAATTTCTTTTATTAACTTTCTTCTTTTAAATAAGAAAAATACAATTGACACTTTTCTTTTCTATATGGTAAATTTATCTTACATTTCTTAAAGAGCATATCCGATAGGAATTCCTTTATTTGATATGTTGTTACATACATAATTGTGGACCCTTAGCTCAGCTGGTTAGAGCAGACGGCTCATAACCGTCCGGTCGTAGGTTCGAGTCCTACAGGGTCCATATCCATTTCACATGTTTATTATGTTAGCAGGAAGCTTCCTTGTAGAAGGAAGCTTTTTTTACGGAATATATGAGCATTTTAATTGAAAAGAAGTGGGAATTTTGCTACTTTAATGATAGCAAGACAATGTGATTTATTTGTTTGCACCCTATGGCAATTAGGGTAGAATGAAGTTGTATGTCACTTAAGTGGCAATACATAAACTGGGAGGAATATAACAATGGCAAAACACGAATTACCAAATTTACCTTATGCGTATGATGCTTTAGAGCCTCACTTTGACAAAGAAACAATGAACATCCATCATACAAAACATCACAACACGTACATTACAAACTTAAACGCTGCTTTAGAAGGTCATGCAGAATTAGCTGACAAAAGCGTAGAAGAATTAGTTGCAAACTTAAACGAAGTACCAGAAGCAATCCGTACAGCAGTACGTAACAATGGTGGCGGACATGCTAACCATACATTCTTCTGGACAATCCTATCTCCAAACGGCGGAGGACAACCTGTAGGTGAACTTGCAACTGCAATTGAAGCAAAATTCGGTAGCTTCGATGCATTCAAAGAAGAATTCGCAAAAGCTGGCGCAACTCGCTTCGGTTCTGGTTGGGCTTGGTTAGTAGTAAACAATGGTGAGTTAGAAGTAACAAGCACTCCAAACCAAGATTCTCCTTTAACTGAAGGTAAAACGCCAGTTATCGGTTTAGATGTTTGGGAGCATGCTTACTACTTAAACTACCAAAACCGTCGTCCAGACTACATCGGTGCATTCTGGAACGTTGTAGATTGGAACGCTGCTGAAAAACGTTACCAAGAAGCAAAATAATTGTAACAAATATAGAAAAAGCTAGGGGAGAGCCCCTAGCTTTTTTCTATGCTTTCCTTTTACATAATTGGGCTTGTCTTTGGAAGACTAGAACATGAAGTAAAGGAGAGTTGTGTATGAAATGGAAACATATAATTGGTGACGTTGAAGTGAATCGGGATTTAGTGTTATTGCTCCTTATAGGAGGTTTATACACGCTCGCAATTTCTTTATCGAATACGTTTGTAAATATTTATTTATGGAAACAAACACAAAATTATGTGAATCTTGGCTTGTATAATTTAGCCAGCGTGGTATTACAGCCTCTCACATTTCTTGTAGGGGGGAAATTAGCGAAACGTATCGATCGCTCGATTTTATTACGAATAGGGGTAGGAACGCTCGCAATTTTTTTTATCGTTGTCTTAGTAGCAGGGAAAAGTGCTTCTCAGTATATTCTATTAATGGGGGCTCTTTTAGGAGTAGGATACGGTTTTTACTGGTTGGCTTTTAACTTATTGACATTTGAAATTACAGAACCAGAAACAAGAGATTTCTTTAATGGGTTTCTTGGACTTCTTACATCCTTCTCTGGGATGATTGGACCAATAGCAGCAGGATACACAATTTCACGTATGGAGAAATGGAGTGGCTATACTGTTATATTCTTTCTTTCATTAGTTCTATTTGCAATTGCTGTCGTCTTAAGCTTCTTTTTATCTAAAAGAGAATGTGAAGGGCGTTATGAAATCGTGCAAGTATTGAAAGAACGACGGATTGATAAAAATTGGGGAAAGATTACACGAGCTCATTTTTTCCAAGGATTGAGAGAAGGGACGTTTATTTTTGTCATTTCAGTATATGTTTATTTAGCAACTAATAGTGAGTTCGCATTAGGGAAATACAGTTTAGTGAACTCTGCTGTATCCTTTGTATGTTATTACTTAGTTGCTCGTATGTTAAAGAAGGAGTGGCGAAAAAAAGCAATTTTACTTGGGGGCATTATTTTATATGCTGTCGTCTTTTTAGTTATTTTCAATGTTACATACACGAAATTACTTATTTATGCGGCATGTATTGCGATTGCATATCCTATTTTACTTGTTCCGTACGGATCAATGACATATGACGTAATTGGTAGAGCGAAAAATGCGAGAGAATGGCGTGTGGAATATGTCGTTGTTCGGGAGTTATGGTTAAACGCCGGAAGAATCTGTTCCATTTTAAGTTTTTTATGTGCTGTACTATTCTTTCCACCTGAAAAAAGTTTACCTTACTTATTATGTATTTTAGGTGCTGGACATTTTCTTATTTATTTTGCAGTTAAAAATGTCAAATATGATGAGGGAAATGCGAGTAAAACAAGTGTTGTAACGCAAGAGAACGCGCAAAACCAAACTGAACCAGAAGGTTAACTTCTCGTTTGTTTTATGCTAGAATAGAAAAAGATGTAAGACAGCAGTGAGGACACCTGTATGAGGGTGTCCCTTTCACATTACATAGCTGTTGGTAGAGGGGGTTTGTATGAGCAAGAAGCAGAAGCAAAATAAGAAAAAGACCCACGTTCCTTTTCGATTAAACGTGTTGTTTTTCTGCGTGTTTTTAATGTTCTCCGCGGTTATTGTAAGGCTCGGGTATGTACAAATTGTTCGCGGTGAAGAATATAAGAATGAAGTGGAGAAGAAAGAAAACTCAACGATAAGTAATCCTGTACCGCGTGGGAAAATATTTGACCGTTATGGGCGACCTGTAGTAGATAATGCAGCCATTCGTACTATTACATTTACAAAAATGAAGGGATCAACTGCAGAGGATCGCTTAGAAACAGCGAAAAAGCTAGCAGATTTGATTGAAGTACCGACAGATAAATTAACAGATCGCGATAAAAAAGATTATTGGCTTGCTATGCATAAAGAGGAAGCTAAAGAAAAAATTACGAATAAAGATCGTCAAGAGTTTAAAGATAAAAAAATTGATGATAAAGAATTAGACGAGCGTCAGCGAAGTCGTGTAACAGAAGAAGAGATTAATCAATTATCCGCCAAAGATCTAGAAATACTAGCGATTAAGAGTAAGATGGACGGCGGATATGCAATGACACCTCAAGTTATTAAAAAGGATGCTACAGAAAAGGAATATTCGATTATTAGTGAAAACCTAGCAGCATTACCAGGTGTAGATACGAATGTTGATTGGGAGCGAAAATATACGTACGATGATTTATTCCGAAGTGTACTTGGTGGGGTGTCGACATCTGATGAAGGCTTACCGAGAGAAAGACTAGATTACTATCTTGTTCGTGATTACAATCGAAATGACCGAGTAGGAAAAAGTTATCTTGAACAACAGTATGAAGATAGCCTGCATGGTACGAAAGCAGAAGTTAGAAATGTTACAGATAAAAACGGTAATATTTTAGAAACGATTAATGTATCAAAAGGACAAAGTGGTAATGACCTGAACTTAACAATTGATATGGAATTACAAAAGCGCGTGGAAGATATTCTTGCGAAGAATTTAATGAGGTTTAAAGGAAGTGAACCTCTTTTAGATCGCGCATTTGTTGTAATGATGAACCCAAAAAATGGTGAAGTTTTATCTATGGCGGGGAAACAATTAGTTAACGAAGATGGTCAAACGAAAGTAAATGACTTTGCATTAGGTACCATGACAAGTTCTTATCCGATGGGGTCAACTGTAAAAGGTGCAACAGTACTTACTGGATATCAAACTGGTGCGATTCAACCAGGGGCAGTACAATTGGATGAACCAATTAAATTAAAAGGTACACCTACGAAGTCGTCTTGGAAAACGATGGGATACATTAATGACCTTACAGCTTTAAAAATGTCTTCTAACGTTTATATGTTTAAAACAGCGATGAATATCGCCGGTGTTCCATATGTGAGAGGTGGTACGTTAGATATACCTCAAAAAGCATTTGATACGATGCGTTATTATTTCGGACAGTTTGGACTTGGTGTAAAAACAGGAATTGATTTACCGAATGAATCTGCTGGTCAGATGGGTAAGAGTAGTCAACCAGGTTTCTTACTAGATTTATCAATTGGACAGTATGATACGTATACACCGCTTCAATTAGCGCAATATATTTCGACGATTGCCAATGGTGGATATCGTATGCAACCACAAGTTGTAAAAGAAATTCGTCAACCGGCAGTGAAACCAGATGAAGTTGGGAAAGTTGTTCAATCTATGGAACCGAAAGTATTAAATCGTATTGATATGCCAGAATCGCAAATTAAACGTGTTCAAGAAGGATTTAGACAAGTGTATAATGATTCAGGTGGTACAGCTACAAAGTACTTTACAGGTGCAAAATATAAAGCTGCTGGGAAAACTGGTACAGCTCAAACTGTGTATGGTGGAGATAAAGAGATTGGTAGAAATGCAAAAGGTGAACGTGTGGAAACATATAACTTAACATTAGTAGGTTATGCGCCACTTGAAGATCCAGAAGTAGCATTCTCTGTTGTCGTTCCATGGGTACATGATGATAAGACTGGTATTAATGGATATATTGGTCGTGAAATTATGGACGCTTACTTTGATTTGAAAAACAAAGAAGTAAATGGTGAAGCTCCAAAAGATGATAAAGACAATAAAAACAAAGATCAAGATGATGAATAAAAAAGTTGTAAAAAAGCACACTATATGAAAAGATAGTGTGCTTTTTTTTATGGTTTATGCATATCGTGTAATAAATGTGGACAAGTATACAACATTTAAAAAACGCGGCCCTATAAATGATACTTGTATATGGTGGGATAGGGGATAAATATTTTATAGGGAAATCATCAGAGGAAATGAATAGCTACTACTGAATTAAAATTGTATCGTATGTTGATTTTTGTGGAACTTTACAAAACTTTTACAAACAATTAAAACCGAATTAATAGTTTAGCAGTATTCTTATATCTGTAATCCTGTTATTTTCGGTTACTTCTAGGAGGAAGAACACGTGAAATGGATGCGTACACCGATTAAGATTTTCGTATTATCAATATGGTTCCTCTGTTTTGAAATGTCTACTGCATTTGCTTTAAATGATAAGGGAGAAGTGAGAGTTGATGGATCCTCAACGGTTTTTCCTATTATAGAAGCAGTAGCGGAGGAATATACAAAGGTGCATCCAGACGTGAAAATTTCCATCAGTATTTCTGGAACTGGGGGAGGATTTAATCGTTTCAGTAAAGGAGAAGTAGATATAAATAATGCTTCGAGAGTAATGAAACAAGTCGAGAAAAATGAAATGAAGAAAAACTCTATTCAGTTCACACCTTTTGAGGTTGCTAACGACGGTCTTACGATTGTTGTGAATCGCCATAATACATGGGTAGACGATATGTCAGTAGACGAGTTACGACTACTTTGGAGTGAAGATGGAAGAGAGAAGCGATGGTCACAAATTCATTCAACATGGCCACGTGAACAAGTGAAGTTTTATGCACCAGGCGTAGACTCTGGTACGTATGATTATTTTCAAAATGTCATCTTACAAAATCATCGCATTGTAAAAAAAGTCTCTTTGTCTGAAGATGATCAAGTTATTATGCAAGGGGTAATGAATGATAAACATGCCATTGCTTTTGTAGGATATGCTTATTATATGGCTAATCGAGATAAGGTGAAAGCAATAAAAGTAAATGGTGTATTTCCGACGAAAGAGACCATTCAATCAGGTAAGTATAAGCCGTTATCTAGGCCGCTACTTGCTTATGTGAATAATGCATCTATCCGAAATAAAATGAATGTAGCAAACTATGTTGAGTTTATGATTCAGCATGTCGGTAACCTCGCTGAAGAGGTCGGGTATGTAAAATTACGAAAAGAAAAATACAATGAACAGCTGCGTATGTTAACAGAAATAAAAAGGTAATGTCAGGGTGGAAAGGGGTTTTCATCTTTGGCTCATAATGACAAAAGTCAAATTACATTTTCTGTACAACATTTGATTGAAA
Source organism: Bacillus sp. EKM501B (assembly GCF_011800505.1). Lineage (NCBI taxonomy): Bacteria > Bacillati > Bacillota > Bacilli > Caryophanales > Bacillaceae > Bacillus > Bacillus sp. EKM501B. The sequence continues at coordinate 448,141 of NZ_JAALFZ010000002.1, read as the reverse complement.
GAAATACAAAACAAAGAAAAAAAACGCAGCGAATCAATCGAATAGTGCCTTTATTACTAAAAATAATTGCTAGCGTTTCTATTGTGACGACACTTGGAATTGTTTTTACGCTCTCTAATGAAACAATCATGTTTTTTCAAAAAATATCATTATACTCCTTTTTGACGGAGAAAGAATGGTTACCATTTTTTGAAGACCCTAAATTCGGTATATTACCACTCATATGTGGAACGTTCCTTATAACTGCAATTGCTATGTTTGTAGCAATTCCTATCGGTTTAGCGTGTGCCGTATTTTTAAGCGAATATGCTTCAAATAGTGCACGGAAAATATTAAAGCCGATGTTAGAGCTATTAGCAGGTATCCCGACAATTGTATATGGTTTTTTTGCATTAACAATTGTTACGCCGCTTTTACAAAGGCTTATACCAGATTTACAGTTTTTTAATGCGATTAGTCCAGGAATCGTTATCGGATTTATGATGATGCCTACAGTTGCATCTCTATCTGAAGACGCGATGAGAGCTGTGGCGAAAGGGACGAAAGAAGCTTCATTAGCACTCGGAGCGACGCGGTTTGAAATGGTAAAACAAGTGGTGTTTCCGTCCGCTTTTACAGGGATTATGGCAGCAATTATATTAGCGGCTTCTCGTGCAATTGGTGAAACGATGATTGTTGTAATTGCAGCAGGATCCACACCGAATGTATCGCTTGATCCGACACATTCTATTCAAACGTTAACAGCCTATATTGTGCAAGTAAGTTTAGGTGATGCTCCGCATGGAACGATTACGTATTACAGCATGTATGCTGTAGGTGCAACGTTATTTTTGTTTACCTTTATTATGAACATCATTTCGCAGTCTATTATGCGCCGTTTTAGGAGGATGACATAATATGCGAATGTTGAATCATAAAAAAATACAAAAAAACATGGCATCACGCTTTTTAAAAGATCGAATTTACAAATTGTTATTTTATATAGCAATTTTATTTTCAATGGTAATTTTGTTTTTGTTACTGTTTCAAATTGTTGAAAAAGGTATAAGTTATCTTTCAATAAATTTCTTTACAAATTTCGCTTCACGTAATCCGAAAGAAGCTGGTATTGCTGCAGCTTTGTCAGGGACAATATTATTTATGAGTATTGTTATACCTGTTTCTTTTATATTTGGAGTTGGAACAGCACTTTATTTAGAGCAATATGCGAAGGAATCTCTATTTAAAAAAATAATAGAGATTAATAATCAAACGTTAGCAGGAGTACCATCCGTTGTATTTGGATTGCTTGGTTTAACTATTTTTGTATATGCTCTTCATTTAGGAGAGAGTATAGTTGCAGCAGCACTGACGATGAGTCTACTCGTTTTACCAACAGTTGTTGTGGCGAGTCAAGAAGCAATTCGATCAGTACCAAGTGTATTATTAGAGGGTTCTTACGGATTAGGTGCTACGAAGTGGCAAACGATGTATCAAATTGTATTGCCATATGCTTTCCCAGGGATTATAACGGGCTGTACGTTAGCGATATCAAGAGCAATTGGAGAAGCTGCACCACTATTAGTTATTGGGGCACTTGCGTTTGCAAATTATGTTCCATTTAGTATGTTTGATAGATTTACAGTTCTACCAATTCAAATTTTTAATTGGATGAGTAGGCCACAAGAAGAATTTCAGTATGTAGCAGCAGCTGGGATGATTGTTTTGTTAGGTTTGTTGCTATTTATTAATATATTTGTTTTATGGTTACGAAATCGAAAATAAGTTGGAAGTGGATGAAAGGGGAATTCAAATGGTAGCAACAGTAGTAAATGTACAGGTGAAAAACGAAGAGAAAATCGAGACTGCGCCAAAGAAGGTAGTATTTGATACGAAAAACTTAAATTTATGGTATGGGGAAGACCATGCTTTAAAAGATATTAATTTAAGTATTCATGAGAATGAAGTTACAGCCATTATCGGTCCAAGTGGCTGTGGTAAATCAACTTACTTAAAAACATTAAATCGCATGGTAGAATTAGTACCGATTGTTCGAACTACAGGTGTAATTGAATATAGAGAACGCAATATATTTGATAAATCATATCCAGTTGAAGAATTAAGAACGCATGTAGGAATGGTGTTCCAAAAGCCAAATCCATTTCCAAAATCTATTTATGAGAATGTAGCATACGGTCCAAAAATCCATGGTATTCGTGACAAAAAGACATTAGATGAAATTGTTGAAAAAAGTTTACGTGGAGCAGCGATTTGGGATGAGTTAAAAGATCGTTTGCACGATAATGCATACGGTTTATCTGGTGGACAGCAACAGCGTCTATGCATCGCACGCTGCTTAGCTATTGAGCCAGACGTTATTTTAATGGATGAGCCAACATCGGCATTAGACCCAATTTCAACATTAAAAGTAGAAGAATTAATTCAAGAGCTAAAGAAAGATTTTAGTATTGTTATCGTAACGCATAATATGCAACAAGCAGCGCGTATTTCAGACAAAACAGCTTTCTTCTTAAGCGGGGAAGTTGTGGAGTATACAGATACAAACAAATTATTTACGACTCCTTCAGATAAGCGTACAGAAGATTATATTACAGGTCGCTTTGGTTGATATCGTTTCAAAGCTAAGAGCAAATGCCCTCTTAACAGAGGGCATTTCTTATTTTATCTTACTGTTAATAGAGAACTAATACTTCTCCTTATCTTAAGGTTTATTACAAGCGCAAGAGGCTATGTAGGAGATTTACCCCGCTATTTGCGGGCAGTAAGACCCCCACCTTAAAATTTAGCGAAAGCAAAGAAGTTAGGGAGGGGATCTTGCTGCCTATCAAATCCCGATTGATGAGGGTTGATTAAAGTTTCACTTTTATATAATGGCACATAATATTGAGGGGGAAGAAAAATGGTAAGAGAACAGTTTCAAGGTGATTTAAAAGCGTTACAGCAAAAGGTGATCGAGCTTGGAGAATTAGCAAATGCGGCTTTATTGATGGCTATGGAAGGTCTGCATACAAGGGATGTAGAGAAAGCGTTAGAGGTCATTGATGGTGATTACCGCATGGATAATTTAGAAGAGGAAATAAACGATCTTGCGCTTATGCTCATTACGAAGCAGCAACCTGTAGCAAGTGACTTAAGAAGGATTTTTATTTCAATTAAAACAGCGACAGATTTAGAGCGTATTGCAGATCATGCTGTTAATATTGCAAAGGCTACAATTCGTCTTGGGGAAAAAGAAGTGGCTGTTAGTTTGCACAACCTGGATGAAATGTTTGCGGTTGCAAATGAGATGTTGCATTTAGCGTTAGAAGCATATGAACAAGAAAATTTAACTTTTGCGAAACAAATTGCTGAAATGGATGATTCGGTTGATGAAATATATGGAAAAGCAATTCGTGAGTTTATATCGTCGGTTCCGGAACAACCAGAAGCAATTACGCAAATTACACAATTATCATTTGTCGCGAGATATATTGAGCGTGTAGCAGATCATATTACAAATATTGCTGAAAATGTCTTTTATTTAGTAAAAGGAAAGCATTATTTATTGAATGAGTAGGAATAAAAGCAGGTGATGAGAAATCACCTGCTTTTTTTAGTCAAAACATGACAAAAAAAGCTCGTTGTTTCCTTTAGTTTATGATGATAAGATGTATCATAATGTAATGGAAAAATTAGTATATATGTTTGTCGTTAATAAGTATTATTTACCAATTTATAGTAAGCGCTTTCTTGTTGTTTGAAACATACGTTTTTATAGGTGAGAAATTTAATTATATGGTCTTCTAAATGAGGATTTGTTTAACTAATCAAGTTTATGCTGCTAGTTCATGTGGGATAGGGAATATACATATGGTATATGGAGTTACTGAACATTATATAAGTGGAGGCTGAAGTATATGAAGGGGGTTATTTTAGCTGGAGGAAAAGGAAGACGCCTTAGACCATTAACATGTAATACTCCAAAGCCGATGTTACCATTATTAGAAAAACCAGTTTTAGAATATAATATTGAGTTATTACGTCAGCATGGTATTCGTGAAATTGCAATTACTGTTCAATATATGAGTACGACCATTAAGCAATATTTTGGTGACGGTAGTAAATGGGGAGTTAACTTGTATTATTTTGAAGACTCTCCTCCGCTTGGCACAGCAGGGAGTATTAAACAAGCAGAACAATTTTTAGATGAAACATTTGTTGTGATAAGCGGGGATGCATTAACTGACTTTCAATTATCAGAAGGAATTAGGTTTCATGAACAAAAGAAAAGAATGGTAACAATGTTTGTGAAAGAAGTAGAAAATCCACTCTCATTTGGATTGGTTGTAATGAATAAAAACCAGGAGGTTACACGATATATAGAAAAGCCGGGCTGGAATGAGGTAGTATCTAATGTTGTGAATACAGGCATATATATTATGGAGCCAGAAATCTTTTCTTACATACCGCCTAGGCAATTTTTTGATTTCAGTCATGATGTGTTTCCATTATTGGCAAACAAAAATTTGTTATTCGCATATTTGTCAGAAGGTTATTGGTTAGATATCGGCACATTTAATCAATATCGACAAGCACAATTTGATTTGTTAACGAAAAAGTTACAAGTACCTATTCCTTATACAGAAGTATTACCTATGGTATGGATGGGGGAAGGGGTGACGATTGGTAAAGGGACGAAAATTCATGGCCCCTCTTTTATTGGAGAAGGAGCAAAGATTGGTACAGGAGCTGTAATTGAGCCATATTCTATTATTGGGAAAAATAGTATCGTTTCAAGTTATTCTCATCTTCAAAAAAGTATTGTTTTTGCGAATGCCCACATTGGGAAGTATTGTGAACTATTAGAAACGACAATAGGAGAGCGTACAATAGTTGAAGATGATGTTACACTGTTTCAAAAAAGTGTTGTAGCGGATCACTGTCATATCGGGAGAAGTACGGTAATTAAGCAAAAAGGAAAACTATGGCCTTATAAGGAGATTGATAGTCATTCGATAGTAGGAGCGGCTGGTATTCAAGAGAGTGAAATGAGTGCAGGGTGGTTACAAAAAAGCCGCATTGTAGGAAGAGGGAATGTTGAAATTACTCCCCAGTTTATCGTGAAGATTGCGATGGCGTATGGTTCTCTTTTTGAAAAAGGAGAAAGTATATTAATTGGAAGTCAAGAAAATATAGAAACAACCTCTTATAAAAATTTATTTTTACATGCTATTCATGGTATAGGGATTCATACGATGGAATGTAAAGAAATGAACGAGTCACTTTTTCAATATAGTGTTCATCATTTGCAATGTGCAGGTGGTGTTTTCATTCAAGTGGAGAATGAGAATGAGATTGTTATAAAGTTATACGGTCAAGCTGGCATGCCGTTAACGTATAAGCAGCAAAAAGAGATAGAACAAATATATATGTCCGAATTGTTTTATTACGTGCAGGAGAAAGAAATGGGGCGTAATAAGCTCGTTCATGTTTCTATGAATGAGTATATAGAAGTTATATTGGAGCATATTGATATCGAGAAAATACAGATGCAGAAGTTTCATCTTCTTATTAATAAGAGAAATGATACGTTGCAACATTTACTTATGCTCTTTCTGCAAAGACTTGGTTGTACAGTTACATGGATTTATGCAAGTGAACAAAAAGATCATGTGAAAGCTTTGATGAAATCAAGTAAAGCGAATATGGCTCTTATGTTTTCGGAGAAAGGAAATCATTTCGAGTTATACGATAAACATAGTAATATTTACCAAGGTACAGATTTTGAAGAGGTAGATATTCCAGATTTCTTGCTCGAATCGACAGGAAATATTTACCCAATGTCTTTGAAGTTAGGAGAATGTTATCTTCTATTTTATACGCAGGATGAAAGAAAATCGTTTCAAGTGAGGTGGAAGCGAGATATTTTATATCGGATTGGAAAATTATTCGAGCTAATAGCATTGCAAGGAAAAACGTTTCTCAGCATAGTAGAGCAATCACCTCCGCTCTATTTACTTTATGATGAAGTGGTATGTTCATGGAATGAAAAAGGGGAAATTATGAGGAAATTATTGGATGATATAGAAAGGAAGGGAGAAGGGATATTTGAAGGAGTGCAGTTCAAATATACTGAAAAAGAGTGGTCTTATATCGTTTCTGACATAAAACAACCAAAATTTTTGGTGTATTCACATGCTAGAAACCCAGTAATAGCAAGGGAAAATATGAAAAATCTTATAGAAAAAATTAGACAATATCAAAAGGTGTAGAATTTTTATTTTAAAAGTGGTATTATAGTATAGTCTGATTTAAGTTATTAGTACTGGAGGGAAATAAGAATGCGTGTGAATATTACTCTAGCATGTACAGAATGCGGAGATCGTAACTATATCTCAAAGAAAAATAAACGTAACAACGCTGAGCGTATCGAGCTTAAAAAGTATTGCAAGCGTGACAAGAAGTCTACGTTACACCGTGAAACAAAGTAAGCAGTAGGAATATTTTCCTACTGTTTCTTTTTTTATTCGATTCCTATGTTAAAAGTGATACACTATCAGCATAGAGTAAAGTGTCACTGTAAGGGGGAGAATGTGTGAAAGCAGAGAAAGTACGTTTGCGTAAACAAATAATAGAACACATGAATTCTTTATCAGAAGAACAGTATACAACTTTATCAGAACAGATTGCATTTTCGTTGTATGCGCAAAAAGAGTGGGTTGAAGCTAAAACAATTGGAATTACTCTTTCAATGGAAAATGAAGTGAATACATATCCTATTATCGAAAAAGCTTGGGAAGAAGGAAAGAAAGTTGTAGTTCCTAAGTGTAATAAAGGAACAAGAACGATGTCCTTCCGGCAAATTAATAATTTTGATCAATTAGAAACGGTGTATATGAATTTACGTGAACCGATTCCCGGGCTTACGGAAGAAGTGAATATGGATGAAATTGATCTTCAAATTGTCCCAGGCGTAGCTTATACAGAACGAGGAGAGCGAATTGGGTACGGCGGTGGCTATTATGATCGTTATCTCGTGCATTATAAAGGGAAAACGCTGTCATTAGCGTATGATTTTCAAATGGTAAAACACATTCCGGTAGAGCCATTTGATAAAAACATAGAAAAAATTATTACAGAAAAAGGAACACTGCTTACAAATAAGCTTGTATAGACAAATAAAAATTGACGAGACTTTTTCTTCTTGATTATAATAAAATATGTGAACGTTTTCTTATTATAATTTTTTATAGTAAGTGAGCATAGAGGGTGATGAAATGGTATCTATTTATGATATTCAGCAATTGCTAAAGAAATTTGGTACGATTATTTATACGGGAGATCGAATTGCAGATTTACAATTAATGCAAGATGAATTGCGTGAATTAAATCAATCACAGCTAATCGATCCACAAGACTATCAAACAGCTTTATTTTTATTGAAGCAAGAAATTCAAAAAGAGCTAAATAAGAATTAGATAAAGGTAGGTAAGCAACATGGAAGAGAAATGGTTAGTTGGTGTTGACCTTGGTGGTACAACGATTAAATTAGCATTTATTAATGTGTACGGTGAAATTTTACATAAGTGGGAAACCCCTACGAATACAGGTGAGCAAGGAAAACATATTACACTTGATGTTGCGAAAGCAATTGATAAAAAGCTAGAAGAATTAGGCGAATTGAAGAGCAAGTTAATTGGTATTGGTATGGGAGCTCCTGGTCCTGTACATGTGGCGTCTGGAATGATTTATGAAGCGGTTAATTTAGGATGGAAAAACTATCCGCTAAAAGATTTATTAGAAGTAGAAACAGGATTACCTGTTGTTATTGATAATGATGCAAACTTAGCAGCGCTTGGTGAAATGTGGAAAGGTGCTGGTGAAGGTGCAAAAGATTTAATCTGTATGACACTTGGTACGGGCGTTGGTGGTGGTGTAATCGCCAATGGTGAGATTGTACACGGCGTGAGTGGTGCTGCTGGTGAGATTGGACATATTACAGTCGTTACAGAAAATGCTTTCCCATGTAATTGCGGGAAGTCTGGTTGCTTAGAAACAGTAGCATCTGCGACAGGTATTGTACGTGTTGCTATGCAAAAAATACAAGAGACTAATAAAGAGAGCATGTTGCGTTCTATGTTAGCTGAAGAAGGACGTATTACATCAAAAGATGTCTTTGAAGCACTTGGACAAGGTGATGAATTAGCAGGTGAAGTAGTAGAAAAAGTAGCCTCTTATTTAGGATTAGCTGTAGCGAACCTTTCTAGTACATTGAACCCAGAGAAAATTGTTATTGGTGGAGGCGTGTCTAAAGCTGGAGATGCGCTATTAGAACCAATTCAACGCTATTTCGAGCAATATGCTTTCTCACGTGCTGTAAAGAGCACGAAGTTAGCTATTGCAACACTTGGTAATGATGCAGGTGTTATCGGAGGAGCTTGGCTTGTAAAAAAGCACAAATACGAAGCGAAGATGATATAAGTTGTGAAATATGAAAAGAGGAAGGGGGAACCCTTCCTCTTTTTGTGTGAAATCTCGATGAAGAATAAAGTGTAAACGAATTAAGCTGCTGGTGGATACCCGTTATATAGAACAGTCATGATCGTAAACCATCCGAAAACGAGTACAGTTGCAATTGCAAAGCCGCTCGCGAAAAAGTTTTTTTCACGAAGTGTTCTAAGCGTAGCAAATACAGCTAACAGAGTGACAAGTGTAAAAATAATAACAAGGCCCATACAATATCCTCCTCTGTCTACCCATTTCTTATTATGAGTTTTTGGAATATTTACTCTTTTATATTGTACATGTTTTAAAAATGATTGTCGAGATAGCATCCTTTCTTTTCCTCAGAGAAAGAAATGTTGTATCATTAAAAGTAAGTTTAATAACTGGAGGAGATTTTCATATGAAATGGATACAAATGCCGTTAGGCCCATTACAAACAAATGCTTATATTTTAATGAACGATCAAAAAGAGTGCATTATCTTTGACCCTGGTCATGAAGGTGAAAAGCTCGTTACATATTTACAAGAAGAACAATTAAAACCATTAGCTGTTTTATTAACACATGCTCACTTTGATCATATCGGTGCTGTTGATGCGGTAAGAGACACTTTTCATATTCCTGTGTACGTACATAAAGAAGAAGCAGATTGGTTAGGAGATGCAACTGTAAACGGCTCTCAAATTTTTATGATGAACCGCAGTATTACAGCAAAACCAGCGGATCATATTATTGATGCAGAAGGTACATTAACAATTGGATCATTTAATTTTGAAATTTTTGAGACACCAGGACATTCTCCAGGAAGTATTTCTTATTATAGTAAAGAGGCGAATGCTGTATTCTCAGGAGATGTATTGTTCCAAATGAGCATTGGAAGAACAGATTTACCTGGTGGAAGTTTCGCTGAATTAATTGGAAGTATTGAAGAGAAATTATTTGTATTACCAGATGAAACAGCGGTTTTATGTGGACATGGTCCAGAAACAAGCATTGGCTTTGAAAAAGAAAATAATCCGTTTTTACAATAAGGAGTCATTATGGGAATGGAGCTCATTTTAAGAGAATGGATGGGGAAAGAAAAGGATTATTCAATTTCATATAGTACGTATATGAACCTTGTATTGTATACAGAAGGTCATGGATATTATATGAAAGAACGTGAAAAGATTGGAAGACAAGGGGATTTTTTTACAAGTAGCAACGTATCCTCTGTGTTTGCAAAAACTTTTGCTAAACTTTTTATTCGTCTTGTTGAAAATGGTGAAGTTGCTACGAATATTTGTGAAATTGGCGGAGGAACAGGGAAGTTTGCCTATGATGTTTTACAAGAATGGAAGCAATTATCTCCAAAAACCTTTATTGATTTAAACTATTCAATGATTGAAGTGAGCCCTTTTCATAGAAAATTACAGCAGGAGCACCTTGGCTCATTTTCTAATGTATCGTACTATACCTCCTATAGTGAAATGGGAGATTCTTTCGAGGGAATTCTTTTTTCGAATGAGTTGTTTGATGCATTTCCTGTTGAAATAATTGAGAAAAGAAATGGTATGTTGTATGAAGTACGTATTACATATACAGAGGAAGGAAACCTTTCAGAAGTATGTAGGCCGTTAGATAAAAGAATTGGTCGCTATTTATTGAAATATAATATTCATATTGCTGAAGGGCAACGTTTTGAAGTACCAATTGTGATGGAGGAGTATATAAAAGAAATTGCGAAATGGTTTCAAAAAGGTATATGTATTACAGTTGATTATGGATACACAAAAGAAGAATGGATGCATCCAGCACACCGTGAAGGAAGTTTGCGAGGGTATTATCAGCATAAGCTAATACGTAACCCACTAGCGCATCCAGGTGAAATGGATCTTACTACTCATATTCATTGGGACGAGCTAAAGGAGATGTTTAGTATGCAAGGAATGAGTGCAGTATGGCATAAGAAACAATCTGAGTTCTTGTTAGCTGCAGGGATATTAGAACAGCTTACGAGCCATCAAGATACGAATCCTTTTTCTGAAACGCAAAAACAAAATCGAGCAGTTCGTTCTATGATTTTGAATGGAGGAGTAGGGAGTGCATTTGATGTTGTTATACATACAAAAGATATGCAACATTTACATTTGGATCGGTATGTAACAATATAAAAAACAAGACACAGTATATACTGTGTCTTGTTTTTTAATACGACTTATGTAGTATTATATATTTCCTCTCATGATATATATTTATATTAAAGATATGAGATGAAAAATATAGAATACGTTCTTTTTCTTCGATTATTAGTCCCTAACCTAATAATACGCGAACGAGTTGAATGATTGTTTCATTCTCTACTTTGTAATAAATTTCCAATCCTTTTCTTTCACTAGAAACGATTTTAGCGCTTTTTAATTTTGCTAAATGCTGTGAAATTGTAGATTGTGGCATGTTTAAGCCAGTATACATTGTAGAAACGTTGCTTGGACCGCGCTCGATTAATCCTTTTACGATACATAAACGAACAGGATGAGCTAGCACTTTTAATAATTCTGCATTACTTTCATATAGTTCTAATTCTTTTTGAAAGGTTTCTAACATGTTCTTTTCCACCTCCGTGTGAGCTATTATACCATACTATACATACCAAAAATTTAAAGAAAAGAAAATAGTTGTTGCAGAAAAAAAGTCCTAAAGTAAAGAAATTGTAAGAAAAGAGACCCTGATGTAAATAAAATAGGTAAATTAGCATGTTTTTGTAAAATGACATTTTTGGGTGAAAATTTCGATGCGTTTTAAAAATTGAAAGATATAGATATATTTGTAACACAATTTTATCATGATTTTCTTATTCTTTCAAATGAATATACGAAATTTTTAAAATAATATGACAAAGGAATTATAATGATATATATAGAATATAAAACAAGTTAAAAGAAAAGAAGCTGAATGTAATTCGCTTCTTTATGGTGATAATGAAATATTTGCTTACAGCTGATAAATCTTAGGATGATCAAGTCATTAGTCATTTATTCTAAAATTCATCTTTTAGCAACGTTAAAAACCTGTGATTCCATATGTTCTCATAAAAATCAATTGTCTCTTTTGCGGACATAAAAGGATTATTCAACGTAGAGGTTGTTTTCTGTACCATAAAGTTTTCGTATCCTAGTCCGTGGGCAAACTTAATCGTAGCATCCATACAGTACTCTGTTTGGGCGCCACAAAATTCAATGCAATTTACAGATAATTGATCTAAAATTTCTTTTAAGTTTGTTTTATAAAATGAATTTGCATGTGTTTTTCTTACAAAAAAATCTTGTTCTTGAACATCTAGATCGGTATGAATAGCCCAAAGTTCTTTCTCGGGTACTAAATCATCATCACAATGTTGAACAAAAAGGATTGGTTTATTTAATTTTCTGTATGAATAAATTCTTTTATTTACTTTTGTTAGTAAGTTCTGTAAATCAAATAAATGCTCCTCGCTATAACATACGCCATTTTGTAAATCGATAACGATTAAAATATCTGAACAAATATCCATTATTTTCACCCCTTTTTATTTCTTAATATATCAATTAATCCATTATTTAGAAATAGATGATATACTTTTATTTTTTTATGGACTATAAGAAAAGAAGAAATTCAAATGAATATAACTAAAACGCAGAAAAAGAAGATATGAAAACCTAATCTCATATCTTCTTTTTCTCTATGCATTTACAGGTTCTTCTACATAAGAAAGGGCATTTTCAAAATCGGATATTAAATCGTTAACATTTTCAAGACCGACTGATAACCGAAGTAATGAATTAGAGATTCCTCTTTCATCACGAGCTTCTTGCGACAGTGCTGCATGTGACATTTTTGCTGGATAAGAAAGAATTGACTCTACAGCTCCTAAACTAACTGCAAAAACAGGTAATTTTACTTTTGATAAAAATTGGCGGAGTGCATCTTCTGACTGCAAAGTAAACGATAAGACCGCTCCAGCTGATGTTGCTTGAGATTGTTGAATATCAAATCCGAGATGTGTTTGTAATCCCGGATAATAGACATTTTGTACTTTAGCGTGCTCTTGTAAATAATGTGCGATTTTATTGGCATTTTTAGCTGAATGCTCGAGGCGTACGTGCAATGTTTTTAGACCGCGAAGTACGAGAGAACAATCTTGAGGTCCTAAAATAGCACCGAATGCATTTTGTAAAAATCCAAGCTTTTGAGCGAGTTCTGCATCTTTTACTACTGCTAATCCTGCAGTAACATCACTATGACCAGCAATAAATTTTGTAGCACTATGAAGAACGACATCAGCTCCAAGTTCAAGTGGTTTTTGGAATAGTGGTGTCAAAAATGTATTATCAACAAAAGTAAGAGCGCCAATAGATTTTGCGAGTTTAGAAACCTCGCGAATATCTGTCACTTTTAAAAGTGGGTTAGAAGGTGTTTCTACATAAAAGAGCTTTGTATTTGGTTTCATGTTTTGTTTTATTTCTTCTAAATTGGTCATATCAACAAATGTATGTGAAACACCGTAACGGGAGAGTACCTCAGTTATCACTCGGTAAGTGCCTCCGTACACATCTTCTGAAATGAGTACGTGATCACCTTGTGAAAGAAGGAGGAATGCAGTGGAAATCGCTGCAATGCCTGATGCAAAGGCGAATCCTTTTGTTCCGCCTTCTAATAAAGCAATGATATCTTCAAGAGCTTCACGAGTTGGATTTCCTGACCTGCTATAGTCATATTTTCCGAACGTATCTACATCAAACTGGTGAAAAGTTGATGTGTTATAAATAGGAACGTTCACAGCGCCTGTTTGCGAGTCATGTTTATATTGGTTGTGTAGTAAGAGTGTATCTATAGAATAGCTCATATTCTTACACCTTCTTTTACGAGTTTAATGGCTTGCTTTAAGTCTTGAATTAAATCGTTACTATTTTCAATGCCAACTGAGAATCGAAGAAGACGATTGCATACGCCGTTTGCTGTTCTAATTTCTTCAGGAATATCAGCATGTGTTTGCGTTGCTGGATAAGTCATTAAACTTTCTACACCACCAAGACTTTCGGCAAATGTAATTAAGGATAAAGATTGTAAGAATGGATTAATCCAAGCTTCATCTTTAAGGCGGAATGAAATCATGCCGCCTCTTCCTGGATAAAATACATCTGTCACCCCGTCTTCATCATTTAAATACGCAACAACTGCTTTCGCATTTTCTTCATGTTGTCTCATGCGAAGCGCTAACGTTTTCATACCGCGAATTAATAACCATGAGTCAAATGGGCTTAAAACTGCACCTGATGCATTATGATAATGAGCGATTTCCTCGCAAAGTTCCTTTCCTTTTGCAACGACAAGCCCGCTTAGTACATCGTTATGTCCCCCTAAATATTTCGTTGCGCTATGAAGTACAATGTCAGCACCTTCTGTTAATGGTTGCTGTATATAAGGTGTGTAGAATGTGTTGTCTACAATAAGAAGTAGTCCGTGCCTTTTCGCTACAGTTGCGACAGCAGCAATATCAGTAACTTGCATTAATGGATTAGTTGGAGTTTCTATGAAAATAGCCTTCGTTTCAGTTGTGATAGCTTGCTCAATTTGTTTAATAGACTGTGTATTTACGTATCTACATCGAACATTCCACTTTTTTTCATGCTCAGAAAATAATCGATACGTTCCCCCGTATAAATCTTCAGATACAATAAGTTCGTCTCCAGAGCGGAATAGAGAAAGGACGAGGAGAACAGCCGCCATCCCTGAACTACAGGCATAACCTTGTTCGCCATATTCTAAGTCTGCAATCGCCTGTTCTAAAAGACCGCGAGTTGGATTGCCAGTTCGTGAATAGTCAAAGCCAGTAGATTTACCAATTCCTTCGTGGCGATAAGCGGTTGAGAAATAAACTGGTGGATTAACCGTTCCAGTTGTAGTTTCACTACGATTTCCGATTTGTGCTAGTTTTGTTTCGATTGTTGACATGTGAAAATTCCTCCTTTTTAAATTGAAACATTAAGTGAATATAAAATAAAAAAAGCCTTCTAAGAAGAAGGCTTTCGGTTTGAATAGAGTCTTCTTCTCATCTGTCAAATCTTTCACAATTTGCTGGAATTAGCACCTTATTAACAAAATGTTAATGGTTGCTGAGGCGTCACAGGGCCAGTCCCTCTACCTCTCTAGATAAGAATGTTCGTATGAAATTTTTATTATGTTTTTAACTTTACAATAAAAGATAATTGAATTGCAACTTTATTTTAAATAATTTTTATTTTTCCGCAAGTGTCATTGACTTTTAATTTTGTGCATGCTAAATTTATTAAAAAATTAACAAACATTGTTAAAAGGGGAACGCATTTCCTTTTAGCTACATAAATAAAATAATAAAGACAACTCTTATTGAGAGCGGTGGAGGGAAAGGCCCTGTGAAACCCGGCAACCTTCAAACGAAATGTTTGAAACGGTGCTAATACCTGCAAAACGAATGTTTTGCATAATAAGAGGAGGAACAATTATGTCCCCCTCTTCAAAGTGAAGAGGGGGTTTTTATATTGATAGAAATGAGGGAGATTCGTGAAATTACTAGATTTATTATCAAAAGGAATTGTAATAGGTGATGGTGCGGTTGGAACGTTATTGCATTCACATGGTTTGCAAAGTAGCTTTGAAGAATTGAACGTATCTGATCCAGATCTAATTATATCCATTCATAAACAATATGTAGCTGCTGGAGCAGATGTAATTCAAACGAATACGTATGGAGCAAATGAGGCGAAATTACGTATGTATGGTTTAGAAAATCAAGTTACAAAAATTAATAGAGCGGCAGTGAAATTGGCGAAAGCATCTGTGACAGATAAAAATGCAATTTTAGGAACAATTGGTGGTATGAAACATATCGGAGCTGTTACAACGACTGATATGGAAAGGGAGTTTATATTACTTGAACAGGCGGGGGCTTTACTAGAAGAACAGGTTGATGGATTACTATTAGAAACTTTTTATGATGAATTTGAATTACTTCATGCTGTTAAAGTGTTGCGTAAGCAAACGAATATTCCGATTGTTGCGCAATTAGCGTTACATGAAGCAGGTGCGACTCAAAATGGAAATGATGTCAATGAAATATTAAAGCAGTTTATAGATTACGGTGCAAATGTTGTTGGATTGAATTGTCAACTGGGGCCGCTTCATATGACGGAAGCTTTCAAAATGATATCGATTCCGCAAAATGGCTATTTATCAGCATACCCAAATGCAGGTCTCCCGAATTATGTAGAGGGACGTTACGTATATGAGGGAAGTCCAGCTTATTTTGAAGCAATGACACCGAAATTTATTGAGCAAGGTATTCGGTTATTGGGTGGCTGTTGTGGTACGACTCCAGAACATATTCAAAGTATGAAGCGCGCTGTTGCGAATATTACCCCTGTAATAGAAAAAGAAACGATTCAAAGGCCAAAAGTCGTTCATACGCATGAGAAACGTTCGAAGGCTCACGTCACTCTAGCAGAGAAAGCAAAAAAACAAACGACAGTTGTAGTGGAATTAGATCCACCGAAAACGTTAGATACACAGCGTTTTTTTGAAGGAGCAAGAGCGTTAAAAAGAGCGGGAGCAGATGCTATTACTCTAGCAGATAATTCATTAGCATCGCCTCGTGTCTCTAATATGGCGATGGGTGCGTTATTAACGAAGCATGATATCCCAGTATTGACGCATTTAACGTGTAGAGATCATAACGTCATTGGACTACAATCTCATTTGTTAGGTTTATCGGCGTTAGGGATGGAAGAAGTGTTAGCTTTAACTGGTGATCCAGCGCGCGTTGGTGATTTTCCCGGTGCCACTTCTGTATATGATTTATCCTCTATTGAGCTTATTAAAATGATTAAAGAAATGAACGATGGACGTTCAATTTTAGGGAAATCAATTGGACCGGCGACAAGGTTTTCTGTAGGCGGCGCATTTAATCCTCACGTGAGGCACTTAAAAGCAGCGGTTAAGCGAATGGAACGAAAAATAGATGCTGGAGCGGAGTATTTTTTAACTCAGCCAATTTACGATATCAAGTTAATTGAAGAAGTGTATGAAGCGACAAAGCATTTGGAACAACCTATTTTTATTGGAATTATGCCGTTAGTAAGTAAGCGGAATGCAGATTTTCTTCATTTTGAGGTGCCGGGTATTACTCTTCCTGAAGAAATAAGAGAGAGAATGGATGGACATGAAACGAAAGAGGCAGCAATTGAGGAAGGGATTCGCATTTCACAAGAATTGGTCGACGCAGCGATGAAATATTTTAATGGTATTTATCTTATTACACCATTTTTAAAGTATGAAATTACAGAACATCTTGTTAAATATGTAAGAGAAAAGCAAGAAGTGAAAGAAGGTATTAATTGATGAAGTGTATAGAAGAAAAATTGAAAAATAGCATTTTAATATTAGATGGTGCAATGGGGACAATGATTCAGCAAGAGGATTTAACTGCTGAAGATTTCGGAGGAGAAGAGTACGAGGGCTGTAATGAATATTTAGTGGAAACAAGACCAGACGTTATTTTAAAGATTCATAAAGCTTATATTGAAGCTGGAGCGGATATTATTGAAACAAATACATTTGGGGCAACGAATATTGTACTAAGTGATTATGAGCTGTCTCATTTAGATGAAGAACTAAATGAAAAGGCAGCACTTTTGGCGAAGCAAGCTGTTAAAGAAAGCGGGAATGAAGTATATGTTGCGGGAGCGATGGGACCAACAACGAAAGCAATTAGTGTTACTGGTGGTGTGACTTTTGAAGAATTGATTGAGGCTTATACAAGGCAGGCACGAGGATTATTAAAAGGAGAAGTTGATGTATTACTCGTTGAGACGAGTCAAGATATGCGTAACGTGAAAGCAGCTTATATTGGAATTCAAGCTGCTTTTGAAGAACTGAAAAAAACGGTTCCTATTATGATTTCAGGTACGATTGAGCCAATGGGAACGACTCTGGCTGGGCAAACAATTGAAGCTTTTTATTTATCAGTAGAACATATGAAACCATTATCTGTTGGGTTAAACTGTGCGACTGGTCCGGAGTTTATGAGGGACCATATTCGTTCACTATCTGATTTATCGGAGTGTTACATTTCTTGTTATCCAAATGCAGGTCTTCCTGATGAAGATGGACATTACCATGAATCTCCATCTTCTCTTGCTGAAAAGGTGAAGCGATTTGCTGAAGAAGGGTGGGTTAATATTATTGGTGGTTGTTGTGGCACGACACCAGAAC
Organism: Bacillus sp. EKM501B; assembly: GCF_011800505.1. NCBI lineage: Bacteria > Bacillati > Bacillota > Bacilli > Caryophanales > Bacillaceae > Bacillus > Bacillus sp. EKM501B. The sequence goes on along the minus strand of NZ_JAALFZ010000002.1, from coordinate 430,391 downwards.
ATATAAAAGCAATGAAATCCGCGCTAGCATCTCTTAAGCCTCGTGACCATCATGAGAGAGAAGGACATGGAATTAGTGGATTAGAAGCACTGCAATATGATGAGTCTATGAGACCGTTATTTGTAGGTGAAAGAACGAATGTTATTGGGTCACGTAAATTTAAACGATTAGTAGCAGAAGGGAAATTTGAAGAGGCTGCTGAAGTGGCAAGAGCGCAAGTGAAGAAAAATGCTCATATTATTGATATTTGTATGGCAGATCCTGATCGCGATGAAATAGAAGATATGGAAAACTTCTTAGCAGAAGTTACGAAAGTTTTAAAAGTACCGATTATGATTGATTCAACAGATGAAAATGTGATGGAGCGAGCTCTTACTTATATTCAAGGAAAAGCTGTTATTAATTCAATTAATTTAGAAGATGGAGAAGAACGATTTAAAAAAGTGACACCGCTTCTTCAGAAGTATGGTGCTGCTATAGTTGTAGGAACAATTGATGAAGACGGTATGGCGGTTAGTGCGGAGCGAAAGATAGAAATTGCGAAAAGAAGCTATGAATTACTTACAAAGAAGTATGGGATACGCCCGTCAGATATTATTTTTGATGCACTTGTGTTTCCGGTAGGGACAGGTGATGAAGAATATATTGGTTCAGCAGCAGCGACTATAGAAGGAATTCGCCTTATTAAAGAAGCGTTACCAGAGTGTTTAACGATTTTAGGGGTAAGTAACATATCATTTGGTTTACCACCGGCTGGACGTGAGGTATTAAATTCAGTCTTTTTATATCATGCTACGAAAGCAGGGTTAGATTACGCGATTGTGAATACGGAAAAATTAGAACGCTATGCGTCGATTCCAGAGGAAGAAAAACGCCTTGCAGATGCACTACTGTTTGAAACGACGAAAGAGACGTTAGAAGAATTTACAAACTTTTACCGAGTTGCTAAAAAGAAAGATATCGTTGTGCAAGAAACGTTAACGCTTGATGAAAGACTAGCAAATTATATTGTAGAAGGTACGAAACAAGGATTACACGAGGATTTAAGTCTTGCGCTTGAAGAAGGAAGAAAACCTCTTGATATTATTAACGGTCCGCTTATGACAGGGATGGATGAGGTAGGACGACTATTTAATAATAATGAACTTATTGTTGCTGAAGTATTGCAAAGTGCTGAAAGTATGAAAGCTGCTGTAAGCTATTTAGAGCCACATATGGAATCTAGTGATAGTGCGAAAAAAGGGAAAGTATTATTAGCAACTGTAAAAGGTGACGTGCATGATATTGGGAAAAATCTCGTTGAAATTATTTTAGCAAATAACGGATATGAGATTATTAATTTAGGAATTAATGTACGTTCGGATCGAATTGTTCAAGAAGTACAAGAAAAGAAGCCGGATATTATAGGCCTTTCCGGTTTATTAGTAAAATCAGCGCAACAAATGGTAACGACTGCTGAAGATTTAAAAGCAGCAAATATTGATGTTCCCATTGTTGTAGGTGGTGCAGCGTTAACGAGAAAGTTTACAGATAATCGGATTTCACCATCATATAAAGGGCTCGTTTGTTATGCGAGTGATGCGATGACGGGGCTCGATATTATTAATAAGCTTCAAAAAGAAGAAGAGCGTGAGAAGATGAAACAGGATAAAAAAGAACGTCATCTTCATATCGTAAAAAAAGAGGAGAAGAAAGTAGAAATTCCAGCAGTAATTGAGCCATTACCGAAGGCTGAAGTTATCGTGCCTGATTCAACAAAACGAATTGTATTACGCGATATTCCGGCCCTTCATCTCGCTCCATTTTTAAATAGACAAATGCTACTTGGGCATCACCTTGGATTAAAAGGAAATGTGAAGAAGCTTTTGAAAGAGGGAGATAAGAGAGCACATGAATTAAATGATTTAATAGATGAATTATTGCAGGAAGGACAATCTTGGTTAAAGCCGAAAGCAGTGTATCAATTTTTCCCAGCGCAAAGCGACGGACAAAACATTGTAATATATGATCCAGAAGATCATACGCGTGTTATAGAGCGTTTCACATTCCCTAGACAAGGAAAGGCTCCCTATCGTACTTTAGGTGATTATTTGCGCCCAATAGGAGATGAGATGGACTATGTTGCTTTCTTATCTGTTACGGTTGGGGAAGGAGTTCGGGACATTGCTGAAGAGTGGAAGGCGAAAGGTGATTACTTACGTAGTCATGCCATTCAATCGTTAGCGCTTGAATTAGCGGAAGGACTTGCTGAAAAAACACATATGCTCATTCGTGACCGCTGGGGCATTCCGGACTCACCTGAACTGACGATGGAAGAACGTTTCCGTACGAAATATAGAGGAATACGAGTGTCATTTGGTTATCCGGCGTGTCCAGAACTTGCAGATCAAGAAAAGCTATTTCGCTTAATTCATCCAGAGGAAATAGGTATTTCATTAACAGAAGGATTCATGATGGAGCCAGAAGCGTCCGTAACGGCTATGGTATTTTCTCACCCTGAGGCAAGATATTTTAGTGTATTATAGTCTAGAAGGGGGAGACGTATGAAGAAAATAGTCTTTACAGGTGGCGGTTCGGCAGGACATGTAACACCTAATTTAGCCATTATCCCATATTTACAGGAAGACAACTGGGATATCTCTTATATTGGTTCTCATCAAGGTATTGAGAAAACGATTATAGAAAAGGAAGGCATTCCCTACTATAGTATTTCGAGTGGAAAGCTACGTCGTTATTTTGATTTGAAAAATATAAAAGATCCTTTTCTTGTAATGAAGGGTGTTATGGATGCGTATGTAAGGATTCGAAAACTAAAACCAGATGTAATTTTTTCAAAAGGCGGTTTCGTATCTGTACCAGTCGTAATTGGAGGATGGCTAAATAGAGTACCAGTTTTATTACATGAATCTGATATGACACCAGGACTAGCAAATAAAATTGCGCTTCGTTTTGCTTCGAAAATATTTGTTACATTTGAAGAAGCAGCGAAACATTTACCGAAAGAAAAAGTAATATATACGGGATCTCCTGTACGTGAAGAAGTGCTGAAGGGAAATCGTGAAAAAGGTTTAGCGTTTTTAGGTTTTTCACGTAAAAAGCCAGTTATTACGATTATGGGAGGCAGCTTGGGCGCGAAAAAAATTAATGATACGGCTCGAGAAGCATTACCAGAACTTCTTAAAAAATATCAAATTGTTCACCTTTGCGGAAAAGGTAACCTTGATGAAAGTTTACAAAATAAAGAAGGATATAGACAATTTGAATATGTACATGGAGAACTGCCAGATATATTAGCGGTAACAGATTTTGTTATTTCACGCGCGGGCTCCAACGCAATTTTTGAATTTTTAACATTACAAAAGCCGATGGTTTTAATTCCATTATCGAAATTTGCAAGCCGTGGAGATCAAATATTAAATGCAGAGTCCTTTGAAAGGCAAGGGTATGCCTCCGTATTATATGAAGAAGATGTAACTGTAAAATCTCTTATAAAGTATGTCGAAGAATTGAATCAAAATAATGAGAAGTATAAAACAGCACTAAAAAAATATAATGGAAAAGAAGCAATTAAAACAATCATTCAAAATATTTCAGAGGCATGATGAAACAATCATGCCTCTTTTAGTAGGGTGAAAGATTCCAAGAATTGATATTTTTATGTTACAATAAAGTGAAACTTTAATCAGTTGGGTTCATCCCACATCTAACTTCTTTACTGTTACTAAATTTTGAGGAGGTAGTCTTACTGCCCTCAAATAGCGGGATAACAAATGGGTTAATAGGGAAATTCCAATTAATGAGGCGTGAAAATACGAATGGATTAGGAGTGACTGTGTTGGAGCTAAGTCTCTATGAAAATACTGCACTTATTATATGCTTTGTGTTGTACGTTGGTAGTGTTATTGTTTATATTTCAAGGAAATTTTCGCAAGAAAGAGAGCTTGAAAAGTCAGAGATAACAGCTGAACTAGAAATGTTAGCTGATGAAAGTTATAAAAAACAAAAAATAAAAGAAGACCATGAAGCATCCCATCATTTAAACGCAAATAAGTTTTAAAGATGGGGATTTTTTTTGAAGTTGTTCTTTATTATAGCTATAACAAATAACGCTAAAAAGGAGTTTCCCCATACACAATGAAGGAGTGTATATAAATGAATTTTTATATCGCCTCAGGTTTCCAAAATAAACATCTTGTACATTCCGTAGCAAATGAACTGAAACATGCAGGATGGCACCATACATATGATTGGACCAAAAACGAAAGAGCAGCGAATGAAGAACAATTAAGAGAAATTGGTCAGGCAGAACGAAATGCTGTAAAAGAAGCGGATGTATTTTTACTTATATTAGATGGCGGAAACGGGAGCCATACAGAGTTTGGAATGGCGATTGCACTAGAGAAAACGATATATGTATATCATGCAGGAAACCCGCTCCAAACAACGTTCTATCACTTGCCAGAAATAAATATTTTTGAAGGAGATGTAGCTGAGTTTGCATCTTTTGTTATGAATCATGTGAAATAATAGTAACTACCTAAAAGGTTATAAAAGTGATCTTTTGGGTACAGTGATGATAAGAAACGTATATAAAGGAGTACATAATATGAAATTAGAAAATGGATGGGAAACGAGCTTTTTAGAAGTCGTACAAAATAGTGAATTTAAGAGAGAGGCACTTCTTAGTCAATTGCTTTGTCAGGATAGTGAAGAAGTAGAAGAGCTTGTGGATGATTACGGCTACGAAGAACTTGTTGAACGTGAACATGATGATGAGTTAGCTGAAATCTTAGGAGAAGAACTTTTTAGTGAGATAGAACGCCAAGTATTCTTATCTTCAAACCCAGAAGAAAAACTTATTTCATTCGTCAATGGATTAGGTTTTCATGTGCTAGATTGGATCGTTCTTCTTGAAACAGAATTTGGCATTGATAGTGCAAACTTTACATCAGATGCTGTGAAGGTGTTAGAAAAGCGTTTCAGACAGTTTCCATACATAGAGGACAAGACAATTTTTGATATGACATTTGGAGAATCAATGGATGTATTAGAATCTGTTACAGGATTACAACTAAAGGAAAAGATGAACGTATAATGAAAAAAGAACGTGATTGGATCACGTTCTTTTTTTACATAATAATAATTTTATCATCTAGTTTTGTCTGCCCGGTAAGAAGTGCGTTTAAATATTCCACTTTTCTTATACAAGCTTGTATATGTCTTTCAATCTCTTGTAACTCTGCTTGGTGATGCGTTTCAATTGGATGAATTTGTACGTTGAATTTTTCAAATTGACTACTATATGTTATTTCTGCATAGCCGCTCATAATATCGGTTTCGTTATGAAATAAAAATTGCTTCGTTTTGTCACAGAATGATACATCCTGAAAGCCATATACTTTTAGTGCTTCAATTACTTTTTTAATCATTTTTGTATTCATTTTTTAACCCTCTTTACGAAGTTCTACTTATATATTATAACATAAAAAATTACATAGAAAGCGCTTCCAAGTGTATTTTATTATAAACTTTACGTTTCAATCACAAAAATGAAACAAAGAAAAAATAATTGTAAAGAAGGAAGGACTCTTTTATTGTTTCGTCATATATATAGAGAAATAGTGCAATGAAAGGAAATTTTCCGAGGTGGAGATCGTATTTCCAATTTGAGCGCAGTAAAAGAGGTGAGAATTTTGAACTTTGATATTGTAGGACAAAAAGCATATATAAAAGATGGACCGCATCGGAACCGAATTGGAATTGTAAAGAAAAACGAGACAAAATTAGCATCGCAGTTTGCTATTGTAATTGGAGAACAAATCATTGATGTAGAGCTAAAGGATATCGTGTTAGTTGGAGTAGACGTAGGACAATTTCATAAATGGTGCGAACAAAATGGTTATTTGTGAAAAGGACGGGCTGTGAGATAATGAAATATATTTGAGGAAAGAGGATATGTTATCATATTCTCTTTTTCTATGTTTCAGGAGGCGAAAATGAAATATAAAGAACAGGAGTTTACGTTGGAGTTAAAAGAGAACATTCAATGTATGGAGAAGGAAATAGAGCGAATATCACTTAAACTGCATAAAGAGTATGCGCATTTATACATAGAAAAACACATGGAATTAGATATGGGATTTGCAAGAGAAAAAGAGAATCCCTTTGAGGTGGGTTATTATTCATCAGTTGCCATAGCTATATTAGATGAAGAAAAAGGATGATTGAATTTCACTATATTCCAATTTGGAAATGCGAAAGAATCTTTTTAGGAATGTCAATTCAATCAAACATTTTTGGGAGTAAGAAAGTAGGGGAACTTGTTGATGAATCTTGTTATGAGATTGAGGAGGAGTTAAAAGAGCAACTAGAAGAATACTTGGAGTAAGAATTCTCAAGATAAAATCTATAAAGAGGGAACGGAATAAAAAAGACGCTAACAATTGTATGTTAGCGTCTTTTTTTCATTATGAAGCAATTTCACCAGTTTTTGTATCATCTTGATTGTACGTATCTTGATCTAATTCACCAAGCCATTTACTTGAAATAAGACCTGCTGTCATAGAACCACTTACGTTAAGAGCTGTACGCCCCATATCGATTAATGGCTCAACCGAGATAACTAGAGCAACAATACCGATTGGTAAGTTCATTGTAGATAGTACGATTAAAGCTGCGAATGTTGCGCCGCCACCAACTCCGGCAACACCGAATGAGCTAATAGCGATAACAGCGATTAAAGTTAAAATAAATTGTGGTTGTAATGGATCAATTCCTACAGTTGGAGCGACCATCATTGCAAGCATTGCTGGATAAATACCTGCGCAACCGTTTTGTCCGATAGATACCCCAAATGAAGCTGCGAAGTTTGCAATTCCTTCGGAAATACCAAGCTTTTCTTTTTGAGCTTCAATATTTAATGGCATCGCACCAGCACTAGAGCGAGATGTGAATGCAAAAGTTAGTACAGGGAACACTTTTTTCAAATATTGAATTGGATTTAAACCAGACAATGCAATTAATAATAAGTGAATGATAAACATTACGATAAGTGCTACGTAAGAGGCTAACACGAAGTTACCAAGTTTTAAAATAGCATTTATATCGCTACCAGCAACTGTTTTTGCCATAAGAGCTAATACGCCGTATGGAGTAAGGCGTAAAATTAATGTTACCATACGCATTACGATTGCATATACAGCATCAAGCATTTTCTTAAATAGTTCTGCTTGTTCTGGATATTTTCGTTTTACACCTATAAAGGCAATGCCGATAAAGGCTGCAAATATTACGACAGAAATTGTTGATGTTGGACGAGCGCCTGTTAAATCAAGAAACGGATTTGTAGGCAATAGCTCTAATAATTTATCTGGAATTGTTGTCTTTTCAATAGAAGTAAATCTTTCTTCAACTAGTTTCAGACGAGCAGATTCTGCATCACCTTGTTGTAGGCCTGTTGCAGATACATCAAATCCTGCACTTGCAGCGATACCGACAGCTGCAGCGATTCCTGTAGTAAGAATTAAAATTCCGATAATAAGACCACTGATTTTACCAAGGTTTTTCGTTAACTGTAATTTTGTAAAGGCTGAAATAATAGATACTAAAATAAGTGGCATAACGATCATTTGAAGTAATTTCACATAACCGTTACCGATTAAGCCAAACCAAGTATTTGATTCAATAATTACTTTAGAAGTTGGTTCATAAATAAATTGTAATATAAGACCGAATATAATTCCGACTCCTAAAGCAGTAAATACACGTTTATTAAAAGATACATGCTTACGTTGCATATAATATAATACGCCAACTAAAATGAGCATGACTGCAACGTTAATTCCGACAAGCAGTGTATTCATGTTGATTCCCCCTAATTCCAATCTGTTATATAGAATATAAGGCAATAAAACCTATAAGTCAACTAGGAAATTCCGGAATTAAAAAAAGATGGCAAAATGCCATCTTTTAATGTCCAGCCCCAGGGACAAGTAAAAACGTCGTGTAGTATGTAAATCCTATGAAGAAAACAGTTAAATATGCCCCAAATACGTATATATACATACGCTCTGTTAATTTTAAATAGCTTAAAAGTACGAAGAAACCTGTTTGTCCTAAAAATAGTAGTGCGGTCTGTTGCATATCCCCTACGTAAAACATAACCGAGAAAATTCCAGTCCAAAAGCCGAGAACGCGAAACATGCGCTCCATGCCATCTCCCTCCTTTTCTAAAAAAAGTAAACCTCACCTCATTATAGTTTATTTTTCTTACTATTGTAAATATTCATTCATATAAAAAGAAGCCAATTATTATTGGCTTCTTTTTATATGAGAAATTAAATTGTTAGTTTATAATTACAAGATTTACATCCATCTAATAGACTATCATTTCGAGTTAATTCCATGTTAGGGAATAGGATTTCAAAAATTCCTTTCATCATATCTCCGTGCATGTTACAAATTTCAGTTGGATGATGAACAGCAACTTCTTTAAATGGACAATTGTGTACATCATAGAAAATTTTTGTTCCATCTGCACTTAATTCAAATGCAGGTGATAAGCCAGCTGTTGAGAAAGCTTCTTTTGCAATTTGAACTTTTTGTTCCACTGTTAAAGCATCTTCACTCACATTTAAACGTTGCATATGTTGTTGCATTAATTCAGCTCCGAATTGTTTTCCTGTTTCGTATAGCGCTTTCTCACCAGCAGCGCCAAGGCTAAGTAAAGAATTAAATGCGATTCTTGCTAATAATTGATAATCACGGAATGGAAATTGTAATTGGATAACATCTTCAGATAAGACATATAATCTGCTCGGTCTTCCGCCTTTTCCAGTTTTCTTCGTTTCCGATTTTAGCATATGAACATCTTCTAATTTAGATAAATGTAAACGCGCTACGTTTGGATGAATATCGAATTCATCTGCAATTTCTTGTACCGTTACGTAACTATGTTTTTGCGAAATATATTTATAAATGTAATAACGAGTTGGGTCAGATAATACACCTGTAATTTTTAAAGCTTGTTCCATGAGGATCTCCACCTTTATCACTTTATCCAAGATAATAACATTATAATACAGATAAACATGAGTATAGGTAATTTCAGACAATAATTCGGAAATTGTTCATAATTTCACAAACATATTTTTCCTTTTTCCTCTATTGAAAATACAAAAGTCCAAATTTTTATTGCGCATGTTTTCATGCTATATACATAGTGAGGAGGGAAAAGTGATGAATGGGATTGAAATTTTCGCGAATACAATTTTAAAAGAAGCGTGTAGGGTACAAGCGTCAGATTTACATATTGTGCCCCGGCAGAAGGATGTAGCAGTGCAACTACGTATAGGAAAAGATTTAATGACGAGACAGTGTATTGAAAAGGAGTTTGGAGAAAAACTTGTCTCACATTTCAAATTTTTAGCATCTATGGACATAGGAGAGAAACGGAAGCCACAGAATGGTTCGTTGTATTTGCAAATTGATGGACAAGAAGTGTATTTACGCCTTTCAACACTTCCAACAGTATATCAAGAAAGTCTTGTTATTCGCCTTCATTTACAAGCATCTGTTCAGCCCTTATCACATCTTTCGTTATTTCCAAGTACGGCAGCAAAACTACTCTCGTTTTTACGCTATTCACAGGGGCTACTCGTGTTTACTGGACCAACTGGATCTGGGAAGACGACGACAATGTATGCATTATTAGAAGTAATTAGAAAAAAGAAAACACGTCGCATCATTACACTTGAAGATCCGGTTGAAAAAAGAAGTGACGATGTATTACAAATTCAAATAAATGAAAAAGCGGGTCTCACATATGAAGCAGGATTAAAGGCTATTTTACGTCATGATCCAGATATTATTTTAGTCGGTGAAATCCGGGATGAGGAAACAGCAAAAATAGCTATAAGAGCAAGTTTGACAGGACATTTAGTAATGACAACGCTGCATACGAATGATGCGAAAGGAGCGATCATTCGTTTCATGGATTATGGTATAACGAGGCAAGAGATTGAACAGTCTTTATTGGCTGTAGCTGCACAGCGACTTGTCGAATTGAAGTGTCCGTTTTGCAGAGGAAAGTGCTCAACTTTATGTAAATCAATGAGGCAAGTAAGGCAAGCAAGCATTTATGAGCTGTTATATGGATATGAGTTAAAACAAGCACTTAAAGAAGCAGATGGAGAATGTGTTACTTACAAACATGAGACTTTAGAATCGTCAATACGAAAAGGATATGCTTTAGGTTTTTTAGAAGAAGATGTTTATGTTTAAGAAAACTTGGAGTTTAAGTGATCAAGTAGTATTGTTGAAACGTTTAGGAGAATTATTAGAAAAAGGCTACTCTCTTTTACAAGCATTAGAATTTTTACAGTTTCAATTACCTGTAGAAAAGAAAGTACAATTGCAGCGCATGATTGAGGGATTAAAAGATGGGAAAAGTCTACACGATTCTTTTCATCAGTTAAAGTTTCATCAGGACATGTTAAGTTATCTATTTTATGCCGAGCAACATGGTGATATTTCTTTTGCTTTGCAACAAGGAAGTGCACTTCTTTATAAGAAAGATAAGTATAGGAAAGACATGATGAAAATAATGCAGTATCCTATGTTCTTGATGTTTTTTCTACTAATCATGCTTTTTATTTTTAACCTCATTTTATTACCTCAGGTTGAAATGGTTTATAGTTCGTTCGGTTCTAATACACCACTACTTACAGAACAAATTTTAAGTGCAATAAAACTGCTACCATACATTATTTTAACCGCTATTTTAACTGTTATTATTGGATGTAGTTTATACATGTTGTATTTTAGGAAACTTCCACATATTAGACAGGTAAAAATCATGCTTCGTATTCCTCTCATCAAAACATTTCTTATTTTAAAGCATTCACATTATTTTGCTACTCAGTTGAGTGGTTTATTAAATGGTGGACTATCAGTATGCGAAGCTTTAACAATAATGATGGAGCAAAGATATCATCCGTTCTTTCAATATGAAGCGAATCGGATTGAAAGACAATTAATTGGAGGAGAACAGTTACAATCTATCATTGCTAAAAGTGGGTATTACGAGAAAGAACTTTCTTATGTTATTACGCATGGACAAGCAAATGGCAATTTAGGGATTGAATTAGGTGACTATAGCGATCTTATTATGGAAAAGATGGAACGAAAAATTAAACATATGTTAGTTATCATTCAGCCTATTTTATTTACATGTATTGGAGGAATCGTTGTCCTTATGTATTTAGCGATGATTATGCCGATGTTTCAAATGATGAATTCTATTTAGGGGGCATTTGTATGCAGAATGAGGAAGGATTTACTCTGTTAGAGATGCTATTAGTAATGGTTGTCATAACTATATTATTACTATTAATTATTCCAAATGTAGTTACACAGCGTTCATCGGTCCAAGGAAAAGGGTGTGCAGCTTACGTGAAATCTATAGAAGCGCAAATACAAGTATATCAATTACAACATAATAAAATTCCATCGTTAAAAGAACTGGCAGATGAAAAGTATATTACAACTGATAAGTGTCCGAATGGCGAATCTATTCATATATCAGATGATGGCACAGTATCAATTAGGGCATTGTGAAACAACAAGGGTTTACTTTTTTAGAAATGTTACTCGTTTTATTTGTTATTTCTGTATTAAGTATAGTTACGTATTTTAGTGTTCATTCCTTATACGAGCGACAAAAAGTTGAACAATTTTTGAGACAGTTTTCAAATGATATTTTGTATATGCAGCAATTAGCGATAAACCATCAAAAGCACTACACATTACGTTGGCATAAAGATAGAAATATGTATGCTATAAAAGAGTCAGGTACAAAGTATTATATCGTCAAGCGAGAGTATGAAGAAGATATACAAATTGATTTGCATACGTTTCCAAATCCGATGACATATAACCCAAGTGGAAATATTAATAGAGGTGGTACGATTATAATTTCGTATAGAAATTATAAATATGAAATTGTATTTCAGCTTGGAAGAGGGAGATTTACGTATCGTGAAATGTCAAAAAGGATCCATAATGGCTGAAATGATTGTATCGTTAAGTGTTTTAATGATGGCTGTATCGTTACTACTACCGCAAACAGTATTAGTTATGCAAGAAAGAAAAAATATACAAATTCGTTATAAGGCAACTGGATTATTAAAAAAAGAAGCAGCTATATATATGTATGGAAATGAAGAAAAGCGAATAATAGAAAAGAATATAAATGGAATTGTGTATTACACATATTGGGGAGGCAATGAAGTTTGTACCATGTGGAAAGATGTGAAAGACAGAATGATGGAACAATGCTTTTATGTAGGAGAAAAAATAAATTAGAATTTGGTTTTTCATTAATAGAAATGATTGTATGTCTGTTTCTATTATCAATATTTTTTTTGCTCTTTCCCCGCCTACATTTCATTGAAATGGAAAATAAACAGTCGAAAGGGTTAAATGATTGGGAGTGGGATGTGTATTTAGGGCAAATGCAATTGGAGTTTCGTGAAGTATCATCTGGAGAACAGCTAGCATTTGAAAATGGAGAAAGTATTTTACAATTCCGATCGCGTAATGGGAGTGAAGTATCGTATGAAAAAGAGAATAGTCGTCTTATAAGAAAGGTAAATAGGCGCGGGAGGGAAGTTGTTTTACAAAATATTGGAACGGTTTCTTACAAACTAACACCTCATGTACTCATTATAAATGTGAAAGATACTAGTGGGAAAATATATGAAGGTGTAGTTATGCGATATAGCGAAATAGGAATAAACGTATGAGAAAGCAAAAGGGATTTACAATGCCTGGAACGATTATCTTTCTTATTTTATTAACTTCTTTTTTTATATACGAAACAAATATGTTGTTTACAGATAAAAATTTTTATATAGGAATAGAACAAAAATTTTTATTGGATGAATTACTTAACCGATCTATTACAGATATAAAAAAAGACTTACAGCAAAAAGAAAAAGAAGGTACATTTTTCTTTCAGTATGAAAAGGGAGAAGCGAGTGGAAATTATGTCTTTGAAAATGATTTAATTCTCGTTGCTTTGCAGTGTACACTCAAACAGGAAGCTTTCTATACGGTGAGTTTTCGGTATAGAAAAAAGGATGGGAAAATAGTCGATTGGATAGAAGGATAATATGTAAAATATATATATAGATAAACCAGGATTTCCTATTGTAAATTGAATTGATTTTTTAGAAGAAATGGATAAATATAATGATTAAAAGTTTAAATTTTCTCAAAAAAGAGAAAGGTAGAAAGAATATGATATATTCATGCTATCCAATCATTATTTTTAGGGAGAATAGGGAAATGACAAACAACAATCAAATAGGTGAAAATAAGGAACAAACTATTTTTGATCATAAAGGAAATACGATTATGACAGAAGATAGAGAAATACACATTATTTCAAAATTCGAAGAACCTCTTATTGTCGTATTAGCAAATGTACTAAGTGATGAAGAGTGTGATGAATTAATTGAAATGTCTAAAAATAAAATGAAACGTTCTAAAGTTGGTTCAGCACGTGATGTAAATGATATTCGAACAAGTAGCGGTGCATTTTTGGAAGACAATGAACTTACTTCAAAGATTGAAAAACGAATTTCATCTATCATGAATGTTCCTGCGTCGCATGGTGAAGGATTGCACATTTTAAATTATGAAGTGGATCAACAATATAAAGCACACTATGATTATTTTGCGGAACATAGTAGATCAGCTGCTAACAATCGTATTAGTACGCTTGTAATGTATTTAAATGATGTAGAAGAAGGCGGAGAAACGTACTTCCCGAAATTAAATCTTTCTGTACACCCTAGAAAGGGAATGGCAGTATACTTTGAGTATTTTTATCAAGATCAATCAATAAATGAGCTTACGTTACACGGAGGGGCACCTGTAACGAAAGGTGAGAAATGGATTGCAACGCAGTGGGTGAGAAGAGGCACTTATAAGTAAAAGCGAGTGTTACGTTTTGTTCTTCATAGTATAAGAACAAAACGTTTTTTTATTAAACAAAGTAGCATCTTTCGTTATAATAACAATTAATAAATGACGATTGAGAGGACAAGAAATGAAATCTATATACATAACCGGCTACATGGGAGCAGGGAAAACAACAATTGGAAAAGCGTTAAGTAAAGAACTTCAAATGGATGTTGTAGATACTGATCAAAAAATCGAAGAGAAGCAAGAGAAGGCAATTCGAAAAATTTTTGCCGAAGAAGGCGAAATGGCTTTTCGGGAATATGAAAGCGAAATGTTACGTGCGCTACCAGTCCATAATGTTATTATTACAACTGGTGGGGGAATTATTGAACGAGCGGAAAATCGCAAGTGGATGAAAGAGAACGGAACTGTCGTGTATTTATATTGTGATCCGCATGTAATTGCAGAAAGGCTTCGTGAAGATACGACACGTCCACTATTTCAAAAGAAAGATATAGATGCATTCGTAAAGAAATTTGAATCACGCCGAGCTTATTATGAAGAGGCTCATATTCATATCGATACGACAAATAAGTCTGTAAAGCAAATTATGAATGAATTAAAGGAAAAGATTAATGTATAAAAAAGTGGACATACTAATCAAGTAGAGGTGATGATAATATGTCTACTAATGATTATGTTCGCTTTGTGACGCAGCAGTTTGTGTCGTATATGGATGCTCCAAAAGAAGATCGAAAACAAAAGAAAGAACAACGCCGTGCTGAAAAAGAGCCATTTATGAATAAGTGGTTTGGTGTTATGCCGCTGAGTGCTGCTTTGTTTTACCGAAATGTAAAAAGTAAAAGAAAAAAATCAAGTTAAATTTTAGTCATATGTTTAGCAAACCCAAAATCCCCTAGTGTCGTATTACACTAGGGGATTTTTATTTACTGCACGGATTCTTGTTCTTCCGTAACGGCATGTATTTTATTATTTACCCAAACAAATCCAATTCCGATACAAATGGAAATGCCCCATCCAACAGCGGTCATAATCGCTCTCATTTCACCATAGCCATCTACACCGAAAACAGAGATGAAATAAATTTTTAAGAAGCTTTTTAATATGAATTGTAGACCGAAAAATAGCGTTAAATATTGTAGTGCTGGATAAATACGACTATCACGATAAAGCTCACGACTTTTATCACGGTCATGGCCTTGCAGTGCGGCAATATCTGCTGCGAAATATAACATAAGTGGTTTCTTTATAAAAATTGTACATATGACGATAATACCGAGTACGATGTGATAATATGCATCATTCCACAACATTCGTTCAGCTGACCCAGATAATAAATCTACCGTTGTATTAGAAATGAGTGTAATTAAAATAAAGAACCCTGTCACGTTAAACTGTTTTTCTTTTTTAAAGGTATACAGTGTATAAATAATCCCCGGAACAGAGGAAAGTAACATCGCGTAATAAGGATCGATATAAGGTTTTGCAAATTTCCAAATGAGGAATGGGATTACGAGATAAAAGACAAGATCTAATATAGCTTTTTTATTTTGATTCATACAAAGCCTCCTTAAGTCATACATATATTTTATAATATAATTTCTGAAAATTGTATAAGGTTTAATGGGAAAAGAAAAAATATATCAATTTTCGAGGGGGAGTAGATTGAAAAAAATTGCCCCTAGCGTAGTAAGTTTTTTTAGTATATAATAAAGGAAACGCTTTCATTTTTAATTTGTTCACAAAATGGACGGAAAATCACATATTTACTATCGATATGTTGCTTTATAATGAAACTAATTAAATATACATGCATACAATATTGTGAAATAAATAACATAAATAATCTATATAAATGTAAACGTTATCAAAAGAGAGAGGTGGAGACAATGAGTAAATTTTTCTTCAATCATAATCCAGCAACAGTAGAGGATGGAAGGCTTGTTAAATATGCTGAAATTATTTATGGAGAAGGTGGCCGTTCTGTATTAGAAAATTTAATGGTGAAGGCATCTATCAGATTGCGTGATCGTTATCCGAATAAATCTGACGAGCAGATCTCGAACCTAGTAAATAAAGGCATCCATGATATGTTTCAAAAATATGTGAGCGAGTAAGAGTGGCCAATGGCTGCTCTTATTTTTTTGTATAAGGATTGTAACTCTAGCTGAAAATAAACATGTATTCTGAAAAACGTAAAAAGGAGTGGGAAAGATGAGCAATGGAATTGGACGTTCGAAAGAAAATCTTCCAACTGATGCAAATCATGTGAGCGCGAAGGATCGTGCGTATCAAAAACGCATGGCAAAGCAAAAACAACAAGAGCATAATGAGGATAGAGAATAACTCGAAATAAAGCTCCTTCTAAAGCAGAAGGAGCTTTATTTTGATAGAAAATGATTCGCGGTAACATAAAAGAGTCCACCGTTAATAATTTGCACTGTAATACGTGGTTCATACTGTTCTTGCAGAGCTTGTTTTTCAATTTCATAGCTCTCAGGAAGTTCGTCACTTTCTTCATAAAAACGGTTTAAAAGGTCTAAATCATGATTCCAACGCACTCTTGCTTCTTTTGCCCACGTATGGTCATCTTCTGCAATTATATTTTTTAAAGCGTCTTCTATGCGTTGTAAACCACTTTGAGGTTTAATGATGGGCGAGAGCGTAAAACAAAAATCAGGTATTTTTGGTGTAAGTTTAATGTTTGTTAATGTTTCATGAAAGTTTGCCATCATTGTTCCAGAAATGAGATGAATACCAATCGAGTGAAGGATGTCTTTTTTTCGATCACATTGATAGGAAACTTTTATATTAATACCGAGCCAAGGGTGGAGCGGTGTATGTGTTGCCCCATTATGTCTTACATCCTCATATAAACGTATGTATGAGCCTAATTCTTTTGTCGTTTGGAAAATTTGATGTAGACGTGGTGAACCGTAGTGAATAAGCTCACCATCATTTTCTTCATTTTCTGGATTTGTAATAAGAGTAAGGCGCATCGGATTCGGTACGCCTCCTGTTTTCTCAAGATAGTGCCAATAAAAAGGGCGATTCATTAATAATTTATCCATCTCAATTGTTAACTGTACATCTAATAAATGGGGAGAACGTTCTAAAATTTCACAGTTATTCGCCTCAAAGAAATTGTATAAGTAATTATGAATTTCATGTTGCTGCATAGCCTTGCACCTCAGCTTCATTTCGTTTCGCAAAGTCGATAATAGATGTTAAGTTTTCCATCTTAATTCTAATTTCACCTTCGCTTTTTGATTGCGCGAAAATTTCTTGAATGTGCGCGTCGATGTTTTTCATATTAATTCTCGTTAAAATTTCATCGAGTTCACCAATAACACGCTCGAATAAGTTGATTTTTTCATATAACAGTTTCAGAATATGTTCTTCAACAGTATGCTTTGTAGCTAAGTTATAAATATGAACATCATTTTTTTGACCGAGACGGTGAATACGTCCGATTCTTTGCTCAAGACGCATTGGATTCCATGGCAAATCATAATTGATCATATGGCTACAAAACTGTAAGTTAATCCCTTCACCACCAGCTTCAGTTGCAATTAATACTTGTGCGTGGTTTTGGAAAAGCTCCTTCATCCAATCTTTCTTCCCGCGTTTAAACCCGCCGCGGAATGGAACGGAAGAAATACCGTGTTGTTGTAAAAACCATTGTAAGTACATTTGTGACGCTCGATATTCTGTGAAGATAACGACTTTATCGTCAATTTCTTTTATAAGCTCAAGAGCTTTATTTGCTTTTGAGTTGAAAGGAATATGATTAATTTTGTCCATTAGCACATCGATATGTGGATCTTTTATATAATGTTCGTTTTCTTTCTGTCTTTTTTCTACATGCTTTTTCAATGAATAGTAAACAGCCTCACGACTACTACACGCTTCCCGTTTTAAAGTTAACGATGAGAAAGCAGATGTGAAGGCGTCTTGTCCTCGCCAATTTTCGATATCATTATATAGAGCTTGTTCTTGTTCATTAAACTCAACAAAAATTGTACGTACATGTCTCTTCGGCCAATCGATACCGGTATTATGTCGTCTATTTCGCACCATTACTTTATTAATGAGAGCTTTTAAGTCTTCATCTGATTCGGCTGAGCGATTTTTGGAAGCGTAATATTCTTCAAAGTTGGATTGATTGCCTAAATGTCCTGGCTTTAATAAAGAAACAAGGTTAAAAATTTCATCAATCTTATTTTGAACAGGAGTAGCGGTTAGTAATAAACAAAACTTCTTTTTTAATCGTTGTGCAAATTCATAGTTTTTTGTTTTATTATTTTTCAGTTTATGTGCTTCATCGATAATAATAAGGTCATATTCCAAGTTCAACACGATATCGCGATGTGGTGAACGTTTCGCAGTATCAATTGATGATACGATTACGTCAGCTTGTTCCCATGAGTAGCTTTTCTTTTGTGCTACAGCGGGAATGAAAAACTTTGTATTCAGTTCGTATGCCCATTGTGATACGAGAGAAGCTGGGACAAGTATAAGTACCTTTTTCACAAGCCCGCGGACCATATATTCTTTCAAAATAAGTCCAGCTTCGATTGTTTTTCCAAGGCCTACTTCATCTGCTAGAATCGCTTTACCGTTCATTTGTTCAATCACATTTTGAGCGACTTCTAATTGATGCGGAAGCGGTGTGAAATGGGATAAATGTTTCGGTGCTTGTAGTCCATCAAAAGTAGGAACAAGTAACGATTTTTCTGTTTCATAAGCTAAGTGATATAAATCCCAGTTTGTCCAAGGACCATCTTCGTCAATTCTATTTAAAAAATTGTTTTGCCATGTCCGATCTACGGAAATATCGACATTCATTACAACTCTCCCACCTTTTATAAACTAAAGTAATTATTTTTTAATGTATGATGATTTGCCTTAAAAGAAGGCATAATTATCGTTATTAAAGGCTATATGATAGACAATAATAAAGTATTAAATCTCAAAAGCTGTATTTATTGTGTTTTAACATAAAAAATTCTAAATTATTTTTTATGCTAGAATATTGATGAAATATAGCGAATGATGTTAGGATAATGGTGTGAAATGTGTGGAATCTTTCGTATTTTATCCAAGAAAGTGATTTTTTATTTACGCTTTCATAAAAAAATATAATGAGATTCCGTATATCCTATCTTTTCAGAATGAAAATGTTTAGAAAAGGGAAGCAACTTTTATTGATTTGTCAAAGCATAAGGGGGAGAGAGCATGATTACATTACAACGTACACCGTTATTTGATGTATACGCGAAGTATGGTGGAAAAACAATCGACTTTGGTGGTTGGGAATTACCAGTTCAATTTTCAAGCATTAAAGAAGAACACGAAGCTGTACGTACAGCTGCAGGTTTGTTCGATGTGTCTCATATGGGAGAAGTTGAAGTAAAAGGTGTAGATAGTTTAGCATTTTTACAACGTGTTGTTACAAATGACGTATCTACCTTAAAGGTAGGGGGCGCACAATATACAGCTATGTGCTACGAAAATGGTGGTACAGTAGATGATTTATTAATCTACAAACGTGGTGAAGAAGACTATTTATTAGTAATCAATGCATCAAATATCGAGAAAGATTACGAATGGTTAGCAAGTCATGTAATTGGCGATGCGACAGTAGTCAATGTTTCTAGTGAAGTTGCACAGCTTGCAATTCAAGGACCAAAAGCAGAAGGCATTTTACAAAAAGTTGTGTCAGAAGATTTGAAAGAAATTAAGTTCTTTAAATTTAAAAACGATATTCTTGTAGATGGAATTCCAGCACTTGTATCTCGTACAGGTTACACAGGTGAAGATGGATTCGAAATTTACTGTAAGAGTGAAGATGCTGCAAAACTTTGGGAGAAACTTCTTGAAGTTGGAGCAGAAGAGGGCTTAAAAGCATGTGGTTTAGGTGCTCGTGATACACTTCGATTCGAAGCAACATTACCACTTTATGGACAAGAATTATCAAAAGATATTACACCGATTGAGGCTGGAATTGGCTTTGCGGTAAAAACAAATAAAGAAGCAGACTTCTTTGGAAAAGCAACGTTAAAAGAGCAAAAAGAAAACGGTGCGCCTCGTAAATTAGTCGGCATCGAAGTAATCGAACGTGGAATTCCTCGTACGCATTACCCTGTATTTATTGGTGAAGAAAAAATTGGGGAAGTAACGAGTGGTACACAATCTCCAACGTTAAAGAAAAGCATTGGTTTAGCACTAATTGATGTAAAATACGCAGCAGTTGATACAGAAGTAGAAATTGAAATTCGTAATAAACGCGTCAAAGCAGTAGTTGTTCCAACACCATTTTACAAACGTTCAAAGTAACGGGGAGAGGGGTAGATTTCATGTTGCATCGTTATCTTCCAATGACAGAAGAAGACAAAAAAGAAATGTTACAAACGATCGGCGTTCAAACAATCGATGAATTATTCTCTGATATTCCAGAGAGTGTTCGTTTTAAAGGGGATTTAAAAATTAAAGAAGCAAAATCAGAGCCAGAGCTTTTAAAAGAGCTATCTCAAATGGCTAGTAAAAATGCTAACTTAAAAGAATACGCTTCTTTCTTAGGAGCAGGCGTATACGATCATTATGCTCCAGTAATTGTAGATCATGTTATTTCTCGCTCAGAATTTTATACAGCTTACACACCATACCAACCGGAAATTTCACAAGGGGAATTACAAGCAATCTTTGAATTCCAAACAATGATTTGTGAATTAACAGGAATGGATGTAGCAAACTCTTCTATGTATGACGGGGGGACAGCTTTAGC
Source organism: Bacillus sp. EKM501B (assembly GCF_011800505.1). NCBI lineage: Bacteria > Bacillati > Bacillota > Bacilli > Caryophanales > Bacillaceae > Bacillus > Bacillus sp. EKM501B. Next base: position 409,615 of record NZ_JAALFZ010000002.1, on the reverse strand, counting down.
TGAAGCGGCAATGTTAGCAGCTGGCCATACTCGCAAAAAGAAAATTCTTGTATCTAGCGCGGTTCATCCAGAATCAAGAGCAGTACTTGAAACGTATGCAAAAGGTCAAAATCTTGAAGTTGTTGAAATTAATCATAAAGATGGTGTAACAGATTTAGACGTATTACAAAGTGAAGTAGATGATACAGTTGCTTGTGTAATCGTTCAATATCCAAACTTCTTCGGACAAGTTGAAAAATTAGCTGATATTGAAAAAATCGTTCATCAACAAAAATCATTATTTATCGTTTCTTCAAATCCATTATCATTAGGCGCATTAACACCACCAGGGAAATTTGGTGCTGATATTGTAATCGGTGATGCACAACCATTCGGTATTCCAACGCAGTTTGGTGGACCGCACTGTGGTTACTTTGCAACAACGAAAGCATTTATGCGTAAAATTCCAGGACGTCTTGTTGGACAAACTGTAGATTCAGATGGTAAACGTGGATTTGTATTAACGTTACAAGCACGTGAACAGCATATTCGTCGTGATAAAGCGACATCTAACATTTGTTCAAACCAAGCGTTAAATGCATTAGCAGCTTCTGTTGCAATGACGGCACTTGGCAAACAAGGTGTGAAAGAAATGGCACGTCAAAACATTTCTAAAGCACAATATGCAAAACGTCAATTTGAAACGAAAGGCTTCACAGTAACATTTGCTGGACCATTCTTCAATGAGTTTGTTGTAGATTGCAAACGTCCAGTGAAAGAAGTAAACGATGCATTATTACAAAAGAATATTATCGGTGGTTACGATCTAGGCCGTGATTATAAAGAGCATGAAAACCATATGCTTGTAGCAGTAACTGAGCTTCGTACAAAAGAGGAAATTGACACACTTGTAAACGAAATGGGGGCTATCCAATGAAGAACCAAGACCAAGCACTTATCTTTGAAGTGAGTAAAGAAGGACGCATAGGATATAGCTTACCCAAATTAGATGTAGAAGAAGTGAAACTAGAAGATGTGTTTGAGAGCGATTATATTCGAGTAGAAGATGCAGAGCTACCAGAAGTATCTGAACTTGATATTATGCGCCACTATACAGCACTTTCAAACCGTAACCACGGTGTGGATTCTGGATTCTATCCACTTGGATCTTGTACGATGAAATATAATCCGAAAATTAATGAGAGTGTAGCTCGTTTCGCAGGATTTGCAAATATTCATCCGTTGCAAGATGAAAAGACAGTACAAGGTGCAATGGAATTAATGTACGACTTACAAGAGCATTTAATTGAAATTACAGGTATGGATACTGTTACTTTACAACCAGCAGCTGGTGCACACGGAGAATGGACAGGTTTAATGTTAATTCGTGCATACCATGAAGCGAATGGTGACTTTAACCGTACGAAAGTAATTGTGCCTGACTCTGCTCACGGAACGAACCCAGCATCTGCAACTGTAGCTGGTTTTGAAACAATTACAGTAAAATCAAATGAAAATGGCCTTGTTGACTTAGAAGACTTAAAACGTGTTGTAAACGAAGAAACAGCAGCACTTATGTTAACAAACCCTAATACATTAGGTTTATTCGAAGAAAATATTTTAGAAATGGCAGAAATCGTCCATAATGCAGGCGGTAAATTATACTATGATGGTGCAAACTTAAATGCGGTATTAAGCCAAGCACGCCCAGGAGATATGGGATTTGACGTTGTGCATTTAAACCTTCATAAAACATTTACAGGTCCTCACGGCGGTGGTGGCCCAGGTTCTGGTCCAGTAGGTGTGAAAGCTGATTTAATTCCGTACTTACCAAAACCGATTTTAGAGAAAACCGAAAATGGTTATCACTTCAACTACGACCGTCCAGAAGCAATTGGTCGTGTGAAACCATTCTATGGTAACTTCGGAATTAACGTTCGTGCATACACGTATATTCGCTCTATGGGTCCAGATGGATTGCGTGCAGTAACTGAGTATGCGGTATTAAATGCGAACTATATGATGAGAAGATTAGCGCCATTCTACGATCTTCCATTCGATAGACATTGTAAACATGAATTTGTATTATCAGGTCGTCGTCAAAAGAAACTTGGTGTACGTACATTAGATATTGCAAAACGTCTGCTTGATTTCGGTTATCATCCACCAACAATTTACTTCCCATTAAATGTGGAAGAATGTATTATGATTGAGCCGACAGAAACAGAATCAAAAGAAACATTAGATGGTTTCATTGATAAGATGATTCAAATCGCTAAAGAAGTAGAAGAAAATCCAGAAGTTGTACAAGAAGCACCGCATACGACAGTCATTAAACGTTTAGACGAAACGATGGCTGCACGTAAACCAGTTTTACGTTATGCGAAGCCAGCTCCTGTACAAGTTTGATTAAAATAACAAAAGAAGAACTCGCTGAGGCGGGTTCTTTTTTTGTATGGATAATTTGTCCCGCATTAACGGACAGTAAACTCTCAACTCAAAACTTAGCTGGTGCAAAGAAGCCAGGTTGGAGATAAACTGTCCGTAAATGCCCGATTGGTTCAACTAATAATCAGTGGGAATGAACAAAAATCCCCACTGATTAAAGTTTCACTTTATGCAGAAATAGTGAAGAAAATGTTAAAAAAATATGTTTTTTGTTTCCTAATGGTGTAAAGGTGTAGTTTTATAGGTAGTTTTGTTGAAAAAGTCGGTTTGATAAAAGTATTTATTTTTGTTAGAATTTTATTGAAATTAAGAAGATGTGATGAGGCAAAGATTACTCATTTTTATGTATATGTGAAAAAACGAACAAGACGGGGGTGAAATTTTGGGATATCGATGTTATAGAATGGTATACCATTTAGAAAATGGAGAAACAATTAAAGATGTAAAAGAATTTTGCTATCGAGACCAAGGGAAAGTGTTAGAAAGAGTAGCAAATCGTGTAATGGATAATAGAGAAGTGACGGCGATTGATAAACAAGGAACAATCATTTCAATAGCATGTGAGGACATTGTAAAGGTGGAACTTGATTACATAACAGAAAGTTAACCTTGAGTCATATCGAATTATTCGATAAAATAAACTGTTGAATGGTGAAGTGAGAAGAGAGGAGTTTATCATGGGTAGTACAAGACACTTTTATATGTTTATCTTAGCGTTTGTTCTTGTTGTGGCATTAACGATTTACTTAATCGTTGACAGCAGCTGGTACAACACAGTTCATCCGGCATTCCTTCTGTTTATGTATATAGGAATTGCAGTAGTAAGTTTCGGAATGAGAGACGAGATGTTAGATCGCTTTGAAAAGTGATACATATACGAAAGACCAACAGGAAAATGTTGGTCTTTTTTTCTTGCCAAAAATAGGATGGTGTGTATATACTGTATATATAAGGTATACACAGTATATACACAAACTGGAGGAAAACATGAATATTATTATTTCGAATTCTTCCCAAGACCCTATTTATGTGCAAATAAGAAAACAATTAAGCCAGCTTATTTTAAATGGCGGTTTAAAGGGTGGAGATCAATTACCGTCTATTCGTAGCTTAGCGAAGGAATTACAAATTAGTGTCATTACAACGAAGCGTGCATACGAGGAGCTTGAAAAAGAAGGATATATAGAAACTGTTGCTGGGAAGGGGACTTATGTTTCACGTAAAAATAATGAACTATTAAAAGAACAAAGGCTTCGCCTATTGGAAAGTAAAGCGGAAGAGATTGTGAATGAAAGTAAAGCGTTGCAGCTTTCACTTGAAGAATTACAGCAGATGATTGCGTTTTTATATAAGGGGGAATGAGAGAGATGTTAGAGTTAAAAAACGTTTGTAAAAGTTATGAAGGTTTCGCAGTGAAAAATATAAGTTTTACGTTACCACGCGGATATATTATGGGGTTTGTCGGACCGAATGGGGCCGGGAAAAGTACGACGATCAAAATGATTATGAATTTAATTAAAAAAGATAACGGAGATATAAAAATTTTTGGCAAGGACAATAAGAAAGCTGAAAAGGAAATAAAACAAAATATCGGCTTTGTATATGATGAAAATCATTATTACGAAGATTTAACGTGTGAACAAATGAAGCGTATTATTGCACCGTTATATAAAAAGTGGGACGAAGAGCAGTATCAATCGTATATGCATAGATTACAAGTTCCAAAGTATAAAAAAATTAAAGAATTATCAAAAGGAATGAAAATGAAATTTGCGATTGCAATCGCACTTTCGCACCACGCAGAGTTTATTATTATGGACGAACCGACAGCAGGGTTAGATCCAGTTGTTCGAAGTGAATTACTTGATATGTTGCAAGAAATTGTAATGGAAGATGAAGTATCCGTATTATTCTCAACGCACATTACAACAGATTTAGAGCGCATTGCAGATTATGTTACGTTCATCAATGATGGAGAAATTATATTTACTGGTGAAAAAGAAGACTTAATGGAGAACTACGTAATCGTAAAAGGAAGTAATGATTTATTAGATCGAGAAGGAAAAGAACTATTTGTTGGATTACGAAAAAGTAAGTTTGGTTTTGAAGGTTTAGCGAAGGATAAACAAGGAATTATCGATTGGTTTGGAAATGAGGTTGTACTAGAAAAGCCTACATTAGATGACATTATCGTTTACACTGCGAAAGGGAGAGGTGCCTATGCGTCAGCTAATCTATAAAGATTTGTTCTTTTTTCGGGTTATGTGGTTAGTGTATTTTATTATGCCTCTTGTTTTCTTTGGATTAGATCCAGATGGTGAATTGTTATTTCCAATGAGTTGCTTACTCATAACGATATCATCTTCTATGATACTAATAGCGATGGATGAAAAAAATAAAAGTGATGTTATTATAAATAGTTTACCTGTTGGACGAAAGGATATCATTATTGCTAGATATATTTCGGGTGTAATATTTATTGTAGGTGGCATGATTTCTACTACGCTAGTTGTTTTTCTTATAAGAGGTATCGCTGTCATTGGTGATATTGGAGCTTATCATCCCAATTTGTATATTGAAATTCCTTGGTATGTAGTAGTCAGAGGTGCTGTATATTCTTTAGTTTATATTACAGCATTATTCCCGAGTTATTATGGGACAAAATCAAAAGTAGTACGTGGAATATTTACAGGTGGAGCCGCTGGAATAGGTGTTATTGTTGGAATGTTTATTGGTGACGGAGAAAGTGTTACGGCATCATTCATTAATTGGATTATGAATCCATTACATTTTGGCATATTTATAGTTGGATTAATCACACTAGCTAGTGTCTATATCGTTTCTATGCTTCTTACAATTAAAATTTATGAAACGCGTGATTTATAGAGAGGAGAATTCATGTGCAACAGTTGATTTTGAAGGAGTTTTTTTTACAGAAGAAGATGTTTCCTTTCTACTTTTTAATCCCTATTTTATCTATTTTTAAGAATTCCGTCGAACCAATGGGGATTGCAATAGGAGTATTTATAACATGTAGTACGATTATATATATTTCTTTTTATTATGACGAGAAAAGTAAAGCAGAAAAAGTATTAGTGAGTTTGCCTATAACGAGAAAAGAGATAATTATAGCTAAATATATTTCAAGCACATTATTTATTATGGCTGGTTTGAGTGTAACTTTTATAGTCGTAATATTAGGGAATATTTTATTGAACAGAGATATAGTTATGCCTGGATATGCAATATTTTCAGCAATAGTAGCAACTTTGATTTATTGTGCAGTAACGATACCGACTAATTACATTGGGGGATATAAAGTTATTACTGTCTTGAATTTGATTATGCTTTTTCCTTTAATGGGTATGATTGGTCTTATGTGCAATATTTTTGGTGATAAAACAATTATGTTAAAAGTACTTCACTCTCAAGAGGCTACACAAGCAATGGGTGTTCTTGGTATCGGAGTATTAGTGAGTATATTCGTATCCATGTTCCTCTCAATGAAAATGTTTCAGGAGGCAGAGTTATAGAAGGGACATTTTCATATTAGGAGGTGTAATACATGATCAAGCAACTAATTTTAAAAGATTTCATCATTCAATGGAAATTTTTAATTTGGTACATACTGTATCCTGTTTTCTTTTATATGGCCTTAACAGATACGGAAAATTTATTCATCATTATGTCAGTAATTATTACAATTGGGGCAACAGTAAAAACATTTGAAGCAGATAGTAAAAATGAGAGTGAAGTTATAGTAAATAGTTTACCAATATTGAGAAAACAAATTGTGTATGCGAAATATATAGTAGCAATTATTATTCTTTTTATAAGTGTAACGGTCAGCTGTTTCACGATGGGAATGAAGAATGGGATTAACCTATTTGAATTTATTGAAACGACATTGCTTGCTAGTATTAGCTTTATTTTAGTGTATTTAAGCTTTGTTCTACCAATATCTTTTTGGTTAGGATATAAAAAAACTATTCTTATTACAATAGTAATATTCATGGCGCCGATTGTTATTTTAGAAACTTTGTTTCAAATCAACTTGGAACAAATTCAATTATATAATACCTTGTTATTCATTGGTTCAATATGTATGCTCATAGCATCTATCTTCGTTTCAGTGAAATTGTATGAGAAGAGAGAATTTTAAAAGGTGCCCTATAAAAGGCACCTTCTTCAATAACGACAATACGAGAGCAGTAGTTTATAAAAAGAAACGCTATTTGGCACATCTTTCGGAGTATGTAATATAAAGCTGAAAACGATGATGAGAATAAGAAATAGGAAAAATAAAAATAGGATTTGCTTATGTATAGAATTTTGCATATTATCCACTCCTTTTTTTGGGTAGTATGTCCAAAAGAAAGGAATGTATGAAAAAAATTGGAGGGGGAACAATGGGGAAACGAAAATTGTTATTTGAAATAGGAGTATTATTTTTGTCAATAGGTCTTTTGTTATCAAATTTTTATTCAGACATACCATCACCGTTTCCTAATTTGCATAAAGGAATTGGTATAAGTATTGTTATAATTGGTCTGTTTTGTCTTATCACATCTAACTTCTACAGAAAGTCTGAATGAATATAAAAAAGGACAGTTACTCTTTTTCAGAAGTACTGTCCTTTTTAAATAACTTATTCCATAGTTTGGCGATACTCCATATAATGACGATTGCAATGGAGGCGATAATGGACCAAACAATCGATATAATTTCAAGTGTCATGTTAGGAAGGAATGTGAGAATGGATAATACTTTATGAAACAATGATTCTATTATATGAAAACTTATTTGTAATAGAATGACGATACAAAGTGTGATCTATGCTAATATTTTCTTTCCTTGTTCTTTCCACATGACATTCACCTCACGTTAGCTTAATAGTTTTAAGCCAACAGCGCCGCATAAAATGCAGCTTAAGAAAGCAAGACGACGCCAATCCGCTGATTCTCGGAAAATGAGAATGCCTAGAAGTGCACTTCCAGCAGTTCCGATTCCAGTCCAAATTGCGTAAGCAGTTCCCATCGGTAATGTGTTCATCGCAAGAGATAAGAAGAAGAAGCTTACGCCGAAGTTAGCGATTAAAATAACTTTTGGTGCCCAGCCTTTCTTTTCAGTGGCTACTTTCATAAAGAGTACACCAATAATTTCACAAATACCAGCTAGAATTAAAAATACCCAAGCCATTTTATGCGGCCTCCTTCGCTTCTTTTTCTTCTGTTACTCGTTTTAAACCAATTACTCCGAAGAAGATTAAACCGATTAATAAAACTTTTACGATAGAGAAAGGTTCTCCGAAGATGAAAATCTCTGTAAGAACGATTCCACCAGCTCCGATTCCTGTAAAGACTGCGTATACAGTGCCGACAGGTAAATCTTTATAAGCTCTAAATAATAAGACGAAACTAATTGTAATTAATAGAGCAACACCAGCCCATTCAAGTGGTGCCTCTGCTTTTTTTAGTCCAATCACCCAAAAGATTTCAATAATACCAGCGATGATTACATAAATCCATGCCATATGTCATTTCTCCTTCCTACCAGTCGTTAGGTAAAGGGCTTAAAAACGACGCATTGCAAAGGGCAATCCGTCAGTTTGAAAGTCCGCGCCAAAATACTTTCCAAGAAGCGTCTAAACGTGTCTCAAAACGATTTAAACCTGCGTATAATAGTTCAACCATAAGACCGTCGAGTAAGCATAGAAAAGCCTCTAAGGCGTCTTTTACTTCAATGTTATGCAGCTCATCTTGTTCGCTTGCTCTTTTAAATACAGGGAATAAAAGTTTTCCGACGTTTTCAATGTGTACATTTGCTTTATTAATAATTTGTTCGCGAAATGCATCAGGCGGAAAATAAGAAGTTCGTAACCAAAACATTGATTCTTCACTTTCACCAAATCGTTTTGCATACCCTTTTAATAATTTTAAAAGCAATTCTTCAGTGGACGAATTGGAAAAGCTTTCGATATCGCCTGTGAAGCTCTGCAAATCTTTTTGAAGAGCAGATTCTAAGCATATGAAATATAGCTCTTCTTTTCCTTTAAAGTGTGCGTAAATCGATGGTTTTTTAATCCCAACTTCTTGAGCAATATTTGCCAATGAAGTTCCTTCATAGCCGTAGCGTGCGAAATGAGAAAGTGCTACAGCTTTAATGCGGTTTGCTGTCATTTTCATCCCCTACCTACCGTTCGTTAGGTTCATTATATGAGATGAAAAATATAATGTCAATAGGTGAAGAGCTGAAAAAGAGCGTTATAGGTAACGCTCTTTTTAGACAGTCTCTCGCTCAATTAAATGGAATGAAAGTTCTTTTGCACTGCCGACAATTTGCTCGCTTTGGATCTGCTTATGGAATAAAGAAAAAGCATGTGAGCCCATTGCGAGACCGGGATGTTCAATTGTGGAAATTTCTAATGCCTTTGAAATTTCATGATTATCAAATCCAAGGATAGCAAGGTCTTCAGGTACTCGAATACCATGTTTTCGAGCCTCTGTTAATAAACCAGCTGCAACTTGATCGTTCGCTGTGAAAATAGCAGTTGGACGATTTTTCATATTTAAAATACGATGGAGTATTTGTGCTCCGTCCTGCATTGTATAGCATTGGTGGAAAATCCATTCAGGATGCAACGTTTTCCCTTCGTTACGAAGTGTATCGGCGAACGCTTTTTCGCGCTCCATGGAATTTACACTTGTTTTTCTTGCTAAACAAATTCCGATTTTTTCATGGCCTCTACTTAGTAAATAGGCAGTACCGAGACGGAAACCTTCATAATGATCTACGTAGATGGATGAAATGAGGGGATGCTTCATTTTTTCACATGAAATAATAGGGGCAAATTTTGCAAAAGGTTCGATTTGTTCCCAAGAGCTCGTTCGGGAGCAAATAATCATCCCATCAAATTGTTTCATTTTCATCATTTCAAGAACACGAATTTCTTCAATGCTATCGTAATTCGTTTGACATAAATTAATGTGATATCCGGCAGCTAACGCTTCGTTTCCGATTCCTTCAATAATCGTACTGAAGTAGGGGAGGTTAATGAAAGGAAGCATAACGCCAATTGTATATGTTTTCCCTCTTATTAAATGGACAGCATTTATATTTTTTGCGTAGTTTAATTCTTCAACAGCATCTAGAACACGCTTACGCTTTTCTTCTTTTACGTAAGGGTGATTATTCAGGACACGAGAAACAGTTGATATCGATACACCAGCAGTTTTAGCAATTTGTTTTATATTGGCCATATGTATCACCTCTTTCCCTTATTATAAAGGGAAAATAATAAGAAAGAAAAAATCTTGACCTGAAAAGCTTTTCACAAACTATGGTATTAATAAGACTTCTTTTTATTCGCGTAACCTTTTCACTTGGGCGTAAGAATGATAGGGGTCTTTTTTGTTTGCAAAAAGTGTTGTCAAAATGTGTGAGAATAACCTGGAAAGTTTTCAAAGGTGGAGTTTGGTGACAAAGCGAATATGAAGAGAATATCAACGCTTCGTTCGTTAAGAGAGCGGTATGAAAGGGCGGAAACAAATTGAAAAAAAGAATCATTTGTTTCGTGTTTTCTAGTTTCATGCTTAGTTCGTGTTCGTTTCAGCAAACGATGCAAGAAGAAAAACACTTTGTGGGAACAACAGGAGGAGCTATGGATCGTGTTACGGATCCTATTCCGCTAAAGGAACTTCCAAAATATTTTCCGGTGAAGTTTAAAGTTCCAACGTTTTTACCGTACGACATTACAAGTGATGTGAAGGGGGAAGTAAGAACGCTTGGGAAAAAGAACACTGTCTTAACGATTAAATATAAACAGAAGGAGTCAGGTAGAAATGAGTATATTGAGTTAAATGTCGCGAACTTTCCTTATAGTTTTCCGGATCTTGTGGAAGAGAAGCGATTTCAAGAACAAATGAAACTGAATAATGGAACGTCTGCTTATTTTAAAAATAAAGATGATTATGAACGTGGTGACGAATTTGCTACGCTTATATGGAAAGAGAAAGGAATTGAATATCAACTGCTGTATCGGAATGTAGAAGAGAACGATGAAAAGGTAATCAAGCAGAATTTATTATACATTGCGAATAAGATGAAATGAAAAAACTAGCTGATTTATTCAGCTAGTTTTTTGTATGTTATTATTTCTTTTTAATTTTGCCTGTCCAAGATTTAAATCCACCTTGTAATTGGTAGAAATCTTTGTAGCCTTGTTTTTTTAAGTATTGCGCTGCACGACCTGTACGGAATCCGCTTTGGCAATATAAGTAAACAGGTTGATCTTGACGAAGTTCTTTATGGCGAAGGCGAATTTGTGATAACGGAATGTTACGTGCACCTAAAATATGCCCTGCGTTATATTCGTCTGCTTCACGAATATCGATAAGCTGTGCTTTACGGTAGCCAGCGCGAAATTCTTCTTCTGTAAGAGTTTTAATTAATTTTTTCTGATAGAAGTACATCCATACAGTGTAGCCGATAAATGCTACGATTACGGCTAATAAAATAATCCAAGTTGTTGACACGATTCTATCGCTCCCTTTTTTCTTATCCTACTTTCAATATTATAATGCCCTTATGTATTTATGCAACAGATTCATTTGCATATAAGAAGAAATTTCGTATTCTTTCACAAATTTTGTCGAATTTGGTAGACTAGAGAATGTGAAAAATAATTGGTTATATGAGGTGCAGGATGGGAAAAGAAAAATGGTGTTATATTAACTCTGGTCAATGTTCACCGGCATTTAATATGGCGTTAGATGAATGTTTATTAAATTGGCAAAGTGAAAAGAAAATGCCACCAACAATTCGTTTTTATGAATGGGAAGTACCAACATTAACAGTTGGGTATTTTCAACGTGTTGAAAAAGATATTAATATGGATGTAGTTAACGAAAAGAAATATGGATTCGTTCGTCGTCAAACAGGCGGCAGGGGTGTACTACATGACAAAGAGCTAACGTATAGTGTTATTGTGTCTGAAGATCATCCGAATATGCCGAAAACAGTTACAGAAGCGTATCGTGTTATTTCGCAAGGTTTATTAGATGGTTTTAAGGCATTAGGGTTAGAAGCATATTATGCAGTTCCAAAAACAGAAGCAGATCGTGAAAATTTAAAAAATCCACGTTCAGGCGTATGTTTTGATGCACCATCTTGGTATGAAATTGTAGTGGAAGGACGAAAAATTGCTGGTAGTGCTCAAACACGTCAAAAAGGTGTTATTTTACAGCATGGATCGATTCCATTAGAAATTGATTTAGATGAACTATATGATCTATTTTTATTCCCAAATGAACGTGTGAAGGAACGTATGAAGAGTATGTTCTCTTCTAAAGCAGTAGCAATTAATGAATTAACAGACCGTACATTTACGATAGAACAGTTAATTAAAGCGTTTGAAGTTGGCTTTGAAAAAGGATTGGATGTAGAACTTGTTCCATATGAATTAACAGAAGAACAGTTACATGAAGTTCAAACGTTAGCGAAAGAAAAGTATGAAAGTAATGAGTGGAATTATAAAAAATAAGAGGTGGCGATAGCCACCTCTTATTTTTTTATAGTAAATTAAGTACTTTTTCTACTTTGATTCCTTTATCTTGTAAAGAACGAAGGCGACTTACAACGTCCATAATTTCTTTGTCAAATGTAACGCTAATACCTTGGCTTTGTAGTTCTTCTTTTAAGCTTTCAATAGAATCATCTATGTCGATGCCAAGCTCGTAATCTTGACAAACTTCAATTGTCTTTTTCACGAGTTTAACATAATTTTCTTGTAGTTTTGAATTTGTTTCAGTCAAAGCAGGCTGCTTCGGTTTTGCAGGAGCAACCGGTGCTGTCTCTTGCTTTGTAACTGGAGTAGGGACTGCTTTTTTCACAGGCGCTGGAGTAACTAGTTCTACAGCTGCTTCTACGCTTACTGGCTTCGGTGTCGGTACCGGAGTAGGCTTAGGTGCCATAGCAGGTGTTTCCACACGCGTAACAGGCTTAGGAGCAGGTGTAATTGCTTTTGGAGCTTCTACAACTACTTCTTTTTTCGGTGCTGCTTCTACCTGTGTTTCTTCTTGCTCGGCAGCTTCTTTATTTTCTTTACTCCACATAACGCGTTCAATTTCTAGAGAAACATTGTTTTTGTTCATCGCTGTTAATGTAACTTTACCAACTTCAGCGTTTCCAGTGAAATCAACAATTTTATAAATAACACTCTTGTTCCAATCCACGTTTCCGCTCAAAAATAATTCTTCGTTACATTTCGGCGTTAAGCCCTCGATTTTAATTTCTGCGTTTACACCGTTTTCACTATATACCATAATTAGCGAAGCATTTACATCTTCGTCTGCTAACATTAGTTCACGTACCATTTTGCCGGTGCGTACTTGCGTTTTCTTCTTAACTGACATCTAATTTCTCCTCTCAAAAATTCAGTAATAATAAAAAAATCGTATAACGAAAAATAATTGCTCACGAAGATTTATGATACCGATAATAAAAGCATCACGTCAACAATTAACTTTAATTATTTTGCATTTTTCTTATTTTCTTTATGAAATTTTTCAATTTGTAAAATTAGACAGAAGAAAAAACAGCCTTTTGAAGGGCTGTTAAAAATTTGATTTTTTATATAATAATTTATATAAAACGTAAAATAGGATAGCGATTAAAGCATTTTGCCAAAAGGTTAGATGATAAATGAGATAAGGTTGCTTTTGGAAATAAATATTTAAGAATACAGCGGAACAAAATGGAGTAGCAAATGCGAATCCAAATAGAATTCTTCTTTTCCAATTCATTTTCTGATCAAAGGAGTAACGCTTTAATAAATATAAAATAAATAGTATACCTAGTATAATTATTGAAACAGACAAAGTAGTTCCAAGGATGCTAAAAGGCGGACTTGATAATGTATTATTTTTTTCAAAGAGAAACATAAAAAATGAAATAATTGCATTTATGCCAAACTGTATAGCAAGAAGTAAGCTAACAGAAAATCCAATTAAAGAAGTTTTTTCTAACTTTGTTTGGGTTGGTAAAGCTGATATAAGTTCATCACAATAAGATTGTAAGTCATCACCAAAAATGTCATAAGCATTTTTATTTTCTACTTGTGCTTCGATAAGATGATCTAATATTTCTAACAAAAGTTCTTCTACTTGATGTTCGGGTACATTAGATAACCGAAGATATACTAGCATATCACCATAAGCAATTTCGTTTTCGGAAGTTAGAAGCTCACGTTTTTTATTATTCAATTCAATCATGTCTTGTGCATTCATCCCTATCACTCCCCCTGTAATAAGTTATTTACCGTAGTTGAAACCATCCCCCAGCTTTGTTTAAATTCTTCAAGCTGTTCTAATCCTTTATCGGTTACGTGATAATATTTTCGCTTTGGACCGAGTGAGGAAGCTTTTAATGTTCCTTCAATCAATTTTTCTTTTTGCATACGTAACAATAATGGATATATGCTTCCTTCGCTTACAAATGTAAATCCGTGTTTATTTAATTTTGTACTCAGTTCATATCCGTACACTTCTTCTTGTGAAATGATGTATAGGATGCACCCTTCGAGCACGCCTTTTAACATTTGGCTGTGCATGATTTCACCACCTTTTATTCAGGTAACTTGCGTTGCAAGGTAGCTGGTATCCAAATTGTAACATTCAGTAACTTGCAATGCAAGTTACTGGGGTGGAAAACTTTAATGTCCCCCATACTAACGAGAGGGCGAAAATTATATGAGACCGTTTATGCCAAAGCTCGTTTACTTTGAACGAAAGGCACTTGAATATCCACTTGGTTTTATAGTTGCGCCAATTTAAATGCATGAAGAATGGGAAGAAGGATACCGTAAACTATTTGAGCGACAAAGATATGACGATACCAAATTTAACGTTTGAATTGATTCAGCATTGTTTTCCGAAACCATCGGAAAATATGTATATAAAAAAGATGATGCAGCAGTATTAAAAGAAAAGATAAGAGGTTATAGAAATGAGTTTTTTCCTAATGCAGAAATACAATATTTTACTTAAGGGGAGTCTGTATGCAAATACAGATTCTTTTTTGTTTTATATATTTAGGCTCGTTTTCAACTTGTCACGTTATTCTTTCTGGTGTATCATTTTATTGATTGCTTCGTACGGAATAAGCAAAATGAACTTGGATGGAGGAAACCGATGCCTACCCCTAGTATGGAAGATTATATTGAACAAATTTATTTGTTGATTGATGAAAAGGGTTACGCCCGCGTATCTGATATTGCTGAAGCGCTTAGTGTACATCCATCCTCTGTAACAAAAATGGTGCAAAAATTAGACAAAGATGAATATCTAATTTATGAAAAATATAGAGGGCTTGTATTAACAACAAAAGGTAAAAAAATCGGAGAACGTCTCGTATATCGTCATGACTTGCTAGAGCAATTTATGCGTATTATCGGTGTGGATGAAAGTAAAATTTACAATGATGTAGAAGGAATTGAACATCATTTAAGTTGGGAAGCAATTGATCGCATTGGTGATTTAGTGGAATACTTTGAACAAGATGCAGTCCGAGTGGAAACACTTCGTGGTGTTCAAAGAGCAAATGAAGAGAAAAGTAATTAAGGGGAACGTATGGCGTTTCCTTTTTTATTTCAATTCGAAAAGGATGGGAGAATTATGAAAGCAATTATTTTTGATTTTGATGGATTAATTGTGGACACAGAAACGATATGGTTTCACTCTTTCAGAGATGCTGTTCGTGAATACGGCGGGGAACTACCTTTAGAGGAATTTGCGAAATGCATTGGAACAACAGATGAGGTACTTTATACATATTTAAATGATCAATTAAAAGAGAAGTTTAACAAAAGTGCATTAAAAGAAAAAGTGGCAACTTTACATAAAGAGAAAATGAGAATACCAGAAGCTCGTGACGGGGTAAAAGAATATTTAGAAGAAGCGAAAGAAATGGGATTAAAAATCGCACTAGCTTCTAGTTCTTCTAGAGAATGGGTTATTCATTTTTTAGAAGAGCTACAAATTCGAGAATATTTTGAAGTAATTAAAACGAGAGAAGATGTTGAGAAGGTAAAACCAGATCCAGCTCTTTATCGAGTTGCAATAGAAGAATTAGGAATTAAGCCGTCTGAAGCTGTTGTATTTGAAGATTCATTAAATGGATTGAGAGCAGCAGTTGCAGCGGGATTAACGTGCGTTGTGGTACCTAATGATGTGACACGGAATTTACCATTTGAAAATCATCATCTTCGAATTGAAAGTATGAGAGAGAAAAGTTTAAAAGAAGTGCTTCAAAGTATAAAAAAAGACCGTATTTCCTAAAAGGAAGCACGGTCTTTCTTTTTGCTTTTTTTGCCTTCAATGACAGTTAAATGAGACTGTTTTCTTTTTCGTTTCAAAGTGGAAGAATTCCCTTTTTTACTTTTGTCATTAGAAGTATTTGACTTAAAGAAAGAATTGCCTAGGGGTGCTACATTTTGTTTCCCATGTTTGCGGTTCGATTGTTTTGCCGCACGCTTATATGAGCTTTGTGAATTTGCAGAACCACTGGAATTTGTAAACATCTTGTATAGCAAGTAAAAGATACCAACAACAAGTAACATGTACCCGATATTTCTTAATACACCCATGGGATTTGTAATAACAGATGAAACAAGGCCGAATATTGCCAATCCGATAATAAGCACAAATATAGCGAAAGTAAACGAACGACCGTTCATAAGGGACACCTCCTAAAAACGTATATTAAAATTAGTATATTAACGATGAGGAAAGGAGTTGAACACCATTTTTAAATAATTATTGTTTGTTCTCTAAACGTAATAATTCTTCAAACGATGCAATTGCTACTTCCACTTGATCATCTGTTGGTTCTTTCGTTGTTAATAGTTGTAGCCATAATCCAGGATATCCAAGTACGCGTAATACGGGAATATCTCGTAATCGATTTGTAAATTGTAATACTTCAAAAGAAATACCAAGTACAACTGGAATTAATAAAATTCGGTTTATAACTCGTGCCCAAAGAGGATCTGTAGGGACTAGGAAATAAACGAACATTCCAATAATGACTGTAAATATAATAAAGCTACTGCCACATCTATAATGGAGACGAGTTTGCTTTTGAACGTTTTCTACAGTCAGAGGAAGGTTATTCTCGTAAGCATTGATTACCTTATGCTCTGCACCGTGATACTGAAATACCCGCTTAATAAGTGGGGTTAAAGAAATAAAGTATATATAGCTCAATAATAGCATGAGCTTAATGACACTTTCGACAATGATTTGCCCAGTATGAGACGGGAAAATCGGTCTTGTTAATTCAGCTAATAGTGCAGGAACTGCTGTGAAAATGACTTTACCGAATATAAAAGATAAAACGCCAACAGCTGCAACTCCTAATACCATCGTTAATTTTGATTGTTCTTCTTTTTTATTTGCAATTTGTTCATCATCTTCTGGGTGGACGTCAAATCGTTCTGAAGCGAAGTTTAAATGTTTTGCTCCATTCGCACTTGCATCCACAATAGCGGCAATCCCTCGTAAAAATGGAATTTTTTTTAGGGTAGATAGTACTTTATTACGAACGCGTGGTAATCGATAAAATTCAATCGATTTATCTTTACGACGAACCGCTGTAACAGTATATTCTCTACCGCCAAACATAACTCCTTCTATGACCGCTTGCCCGCCATATATTTGTTTTGACTCTTCTGCCATGTTAACACCAACCTGTATTTGTTTCTCTCTTATGTAGAAAAAGAGGCAATTGTCATACTGGGTTCTGTCGTTTTGAAATAAGACAATCACCGAGTTTCCTTTATTTTATCGGCAAATACAAGTAGATGACAAGGGAAAATGTTATGAGAGTCGGACATTTCTTATTCTTTTTATAGACAAATTTCGCAGGATTTAAACATGCTTCAAAATAGTTTCGGGCATACTATTGAGCGGAGGTGTCGATGTGAGTCAAGAACAATTAGGAACAAGGAATTTTGTGCAGATTGGTTTGTTTGGTGGAATCTTTTGGGGCGGGATATGGTATTTCCTTCATATATTTTCATTCACGGAGGCGGGCCCGAATTATTTCCTTTTACCATTTGCGTTTGGAAGTTGGAAAGAGGGTGTATGGGGCAATGTGTTCGGAATAGTGTGTATGGGACTTCTTTCAATTTTAATTGCCTTTTTGTATAAAGCATTTTTTGCAAAGTTTGAAGGGATTATAGCGGGAATTATTTATGGGCTATTTTGGTGGGCACTACTGTTTTTGGGGATGGGTTTAATGGCTCCTGTTATTAAAAGTGCGCTCCATTTACCAAAAGAGACAATTGTGACGACAATATGTATTTTTATATTGTATGGTGTGTTTATAGCATATTCTGTTTCTTACGCAGTAAATAGCAATAAAGCAGAACAAGAAGGGTAAGAGAAGACGAACTATTCAAATAAGTAACTCCTATGTTAAAATATTGTATAGATATTTAATATTAAGGAGTTTTAAGAATATGAAAAAGTTACTCCTCGTAAACGGTCCTAACCTAAATCGCCTCGGTGTTCGTGAGGTAAATGTATATGGAAAGGGCACGCTAACGACACTTGAAGCAGATATGAAGCAAGAAGCAGAAACAATGGGAGTGGAGTTAGAATGTTTCCAATCGAATCATGAAGGTGCCATTATCGACATTATTCATGAAGCGGAAGATATATATGAAGGGATCATTTTAAATCCGGGAGCATTTACGCATTATAGCTATGCGATTCGTGATGCCATTGCGAGCATTTCGATTCCTGTTATTGAAGTACATATTTCTAACATTCATCAGCGTGAATCGTTCCGTCATGAATCTGTGACGGCAGCTGTTTGTGCAGGTCAAATTGTAGGATTTGGTTTTTATGGCTATAAGTTAGCGTTATTTGCATTAATGGAGAAATTGAGGGAGGCATAAAGTAATGGAGAAAATTGAAAGATTACGAAGTGCATTTGATGAGGCTGGTATTGACGGTATTTTGTTAACAAATGAACATAGTCGTAGATATATGGCTAACTTCACAGGAACAGCAGGCGTTGTTCTTATTTCAAAAGATCGTGCTCAATTTATTACAGATTTCCGTTACGTCGAGCAGGCAAGTAAACAAGCGGTTGGATATGAGGTTGTACAGCACGCAGGATTGATCATTGATGAAGTGGCAAAGCAAGTGAAAGAGCTTGGAATTCAAAAGCTTGGTTTTGAGCAAGATACTCTTACATATAGTTCTTATTCAGTGCATAAGGAAGCGATTGATGCTGAATTTATCCCGACTTCTGGACTTGTAGAAAAGTTACGCTTGATAAAGACTGATTCAGAGATTAAGATATTAAAGGAAGCTGCACAGATTGCAGATGCTGCCTTTGAGCATATTCTATCATTCATTCGCCCGGGAGTATCTGAAATTGAAGTGTCAAATGAACTTGAATTTTTCATGAGAAAACAAGGAGCAACATCTTCTTCGTTTGATATTATCGTTGCTTCAGGTCTTCGTTCGGCATTACCGCACGGCGTGGCATCTGAAAAAGTGATAGAAACAGGAGATTTCGTTACATTAGACTTCGGCGCTTATTACAAAGGATATTGCTCTGATATTACTCGTACGATTGCAGTCGGTGAACCATCTGATAAATTAAAAGAAATTTATAATATCGTTTTAGAAGCACAACTACGTGGTGTGAACGGTATTAAAGCTGGTTTAACAGGTCGCGAGGCTGATGCGCTAACGCGTGACTACATAACGGAAAAAGGATATGGTGAATACTTTGGACACTCTACTGGTCATGGAATAGGTCTTGAAATCCATGAAGCACCAGGTTTAGCATTCCGTTCTCATACAGTACTTGAACCAGGTATGGCTGTAACAGTAGAACCAGGTATTTATATTCCAGGTATTGGCGGCGTACGTATTGAAGATGATATCATTGTGACAAG
Organism: Bacillus sp. EKM501B; assembly: GCF_011800505.1. Classification (NCBI taxonomy): domain Bacteria; kingdom Bacillati; phylum Bacillota; class Bacilli; order Caryophanales; family Bacillaceae; genus Bacillus; species Bacillus sp. EKM501B. Next base: position 390,216 of record NZ_JAALFZ010000002.1, on the reverse strand, counting down.
TGAAGGTAATGAAGTAATTACGAAATCACCAAAAGAACTTATTATTTTGTAATACACAGGAGGATTTTTTTACATGATTTCAGTAAACGATTTTCGTACAGGTTTAACAATTTCAGTGGACAATGCCCTTTGGCAAGTACTTGATTTCCAACACGTAAAGCCAGGTAAAGGTGCTGCATTCGTTCGTTCTAAACTACGTAATCTTCGCACAGGTTCTGTTCAAGAGAAAACATTCCGTGCAGGTGAGAAAGTAGAAAAAGCACACATCGAAAACCGTCGTATGCAATACTTATACGCAAGCGGTGAGGCTCACGTATTTATGGATAACGGAACTTATGAGCAAATCGAACTTGGTGAAAAACAAATCGAGCGCGAGCTTAAATTCCTAAAAGAAAACATGGAAGTAGCAATCATGACTTACCAAGGCGAAGTACTTGGTGTTGAACTTCCAAACACAGTTGAATTACAAGTTACAGAAACAGAGCCTGGTATTAAAGGTGATACTGCTTCTAACGTAACAAAACCAGCTACATTAGAAACTGGTCTTGTTGTACAAGTACCAATCTTCATTAACGAAGGCGAAATGCTTATCATCAACACTGGTGAAGGTAAATACGTTTCTCGTGCATAGTAAAAAAGCACTCGTGATAATTCACGAGTGCTTTTTTTATAGGAAATAGGGTAGATAGTAAATAGCTGTTATTATAAAACTGACTAAAACAAGTGAAAGAGTACCCATAATAGATGGAGTCAAAACAATTTGAAATGGTTTTATTTCGCCAGTCTCAACGCCAGTTAATGTTTTACTTATTGCGTGATCTGTAATGTTATTTCTATGGTTACTCATAATAATTAACCACATAATTGCAAATATTGCTAAACTACCAAGGAAAAAGGTCTCTATAAATGACCAACCGACCAATAATGAAAAAAGATAAATAAGAGCTAATTCTACTACAACGGTTAAACTAACTTTCAATGCCTTCATATTTTTCCCCCTCATTCTTTAATTTCAACCAGTTTAAAAAATTTTCACGTGACACGACATGCAGAGAGCAAGGTGACTTTACTTCTTTCTCTAGTGCAGCGTGTTCGTCTGGAAACTTGTTTTCCACATGCAATGAAATATAAGGTAGTTTTTCTTGTGCTTTTAAAGAGCGGATATTATTCGTTTTAGCACCAGCAAATACGTAGGAAAGTTGTAAGTCTAAAAAGGCGATTTTAAAGATTTCTTTTTTAGCAGCCTCGTTATAGCCTTTTCCCCAGTACGGATAGCCGAGCCAACTACCAATGTGAGATTGCTTTTTCTCATTATTAATATGTTTAAGTGTGGTGAGGCCAATTATTTCATTTTCTTCATTCACAATCATTCTCGATAAGGATTTCTTTTGACGCTCTTCTTCTATTGCGAAAAGAAGAAATGTTTTCGTGTCTTCGATATTTTCTACCGTTATCCCCAATGCATTTTTTATATGTGGATCACTTGATAGCTCGAAAATCACATTTGTATAGCATAAATCTAGTGGTAATAAAGTGACGTGCTGCATGGTTTAAACCTCTTTTAAACTAAATGTATCATAATATACCATGAAATAATATGAATATTCAGATTGTAATTCAGACTTTAGAGAAAAATTATGTTTTTACTTCTGAAATAGACAACCTCTGCATATGGTTGTACAAATATATTCTTTTTTAGAATACGAAGTTAGTAACTGTTACGGGAGAAGGTGGAAGAATGAAACAGTGGCTAGCGGCAATGGAAACATCCGTGCTTGTTATGGGGGCACTTCGATTATTTTCAGGTAGTGCGGAGATATTTGCTGCTTTGCTTATGCTTTATGTGAATGATGCGAAGAAAGCGTTGTTTATAAATGGTATGTTGGCGTTTGTTGGACCTACCGTATTAATTTTAACAATGACAATTGGGATAGCGAGTGTAGCAAGTGAAATTTCTTTCTTGAAGCTCTTTTTTCTAGCGCTTGGAATTTGCTGTATTTTTATCGCATTACTGAAATAGTAAGTCGAGTATAGTGGGGAGAAGCCGATGAAAGAGGTATTAGAAGTTTTACCAAAAACGATGAAGTACTTAATTGAAGAATGTAAGCAATACGATGCTTTAGAGGAAATTCGTGTTCGAATTGGAAGGCCGCTAGAGTGTATTGCACACGGAAAGGTGTTTTTTTATGACTATATCACTACTGCAGAGGATGCTATTTACTTATTGAATAAGTTAAGTCAATTCTCAATTTATACGATGGAAGAGGAATTAAAACGTGGGTATGTGACGCTTCGCGGAGGGCATAGAATCGGGTTAGCAGGAAAAGTCATTACAGAAAAAAGCGCAGTGAAAATGATTCGTGATGTCTCTTCCTTTAATATTCGTATTGCTCGTCAAAAAATAGGGATTGCTGAACCGCTTTTGCCATATTTGTATGAAAAAAGGTGGTTAAACACGATGGTAATTGGCCCTCCCCAAACGGGAAAAACGACACTCTTAAGAGATGTAGCACGTTGCATGAGTCAAGGGGTAAGTGCTTCGGAAATTCCTTCCTGTAAAGTGGGGATCGTTGATGAACGGTCAGAAATTGCTGGTTGTGTGAAAGGGATCCCGCAATATGATTTTGGTACCCGAGTCGATGTGTTAGACGCATGTCCAAAGGCAGAAGGAATGATGATGATGATTCGTTCTATGAGTCCTGATATTTTGATCGTAGATGAAATTGGCCGTAAAGAAGATAGTGAAGCAATTATGGAGGCAGTGCATGCAGGTGTCCAGCTTTTTATAAGCGCACACGGATTTTCCTATGAGGATGTTGTGAGACGTCCATCGCTCAAGGCAGTGCTAGAGCTTGGTATATTTGATAGGTTTGTGGAGTTGTCAAAAGCGAGGGGTCCAGGAACGGTTATGCAGGTGAAAGATAAATATGGAAAACCAGTGTTATCAAATAGAAAGGCTGAGGGCGTATGGTGAAAATATTTGGTGCAGTGTTAATCGTTGCGGTCAGCACCTTTTTCGGGTTTTCGTACGCTAAAAGATACAGTGAGAGACCGAGGCAACTTAGGTTATTAAAATCAGCACTTCAATCATTAGAGGCAGAAATTATGTATGGACACACACCTTTATCTGAGGCTGCCGAGCGATTAGTTAAACAAATGCCAAAGCCATTAAATTGGATATTTCAAAGTTTCGCTAAAAAACTAGAAAGTGGAGAACAAACAGTAAGGGAAGCTTGGATAGATAGTTTGAAAGAGAATTGGAAGTTGACGGCTTTTCAACAAACCGAGTATGAAATACTGCAGCAATTTGGTGAAACGCTCGGGCAACATGATCGTGAATCACAACAAAAACATATTCGCTTATGTATTACACATTTGGAGAGAGAAGAAGAGGAAGCGAAAGCTTTACAACTGCAATACGAAAAAATGATTAAGAGCTTAGGGGTACTAGCAGGGCTACTTATTGTAATTTTACTGCTATAGGGGGGAGAAAGGCGATGTCCATTGATGTTGGATTAATATTTCAAATCGCCGGAATCGGCATTGTTTTAGCTTTCATTCATACTGTACTAAAAGAATTGAAGCGTGAGGATATTGCAAATTGGGTTATCCTTGTCGGTTTTGTCGTCATTTTATTTCATGTTGCATTTTTAATTAATACGCTATTCGACAAGATTAAAAGTGTCTTTCTCTTCCAGTAAAGGAGGCGGTTCGAATCGAAATTATACAAATTGTCGGATTAGGCCTCGTTGCTACGTTTTTAGCTGCTGTTTTGAACCAGCATAAATCTAGTATTACATCTTTATTTATTGTGTTCGTAGGTAGCGTGATGTTTCTTATTTTAATCGATCAAATTCATTCTATTTTACAAATGATTGAGAGAGTAGCGAGTGAAGCGAAAGTTAGCAACGTCTACGTGGAAACGTTACTAAAAATTATTGGAATTGCTTATATTGCCGAGTTTGGAGCTCAAATTACAAAAGATGCTGGTCAAGGTGCCATCGCTTCGAAAATTGAACTTGCTGGGAAAATCTTAATTCTCGTTATGGCAATTCCTATTTTGACGGTTGTAATTGAAACTATTCTCGGATTTTTACCGACGGGATAAGGGGGAGTGAATGTTGAGGAGGTTTGGAGCTAAGCTGCTATTTGCTTGCTTCCTTTTCTTTTCTTTACCGGTTGTTGTACAAGCTTCTCCTGTAGAAACAAACGTCGTTGATCAACAATTGGATAAGCTCGGAATTGAAGATGTGAAGCAATTTTGGGACGGGCTTGTTACAAAATATGGTGGCTATTTGCCAGAGAGTCAAAAAGGGAGTTTTATGGAGTTTGTAAAGGGAGAAAAAGAATTCTCTCTAAAAGAGTGGATGATAGGGTTATTAAAATATTTATTTCATGAGCTTGCAGCTAATGGAAAACTGCTTGGCACACTCATTATGCTCACAATCTTTAGTGCATTGTTGCAATCACTGCAATCCGCTTTTTCAAAAAGTAGTGTAAGTAAAATTGCTGATGCTGTTGTATATATGGTACTTATTATTTTTGCTTTAAATAGTTTTTATGTCGTTATGACATATGCAAGAGAAACGATACAAACAATGGTAGATTTCATATTAGCGCTATTGCCAATTTTATTGGCGCTTATAGCGACTGGTGGCGGGGTTGTATCTGTATCTTTCTTTCATCCGATTATCATTTTCTTAATGAATACAAGCGGGCTTCTTATGAATTATATCGTTCTACCGCTTTTATTACTGGCAACGATATTAAGTATTGTAAGTACAATGAGTGATCAATATAAAGTTACAAAATTGTCCAAGCTTCTGCAAAACGTTAGCGTTGGGATTATCGGTATCTTCTTAACGATTTTTTTAGGGGTATTATCTGTACAAGGAACAGCGACAGCCGTTGCTGATGGCATAGCTGTGAAAACTGCTAAATTTGTAACAGGAAACTTCATTCCAGTAGTTGGAAGGATGTTTACGGAAGCGGCAGATACTGTTATTAGCGCATCAGGATTATTGAAAAACACAGTCGGAATTATTGGGCTCGTCATTTTATGCTTAATTGTTGCTTTTCCTGCGATTCAAATTTTCTGTATTGCATTTATTTATAAATTCGCAGCAGCAGTATTACAACCGGTTGGCGGCGGAGCAATTATTCAATGTTTAGACATTATTGGAAGAAGCATCATTTACGTATTTGCTTGCTTAGCTATCGTATCATTTATGTTCTTTTTAAGTATTACAATTATTATTGCTGCGGGGAATATTACACTTATGATGCGGTAGGAGGTGAAGAGTATGCAATTTGTTACAGAGTGGATCAGAAATATTATCGTTTTTTTGCTCTTAGCGACAATGCTTCATCTTATTCTTCCAAATTCGAATTTGCAAAAATACGTTAAATTTGTTGTAAGTCTTTTGTTAGTCGTATTAATTTTAACACCCCTTTTTAAACTATTGCAGACAGATGTAAATGAAGTAATTGCAAATTTTAATGAAGAAAAGTACGTAGCAGAAGGATCTGTAAAAAATTCAATAGATTCGAAGAAAAAAGAAATACAAGCTCTAACACGTGCATATAGTTTAGAAGAGATGGCTACCAAAATGAAAAAAGAAGTAGGAAAAGAGTTTGAGAAAAAGTATGGTATGGCTGTCTCTGAAATACAAATAGTCGCAGCAGAAAATATAGAAGAAGTAAAGTCAGCGAAAGATATTCAATCTGTTGTTGTGACGTTGAAAGAAAAAGAACGTAGTAAAAATGATGCAATCGAAACAGTAAAGCCAATTGAAATTAACACGAAAGAGCCTCCAAAAAAAGTGGAAGAAACGAATGTAGAAATGAAAGATTTCTTTTCAAGCAGGTGGCAACTAGAGGGTAAACAAATCCAAGTTCAAATGGAAGGGAGGACAGGTAGAGTAAATGGACAATAAAGATAAAAATTCGAAGTTCTCATTTTTTCGAAACTTATTGAATGGGGATCAAAAAGAAAGTAACGAGAAGGGTAAAAAGGTAACACCTAAGTTTTTACTTGTCCTACTCATACTTGGAATTTTGCTTATGTTTTCTAGTAGTCTCTTTTCAAGTAAAAAAGAAGAAGTACCTGTATTTAAAGAACAAAAAACTCAAAACCAAGAAAAAGACGTACCAACTTTCGGACAAAAAAGTAATGATAGTATGTCAAATGTAGAAAAATATGAAAAAGCGTATGAACAAGAATTAAAAACTGCTTTAGAAGAAATAGCAGGAGTAAAAGACGTAACGATTAAAGTGAATTTAGATTCATCTGAAGAAAAAATTTTAGAAAAAAATACAGTGAAACGCTCACAAACAACAGGTGAAACAGATAAAACAGGCGGTAAGAGAGAAGTAGAGGACGAGTCTCTTGATGAAAAGACTGTCATTATACGTGAAGGGGATAAAGAAACTCCTGTTGTTTTACGAACAGAGAAGCCGAAAGTACGTGGTGTTCTTGTCGTAGCAAAGGGAGTGGATAATATACAAGTTAAAGCAATGGTAAAAGAAGCTGTGATAAGGCTGCTAGATGTACCGGCCCATCGCGTTTCAGTTTCACCGAAAAATTGATAGGGAGGAAATAAAGTGTTAAAAAAACAAACAGTTTGGTTATTAACGATGTTAAGTTTAGTTGTTGTACTATCTGTGTATTACGTGACAACTCCTGACAAAATGAATACAGCATCGCCAGCAACAGGTGAAAAGATTGGACAAGAAAAACAAGGTACTGATAAAGCAGTAACAAACGAAGCGCCTAAAGAAACTCCGAAAAAAGAAAATACAAGCAAAGAAACAACAAATAAAGAAACAGACAAAAAAGAAAATGCAAAAAAAGAAACAAGTAAAAAAGAGGGCAATGTATCAGTTCAATCAAGTGATGAGAATTTCACAGCTTTACGTATGCAAATGGAAGATCAGCGTAGTGAACAAAAAGCAAAATTACAAGAAGTGATGAGTTCAACAAAAGCTTCAGCAACAGAAAAGAATAAAGCGAAAGAAAATTTTGATGCCATTACGACAATGGAAACGAAGCAAGAATTACTTGAGACAGTAATTAAATCTCAAGGAGGATATCCAGATGCTCTTGTAAGAGCTGATGGTACTGATATTAGAGTAACGGTTAAAGCGGCAAAACATTCACAGAAAGAAGCAAATAAAATTATTCAACTTGTAAGAAGTGAAGGCGGATCAAAAGATGTAGGTGTGAAATTTGATCCACCAGCGAAATAAGTGAAACTTTAATCCGTAGGGATTTCCCTACGGATTATTATCTTTTACTAAGCAAAGGGTATGCAAATAGTAAAAAGAGTATGCAAGTACGTGTGAATAGAAAAAAGCTATCATTTTCGATAGCTTTTTTCTATTGCGTCTTTGTAATTATTTTTACTATGTTCAGCTCGGAATGGAGAAACACGTTGTGAGTAAAAGATTAATGGTTCATGGTACTGATGATTACTTTTTCCGGATTTGACGTGGATGCAAAGAACGCATGCCCAAACGATTACAGCAGGTAAAAAGAGAATGAGCCATATCATATTTCCACACCTCGACACAATATATTTTCTACACTTTGAACATACTATTCTTATATGAAGGAATGATGAACGGTGTGTAAACAAAAAAAAAATATTTGGTAAAAATATGTTATTGACTATAGGTGTGGTGAAGAGTGAAGAGGGAATGGCATGTTTGCTGTGTAACGTTTTGAAAAAGTAGTGAATGTTTTTTAAGAAGTGGTCTTGCCAATTTCGTGTGAAACTTGGTATTATTACTAGGTATTAAATTTTTATTGGAATAATATTTTTACAGGAGTTTCGATTTATTATAAAGAAATATAAATTGGAATGTTTAAAAAATTTATCGTAAGATGGAAATAGTAAATATTTCTATTAGTTAATGAAATATATTTTCTAATAGAATACATCGTATTTTTACAGTCAATCTAGTTTTCGTGACGAGAATCTGTAAAAACGGGACAAACAAGAGTATGGGAGTGGATTTTACATGTTTAAAATTCAAGAAGTTCGCGAATTAATTAAATTAATTGATAGCTCTAATATTGATGAATTTGAATACAAAAAAGACGGTACAACAATCAAAATGAAAAAGCGTGGTAATGAAGTTGTTGCTGTGCAAGCACCTGCAGCAAAACAAGCTATGCAACCAGTAGCGCCTGTTGAAGTTGAAACGAAAGTAGCAGCAGCACAAGCAGAAGCGCCAAAACAAGAAGAGAAGAAGGCTGTTCAAAATGAAAACCTACATAAAATCACATCACCGATGGTAGGTACATTCTATTCTTCTTCTTCGCCTGATACACCTCCATATGTAAGTGTTGGGGATAGAGTATCGAAAGATTCTATCGTGTGTATTGTCGAGGCTATGAAGTTATTTAACGAAATTGATGCTGATGTAGAGGGCGAAATTGTTGAAATTCTTGTTAATAACGGACAGCTTGTTGAGTATGGACAACCGCTATTTCTTGTAAAAGCGTAATAAGGGAGTCTTTGTGATGATAAAAAAAGTATTAATAGCCAATCGTGGGGAAATTGCTGTACGAATTATTCGTGCTTGTAAAGAAATGGATATTGAAACAGTTGCAATTTATTCAGAAGCAGATAAAGAGTCACTTCACGTACAGATTGCAGACGAGGCGTATTGTGTAGGACCAACGATTTCGAAAGAAAGCTATTTAAATTTGACGAACATTATTAGCGTTGCGAAGTTAACAGGCTGCGATGCTATTCATCCGGGATACGGATTTTTAGCAGAGAATGCAGATTTCGCAGAATTATGCCGTGAATGTAACTTGATTTTTATCGGTCCAAGTCCAGAAGCTATTTCAAAGATGGGCACAAAAGACGTTGCTCGTGATACAATGAAAGAAGCAGGGGTTCCGATTGTACCAGGTTCACAAGGGATTATTAAAAATACCGAAGAAGCGATCGAGCTTGCTAATCAAATTGGATATCCAGTTATTATTAAAGCGACTGCAGGTGGCGGCGGAAAAGGTATTCGTGTTGCACGCCATGAAGAAGAGCTTATAAAAGGAATTCAAATTACACAGCAAGAAGCTAGTACCGCTTTTGGGAACCCTGGTGTATACTTAGAAAAGTACGTTGAAGATTTCCGCCATGTTGAGATTCAAATAATGGCAGATACACACGGAAATGCCATTCATTTAGGAGAGCGTGATTGTACAATTCAGCGCCGTTTGCAAAAACTACTAGAAGAAAGTCCATCACCTGCACTTGATGAAGATATTCGCAAGCAGATGGGTGAAGCGGCAGTTAAAGCGGCGGTAGCGGTTGATTATACAGGTGCTGGTACGGTTGAGTTTATTTATGAATATAAAACGAAAACCTTTTATTTCATGGAGATGAATACGAGAATTCAGGTTGAGCATCCGGTTACTGAAATGGTAACGGGAATGGACTTAATTAAAGAGCAAATTCTTGTTGCTTCAGGAGAAAAGTTATCGTTACAGCAAGAAGAAGTACAATTTAATGGTTGGGCAATTGAATGTCGAATTAATGCGGAAAACCCTGCCAAAAAATTTATGCCATCTCCAGGTAAAGTAGAAATGTACTTACCACCAGGAGGATTTGGTATTCGCGTCGATTCAGCTGTATATCCGGGATATTCAATCCCACCTTTCTATGATTCGATGGTTGCTAAATTAATTGTTCACGGAAAAACACGTGAAGAGGCAATTGCAAAAATGAAGCGCGCACTTAGTGAATTTGTCATTGAAGGCGTACATACAACAATCCCGTTCCATTTGCAATTGCTAGATCATCCTGATTTTGTAAAAGGTGAGTTTAATACGAAATTTTTGGAAGAGCATGAACTTGTGACGCAGTGATACATTAAAGGAGGTTTTTTTCATGGCTGAACATATGTTAGATATGGGTCAAGATACAACTCTTGGTAAAGTAGAAATTGCACCAGAAGTAATTGAAGTAATTGCAGGTATTGCAGCTGCTGAAGTAGAAGGTGTAGCGGCAATGCGCGGTAATTTTGCTACAGATGTTGTTGAGAAGTTAGGTAAGAAAAATCATGGTAAAGGTGTAAAGGTTGAATTAGCAAACGAAGATATTATCGTTGACCTTTATGTTGTAATGTATTTTGGTGTAGCAATTCCAGTTGTTGCACAAAAGATTCAAGACAATATTCGCCAAGCACTCTTTACAATGACAGGACTTGAGCCAAAAGAAGTGAATGTTCACATCGTTGGCGTAACATTCGAAACACAAAAAACAGAAATCGAACCAGTGTAAGAATGAAAAGGTGCCTAGTAACATAGGCATCTTTTTTATCGTTTCATTTCTTCACAAATTACAACCCTCTAATTATTATACTATTTCAAAAAATAAGAAATAAACAAGAAAATGTGTCGTTTTTCCAAAAAACGTACATTGTGATAAGATATGGAACTTGAAGTTAATCTTTTTATTATTTTTCAGCCTTGTAACCCGTGTGTGAAACGATAAATTGTGTTATTATCATTGTATTATAAGGTTGGAAAATCAATGAAAACTGTAAGAGTAAGTGAATTGACGGCTTATAAATTATAATAATATAACAAAGTATAAGGAAAGACTTGAAGCATAAAGGAGAGTTACAATGAAACGTAGGACGGCTAGAGAAAGAGCAATGCAAGCATTATACCAAATGGATATTACAGGTGAATTAGAACCGAAAGTAGCAGTGGAAAACACGCTGGATGAAGGCGAAGAAACAAATGAGTTTCTAGAGTCACTTGTAGTAGGTTTTGTAGAAAATAAAGAAGCAATCGATGAAGCGATTCGTCAAAACTTAAAAAAGTGGAAGCTTGAGCGTATTAGTATTGTTGATCGCAGTATTTTACGTGTAGCTGTGTATGAAATGAAGTACATGGAAGAAATTCCACACAACGTAACAATTAACGAAGCAATTGAAATTGCAAAAACATTTGGGGATGAGGAATCTCGTCGTTTTATTAACGGCGTTTTATCTAATATAAAAGATACACTGTAAATTCTTTAAGGGGGAATCTTAAAATGGTAGCAGTAATCATCAAAGGAAATGAAGTTGCGGAGAAAAAACGAGCACAATTAACAGAAGAAGTTGTGAAGTTGAAAGAGCAAGGTATTGTACCAGGATTAGCAGTTATTTTAGTTGGAGAAGATCCAGCATCTCGTTCTTATGTGAAAGGAAAAGAAAAAGGCTGTGAACAAGTAGGGATTTACTCAGAGCTAATTGAACTTCCTGAAACAATTACTGAGGAACGTTTGCTTGCTGAAATCGATCGCTTAAATGGCGATGACCGTATTAATGGCATATTAGTGCAATTACCTTTACCAAAACATATTGAAGAAAAAGCTATCATTGAAAGAATTTCACCAGAAAAGGATGTAGACGGATTTCACCCAATCAGCGTGGGACGTATGATGACGGGACAAGATACATTCCTTCCATGTACACCGCATGGTATTGTAGAATTAGTAAAAGAAACAAATCTTGATATTTCTGGAAAACATGTAGTAGTAATTGGAAGAAGTAATATTGTCGGTAAACCAGTGGGACAATTGTTTTTAAATGAAAATGCCACTGTAACATATTGTCATTCTAAGACGCAAAATATGAAAGAGTTATCGAAGTTAGCTGATATTTTAATCGTAGCTGTTGGACGACCTAAAATGATAACAGCGGATTATATTAAAGAAGGAGCGGTTGTAATTGACGTTGGTGTTAACCGTTTAGAAACAGGAAAACTTTGTGGTGATGTTGACTTTGACAACGTGTTAGATGTTGCGGGTTACATTACACCTGTGCCAAAGGGTGTTGGTCCAATGACAATCACAATGCTTCTTCATAATACTGTTGAATCTGCCAAACGTGCAGGTGTCGTTTGTAAATAATTTGAGTCGGCTATGAGGAGAGAGAAATGGAGAAGCAATATTTAACCGTTACAGCGTTAACACGCTATATAAAAACAAAAATAGAATATGATCCGCATTTGCAGTCTGTTTGGTTAAAAGGTGAAATTTCCAACTTTAAAAATCATAGCCGTGGCCACATGTATTTTACATTGAAAGATGAAAATGCAAGAATCGCAGCGGTTATGTTTGCGGGCCATAATCGTAATATTAAATTCAAACCTGAAAATGGGATGAAGGTACTCGTGAAAGGGAAAATCTCTGTTTACGAGGCGAGTGGTTCTTATCAAATTTATATTCAAGACATGCAGCCTGACGGAGTCGGGAATTTACATTTAGCGTACGAACAGTTAAAAGTTCGTTTAGAAGAAGAAGGACTTTTTTCTCAAGTTTATAAAAAAGCGATTCCTCCTTACGCTAAAACAATAGGTGTGATTACGTCGCCAACAGGAGCAGCGATTCGTGATATTATAACAACGATTAAACGTCGTTATCCAATTGGGAATGTTATTGTATTTCCGGTACTTGTACAAGGGGAGTCAGCGGCTCCCTCGATTGTACAAGCGATTCGTACAGCGAATGAAATGGGAGAGATAGATGTACTAATCGTTGGTCGTGGTGGAGGTTCTATTGAGGAATTATGGGCTTTCAATGAGGAAATGGTTGCAAGAGCAATCTTTAAGAGTGAAATTCCTATTATTTCGGCAGTAGGCCATGAAACGGATTTTACAATCGCAGATTTTGTTGCAGATTTACGCGCGCCAACACCGACTGCAGCAGCTGAGCTGGCAGCACCTAACATTATAGAGTTACAAGAAAAGGTATTACAAAGAACTCTGAGATTGCAAAGAGCAATGAGAGAGTTAGTACATAAAAAAGAAGAAAAACTACAAGTGTTGCAAAAATCGTATGCGTTCCGTTATCCAAGACAAGTATATGAGCAAAAGGAAGAGCAATTAGATAGAGCGCTAGAACAGCTTGTTTTAGCGAAAGAGCGCTATATTGATAAAAAGGTGAATCAGTTAAAGCAACTTTCATTTTATTTAGAGAAGCACCACCCATCTCAAAAAATTATGCAAACGAAGGTAGCTGTTGAAACGTTGCAAAAGCAATTACAACGTGAAATGCAAACGTTACTTCAAACGAAAGAATTTGCCTTTGTAAGAGCTGCTCAAAAACTTGAAGCGTTAAGTCCGCTTAAAGTAATGATGAGAGGGTACGGGCTTGTATATGATGAAGAGAAGCAAGTGTTAAAAAGTGTGAAAGATGTAAGCCTTGGAGATGCTGTTTCAGTTCAATTACAAGATGGAATACTAGATTGTAGCGTATCAGGCATAGAGGAGCGTGAATTGAATAATGGAAAATAAATTAAGCTTTGAAGAGGCAATTTCGCAACTTGAGCATCTTGTTTCTAAGCTAGAACAAGGTGACGTACCTTTAGAAGAAGCGATTTCTTATTTTAAAGAAGGTATGGAATTATCTAAGCTTTGTGATGAGAAGCTGAAGAATGTACAAGAACAAATGGCAGTTATTCTTGGGGAAGATGGAGAGCTTGAACCGTTTACTGCTTTAGGAGATGAAGCATAGTGACGATTGCTTTTGATACTTTTTTGAAAGAAAGTAAAACTTTCGTAGAAGAAAAACTTGTAAGCTATGCAAATGAATTACAATGTCCAAATGTACTTCGTGAAGCGATGGCATATTCTTTGGAAGCGGGTGGAAAACGTCTCCGCCCGTTACTTTTGTTTGCAACATTACAAGCGTTTGGGAAAGAAAGAAATCTTGGAGTAGGTGCAGCTTGTGCTCTTGAAATGATTCATACATATTCATTAGTTCATGATGATTTACCTTGTATGGATGATGATGATTTAAGAAGAGGAAAGCCCACAAATCACAAAGTATTTGGTGAAGCGATGGCAGTTTTAGCAGGAGATGGCTTATTGACGTATGCTTTTCAAGTTATTATGGCATATGAGCAAAAAGAAATTTCTGCCGAAAAAAAAGTAAGACTTGTACTTGAACTTGCAAAAGCAGCAGGACCAGAAGGAATGGTTGGCGGACAAGTGGCAGATATGGAAGCTGAAGGGAAACGCCTTACGATTGATGAATTGGAGTACATCCATAAACATAAGACCGGAAAACTGCTTGAATTTGCTGTACTTGCGGGTGCGATACTTTCTGATGCGACAGAAGAGCAAGAAGAAAAGTTGCTTACGTTTGCCAAATATATCGGTCTAGCTTTCCAAATTCGAGATGATATTTTAGATGTCGAAGGAACTGAAGAAGAGATTGGAAAACCGATTGGTAGCGATCTTTCTAATGAAAAGAGCACATATACAACGTTGTTTACTGTAGATAGAGCAAAGGATATTTTAGAAGAAACAATTGCAGAAGCAAAAGGTGCGATTAGTTCCTTGCAATTACAAGATGAATATTTACTATCTATTTGTGATTTGATTGCAAAACGTAATAACTAATATAACAGCGTTTTCATTTGTTGAGTCATTCATCATTTTATGATATAAATGTAGGAAAAGGTTTTTCTTTTCTTGTTATTGGCAAAAATATATGTAGATTACATTGCCGTTATCACTTCGTGTTAGCGGCTATTTTTTTCATCGCCTAAAGAAATATGGTTTATAATAGGATTAGGGCGCAATAGACTGGTTAATAGCGGGACAAGACGAAAAATAGAAAAGAGAATTTCTTGTTTTGTGTAAATGTTTTTTATAATATTTGACATGTTGACAGATTATGAAATGAAAGTGAGTGATCCATGTGGATCTAACGCAAATTCAAAACCCTAGTTTTTTGAAAGATATGTCTATCAGTGAACTAGAGGGATTGAGTGAGGATATTCGTAAGTTTTTAATTGAAGAGCTCTCTCAAACAGGTGGACATATTGCACCTAATTTAGGTGTAGTAGAACTCACAATTGCTCTGCACAAATTATTTGATAGCCCGCAAGATAAATTTTTATGGGATGTAGGACATCAATCCTATGTACATAAAATTTTAACTGGACGTGCGAAAGAGTTTGGTACATTAAGGCAATATCAAGGTCTATGTGGTTTCCCGAAACGTTGCGAGAGTGAGCACGATGTATGGGAAACTGGTCATAGCTCGACTTCGTTATCGGCTGCAATGGGAATGGCTCTGGCACGTGATTTAAAGAAAACGAAAGAATATGTTATACCAATTATTGGAGATGGTGCTTTAACAGGCGGAATGGCTTTAGAGGCATTGAACCATATTGGACATGAAAAAACAGACATGATTGTTATTTTGAATGATAATGAAATGTCAATTGCACCAAACGTTGGTGCGCTTCATAATGTGCTCGGTCGTTTACGTACCGCAGGAAAATATCACTGGGTAAAAGATGAATTAGAGTATATATTAAAGAAAATCCCAGCAGTTGGCGGGAAAGTGGCTGCGACAGCAGAGAAAATAAAAGATAGTCTTAAATATTTACTAGTATCTGGTGTCTTTTTCGAAGAGTTAGGCTTTACATATTTAGGTCCAGTCGATGGGCATGATTATGAAAAGTTATTCGAAACGTTGCAATATGCAAAGAAAACAAAAGGCCCAGTGCTTGTTCACGTTATTACGAAAAAAGGAAAAGGTTATAAACCGGCTGAGAGTGACGTTATTGGAACTTGGCATGGAACAGGACCTTATAAAATTGAATCAGGTGACTTCGTTAAGCCGAAAGAAGTTGCACCAGCATGGAGTGCTGTCGTTAGTGAAACAGTACTTAAGCTAGCGAGAGCGGATGAGCGTATCGTAGCAATTACACCTGCAATGCCTGTTGGATCAAAACTTGAGAAATTCCAAAAAGAATTCCCAGATCGTATGATTGATGTAGGTATTGCAGAACAGCATGCTACAACAATGGCAGCAGGTATGGCAACGCAAGGAATGAAGCCATTCTTAGCGATTTATTCAACATTTTTACAAAGAGCATATGACCAAGTTGTTCATGATATATGCCGCCAAAATTTAAATGTTTTCATCGGAATAGATCGCTCGGGATTAGTAGGAGCAGATGGTGAAACGCATCAAGGCGTATTTGATATCTCATTCTTACGTCACTTGCCGAATATGGTGCTTATGATGCCGAAAGATGAAAATGAAGGGCAACATTTAGTTTATACGGCGATGCAATATGAAGATGGACCAATCGCATTGCGTTATGCTCGCGGTAATGGACTTGGCGTTCATATGGATAAAGAATTAAAGGCGATTCCAATCGGTACGTGGGAGACGTTAAAAGAGGGGACACAAGCAGCTATTTTAACGTTTGGTACGACAATACCAATGGCAATGGAAGCAGCTGAGCGTCTTGAAAAAGCTGGGGTTTCAGTGAAAGTAGTGAATGCTCGCTTTATTAAACCAATGGATGAAGCATATTTACATGATCTTCTAGGAAAGAATATACCGATTTTAACGATTGAAGAAGCTTGTTTAATCGGTGGTTTTGGAACAGGAGTAGTTGAATTTGCATCTGAAAATGGTTACCATAGTGCATTAGTTGAACGAATGGGTATTCCAGACCGCTTCATAGAGCACGGAAGTGTAACAAAATTATTAGAAGAAATTGGTTTAACGACAGATGCTGTTGTAGACCGTATTCATACAATGATTCCATCAAAACAAAAAAGGGCGTAACAAATGAGCGTAAAAAAAGAAAGAGTAGATGTACTATTAGTAGAGCGAGGACTTATAGAAACGCGTGAGAAAGCAAAGCGCGCCATTATGGCCGGACTCGTATATGCAAATGAGATGAGACTTGATAAGCCAGGAGAGAAAATCTCGCAAGACACTGAGATTACGGTGAAGGGACAAGTTATGCCGTATGTAAGTCGTGGTGGTTATAAACTTGAAAAGGCATTAGAGACATTTCATCTTGATTTACAAGATAAAGTTATGATAGATATTGGTTCATCAACTGGTGGCTTTACAGATTGCGCGCTTCAAAATGGAGCGAAATTATCTTATGCATTAGATGTAGGATACAATCAACTAGCGTGGAAATTACGTCAAGATGAGCGTGTTGTTGTAATGGAACGAACAAACTTCCGTTACGTGACACCAGCAGACTTAGAACGTGGTTTACCTCAATTTGCAAGTATTGATGTTTCATTTATATCATTAAAGCTTATACTGCCAGTTTTAAAAACAATGCTTATGCCTAACGGAGATGTAGCAGCGTTAATTAAACCGCAGTTTGAAGCTGGAAGAGAGCAAGTTGGGAAAAAAGGTATCGTTCGTGATAGAAAAGTACATGAAGCTGTTGTAGAAATGATTGTCGAGTTTGCTTTAAAAGAAGGCTATGATGTGGAAGGTTTAACATTCTCACCAATTACGGGTGGGGATGGTAATATTGAATTTTTAATTCATCTGAAATGGCATGGTGAACGTGAGAATGGCGAAAATCATTCTCCGATTTCTATAGAGCAAGTTGTTACAGAAGCGCATGACGTTCTAAAACAAAAAGGGAAAGGGGAATAACATATGTTGTTCCTCTTTTTGCTGTAATTGTATAATGATTGTAAAAACAATTGTGTACAAGAAACGAATTATAAGTTAACATAAATAAGTGAAGTATACCAATGTTTAAACTATGGTAAGAGATAGTGTGAGGTGCAAATGTATGAATAAAGGTCAGCGCCATATTAAAATCAGGGAAATTATTGCAAACAAAGAAATTGAAACACAAGATGAATTAGTTGATATTTTACGTAATGAGGGATTTAATGTAACGCAAGCAACAGTATCGCGCGATATTAAAGAACTGCACTTAGTGAAGGTGCCATTACATGATGGGCGCTATAAATATAGCTTGCCAGCAGATCAACGATTTAACCCGTTACAAAAATTAAAACGAAATCTAGTGGATTCATTTGTAAAATTAGACACGGCAGGACATATGCTTGTGCTAAAAACATTGCCTGGTAACGCTCATTCACTTGGAGCACTTATTGATCATTTAGAGTGGGATGAGATCATCGGAACCATCTGTGGTGATGATACTTGCTTAATTATTTGCCGTACACCTGACGATACAGGTGTTGTCTCTGATCGTTTCTTAAATATGTTGTAACAAAAAATCTTGTTTGCTTTCCATCGTAAAGTGGAAAGTGAACAAGATATTTTTATTGGTTAAAAATATGAATTTTCAATTGTAATATAATATTTTGTTTGCATAAAGTTAAAAAATAGATGGATTGACCCGTAAAACAAATGTTTGGTACAATGAAGCGGGTTAGAAGAGTATATACATACAAATATATAGCATGATTATTTGAATGAAGAACTGAGAAAATCCTTTAGTAAGGGATTATTTTATAACGAGGTGAATGGGGCATTGTTATCGGAATTATCGATTAGAAACTTTGCTATTATTGAAGCATTAAATATTTCTTTTCAAAAAGGTTTAACGGTTTTAAGCGGTGAAACAGGGGCCGGAAAATCGATTATTATTGATGCAATTAGTTTACTTGTAGGTGGCCGTGGGTCAGCAGAATTTGTTCGATATGGAACAGAAAAGGCTGAGATTGAAGGGCTATTTTATGTTGAAGATGAGAAGCATCCATGTATTGAAAAGGCAGAAGAGTTAGATATAGAAATAGAAGATGGTATGATTATTTTAAAGCGTGATATTGCTGCGAACGGGAAGAGTGTATGTCGTGTAAATGGGAAGCTTGTTACACTTAGCATATTAAAAGAAATTGGGAAAACACTTGTTGATATTCATGGACAGCACGAAACGCAAGATTTAATGAATGAAGAACGACATCTGTTTATGCTTGATCACTTTGATGGGGATCGAATCGTTAAACAATTAGACATATATCAAAACGTATACGCTGACTATGAAAAATTAAAAAAACAATTGAAATCGTTAAGTGAAAATGAGCAACAAATGGCACATCGCTTAGATTTAATTCAATTTCAGCACGAGGAAATTCGCAAGGCGGATTTAAAGATGGATGAAGAAAATGAATTAACTGAGGAACGATTGCAAATTTCTAATTTTGAAAAGATTTATAAAGCGTTAGGTGATGCATATCGTTCTTTAAGTGCCGACGGACAAGGATTAGATAATGTAAGAAGTGCAATGGGGCAAATGGAAAGTATTACACATTTAGATGAAGTGTATCAAGAGAATCATGATTCAATTGCAAATAGCTATTACTTATTAGAAGAGGTTGCCTATCAACTGAGGGAAAAGCTCGATATGATGGAATATGATCCAAATCGTTTAGATGAAATTGAAACACGTTTGAATGAAATTCGTATGCTAAAGAGAAAATATGGAAATAATGTAGAAGAGATTTTAGCGTATGCTGATAAAATTGAACAGGAAATTTTTACGATTGAAAATAAAGACGTTCATATTGAAACGACGAAGAAACAGTTGAAGGAATTAGAAAGTGTTATTATGAAAGAAGCAACGTTGTTAAGTAATATGCGTCATGAGCTTGCAGAACACCTTACAAATGCAATTCATCAGGAATTAAAAGAATTATATATGGAAAAAACGAAATTTGAAGTGAGAATTATGAAGAGAGAAGGAAATGCAGAAGAGCCCCTTGTGGAAGGTGCGCCGGTAAGACTTACGGCGGATGGTTACGATCATGTGGAATTTTATATTTCAACGAACCCAGGAGAGCCGCTAAAACCACTTTCAAAGGTTGCTTCTGGCGGAGAGTTATCTCGTATCATTTTAGCTTTAAAAAGCATTTTTTCTAAGCATCAAGGGGTTGCATCTGTTATTTTTGATGAAGTGGATACGGGTGTAAGTGGCCGGGTCGCACAGGCTATTGCGGAAAAAATTTATCGAGTATCAGTAAACTCGCAAGTACTTTGTATTACGCACTTACCTCAAGTAGCTTCAATGGCGGATTCACATTTATTTATTCGAAAACAAGTAGCGAATGATCGGACAATTACATCAGTTACTGTTTTAACTATGGAGGATAAAGTAACAGAAATAGCTCGAATGATTTCTGGTGTGGAAATCACAGATTTAACGACAGAGCATGCGAAAGAATTACTTACGCAAGCGCATCATTTTAAACAGACAGCAGAGGCTATCCAGTAATGGATAGCTTTTTTTCTCAAATGACGATTTCTTAATTCTTCCGGTTATAAATAAAGCACTGCAAGGAGAGATTAAAAAGTGAAGCCAAGAGGCTGAATGTGGGGTAGGAGCGAGGAGAGTGAACAAGTTGAAATTAGAAAAATTTCGAAAAATAATAGGTCTTTGTCTCCTTGTTTCTTTAGTTTTTATTGGATGTTTTAAACCGCTTCGAACGTTTATTTCATCACCGAAACAACTTGTTGTTTTTGAAGGGCAACAATCAGAAATATCATCATTACCAGTTTTCAAAGCTTCATCCACAAATCGTCATGTATTTACAGTGAGTTCGAATGAACAAAAACAAGGACTTATGGTAAATTCTCATCAAAATGGTGAAGCTGATATGGTATTTCAGCTTGCTGGTTTTCCAGTGAAAAAAGTAAATGTGAAAGTGTTAAAAAATTTTAAAGTGATTCCAGGTGGACAATCAATTGGTGTGAAATTAAATACAAAAGGTGTACTTGTTGTAGGCCATCATTTAATTCAAACTGAAAAAGGTAAAATATCTCCTGGTGAAACAGCAGGTGTACAAATTGGAGATATGATTACTGAAATTAATGGTAAAACAATTGAAAGAATGAGTGATGTAGCACCGTTTATTCATAATAGTGGAGAAACAGGTGAACCGCTTAATCTTGTATTGTTAAGAGATGGAAAATATATTCGTACGAAGCTAACTCCACAAAAAGACAACGGTGAATCGTCTTATCGAATTGGCTTGTATATCCGTGATTCGGCAGCTGGAATTGGAACGATGACATTTGTTCATCCAGATTCTATGAAATATGGGGCACTTGGTCATGTTATTTCTGATAATGATACGAAAAAGCCGATTCAAGTCGAAGATGGACAAATTATGCGCTCGACAGTTACATCAATTGAAAGAGGTAGTCATGGGAATCCAGGGGAGAAATTAGCAAGATTCTCACCAGACCGTGAAGTGATTGGCAATATTACAATTAATAGTCCATATGGTATTTTTGGAAAATTAAATACGAATATGAAAAACGGTATAATGGATAAAGCAATGCCTATCGCATTATCTCATCAAGTAAAAGAAGGACCGGCAAAAATATTAACAGTTATTGATCAAGATAAAGTAGAAGCGTTTGATATTGAAGTTGTTAGTACAGTGCAGCAAAAATTCCCAGCCACAAAGGGTATGGTAATAAAAGTAACAGATAAACGTCTATTAGCGAAAACGGGCGGTATCGTACAAGGAATGAGCGGAAGTCCAATTGTACAAAATGGAAAAGTAATTGGTGCTGTTACACATGTATTTGTAAATGATCCAACATCAGGATATGGTGTTCATATTGAATGGATGTTACATCAAGCTGGAATTAATATTTATGATCAAGAGAAAAAAGCGAGCTAATATATATTATTAGCTCGCTTTTTCTGTTGAAAAATTCGTTGAAATTTTGTAAAAGCTCCGCAAGAGGTGTTTTTTGTTGTAAAATAAAAGGAAAGGGTTGAACGTTTCGTTGTATTTCTATGATGGAATGTGTTGCGAAAGGGAATAAATGAACGATAAACATATTTTTTTGTGATTTTATCGGAAAGTAAGAAACTTTAAAAGGGAATTTTCACACAATTGTCGAACAATTCATGTAGCCTAGAAGGATACACATGTCGGAGAATCGATTCGGTAAGGGAGGAAAAGCTGTGGAGAAAATTAAAGTATGTCTTGTGGATGATAATAAAGAACTAGTATCAATGTTAGAGAGCTATGTAGCCGCTCAAGATGATATGGAAGTAATCGGTACTGCTTATAATGGTCAAGAGTGTTTAAACTTATTAACAGATAAGCAACCTGATGTACTCGTTTTAGACATTATTATGCCACACTTAGATGGTTTAGCTGTATTGGAGAAAATGCGACATATTGAAAGGTTAAAACAGCCTAGCGTAATTATGTTGACAGCATTTGGCCAAGAAGATGTGACGAAAAAAGCAGTTGACTTAGGTGCCTCATATTTCATATTAAAACCATTTGATATGGAGAATTTAACGAGTCATATTCGTCAAGTGAGTGGTAAAGCAAACACTATGATTAAGCGTCCACTACCATCATTCCGATCAGCCACAACAGTAGATGGAAAACCGAAAAACTTAGATGCGAGTATTACGAGTATCATTCATGAAATTGGTGTACCCGCTCATATTAAAGGATATATGTATTTACGAGAAGCAATCTCCATGGTATACAATGATATCGAATTATTAGGATCGATTACGAAAGTATTGTATCCAGATATCGCAAAGAAATATAATACAACAGCAAGCCGTGTGGAGCGCGCAATTCGTCACGCAATTGAAGTAGCTTGGAGCCGTGGGAATATTGATTCTATTTCGTCCTTATTCGGTTATACAGTATCCATGTCAAAAGCAAAACCTACGAATTCTGAGTTTATCGCAATGGTTGCGGATAAGCTGAGACTTGAACATAAAGCTAGTTGAGAGTAAAAGTAGTAAGGGATTTAAGCTTTAGTAAAGCTTAATAATTCTTGAAATTGATACTCGATATCAAATTTAAAACCAATGAACTTTTTATTTAAAGACCAATGAATGTTATAATTCGTTGGTCTTTTTATTTTGTTGAGAAAAAGAGATTATTTGATAGTATGGAAAATAAAACCTATTTTTAGTAATATTACATGTAAGTGAGTTTTTTATAAGGCAATAAAATAGATATAGATAGGGAGAAGGGGAATGGAAAATAAAATTTCAACTTGGCTAGGAATAGTAGCAGCTATGGGAGTTCTTGCTATTGCAGTTACATTTGGAATGTTAGAACTTGCAGATAATCCCGTAGATAAAGAAGTGAGTGCTCAAATAGATAAAAAAGAAGACCAAACAATAGTAGGTAGAGAGGTAGATGGGGTCTTTGTTGATGTGTATGTTACTGAAAATTCTACTGAAAGCGAAGTCATTACAGCGATGCATCGCATGACTCATCAAAAAGTGGTGGCAGAACGAAAATCGGGCTCTATCCCAATGATTCAAAGTAATACTAAAAAATTAAAAGAAATTATAAATAAGAGTAGCTTTGCGAAGAAAAATGAACTTTTAGCAATTGCTGATAGATGGGCGAAAAAAGATTTTAGTAAAATTGTAGAAGATCACAATTATTTCTCAGATGCTCAAGAAGATAGCGTTTGTAAAGCAACTAGAGCAATGGATGCGTTAGAAGAGCAACATTATATTTTAACTACATTCGGGGAGGAAAAAGCGAAAGAACTATACGAATCAGGGGATGCTCCGCACGTTCAATAAAAACAATATAAAGGGCTTCTAGTTTTTTTATGATCGTGTTTTTAGGACGCAATGGGGACTTATAAATAAATGGTCTGCTTTCTTTATGACGTGTAACAAAAAAGAAAAGATGTGATTCATTATTAAATGATGAAGGAACGGCTAAATCACATCGTAGTACATCTGTTAAAGGATTTTAGTAGGAAAGGCATCCGTGATATAATAGAAAATAATAAAAAGTCCTGCAAAACAGGACTGTATTATTCTTCGTCTTTATTTTGTTTTTCTAATTCAACTAGTTTTTGAATTAAAATGTGCTGCGGCATATGCATGAGTTGTTCAAGTGGAACACCTAGTGCTTTTGATAAGCGGACTGCAGTATCTGGAGAGATTTGTAATGGTCTCATAGAAGTACCTCCTTTTTCGTATAGTATAGCATAAGATTGGGGGAGTGAGGATGACTCTTATATTTGCACATCGTGGTGCGGCTGGAACGTACCCAGAAAATACAATGATTTCATTTGAAGCAGCTGAGTCTTTTAGAGCGGATGGAATTGAACTTGATGTTCAATTAACGAAAGATGGAAAAGTTGTCGTCATTCACGATGAAACGGTGGACCGGACAACAAATGGAAAAGGTGCGGTTCGGAATTATGTATATGAGGACTTATGCAAGTTAGATGCAAGTTATAAATTTGGTGATAAAGTAGGTTTTTGTAAAATACCACTTTTAGAAGAGGTATTAGAATGGCTTGAACAAACGAGTTTGCTACTTAATATTGAACTTAAAAATAATAAAATTCCATACAGAGGTTTAGAGGAAGAAGTTATAACGCTTGTACGGAAATTTAGTCTAGAGGATCGTGTTATATTTTCTTCGTTTAATCACTACAGTATGAAACGGTGCCATATGATGGCTCCTGATATTCAAACAGCAATTTTATATCGCGAAGGTTTGCATAGTCCGTGGGCATACGCGAAAAAAATGGGGGCTACAGCAGTACATCCGAATTATCGTTATCTTCAAGATGCTATTGCCGAACTAACGATGGAAAGTGGTGTAGAAGTTCGCCCTTATACAATTAATGAAGAAACGCTTATGCGTAAATATTTTGATATGAATATATCGGCGATTATTACTGATTACCCTGAAACGGCAAGAACGTTATTGCCAATAAAAAAATGAGACCGCGTGTAACGGTCTCATTTTTTTATTTATAAATAGTGGGGTATTCCTATCTTCTAAAGCGAGCTTGTACTTTATTTCGTTTGCGATCTCGGTGCAAGACGAAGCCACCAAAGATATAAAACCCGAGCGCGAAGCAGAGAGCGCCGATTAAAAATTGTAACCACAGTATAGAAATTGGTGGAAATAGAATCCCGAATACAGTATCTCTCATTAACTTTATACCAAACACAGCTAATGAAATAGGGATGAGTGCTAATAGTAGAGCAACGTAACGCTGCATGCATAACGCTCCTTTTCAGATTATTTCGTATATTTTAATGATGTTATACGGAAAGGGGGTTTGTCAAGAGGGTGCTGAACGAGTAAGATAAGGGTGTGAAAAAATTTGCAGAGTTACTTCGAGAGGAAGTGTAATATATGAAACAAAAAGTATTAATTGTTGGTGCAGGTGAAGGCGGGAGCGCGCTGCTGAATCTGTTACAAAGTTCGAATATATTTCAAATTATAGGGATTATTGATATAAATCCGTTGGCAAAAGGACTACAAATTGCTAAGGAATACGGGATTGCAATTGGAGAAAGTGTAACTCCATTTCTTTCTATGCATATCGATGTAATATTTGATATGACAGGTGAAGATGATGTACATAAAGTTTTATTAGAAAAAAAGAAAAAAGACACTCTTCTTATACCAGGTGATATCGCAAAAATTGTTACAGGATTAGCGCATGAGAAGGAAGGGCTAATTGGGCGGTTAGAGGAACAGACGCAACAAGGAGAATTAATTTTAAATTCTACACATGACGGCATGATTGTAATTGATCGAGAGGGACAAGTTCGTCTTTTTAATAAAAGTGCAGAGCGTATTATCGGATATAAAAAAGAAGAGGCGATAGGAAAGTATATTTTAGAAGTCATTCCAACTAGTAAATTACTTCGCATTATACGTACGAAACAAATAGAAGTAAATTATGAACTGACATTAGAGAATGGAAAGAAAATTATTACAACGCGTATTCCAATATTAAAAGAAGGAGGAGAGGTACAAGGGGCATTTGCAATTTTTAAAGATATAACAGAAGTTGTAGATCTTGCGGAAGAAGTTACAGACTTAAAAGAAATTCAAACACTATTAGAGGCAATTATTAACTCATCTGAAGAAGCGATTTCGGTTGTGGATGAAAAAGGAAGAGGTTTAGTCATTAACCCAGCATATACGAAATTAACGGGTTTAACAGAAGAAGATATTATTGGGAAGCCTGCTACAACTGATATTGTAGAAGGCGAAAGTATGCATATGAAAGTACTTCGAACGCGTCGTGCGGTGCGCGGAATACATATGAAGATTGGGCAAAAAAAGCGAGATGTAATTGTAAACGTAGCACCAGTTATTGTGGATGGAATATTGAAAGGAAGCGTCGGTGTTATCCGTGACGTGTCGGAAATTCAAAAATTAACAAATGAATTGAATAGAGCAAGGCAAATTATTCGTACATTAGAAGCAAAATATTCATTTGATGATATTGTCGGAAATTCAGATGAAACAACGGCAGCTATCGAACAGGCGAAGCTAGGAGCGAATACACCAGCAACAGTACTGTTACGCGGGGAATCTGGGACTGGTAAAGAATTGTTTGCACATGCAATCCATAATGGAAGTAATCGAAAATACAATAAGTTCGTCCGTGTAAACTGTGCGGCCATTTCGGAGACGTTGTTAGAAAGTGAATTATTTGGTTATGAGGAAGGGGCGTTTTCTGGAGCGAAAAGAGGCGGGAAACGTGGGTTCTTTGAGGAAGCGAATAACGGTAGTATTTTTTTAGATGAAATAGGGGAGTTGTCTGCAAATACACAAGCGAAACTCCTTCGTGTATTGCAGGAAAAAGAAATTGTAAAAGTTGGTGGAACGAAAGCGATACCTATTAATGTTCGAGTAATTGCAGCGACACATGTGAATTTAGAAAAGGCTATTCTAGAAGGGAAGTTTAGGGAGGATTTATATTATCGATTAAATAAAATTCCAATTCAAATTCCATCTCTTCGTCAACGTAAAGGAGATATACCGACAATTGCGGACAGATTGATTCAAAAAATTAATCAAGATTACGGTCGTAATGTAGAAGGGCTCACTGATTCAGCCGTTTTATATTTACAATCATACGAATGGCCAGGAAATGTGAGGGAACTTGAAAATATTTTGGGGAGAGCTATTATCTTTATGAATTATAACGAGACCTATATTGATGTACACCATTTACCGCCATTACATAACGAAGAGCAGGTGGAGTCAAAGCAATCTCATTTATTACCTGAATTAGAAGAAAAGCCACTTGAACATTTAGTGACAGAGTTTGAAGGGAATATTATTTATGAATATTTGGAGAGATTTGATGGGAATAAAACACAAACTGCAAAAGCGTTAGGAATTTCCGTTCGAAATTTATATTACAAGCTAGAAAAGTATGACCATGCAAAAAATAGCATGCAATAAATTGCGTACTGTGCAATTTATTGCATGGTATACAAAAAGCGACAAAATAAGACAGAATCTTTCGTTATTTTCCAAAGTATTGATTTTACTGCATTTTGAATGCGTTTTCATTATTGGTAAGACCACTTTTAAAAGTTGGCACGGTATTTGCTTTATAAATAGACGAGGGACGACGGAAAGGGTTGATTACAAAATATGAAGTTAGAATACTTAATTGATCAAGCAGCAGGAAAGCCTAAAAAAACTGTGGCTGTAGCAGTAGCTGAAGATCATGAAGTAATTGAAGCTGTAGCGAAAGCAATTAAATTACAGCTAGCTCAATTTCGTCTATATGGAAATCAAGAAAAAATAATGGGGATGCTACAAGAACATGGTTTACAAACTTCAGAACATGTTGAAGTGATTGCAGCAATGTCTAGTGCTGAAGCTGCAGAACTTTCTGTTAAAGCTGTGAGAAATGGTGAAGCAGATGTGCTTATGAAGGGGAACATCCCAACAGCGAATATTTTGAAGGCTGTGTTAAACAAAGAGTGGGGCCTACGTAAAGGTAGCGTACTTTCACATGTAGCAGCATTTGAAGTTCAAAATTACGACCGTCTTATTTTCGTTACAGATGCAGCGATGAACATCGCACCTGACGTAACACAAAAAGCTGCTATTATACAAAATACTGTAGAAGTTGCCCAGGCAATAGGAATCGACTTGCCCAAAGTGGCACCAATCGCAGCAGTAGAAGTTGTGAATCCAGCGATGCAGGCGACAATTGATGCAGCGATGTTAACACAAATGAATCGCCGCGGACAAATTAAAGATTGTATCGTTGATGGACCACTTGCTTTAGATAATGCAGTATCACAAATTGCAGCAGAGCATAAAGGCATAGTAAGTGATGTAGCAGGTAAGGCAGATATTTTACTCGTCCCAACGATTGAAGCTGGAAATGTGCTATATAAATCACTCGTATACTTTGCGGATGCAAAAGTAGGAGCAATGATTGCTGGCGCAAAAGCACCGATTGTTTTAACATCTCGTGCTGATTCAGCAGAAACAAAAGTATATTCATTAGCATTGGCAGTTGCGACTGCTTCAAAATAAACCAAAAAGGGTAAAACATTAGGGGGAAACGACAATGACATTAGAAATCTTCGAATACTTAGAAAAATATGATTATGAGCAAGTAGTATTTTGTCAAGATAAAGAATCTGGTTTAAAAGCAATTATTGCAATTCATGATACAACACTTGGACCGGCTCTTGGTGGAACAAGAATGTGGACATATGATTCTGAAGAAGCGGCGATTGAAGATGCATTGCGTCTTGCAAAAGGGATGACATACAAAAACGCAGCAGCTGGTTTAAACTTAGGTGGTGCGAAAACAGTAATTATCGGTGATCCTCGTAAAGATAAGAGCGAAGCAATGTTCCGTGCACTAGGACGTTATATCCAAGGACTAAACGGACGTTACATTACAGCTGAAGATGTTGGTACAACAGTAGATGATATGGATATTATCCATGAAGAAACTGACTTTGTAACAGGTATCTCACCATCATTCGGTTCTTCTGGTAACCCATCTCCAGTAACTGCATACGGTGTTTACCGTGGTATGAAAGCAGCTGCAAAAGAAGCTTTCGGTACTGACAATTTAGAAGGAAAAGTAATTGCTGTTCAAGGCGTTGGTAACGTAGCATATCACCTATGCAAACATTTACACGCTGAAGGAGCAAAATTAATCGTTACAGATATTAATAAAGAAGCTGTACAACGTGCTGTAGAAGAATTCGGTGCATCAGCAGTTGAACCAAATGAAATTTACGGTGTTGAATGCGATATTTACGCACCATGTGCATTAGGCGCAACAGTTAATGATGAAACTATTCCACAACTTAAAGCAAAAGTAATCGCAGGTTCTGCAAATAACCAATTAAAAGAAAATCGTCACGGTGACATCATTCATGAAATGGGTATTGTATACGCACCAGATTATGTAATTAATGCAGGTGGCGTAATTAACGTAGCAGACGAATTATATGGATACAATAGAGAACGTGCACTAAAACGTGTTGAGTCTATTTATGACACAATTGCAAAAGTAATCGAAATTTCAAAACGCGATGGCATAGCAACTTATGTAGCGGCAGATCGTCTAGCTGAAGAGCGCATTGCAAGCTTGAAAAATTCTCGTAGCACTTACTTACGCAACGGTCACGATATTATTAGCCGTCGCTAATCATTCATATATAACTTTTACAAAAGGCGTGGTTACCTCTTATGAGGTTTCCACTTCCTTTTGAATTTATTAGTGGAGGTAGCAACATTGTCTGTAAATCGAATTCTTGTTATTAACCCAGGTAGTACATCCACAAAAATTGGTGTTTTTGATAATGAAAGACCCGTTTTAGAAGAAACGATTCGTCATGACGTAGAACAGATTGGGAAATACAAGCGAATTATCGACCAATATGAGTTTCGAAAAGAAACGATTTTAGAAGTTCTACATTCTCATGGTATTAACATTTCAAAATTAAACGCTGTTTGTGGACGTGGTGGATTACTTCGTCCAATCGAAGGCGGTACGTATACAGTAAACGATGCGATGTTAGAAGATTTAAAAAATGGGTTTAGCGGTCATCACGCTTCAAACCTTGGAGGCATTTTAGCATATGAAATTGCTTCTGGATTAAACATTCCTGCATTTATTGTGGATCCTGTCGTTGTAGATGAGATGGAGCCAGTTGCTCGTATAAGTGGTATTGCTGGTATGGAACGTAAAAGTATCTTCCATGCATTAAATCAAAAAGCAGTTGCTCGTAAAGTAGCCGAACAGTTAAACCACAAATATGAGGATTTAAATTTATTAGTTACACATATGGGCGGTGGTATTACAGTTGGTGCTCATAAAAAAGGAAGAGTAATCGATGTGAATAACGGTTTAAACGGAGAAGGACCATTTAGTCCAGAGCGTGCTGGTACAGTACCAGTAGGGCAACTAGTAGAAATGTGTTTCTCTGGTGAGTATTACCGAGATGAAATGATTAAAAAGCTTGTCGGACAAGGTGGACTTGTAAGTTTAATCGGTACAAATGATGCGATTAAAGTAGAGAAAATGGTTGAAAAAGGTGATCCTGAAGCAACTCTTATTTATAAAGCAATGGCATATCAAGTTGCAAAAGAGATTGGCGGAGCTAGCGCTGTACTTCACGGGAAAATCGATGCAATCGTATTAACTGGTGGACTGGCATACAGTAAAATTCTTGTCGATGAAATAAAAGA
Source organism: Bacillus sp. EKM501B (assembly GCF_011800505.1). Taxonomy (NCBI): domain Bacteria; kingdom Bacillati; phylum Bacillota; class Bacilli; order Caryophanales; family Bacillaceae; genus Bacillus; species Bacillus sp. EKM501B. Next base: position 359,921 of record NZ_JAALFZ010000002.1, on the reverse strand, counting down.
GCGAGTGGACTGGATTGCAGATGTTATCGTACATCCAGGCGAAGATGAGTTAGAAGCGTTAGCAGAAGGAGCACTTCGTGTATTACGTGAAGAAGAAGCTCCAAAAGAATATGTTGTACGTGAAAAAGAAACGGTAGCTAGGGGTTGAGATAATGGCAAAAGAATATGATTTAGTCATCGTTGGCGGCGGTACTGGTGGATATGTTGCTGCAATTCGTGCATCACAACTAGGGTTAAAAACTGCACTAGTCGAAAAAGAAAATCTTGGTGGTACTTGTTTACACAAAGGATGTATCCCTAGTAAAGCTCTTTTACGTAGTGCGGAAGTATATGCAACTGCTAAAAAAAGCGAAGAGTTCGGAGTTATTGCAAGCAATGTAGAACTAAACTTTGCGAAAGTACAAGAGCGTAAAGAGAAGATTGTAACGCAGCTTCATAAAGGCGTTCAACACTTAATGAAACAAGGTAAAATTGATGTGTTTGAAGGTATTGGCCGTATTCTTGGCCCATCTATTTTCTCTCCGATGCCAGGGACAATTTCAGTTGAACTTGCAAGTGGAGAAGAGAATGAAATGTTAATTCCAAAAAATGTACTTATTGCAACAGGTTCTCGTCCAAATTCATTACCAGGTTTAGAATTAGACGGAGAGTACGTAATGTCTTCAGATCATGCCCTAAAAATGGAAACGCTTCCTAGTTCGATTATTATCGTTGGTGGCGGTGTAATCGGTATTGAGTGGGCATCTATGCTTGCTGACTTCGGTGTAGAAGTTACAGTATTAGAGTATGCAAAAACAATATTACCACTAGAAGATCAAGACGTTTCAAAAGAAATGCAACGTCTATTCAAGAAAAAAGGTATTAAAGTGGTAACTGGTGCAAAAGTATTACCAGAAACATTGGTAAAAGATAATGGAGTAACAATCCAAGCTGAACACAACGGTGAAAATAAAGAATTTAAAGCAGAAAAAATGCTTGTATCTGTAGGAAGACAAGCGAATACGCAAAATATTGGCTTAGAGAACACAGATATTGTTGTGGAAAAAGGATACATTCAAACAAATGAGTTTTATCAAACGAAAGAATCGCATATTTACGCAATTGGAGATGTAATCGGTGGCCTGCAACTTGCTCACGTTGCTTCTCATGAAGGAATTGCTGCAGTAGAACATATTGCAGGGAAAGAAGTTACACCAATTGATTACTCTATGGTATCAAAATGCGTATATAGCAGTCCAGAAGTTGCTTCTGTCGGTTTAACAGAACAAGAAGCGAAAGAAAAAGGCTATAAGTTAAAAGTAGGTAAGTTCTCATTCCGCGCAATCGGAAAAGCACTTGTATACGGAGAATCAGATGGTTTCGTAAAACTTGTAGTTGATGAAGAGACAAATGACATTCTTGGTGTTCATATGATTGGACCACATGTAACAGATATGATTTCTGAAGCGGGTCTTGCAAGAGTACTTGATGCAACACCTTGGGAAGTAGCACATACAATTCATCCGCATCCATCATTATCTGAGGCGATTGGTGAAGCAGCACTTGCTGTAGATGGAAGAGCGTTACACGCATAAAAATGTGGATTTAGGAGGTTATGAAAAATGGCAGAAGTAAAAGAAAAGCGCCATGAAGAGCTTGGCTTAAGTGATGAGCAAGTATTAGAAATGTTCCGTACGATGTTACTTGCACGTAAAATTGACGAACGTATGTGGTTATTAAACCGCGCTGGTAAAATTCCATTCGTAATTTCTTGTCAAGGACAAGAGGCTGCACAAGTTGGAGCGGCGTTCGCTCTTGATAGAGAGAAAGATTATGCATTACCATACTACCGTGATATGGGTGTTGTACTAGCATTTGGTATGACAGCTAAAGAGCTTATGTTGTCTGCTTTTGCGAAAGCTGGAGATCCAAACTCTGGTGGTCGTCAAATGCCTGGTCACTTCGGTCAAAAGAAAAATCGTATTGTTACAGGTTCATCTCCAGTAACAACACAAGTACCACATGCAGTTGGTATTGCACTAGCTGGAAAAATGGAGAAGAAAGATTTAGTAACGTTCGTTACATTTGGAGAAGGCTCTTCAAACCAAGGTGACTTCCATGAAGGGGCAAACTTTGCTGGTGTACACAAACTACCTGTTATTTTTATGTGTGAAAATAACAAATATGCAATCTCTATTCCAGTTGAAAAACAATTAGCATGTAAAAACGTATCAGATCGTGCGATTGGTTACGGTATGCCTGGATATACAATAGACGGAAACGATCCACTTGCAGTATATAAAGCTGTAAAAGAAGCAGCAGATCGCGGTCGTCGTGGTGAAGGACCAACTTTAATTGAAACAGTATCATATCGTTTAACAGCACATTCTAGTGACGATGATGATCGTGTTTATCGTGATAAAGAAGAAGTAGAAGAAGCAAAGAAAAAAGATTCAATTATAACATTCGCAGCTTATTTAAAAGAAGCTGGTGTGTTAACTGAGGAATCCGAAAAACAAATGTTAGACGAAATTATGCATATCGTAAATGAAGCAACAGAATATGCAGAAAATGCTCCGTATGCAGCACCTGAAGATGCATTGAAGCACGTATACGCAGAATAGGGGGGAACGTTTCATGGCTGTAATGTCTTATATTGATGCTATTACATTAGCAATGCGCGAAGAAATGGAACGCGATGAGAAAGTATTCGTTTTAGGAGAAGATGTTGGTAAAAAAGGTGGCGTGTTTAAAGCGACACACGGTTTGTATGATCAATTTGGTGAAGATCGTGCGCTTGATGCACCGCTTGCAGAATCTGCAATTGCTGGGGTAGCAATTGGTGCAGCAATGTATGGTATGCGTCCAATCGCTGAAATGCAGTTTGCTGATTTCATCATGCCAGCAGTAAACCAAATTGTTTCTGAGGCGGCAAAAATTCGTTATCGTTCTAATAATGATTGGACTTGTCCAGTTACAATCCGTGCACCATTTGGCGGGGGGGTTCACGGTGCATTGTATCATTCACAATCTGTAGAAGCGATGTTTGCAAACCAACCAGGTTTAAAAATCGTTATCCCTTCTACACCATATGATGCAAAAGGCTTATTAAAAGCAGCCATTCGTGATGAAGATCCAGTATTATTCTTCGAACATAAACGTGCATATCGTTTAATTAAAGGTGAAGTACCAGAGGATGACTACGTATTACCAATCGGAAAAGCAGATGTAAAACGTGAAGGTGATGATATTACAGTTATCACGTACGGATTATGTGTTCATTTTGCTCTTCAAGCGGCTGAAAAGTTAGCACAAGATGGCATCTCTGCACACATTCTTGATTTACGTACTGTATATCCATTAGATAAAGAAGCAATCATTGAAGCAGCTTCTAAAACAGGTAAAGTTCTTCTTGTAACAGAAGACAATAAAGAAGGAAGCATTATGAGTGAAGTGGCAGCAATTATCGCTGAAAACTGTCTATTTGATTTAGATGCGCCAATCGCACGTCTTGCAGGTCCAGACGTTCCAGCAATGCCATATGCACCAACAATGGAAAAATTCTTTATGGTAAATCCAGATAAAGTTGAAAAAGCAATGCGTGAACTTGCGGAATTTTAATCGGGGGGACTATACATGGCTGTAGAAAATATTACAATGCCTCAGCTCGGGGAGAGCGTTACAGAGGGCACAATTAGTAAATGGCTCGTTAATGTTGGCGATCACGTAAATAAGTATGATCCGCTTGCAGAAGTAATGACTGATAAAGTAAATGCTGAAGTACCATCTTCTTTCACGGGTGTTGTGAAAGAGTTAATCGCTGGTGAAGGTGATACGTTAGCTGTAGGTGAAGTAGTTTGTGTTATTCAAGTAGAAGGCGCAGATGAAGTAGCAGCAACAGCTGTTGAGGAAAAAACTAAAGAAGAATCAAAGGCAGAAGTAGCTACGTCTGAAAAAGCACCGAAAGTAAAACAACCAACTGATGGAAAACCACGTTTTTCACCAGCTGTGTTAAAGCTTGCGGGTGAGCATAACGTTGATTTAGATCTAGTAGAAGGTACGGGAGCAAACGGCCGTATCACTCGTAAAGATATTTTAAAGCTAGTGGAATCTGGAAATATCCCACAAGCAGGTGCGGCGAAGAAAGAGGAAGCTGTAGCGGCAGTAGTAGAAGCTCGCCCAGAAGCACCAAAAGCAGCACCAGTAGCGCAAAAAGTAGAAGCTGCGAAACCAGTTTCTGTACCTACAATGCCTGGAGATATCGAAATTCCAGTAACAGGTGTGCGTAAAGCAATCGCAGCAAACATGTTACGTAGTAAACACGAAGCACCACATGCTTGGATGATGATTGAAGTAGATGTGACAAACCTTGTGTCATACCGTAACTCAATTAAAGGTGACTTTAAGAAGCGTGAAGGCTTTAACTTAACGTTCTTTGCTTTCTTCGTAAAAGCAGTAGCACAAGCGTTAAAAGAGTATCCTCAAATTAATTCAATGTGGGCTGGCGATAAAATTGTTCAGAAGAAAGATATTAACCTTTCTATCGCTGTTGCAACAGAGGAAGAACTATTTGTACCAGTAATTAAGCAAGCGGACGAGAAAACAATTAAAGGTATCGCTCGTGAAATTACAGAACTTGCAGGAAAAGTACGTACGAAATCGTTAAAAGCAGACGAAATGCAAGGTGGAACATTTACAATTAATAACACAGGATCATTCGGTTCTGTTCAATCTATGGGTATTATTAATTACCCACAAGCGGCTATTTTACAAGTTGAATCAATTGTAAAACGCCCAGTAATTATGGATAACGGTATGTTCGGTGCTCGTGATATGGTTAACTTATGTTTATCACTTGATCACCGAGTACTTGATGGTTTAATTTGTGGTAAGTTCTTAGGACGTGTTAAAGAAATTTTAGAAAACATGTCAGAAAATAATACATCTGTATATTAATAAAAAGCTCGCTTATGCGAGCTTTTTATTATCTTATTTCTTCATCTACATCCTACTATATGTATAAATATCTTTCCCAGTAATCTTACAATAAACGATTATGTATTAGGAATTTACGAAAATACATTGCTGATATATGGTATATGGATATAAAATAAGAAAAGAATAATTTTTTTGGCAAATCTTACTGATGAAACTGTAGTATAATATATTGTATTGTATGAAAAAGAGAGTTATTCTATATAAGTGTTTTATAGATAATGTGTAATCAGTCGTCAAAACATGAAGAATGTTGACTCCTGGTTTTTTATTTTTGCCGTAACAATGTTTCAGGAGGATGTCATGAAAAGAAGTACCGAGTTTCTAAAAAGTTTAGATGTAAAATTAATTTTAATTTTGTGTGCACTATGTGTGACGAGTATAGCTGCTATATATAGCAGTCAGCAAACGGGACAGTATGGAGCTGCAAACTTTGCTATGAAACAAGGTGTTAACTACATAATTGGGGTTGTATTGTTACTTCTTGTTGCAAGCATCGACTTAGATCAATTGCAAAAATTATCTTGGCCGCTTTATATTGCTGGATTTGCTTCACTTATTCTTTTGAAAGTATTACCACCATCAGGTTTTACACCTGAAAAATTAGGTGCAAAAAGATGGTTTGTTTTCCCAGTATTTGGGCAAATTCAGCCGTCTGAGTTTTTCAAAATTGCATTGCTACTTGTAGTAGCGAGTATAGCAGTGAAACATAATGCACAGTATATGGCAAGGACATTCCAAACGGATTTAAAGCTAGTAGGTAAAATTATGCTAGTGTCACTTCCACCTATGGCGGTTGTATATAGTCAACCTGATACAGGTATGGTGTTCTTATATGCTGCTGCTATTGCATGTATTTTATTTATGTCAGGTATTCAAAAGAAATTGATAGCATTATGTACAGTTATTCCGTTGACCATATTATCTGCTTTAATATTTATTTTCTTTAAGTATCAAGACTTTTTCTATAATAATTTAGTTACTTTACTAAAGCCTCACCAACAGTCGCGTATTGTAGGTTGGTTAAATCCATTTGAAAATGCAGATCAAGGTTATCAAACACAGCAATCGATTTTAGCTGTAGGTAGTGGAGGAATGGAAGGTAAAGGGTTTGGGGGAGGAAGCGTCTATATTCCAGAGAAGCATACTGACTTTATTTTCGCTACAATTGCCGAAGAAGGTGGATTTATCGTAGCAGCCTTAGTTGTCTTCTTGTTCCTATTACTACTATATCGAACAATTATTATTGGTTATTCCGCTGATAATTTATTTGGTACATTATTATGCGCTGGATCAATCGGTATATTAACAGTTCAAATATTCCAAAACATCGGTATGATCGTTGGATTAATGCCTGTAAAAGGTATTGCATTACCTTTCTTATCGTATGGGGGAAGTTCCTTATTCTCAAATATGATTATGATGGGGCTCATATTATCGGTACGGAAAACGTATAAAAAATATATGTTTTCAGTTAAGTAAAAAAAGCTGGTTCGTTTTTAAACGAACCAGCTTTTTTACATATATGCTCATAAACGTTGCAAACTAAAACAGGATAGCAGTTTGAGACGGGTAAGGAGTGCAAAGTGATGCATATGCATATTTTTGAAGGAGCACGACATCTTTCTAATAGTGAATGGGTTATTCGGGCTATTATAGCATACATATTTTTAATATTAGTTGCGAAAGCGATGGGGCAAAGGTCTATCGCACAACTTCGTTTTTTAGATGTTGTATTAGTGTTATTGCTTGGTGGGAATATTTCTAACGCATTGTCTGATGAAAAAGTAGGGTTACTGGGATCGATGATTACAACGTTCATACTTGTTGTACTTCATATTATAAGCTCAGTTTTAATGCTGAAATGGGATAGATGGAGACGTTTTTTAGAGCCTGCACCTATTATTCTTATACACAATGGTTCCATTAATTTTAGCAATTTGAAAAAGGCGAGAATTACCTTGGAATATTTGTTTTCGGAACTTCGTATGCGAAATGTGAGCGATATTCAAACGATTAAATTAGCATTATGGGAAGCAAACGGTGTCGTTTCTATATTTCGGTATCCAGAATATGAAGCAGTTTCGCGGCTTGATCTTAAAGTGGCGGGAAAAAAATCTCCAGTTTCTTTTGTATTAGTAAAGGATGGGAGGATACAGAAAGATGTTCTTGCATTATTAGGAAAAACAGAAGCGTGGGCGAGAGAATTTCTAGAGGAGAGTACAGAAGTCGAATCTATTATGTTAGCTACAGTAGATGAATCACATAAAATAAATATTTTGTTAAAAAAATGAAAAATATACGCATTTTGTCGTTTCGTACATATGATACAATAGTGTGGACAACGAAAAAGGAGGCGATACGGTGGGATATGTAGAAGAATTACGAAAAATAGTTGGTCATCGCCCTTTAATTTTAGTTGGTGCTGTTGTACTCGTTATAAATGAAAATGGATATGTTTTATTGCAGCAGCGGACAGAGCCGTACGGAAAATGGGGGCTACCTGGCGGGCTAATGGAGCTTAGTGAATCACCAGAAGAAACAGCATATCGTGAAGTATATGAAGAGACAGGAATAAAAGTGAAGAACTTGCGACTAATCAATGTATTTTCTGGAGCGAACTACTTTACAAAATTAGAAAACGGTGATGAATTTCAATCTGTAACAACCGCCTATTATACGGATGAATACGAAGGGGATTTTGTTATGAATAAAGAAGAAGCAGTTCAGCTTAAATTCTTTTCAGTAACAGAACTACCTGACTATATTGTAGGATCGCATAAAAAAATGATTGCTGAATATATGAAGATTATGGAAAAGAAGATATAATAATAGTGAAAGAAATACAAAAACACAGCTCTGGTTGGTAGTCCAGACGCATGATTTCATGTCAGTAACCTTCCCCTCCGGGATGTCCCGTATTTCTAATCTTTTAAAGGAGGGGCTGTCAATGGATTTGACAGTATATCACGATGGCCAATTTTTTGTTGGAATCATTACATGTAAAGAAAAAGGGAAATTGTATGGGGCGAGATATATTTTTGGGGCGGAACCGTCAGATGAAGAAGTGCTTATGTTTGTGAATGGTTCACTTTTAGAGCATTTTCAGCACTTTGCAAAATGTGGTGTAGAAGTTAAAGAAAAACAGCGTCCTAAAAACATAAAGCGTATCATACGACAAGCAGCAAAAGAAACAACTATTAAACGTTTTACTAAGGCGCAAGAGGCGATTAGTTTATCTTATGAATTGCATAAACAAGAAAAGAAACTGCAGTCTAAAGAGAAGCGAGAAGCTGAAAAAGAAAGAAGACGTTTAATGAAAGTACAAAAAGCAAAGCAAAAACATCGTGGTCATTAAAGAAAAGGTGTTAGAGCAAGAGCTCTAACACCTTTTCTATACTTAAATACAAGTAAACTTACTTGTATTTCATAAACATTAACTGGTAAGATACAAATAGGTAGTTTTAGAGGAGGGAAAAGAGTGATTAATTTTAACTTTTTTATGAATGATGTTGTCCGCCAAGCGCGTGAAGAGATTGTCTCTGCTGGATATACAGAATTGACGACGCCGGAAGCGGTAGAAGAAGCGTTTAAAAGAAATGGAACAACACTTGTAATGGTAAACTCTGTATGTGGTTGTGCAGGTGGTATTGCTCGTCCTGCTGCTGCGCATTCCGTACATTATGATAAACGTCCTAACCACCTTGTAACGGTGTTTGCAGGTCAAGATAAAGAAGCGACAGCAAGAGCGCGTGAATATTTCGAAGGGTACCCACCTTCTTCTCCATCATTTGCTTTATTAAAAGATGGAAAAATTGTAACGATGGTAGAGCGTCATGAAATTGAAGGTCATGAACCGATGCAAGTTATTGCGAAACTACAATCATATTTCGAAGAGAATTGTGAAGAACTATAAAAAATAAGAGAAAAGGCGGCACGTCCACAATCAAGTGGATGTGCCGCCTTTTTTATTTATTATTAAAATTTCTGAGATATGCATAGTTATGTTGTTTTATGCATCATTTTATACATAACAAACAGCGTTTATATTGTTTCGTTATTTATTTTTATTTTATATATTGCATAAAAATAAAAGTGCTGATACAATACAAACATCGAATAAATATTCTATTAAACTTTTAAATATACATTATTAGGGGGAAGAAAGATGAAGAAGTTAGTATCAATATCGTTTGCACTTATTTTAATTGTAAGTATATTCAGCGCTTGTAGTAATGAGGAATCGAAAGAAACAAAAGGAAATAAAAAAGTACTCGTAATGGGAACTTCAGCAGATTATAAACCTTATGAATATGTAGATGCGTCAAAGAGCGATGAAATTATTGGCTTTGATGTTGATGTTGCTAAATATATCGGAAAAGAACTTGGGTATGAAGTGAAAGTGAAAGATATGGATTTTGGTGGTTTATTAGCATCTCTTAGTTCAGGAAAAGTTGATTTCGTAATGGCAGGTATGACGCCAACTGCAGAGCGTAAAAATAATGTTGATTTTACAGATATTTATTTTGTTGCGAAAAATATGGTCGTTTCTAAAAAGGATTCTAACATTAAATCTGTAGAGGATTTAAAAGGGAAAAAAGTAGGGGTACAAACAGGGTCTATTCAAGAAGAGAAAGCTTCAGAATTTAAAAAACAAGTAGATTTCCAAGTTGAGGGACGTGACCGTATACCAGAAATTGTACAAGAAATTAAAGCTGGTCGTTTTGACGCTGCAATTATAGAAGATACAGTTGCTAAAAATTATTTAGAGAAAATGAAAGATTTACAAGGAATTGAAATTAAAGAAGCACCAGAAGAAGTTGGAGCAGCAATTGCCCTTCCGAAAAACAGTGATAAAACAGCTGAATTTAATAAAGTAATTAAAAAAATGCAAGAAAATGGAGAAATGGATAAATTAGTGAAGAAATGGTTTGGCAGCGGAAAATAAGCTGCCTTTCACTTTTCTGTGAGGGGAATGAAAAGAATGAACTTAGATTTTTCGGCGATTACGCCTTCGATACCATATATACTAAAAGGTTTAGAAGTTACTTTGAAAATTGTAGCAGTATCAGCTTTAGCAGGATTTATTTTAGGAACGCTATTAGCACTTTGTAAAATTGCTAGAATACGAGCATTAAATATAGCAGCAGATTTTTATACATCAATTTTTCGTGGTACACCCCTTGTATTGCAATTAATGATTATTTATTTCGGCGTCCCACAAATAATTGGTTATGAAATACCAGCATTCTTAGCTGCTGTACTTGCATTTAGCTTGAATTCAGGTGCATACATGTCAGAAGTAATTCGTGCTGGTATTCAAGCGGTTGATAAAGGACAAACAGAAGCAGCAATGGCTTTAGGGATACCGTACGGAAAAATGATGAGAAATATTATTTTCCCTCAAGCATTAAAAAATATATTACCAGCGCTTGTGAACGAATTTGCGACACTTACGAAAGAATCGGCTGTAGTAACAGTAATAGGCGCGACTGATTTAATGCGTCGTGCTTACATTGTAGGCGGTGAGACATTTAAATATCTTGAACCATTACTTTTTGTTGGACTGATTTATTATATGTTAGTCATTATTCTTACATTAGTCGGGAAGGCAATTGAAGGGAGAATGAAGAAAAGTGATTAAAATTGAAAACCTTCATAAATCATTTGGTAAAAACGAAGTATTAAAAGGAATTACAACAACAATTGAAAAAGGGGAAGTAGTCGCAATTATAGGGCCTTCTGGATCAGGAAAATCAACATTTTTACGTTGTATGAATATGTTAGAAGCACCAACGGATGGTCACATTTGGATTGGGACGGAAGAAGTAACGAATCCGAAAACGAATGTTATGCATGTTCGTGAAAATGTCGGTATGGTATTTCAACATTTTCACTTATTTCCTCATATGACTGTATTAGAAAATATTACGTATGCTCCTATCAATGTAAAAGGGGTAACGAAGCAAGAAGCTGAAAAGAAAGCTGAGAAACTTTTAGAAAAGGTTGGATTAGTAGATAAAAAAGATACGTATCCAAATCGTCTTTCGGGAGGACAAAAGCAACGTGTAGCAATTGCAAGAGCGTTAGCGATGGAACCGGAAGTTATGTTATTTGATGAACCGACATCGGCGCTAGATCCAGAGATGGTGAAAGAAGTGTTAGAAGTTATGAAATCGTTAGTTACGACAGGAATGACGATGGCTATCGTTACACATGAAATGGGCTTTGCAAAAGAAGTGGCAGATCGTGTTCTTTTCTTGGACGGAGGAAAGCTTGTAGAAGATAGTGCGCCAGAAGAATTTTTTGCAGCGCCGAAAAGTGAACGTGCGCAACAATTTTTACAAAAAATATTGTAATATGAAAAGGTTATGTGAATAATAAGTAGAAAAGGATGACATTGTGTCATCCTTTTTTTATACTAGCTGTAAATACGTTTATACATATAGGAGTAATGATATGTTTAAAATTGGATATCGTACAGTAAAAACAGCAATAGGGACAGGTGCGGCAGTTTTTATTGCTCAGTTATTAGGGTTAGAATTTTATAGTTCAGCAGGCATTTTAGTTATTTTATGTGTACAAAATACGAAGCGCAAATCACTTCAAGTGTCGTTACATCGTTTTCTAGCGTGTGTATTATCAATGGCATTCGCGTTTTGTATTTTTGAAACGATTGGCTATACACCACTTGCAATTAGCATATTGTTACTTACATTTATTCCGACTGCAGTAATGCTTAAAATTCAAGAAGGTATTGTCACGAGTTCAGTTATTGTTATGCATCTATATTCATTGAAGCAAATTACATGGCTTATAGTTGGAAATGAAATTGCTATATTAACGATAGGGATTAGCGTGGCGTTATTAGTAAATATGTATATGCCGAGTAGTGAAAATAAGCTAAAAGAGTATCAGGATAAAATAGAGAATAATTTTAAAACGATTTTGTTTGAAATGGTTGTGTATTTACGAAATCGAGAAAGTAGTTGGAGTGGAGCAGAACTCATTGAAACCGAGAATATGTTAAATGAAGCAAGAGATTTATCGTTTAAAAAACTTGAGAATGCATTTATGCGAGAAGATGATTATTACTATCGTTATTTTAATATGCGTATGCAACAATTCGAAATTTTAGAGCGAATGATACCACTAGCAGCTTCTTTATCGTGGACATATGAACAAGCTGACATGATTGCAGATGTTGTTGAAAACATTGGTAATGCTATTAGCCCTGAGAGTACTGGCGTTATTTCCTTAAGGCAGCTTCAAGAAATGAGGGAATTATTTAGAGACATGCCATTGCCAGCTACACGCGAAGAATTTGAGATACGTGCGAAACTTGTTCAACTTGTGTATGAAATGGAACAATATTTACTCATTAAAAGTCGCTTTAAGGGAAAGGATAATATAAAAGAACTTATATAGAAGGTAGGAATTATCTATGCCGTATCTTCTCTCTATCATATTATGTCTTTCTTTATCGCCGATTTGGCCTCTTGGGGATAATCCACGTGCCGGAGATCCTTTTATTATTGTAAATAAAGCAACGAATAAATTAGCTTACATTGACGATGGAAAGATTCAAAAGGTTTTTCCAGTAGCGACAGGGAAAACGAATGAATTAACTCCAGAAGGAAATTTTGATGTTGTAATGAAAGCAAAGGATCCGTATTACATTGCGAAGGATATTCCAGGTGGATCGCCAAAAAATCCACTTGGGTCAAGGTGGATTGGATTTAATGCAAGAGGAACTGATGGAAGTAAATATGGAATACATGGAACAAACCAACCGAGTTCAATTGGAAAGTATATTTCACAAGGGTGTATAAGAATGAAGAAAAACGATGTGGAATATTTGTTTGATCGCATTCCAATTGGAACGAAAGTATGGATTGTGAAATCGAAAAAATCATTTCAGCAATTGGCAAAAGAAAAAGGAGCCGTTGCATATGAAAAAGCCAACGAAAAGGTTGGCTTTTTCTATTATAATAAGTTGTCTTGACATGTGTACATAACCGTGCGTTAATGAGAGTATAGAAAGATAAAATTAGATAAAGGGGTTGCTCATATGTACTTGAATCCAAAACTTTCGTATATGCAGTTTTTTATGGGATTTCTATTTGTTATTACATTCATATTGGCAACTTTTAATATATGTTCTTATCTTGTAGCGATTGTATGTATGGCATTACTTAATCTCACTTTTGTTATTGGGGCATTTCAGCAGAAACAATATACAAGTTTTGTAATAGCGCTTGTAATGTCATTTTCCTTTAGTATTGTAGCGATTGTGTTTTATATAAAATAAACCATCTCGATGTCGAGATGGTTTATTTTGTTATGTGTAAAAAGTAAAAAAAGGACGAACACATCGCCCTTTTTACCAAAACATACTCGCGCCAGCAAGTAATGTTGTTACAAGCATAGAAATTAGCATCACATAAACCATAACTTTTTGAGCTTTTTTATGCATCGTTATACCTCCTTGCAAATCAGTACAATTTCATTGTAACGAGAAATGAAATTATGGACAAGGGGAGAGTGAGGACAAAATTCGGGAGGGGATTGCAAAATATAACAGGAAATTTGAGAGTGTGTAGAGAATATAGTAAAAGGGTATATTGTTAATTTTTAGTTGGGCAAGCTGAAGAATGGAGATACGATGATGAAAATATACGAAACAGATCGTTTATACTTAAGGGAAATTGATGAGTCGTATGCTGAAACAGTTCTTCAATATTACGACAGAAATCGTGAATTTTTAAAAGCTTGGGAAGAGTATAGACCGGATGATTTTTTTACGCTAGATTATCAAAAGAAAAAGTTGCAAAAGGATAGAAAAGAGTTCGAAGAAGGGAAAATCATCAGACTATGGATTTTTAAAAAGGGTGATGATACGAAAATAATTGGGTGTATTTCATTTAATTTAATCGTTCGTGGCATTTATCAATCTTGTGTACTCAGTTATAAATTAGATAAAGCAGAGTTAAACAAAGGGTATACGACAGAAGCGCTTAGAAAAGCAATTCAAGTTGCTTTTGGGGAATTTCAGTTACATCGTATAGAAGCTCCGATTATGCCTCGTAATTTAGCATCTATACAAGTAGTAACGAAGATAGGTTTTCAATATGAAGGCGTATCTAGGAAGATGTTAATGGTAAATGGCGTGTGGGAAGATCATATGCGCTGGGTATTGTTAAATGAGTAATAGAAAGCAGATGGTTATCTAGACATGTAAACCATCTGTTTTTTGTCTTGTATTTCGAAACTTTTGCGAAATTCTGTTATAATTAATAGTGTTACATACATAATGGTAGTGCAGGAGGCGCAGTCTTATGATTAATCAAGAACGTTTAGTAAATGAATTTATGGAATTAGTACAAGTAGATTCTGAAACGAAATTTGAAGCAGAAATCTGCAAAGTATTAACGAAGAAATTTACAGATTTAGGTGTAGAAGTATTTGAAGATGACACAATGGCTGTAACTGGTCATGGTGCAGGTAACTTAATTTGTACTTTACCAGCAACAAAAGATGGTGTTGATACAATTTACTTTACTTCTCATATGGATACAGTAGTTCCTGGTAATGGAATTAAGCCTTCTATTAAAGATGGATATATCGTATCAGATGGTACAACAATTTTAGGTGCGGATGATAAAGCTGGATTAGCATCAATGTTCGAAGCAATCCGTGTTTTAAAAGAGAAAAATATCCCTCATGGTAAAATTGAATTTATTATTACAGTCGGAGAAGAATCAGGTCTTGTTGGTGCAAAAGCATTAGACCGTGAGCGTATTACAGCGAAATATGGCTACGCATTAGATAGCGATGGAAAAGTTGGTGAAATCGTTGTTGCAGCTCCAACACAAGCGAAAGTGAACGCAATTATTCGCGGGAAAACAGCTCACGCTGGTGTAGCGCCGGAGAAAGGTGTATCTGCAATTACTATCGCAGCGAAAGCAATTGCGAAGATGCCACTTGGTCGCATTGACTCTGAAACGACTGCAAATATTGGACGTTTTGAAGGTGGTACACAAACGAATATCGTTTGCGATCATGTACAAATCTTTGCAGAAGCTCGTTCTTTAATCAATGAGAAAATGGAAGCACAAGTTGCGAAAATGAAAGAAGCATTTGAAACAACTGCAAAAGAAATGGGCGGGCATGCAGACGTTGAAGTAAACGTTATGTACCCAGGATTTAAATTTGCTGATGGTGATCATGTTGTAGAAGTTGCAAAACGTGCAGCTGAAAAAATTGGTCGTACACCTTCTCTTCACCAAAGTGGTGGCGGAAGTGATGCAAACGTAATTGCAGGACATGGTATCCCAACAGTTAACTTAGCAGTTGGTTATGAAGAAATTCATACAACAAACGAGAAGATTCCTGTTGAAGAATTAGCAAAAACAGCAGAATTAGTTGTTGCAATTATTGAAGAAGTAGCGAAGTAATGGAATAGAAAAAGCGTGTAAATCAATTGTGATTTACACGCTTTTTATTTTGATTCGATTGCTTTGACAAGACGTATAAGCCAATATAAGAAAACCTATGGAAGTATATACGTTGTTGCTACATGTACTAGACGAAGGAATAATCCTAACGTATTCATATTGAAAATCGGAAGTAGTAAATAATTAATTGCAATGATTAATATAACTACAAGGAATGTATAATTGAGTTTATCCCGCTATTTGCCGGACAGTAAGCCCCCCCACCTCAAAATTCAGCGAAAGTAAAGAATTTAGGTGAGGGCTGATTAAAGTTTCACTTTATTAGTTGATCTCATCATAATCAGACCCTTTCACATATATATCCTCTTTATATCGATTATAAAAAAGAACAAGTAATTATTATAACTATTGTGCAAAATTTGATATAATGAAAGAACGAACGTTCTGATTAGGGAGTGAGTACTATGCGAGAAATGTATCCGAAAAATGGTCGTGTTATTTTACATGTAGATATGAATTGCTTTTTCGCATCTGTTGAAATTGCTCATGATCCATCATTACAAGGAAAGCCATTAGCGGTTGCTGGAAATGAAAAAGAGAGAAAAGGAATTATTATAACATGTAGTTATGAGGCGAGAGAATACGGAATACGTACGACGATGCCCCTTTGGGAAGCGAAAAGGTTATGCCCGCAATTAGTTGTAAGGCGTCCTAATTTCACATTATATCGCGAAGCTTCATTTCAAATGTTTCAAGTCCTTTCCCGTTTTACAGAAAAGATACAACCAGTCTCAATAGATGAAGGATATTTAGATATTACAGATTGCTACGCACTTGGTTCGCCTCTTGAAATAGCAAAGATGATTCAACAAGCACTATTAACAGAGTTGCAGCTTCCGTGTAGTATCGGAATTGCTCCAAATCTTTTCCTAGCAAAAACAGCTTCTGATATGAAAAAACCTCTCGGTATTACCGTACTTCGAAAACGTGATATTCCAGAAATGATTTGGCCACTTCCAGTTGAAGCAATGCATGGGATTGGAGAAAAAACAGCTGAAAAATTAAATGAAATTCATATACATACAATTGAACAGTTAGCGAAGGGAGACGAGCATATCATTCGCGCTAAAATTGGGAAGCACGGTATTGATTTGCAAAAGCGTGCAAAAGGTACGGATGATAGGGAAGTGGATCCGAGTCAAATGGGCCAACATAAAAGTGTCGGTAACTCGATGACTTTTTCAAAGGATATGGATGAAGAGAAAGAATTGCTTGATATGTTAGAACGTTTATCAAAATCAGTGAGTAAAAGATTACAAAAGCGAACCCTTGTCAGCTATAATATTCAAATTATGATTAAATACCATGATAGGCGAACAGTAACACGGAGTAAGCAATTGAAAAATGCAATTTGGGAAGAACGCGATATTTTTCAAGCAGCATCCCGTTTATGGAAGCAACATTGGGATGGTGATTCCGTTCGTTTACTAGGTGTTACAGCTACTGAAATAGAGTGGAAGACAGAATCGGTGAAACAATTAGATTTGTTTTCATTTGAAGAGGATGCGAAAAAAGAGCCACTACTTGCTGTCATTGATCAAATTAATGATAAGTATGGAACACCGATTTTACAACGAGGTAGTCAACTACTACGTAAGCAAGAGAAGTCGTTTCAACAAAAGTTAGAAAATAAGTTTATGTAGAAGGTGTCATGAAGTAGTAAAATCATGACACCTTTCCTATTTAACTCGCTTCTAAATTTAAAGAAGTCTTCCATCCAGCTCCAGTAACGCCAGACTCTAATAGCATTCTACTTACTATTTTTTCAATTAAGATAGCCGCATTTGTCTTGCAATGTAATGTAGCCTGTATACAAACTTTTTGATTAGAATCTACATCTTCACTATACAATTCTTTTAAACGGAGCCCTTCTGTACTTACCATATGCATAAGTAAAAAACGAATATGTGCTTCATGTTCTTCTGAACAAGTAAGGGAAAGTAAGTAGTTCGTTTGTTCTGGTGATTCTTCTTTTGATTTTTTATTCATAAAAAGAGCAATTGGGCGAAGAAGTATATTTGCTAGTAACACGCCGGCTGCACCTAATATAGCTGCAACGAGGAAACCGGCGCCTGTAAGAGTACCGACAGCAGCTGCACACCATAAAGTAGCTGCCGTATTTAGCCCTCTAATACTAAAACCATCGCGGATAATAACGCCACCCCCTAAAAAGCCAATGCCACTAACGACTTGAGCAGCAATGCGGGATGGGCTAGCATCATGATCAAGCATGACGGATAATAAAACAAATATACAGGCACCAAGTGATACGAGAGCATTTGTCCGTAACCCAGCCATTCGGTGTCTCCATTGTCTTTCCATTCCAATGCAAGCTCCTACAATAATTGCGATAACTAATCTGAATACAATGTCGTACCATACCATCATGGTCACCTCCATATATAAATATGTGTTATGTTTTTTAGAATGAGCGGGGAATACCCACTCATTCTTATTTTTACAACCAGCTATGAAACTTTTTAATATAAAGCTTTTTTAGGAACTGTGTTAAAAAAGCGTAGCCTAATAGTATTCCTACTAACCAAGGGAAGTAGTTAAGTGGCAATGCTTGCAAACCAACGGCTGCACCAAGTGGTGAGAATGGAATATAAATCCCGATTGCCATAATAAGAGCGGTTAATAAAACGACTGGTGTTGATGCAGTGCTTTGAATAAATGGAATCTTTTGTGTTCTTATCATGTGAACAATTAAAGTTTGTGTTAACAATCCAACGACAAACCAACCGGACTGGAATAATGATTGCTCGCTCGGTGTATTTGCACCAAATACATTCCACATGACTACGTATGTGATAATATCAAATACGGAACTAATTGGGCCGATACAAATAATGAAGCTTCGTAAGTTTGCAGTATCCCATTTTCGTGGTTTTTCTAGAAACTCTTTATCCATTTTGTCCCATGGAATAGAAAGTTGTGAAATATCATAAAGTAAGTTTTGAATTAAAAGATGAATGGCAAGCATCGGTAAAAAAGGAATGAAAGCACTTGCTACTAACACGCTAAACACATTACCGAAGTTAGAGCTAGCTGTCATCTTAATATATTTTAAAATATTTCCGAATGTAGTACGTCCTTCTAAAATACCTGCTTCTAATATAGTTAAACTTTTTTCGAGTAGAATAATATCGGAAGCTTCTTTCGCAATATCAGTAGCAGTATTAACAGATATTCCGACATCAGCTTCACGTAATGCTACAGCATCGTTAATGCCGTCTCCCATGTAACCTACAGTGTGTCCATTTCCTTGTAATGCGTGTATAATACGAGATTTTTGCATTGGATTAAGCTTCGCAAATACAGTCGTTTCTTCAGCAAGTTTTGCTAATGCTTTATCTGGTAAAGAATCAATCTCGTAACCGAGGATTGGTTCGCCGATATCTAATCCAACTTCTTTACAAACCTTTCTTGTAACAATTTCGTTATCGCCAGTTAAAATTTTCACTTGTACACCATGTTTTTGTAATGCTTGAATTGCAGCTGCTGCAGATGGTTTCGGTGGATCTAAAAAGCCGATATATCCACTGAGAATCATATCAGTTTCGTCTTTTACTGCGTACTCTGTATCATTTATTCTTCTATCTTTTTTATAAGCCACAGCAATAACCCGCATACCTTCACTATTTAATGTCTCACTTAGTTTTTTGACATTTGAACGTATTTCCTCGGTGAGTGGAACGACTTTTTCATCCACTTCGGTGTAGTTACAAATTGATAAAATTTCTTCTACGGCACCTTTACAAACCATTGTATGTTCACCTGAAATATCCTTTACGATAACTGACATACGCCGGCGGGCGAAATCGAATGGAATTTCATCTAGCTTTTGAAAAGCTGATGGATTAAATTTATTGTTTTCCTCTGTATGCTTAATAACAGCTTTATCTATTAAATTTTTCAATCCAGTTTGATAGAAACTATTTAAATAGGCAAATTGCAAGACGCGATTGCATTCATTTCCCTTGGGATCTAAGTGACGAACAAGGACCACTTTATCTTCTGTTAAAGTTCCGGTTTTATCTGTACAAAGAATGTTCATAGCACCTAAGTTTTGAATAGAATTTAGCTGTTTTACAATTACTTTTTGTTTAGACATGTTAACGGCACCTTTAGCTAAATTAGCAGTTACAATCATTGGTAACATTTCAGGTGTAAGGCCAACAGCAACGGCAATAGCGAAGAAGAAAGCTTCTTGCCAATCTCCTTTTGTGAATCCATTAATGAGAAGGACGATAGGTGCCATAATAAGCATGAATGTAATTAAGAGCCAGCTTACTTTGTTTACACCTTTATCAAAGCTTGTTTCTACACGCTTTCCAATTACCTTATTTGCTAAAGAGCCGAAATACGTATCGGTACTTGTTGAGATGACAACAGCTTTTGCGCTACCACTTACAATATTTGTTCCCATGAAACAAAGGTTTTCCATATCGAGTGGATTGTAATTTTTTTTCATGTTTTTCGGTAAGATATGCTTATTTTCTGTATGGTAGCAGTGTTCGTATTTTTCTACAGGAAGTGCTTCCCCTGTCAAAGAAGATTGATTAACAAATAAATCTTTAGCGGATACAACACGCACATCAGCTGGAACGATATCACCAGCTGAAAGGGAAATAATATCGCCAGGTACAAGTTCCTCAATTGGAATTTCTGTTGTGTAATTTCGGTTTAAATTCTTTACATTTTTTGTTTCATGTACAAATCCATTTATTCTAAATACGCTCGCAGTTGTTCGAACCATAGCTTTTAACTTATCGGCAGCTTTTTGAGAACGAAATTCTTGGGAAAACCGAATCGTTGCACTAAGTAGGACCATTACAGATACGACAATCGTTCCTTGCATATCATCTGTGAAAAAGGAGAGTGCTCCAAGAGCTAATAAAACGAAAATAAATGGATTTTTAAATGCCAATAGAAATTGAATGTACCACGGCGCCATTTTATTATGAGCTATTTCATTCGGACCATATAAAGAAAGTCTACGAGACGCTTCTTGTTTAGATAATCCATCTTGTGTTGTTTCTAAAAGTTTTAACGCAGAGCTTACATCTTGTGTTGCAACCTCCACTAATAATTCGTTATTTGTTTTCATGCTATCTTGCTCATAAGCATGCTTTGTTTCTTGTCTTTGTAAATTAAACATCGGTAGTTCCTCCTCTGTCATGAAGGAGGAAACAATCTGTTACCTAACTATTTGAAATGGTGAGGAACAGTTTCTTTCCTACCTACATGATGAAATATGAATGTAAAACGTATGGGTATCTGGGCCGAATCATCAATTGCCAACTGTTCCTCACCTCCGTACAATTTAGTAGTTTCTGAATATGCTATGTTTGTTTCATAGTAAGGTGCATATAGACGTAAAAAGACCTTTACTCAAAACGAGTAAAGGTCTGAATTCGCAGTTAAAAGAGTCCACAACAAAGACTGTTAGTAGACATAAATAAAAACAGTTTTTGTGTATGACAAAATACATGCACCTCTCCCTCGTTGAGTTTTAGCACTGTATAGCATAGGTACTGAAACCAGCTACGTTAAAAAAGGCCTTCATTCCGACCTTTCCTGTTGACCCATTGGCGTCTCTCGACATTTTTGGGCAGCAGCGTTTCTCTATACAGGAG
This sequence comes from Bacillus sp. EKM501B, assembly GCF_011800505.1. Taxonomy (NCBI): domain Bacteria; kingdom Bacillati; phylum Bacillota; class Bacilli; order Caryophanales; family Bacillaceae; genus Bacillus; species Bacillus sp. EKM501B. The sequence continues at coordinate 338,788 of NZ_JAALFZ010000002.1, read as the reverse complement.
CCTCACCTAACAGAGACCATATTCAATTACATGTTGAATGTTAGCACTGTAAAATCGTAGTGTCAATATCTTTTTTATCTGTGTTTTTAAAATATTAAACAGATTTATAATAGATATGTGGGATGAAATGCATGATATTGATTATGAATAATATGGAAAAAATATTTTTATAAAAGGGGAATTTGTAATGGGACCACAAAATTTTATTATAAATATTGAGAATCAAAAATGGTTGTTTAATGAGCATGAAGATTTATGTTCTCATGGAGAAATATATTTAAATGTGGCTGGAACGATTATTACGCAGACAGGTATGGATGAGGAATGGGGAATAAGTGAATCAGCTTTAGCTTTGTTACGAACTTTAGATAAAGAATATATTTGTGATATTGAAAATGAAGCGGGGCTTATTTTGCACGGATGTGGCACTATGCTCATGTTAGGATGCCCAATTTCAATTCATTGGACTATAAACCATATAGGTGAAAACGTGATTTTAAAGGACTTTGTCAAAGTTATTTCTACTAATCAAAAGGCTATCTACTATGAAGGACTTCATATAGAATTGAATGAAAATGAATATAGAAAACAAATTGCTTCTTTTGCACTACAAGCAAAAGAATTATTTAATAAATCAAGTGAAAAGATAATTTCAAATGAGTTTGAGCGAAGTATGTATACCGACTTTTGGACGGAATATGATCATTTGTTAAATAAGTATAAATAAAAAAGCACTGTAACCAGTGCTTTTTTATTATAGATTACGAGATTGTAGGGTTTTCAAAAATAACAATCTCTGAACTGTTTGTAGTTGAAACACGTTGGGCGTAATATGTTAAAGCTGAAGAAATATATGCTGGTAACGTATCATTTGTATGTGATGTTGTATATTCATGGATTAATTCCTTTAAAGTTGTCCATTCTAATTGTGCTGGGTGATCAGACACGAAAGAACTTACCCAGCGATCAAATGAAGATGAAAAATCAGTTTGTAAACGAAATACTTCTTTCATAATAAAACGCTCCCTTAAAATGTAGTATAATCATTTTACCATAAAACACGAACGATGGCTAAATTTTTTAAGTATAACGTTCGTGTTATATAGTTGTCTAGATGATTGGTTATGTAAATTCAATTTGCCATTTGAAATAACATTCCGTAAGATGAGAGATAGAGTATATTTAGAGCTGGAGGAAAGAAAGTGGAATTTGTATTTTTAGGAACTGGTGCAGGTGTTCCTTCAAAAGGAAGGAACGTTTCAGCAATTGCTTTACAATTGTTAGAAGAACGAGGACAAACTTGGTTATTTGATTGTGGCGAGGCCACGCAACATCAAATATTACATACATCTGTACGTCCGCGCCGCATTGAAAAAATATTTATTACGCATTTACATGGCGATCATATTTTTGGATTGCCTGGTTTATTAGGTAGCCGTTCATTTCAAGGAGGAACTACGCCTTTAACGGTGTATGGACCGAAAGGAATTAAACAATTTATTGAAGTGGCATTATCGGTAAGTACGACACATGTGAAATATCCACTTGAAGTTGTGGAGATAACAGAAGAAGGTACCGTATTTGAAGATAATGAATTTTATGTAGAAACGAAAAGATTGTCACACGGTATAGAATGTTTTGGGTATCGTATTGTAGAGAAAGATATACAAGGTGCTCTTTTAGTTGATAAGTTGCTTGAGATGGGTGTGAAACCAGGTCCAATCTTTAAACGTTTAAAAGATGGTGAAGCAGTTGAATTAGAGGATGGCACGATATTAAATGGAAATGAGTTTATCGGCCCACCTCAAAAAGGAAGAATTATTACTATCTTAGGTGATACGCGATATTGCGAAGCGAGTAGGGAGCTTGCGCAAGATGCAGATGTACTTGTCCATGAAGCGACTTTCGCAGCAGAAGATGAGCAACAAGCGTATGATTATTTTCATTCTACATCTAAGCAAGCTGCGAGCATTGCACTTCAGGCAAATGCGAAGCGACTAATATTAACTCACATTAGTTCTCGCTATCAAGGAGATACATATAAGGAATTATTGAAAGAGGCTAGAGAGTTGTTTTCTAATACAGAAATAGCGACGGATTTGAAATCATTCCCAGTAGAAAAATGATAATTTTATAAAAAATGGTAACGGCGGGTTACCATTTTTTTATGTCTAAAAAAATTTAAAAATAAAACTGTTATTATTTTATACTTATACTTGGATGATACAGAAAATTAGGATGGTTTGAATATAAAGGATAAAAATACGAAATAATGATTATTTAGAAAAACTGTTATATAAGTCAGATGACATACAAGTGATACAAATAGCAGAAATGGACTTTTATTCAGAACTTTTAAAATTCAACAAAAGTAAGCGTTTTATAAAAAACAAGCTATAATGAGGGCAGATTATAATTTATGATAAGTCACATGTATTTTAGTCATTATCGTAACAAGTGAAGTTGACTAAATCATGAGAGAGTAACACGAGAATTATAATAGGAAAGATATTACTATTATTTGTCATAAGTCTTTTTCACTTTTTAGCTAAACGATATGATTAGCGAGTGTATCTATTGCAAGTTCCTTAGTTGAAGCTTTTTATTAATAAGGTGGTGGAGATTTAATTGGTATACCACTCTTTAAAAGAGTTCAGAACATCAGCAGGTAGTCTAGGTGGAATAGCGGGTGCAAATTTAGTTGCATTAGCAATGGTTATATCACTTGTTTATGCTATGCTTGCAATGGCTTCTGTGTTAAACTTTGGATTGCTACCAGACTTTATTGTGGATTATCTTGTATCATTTTTAAATGAAAATAATGCTAAGATTCTTATGTATTATGATAACTGGTATTATTTCAGGTTATATTGGATTACTTTTATTCAAAAACTATCCAATTCGTATAGCAGAACAAATTCGTGGTACAACTGGAAAAGCGACAGATGTAGCAGCTTAATAGAATAGTAGAATAAATTTTTTTCATAGAGGTTTAGGGGGAGTTATGATGAAGTATCGCTCAGTATTTGATATTATCGGTCCAGTTATGATTGGACCATCAAGTTCACATACAGCAGGCGCGGCAAGAATGGGGCAAGTTGCTCGCCAGCTGTTTCGTCATGAACCAGAAAGAGTAAGCATTTCGTTATATGGATCATTTGCAAAGACGTATCGAGGGCATGGTACGGATGTAGCACTAATCGGTGGAATATTAGGATTTGAAACAGATGACTTACGTATTCCAGAGGCGCTAGAAATAGCAAAAGAGCGCGAAATTGAAGTGGAATTCATTGAAGAAGATGCCAATGCACCTCATCCAAATACAGCGAGAATTCGTTTGTATAAAGGTGAAGATGAAATTGAAGTTGTTGCTTGCTCAATTGGTGGCGGTAAAATTGAAGTTGTAGAATTAAACGGATTCGATCTTCAATTATCAGGCACGAGCCCAGCACTACTTATTGTAAATAACGATCGCTTTGGTGCTATTGCAGCGGTAGCTTCAATCCTTGCGAAACATGAGATTAACATTAGTACGATGAGTGTATCTCGTAAAGAAAAAGGAAGAAGAGCGCTTATGGTCATCGAAACAGATGAATTATTAGCAGATGAAGTAATTGAAGAAATAAAAGCGCAACAAAATATTTGTCAAGTAACTATTATGGAATAATTGCAGGGGGGACACACCATGTTTCGGAACGCAGCGGAACTAGTGGCGCAAGCTAAAGAACAAAATGTAAAAATCGCAGAAATTATGATTCAATGTGAAATGGAAACAAGAAGTATTTCACGTGAAGAAGTAATTGCTGGTATGGAAAAGAACTTAGTAGTGATGGAGCAAGCAGTAGAACGTGGTATTCGCGGCGTGAAATCACCAACTGGTTTAACTGGTGGAGATGCTGTAAAAGTTCAAGCGTATATGAAGAGTGGAAAAGGCTTATCTGGAGATACGATTTTGGATGCAGTAAGCAAAGCTGTTGCAACAAATGAAGTAAACGCAGCGATGGGAATTATTTGTGCAACACCAACAGCAGGGTCTGCTGGAACAGTGCCAGGTGTACTATTTGCACTAAGAGAAAAATTGCAGCCTACACGTGAAGAAATGATTGAATTCTTATTTACAGCAGGAGCTTTCGGTATGGTTGTTGCGAATAACGCTTGTATTTCTGGTGCGGCAGGAGGATGCCAAGCTGAAGTTGGTTCAGCAAGTGGAATGGCGGCTGCAGCTGCAGTTGAGATGGCTGGTGGAACACAAGATCAAGCAGCTACAGCGATGGCAATTTCATTAAAGAACATGCTTGGTTTAGTGTGTGATCCTGTTGCAGGACTTGTAGAAGTACCTTGTGTAAAACGTAATGCAGCAGGAGCTGCAAATGCGATGATCTCAGCAGATTTAGCATTAGCTGGTGTAACGAGTACAATTCCATGTGATGAAGTAATTGAGGCAATGTTTAGAATCGGACAAACGATGCCAGTAGCACTTCGTGAAACAGCAGAAGGTGGACTTGCAGCAACGCCGACTGGTCGTCGCCTGCAAGAAGAGATTTTTGGGAAGAACAATAACTAAGTGTAATTATAGAAAAAGGAGCTCAAATAAACTTGAGCTCCTTTTTCTATTTTTCTTTTGTTAGTTGTTCTAATGTTTTTCCAAGATTATGTGATCGTTTCGTTGCCTGTGTAATACAAGAAACAAGTGCTTGTTGAAATTTATGTTCTTGTAATACTTCAATACCTGCCTCAGTAGTTCCACCAGGAGAAGTAATTTCCTTTCGCAAAATAGAAGGGTGTTTGTCACTTGCTTTTAACATTTCAGCAGCACCAATCATCGTTTGAAGAATAAGTGATTTTGCAACATCTTCTTTTAAACCAATTTTTGTTGCAGCTTCTTCCATAGCTTCCACTACGTAATAAATATAAGCAGGTCCACTTCCGGATAATGCAGTGACAGCATGCATATCTTCTTCCTCTACAACAGAGACGAGACCAATCGTTTCAAATAAAGATGTTGCAGTGTGAATATGTTCCGCTGTTGCATGTTTTGAAGGGGAGATAGCGGTAGCTGATTTTAAAATGGCTGCGGATGTATTTGGCATTGCACGAATAATTGGAACGTCTTTTTGAAGTAGTTTTCTAATTGAGTGAGTAGAAACACCTGCTAGTAATGAAATAATAAGCACGTTATTATTTATGTATTCTTTAAAAGGGGTAAGCGCCTCTGCAACATCCTTTGGTTTCATTGCTAGAAAAAGAATATTTGCATCAGTAAGTAATTCTTTTTTATTATGAGTACCTTTGACACCGTATTTTTTATGTAGCTCTTGTAATCTTGTCTCGTTAGAACGATTACTTACAGTAATTTGTTCACCTTTAACGACATTTGCATGTAACAAGCCACCAATAATAGCTTCGGCAATAGAGCCTGCACCGAGAAAGGAAATGTTTTGAATAGACATGATGTTCCTCCTTTAATTTTGGTTAGAAATTCTTATAAATGTACATACATTCGTTTTTTTATAGGAAACACCTCTTTTTATCTGAAAATAATGACAAATATATATAGAAGTTGTAAACTGAAGAAGTATTCATTTTTGAACCGGAAAGAGACAGGGGGGCTAAGCATGACGGCGATTCACCGAATGGAGATTCCTGTACCATTTGCAGTGGAAACTGTGAATGTGTTTTTAGTTGAGGGGGAGACATTAACATTAATTGATACAGGGACGAATACAGAAGAGGCAAGGAATGCGTTAGAAAGTCAATTAGGTACATTAGGACATACGATAGAAGATATTGAAACAGTAGTCATTACGCATCATCATGCAGATCATTGTGGACTTTTAAATATATTTTCTGAGAAGACGAATATTATTGGACATCCTTGGAATGAGCCTTGGATCACACAAAATCCAGAATTTTTAAAGCGGTATCATGAATTTTTTAGAGAGACGGCCTTACAGTTTGGTGTGCCAGCAGCATTTTTGAAAGACGAGTCGTTATTGACGACGAGGACACTTAAATATTCTTGTAATAGATCGTTAACGCATACTGTGAGAGAAGGAGATCGTATTGATTCTTTGCCTGGATTTATAGTACTTGAAACACCAGGTCATGCTTCTACTCATATTTCTTTATATAGAGAATCTGATGGAATATTAATTGGTGGAGATGCTCTCATCAGTCATATTTCTTCGAATCCAATACTAGAACCACCATATGAAGGGCAAACAGAACGGGCACGCCCATTACTACAATATAATCAAACATTACAGCGTTTAAGCGAAATGAATATTTCACGCATTTTATCAGGGCATGGGGAAGATGTTCTAAATGTGAAACAACTTATTGAAACGAGATTACAAAAGCAAGAAACACGTGCTTTTAAAGTGCTTGAGTTATTAAAGGAAAAACCAATGACAGCATTTGAAGTATGTGTAAAACTATTTCCGGTATTATATAAAGAACAATTACCACTTACTATTTCAGAAACGGTTGGACAATTGGACTATTTAGCATATAATCAACAAGTGATGATTGATGAATCATCGCAACAATTGATTTATTATGCAAAGTAGGTGACAGCAATGACAGGACGTTTACAAAATAAAGTAATCGTCATTACAGGTGCTTCTAGTGGGATTGGTGAGCAAGTTGCAATGCAAGTTGCAGCACAGGGAGCGACTCCCGTATTAATGGCTCGAACAGAAGAGAAACTACAAGCGTTAGTAGACAAAATTAAAGAAACTTATAATACGCCTTGCTATTATTATGTATTAGATGTAAGTGAAGAGATGGAAGTACAGTCTGTTTTTTCAAAGGTATTACAAGAAGTGGGACGTATTGATATATTAGTAAACAATGCGGGATTTGGTATTTTTAAAACGTTTGAAGATGCGTCAATGGATGAAGTGAAAGATATGTTCCAAGTAAATGTATTTGGATTAGTAGCATGTACGAAAGCGGTACTATCTTATATGGTAAACAAGAACGAAGGACATATTATTAATATTGCTTCCCTTGCCGGAAAAATTGCAACTCCGAAATCAAGTGCGTATGCAGCAACGAAACATGCTGTATTAGGATTTACGAATAGTTTACGCATGGAATTAGCGAATACAGATATTTATGTTACAGCAATTAATCCAGGTCCGATAGATACAAACTTTTTTGAAATAGCGGATCAATCTGGTACCTATGTAAAGAATATGGGACGTTACATGTTAAAACCAACATACGTAGCAGAACAAATCGTAAAGTCGATGCACACGAAAAAACGTGAAGTAAACTTACCGAAGTGGATGGGAATTGGCCCGAAACTTTATGCTTTATTTCCAGGTTTATTTGAACGTGTAGCAGGTAAATCATTAAGTAAAAAATAGGAGATTTCCACATGGAAATCTCCTATTTTTTATTGTTTTCCAGTCACATAATCATAAACAATATCCTCAATCTCCTCGTATAAATCAATTTCAATATTTGAATGAGTCACCGTTTGAATATGTTTCACTAGCATTTCCTGATCTTCTTTTGATATTGGACTGCATTGATATTGCTGAAAACTTTTTATAATCATTTTCTCAATTAATTTTTCGTTCATATTTTTTCCCGCCTGTATGTACGTATGTATTGTTTTATTGTACTTGAAGTGAAATAAAAAAACTACCATGCACTATTTTTGTATAAAAATCCGGTTGTGTATATTGTTTTTCTAGTAAAATTAAGTTTTTTAAGTTTGTAAAATTTATAAATATTTAATTGACTCTATAAATATACAATATTATAATCATACTTAATTTAAAGAATCGATTTGAGGAGGAACTTATGAAAGTCGCAATTATTGGAGCCACTGGATATGGGGGCATTGAGTTAATTCGTTTATTAGAACAACATCCATATTTTTCTATAGCATCTCTTCATTCTTTTTCACAAGTTGGTGAGTGTATAACAAATGTATATCCGCATCTTCGAAATGTCCTCGTTCATACGTTACAAGAAATTGATGTGGAGACAATAGGGAAAGAAGCAGAAATCGTATTTCTAGCAACACCAGCAGGAGTATCGGCGGAGTTAACTCCCAAGTTATTAGCAGAAGGTTTAAAAGTAATTGACCTATCTGGAGACTTTCGTATGATAGATCCTTCGTCATATGAACTGTGGTATAAAAGGCCAGCAGCGAAAGAAGAAATTCTTAGAAAAGCAGTGTATGGGTTAAGTGAATGGAAAAGGACTGAGATTCAAAAGGCAAATTTAATTGCAAACCCAGGATGTTTTGCTACAGCCACATTGCTAGCGATAGCACCGTTAGTACGTAGTAGCAGGATTGAAGAAGATTCGATTATTATTGACGCGAAATCAGGGGTATCAGGAGCAGGTAAAACACCAACAACAATGACTCATTTTCCTGAGCTATACGATAACTTACACATCTATAAAGTAAACCAGCATCAGCACGTTCCAGAGATTGAGCAAATGCTTACAGAATGGAATAGTGAATTACAGCCAATTACATTTAGCACACATTTAATACCGATATCACGAGGAATCATGATTACACTTTATGCAAAAGTAAAACAAAAGATGGAAATAAAGCAACTTCAAAAATTGTATGAAGAAACGTATGAACAATCGCCTTTCATCCGAATTTGTACGCAAGGGAAATTTCCAAGTCCAAAAGAAGTGAGAGGCTCAAATTATTGTGATATTGGCATAGCTTACGATGAAAGAACAGAAAGAGTTACGGTCGTTTCTGTTATAGACAATATGATGAAAGGCGCGGCTGGGCAAGCGATTCAAAATGCAAACATAATAGCGGGACTAGAAGAGACAACAGGTTTACAACATATGCCGCTTTATCTATAAGGGGGACATGATGATTAAAGTAGCGTCTATTACAAAATTAGAAAATGGTTCAATTGTAACGCCGAAAGGCTTTTCGGCAATTGGTACTGCAAATGGTCTGAAAAAGGAGAAAAAGGATTTAGGGGCAATCGTTTGTGACGTACCAGCATCATGTGCCGCTGTGTATACAACGAATCAAATACAAGCAGCCCCTTTGCAAGTAACGAAGGATAGTATAACGGCAGAAGGGAAGTTACAAGCAATTATCGTTAATAGTGGAAATGCAAATGCTTGTACTGGAATGAAAGGATTACAAGACGCATACGAGATGCGCACATTAGGGGCGGAACATTTTGGATTGAAAGAAAATTACGTTGCAGTAGCTTCAACAGGTGTAATTGGTGTTCCGCTGCCGATGGATATAATCCGAAAGGGAGTTGCAACTCTTATACCGACGAAGGAAGAAAGTGAAGCATATTCTTTTTCTGAAGCAATTTTAACGACGGATCTCATAACGAAAGAAACTTGCTATGAAATGATTATTGATGGGAAGAAAGTGACGATTGCGGGTGTTGCAAAAGGTTCAGGGATGATTCATCCGAATATGGCAACGATGCTTAGTTTTATTACGACAGATGCTCATATAGAGCATGACGTATTGCAAACGGCATTATCCCAAATTACGAATCATACATTTAATCAAATTACGGTAGATGGAGATACTTCTACGAATGATATGGTCATCGTTATGGCAAGTGGATTATCAGAAACAAGGCCGATAAATATGGAACATACAGATTGGGAAACTTTCGTATGTGCTTTACAGAAGGTATGTGAAGATTTAGCAAAAAAAATTGCGCAAGATGGTGAAGGCGCTACGAAGTTAATAGAAGTAAATGTGCTAGGAGCTCAAACGAATGAAGAGGCAAAAAAAATTGCAAAGCAAATAGTCGGTTCGAGTCTTGTGAAAACAGCAATACATGGTGAAGACCCAAACTGGGGACGAATTATTAGCAGTATTGGACAAAGTGAAGTAGCTATTAGTCCGAATACAATTGACATTACTCTTCAATCTATATTGGTATTAAAAAATAGTGAGCCTCAAACATTTTCTGAAGAAGAAATGAAAGAGAGATTACAAGAAGATGAAATAGTCATTAATGTGTACTTACACTTAGGAGAAGAGACAGGATCAGCTTGGGGCTGTGACTTAAGCTATGAATATGTGAAAATAAACGCTTGTTATCGTACATAAGGAGAGAGAAGATGAGCGAATATATTGTAGTGAAATGCGGCGGTAGTATGTTGAATCAATTAAAAGCTGTGTTTTTTGAATGTATAAAGAAATTGCAACAGAAGTATAAAGTAGTGATTGTTCATGGTGGTGGGCCAGAAATTGATGCCAAATTAAAAGATTGTAACATCAACGTAGAAAAAAGAGATGGATTACGCGTAACACCAAAAGAAGTTATGGATGTTGTTCAAATGGTGCTATGCGGAAGTACGAATAAAAAACTCGTAATGAATTTACAAAAGCATAATTTACTTGCGGTAGGTTGTTCAGGATGTGACGGCAATTTACTTCAAGTTCAACCTGTCAGTGAAGAGATAGGATATGTGGGGGAAGTAAGTTATGTAGAAACAGCCTTATTAAAAGGATTAATGAATATGGAGTATATTCCTGTTATTGCTCCAATCGGGGTAAATGGTAATGAAGTTTATAACATAAATGCGGACAATGCTGCAGCTGGGATTGCGGCTGCGTTAGGGGCAAAAGAGCTTATTTTTATTACGGATGTAGATGGAATATTACATGAAGGGAATTTGGTAAAGGAAACGGATGAATCTGAAATTGCTACTTTTATAGAAACAGGTGTTATTACAGGTGGGATGATTCCGAAAGTACAGGCGGCACTAGCATCATTAAAAATGGGAGTGCAAAAGATAAGTATTGTGAATGGTACAAAAGATTTTACTGAGGTTACGGGAGAGTGTATTGGAACGACGGTAACGAAAGGTGTGAGTATTGCATGACGAGTCATCTTTTTCAAACGTATGGCAGAAGAACTATTGAGTTTGTAAAGGGAACTGGAACGAAAGTTATTGATAATAACGGTAAGGAATATTTAGATTTCACATCAGGAATTGGCGTATGTAATTTAGGACATTGTCACCCTACTGTTCTCAAAGGTGTACAAGAGCAACTTGATGATATATGGCATATATCTAACCTGTTTACAAACAGCTTGCAAGAAGAAGTTGCGTCATTATTAACAGAAAATAGAGAATTAGATTATGTGTTTTTCTGTAATAGTGGGGCAGAGGCAAATGAAGCGGCTTTAAAGTTAGCACGTAAGCATACTGGAAAATCTCTCGTCGTAACATGCCAGCAGTCTTTTCACGGTAGAACATTTGGAACGATGAGTGCAACGGGCCAAGATAAGGTAAAAGAAGGATTTGGTCCATTACTTCCATCTTTTTTACATATCCCTTTTAACGATATTAAAGCATTAGAGGAAGTAATGAATGAAGAAGTTGCGGCGGTAATGGTAGAAGTTGTTCAAGGAGAGGGAGGAGTAATACCTGCTGATCTATCTTTTTTGAAAGAGATTGAAATATTATGTAATAAGTTCGGTTCCTTATTTATTATAGACGAAGTACAAACGGGGATAGGAAGAACTGGAACACTATTCGCTTATGAACAAGTGGGAATAGAGCCTGATATCGTTACCGTTGCAAAGGCGCTTGGGAATGGGATTCCTGTCGGAGCGATGATTGGCCGGAAAGAGCTCGGAGCGTCGTTTCCTGCAGGATCACACGGTTCAACTTTTGGCGGGAATTACATCGCGATGGCTGCAGCGAAAGAAGTATTGCAAGTAAGTAAAAAACCATCGTTTTTAAAAGAAGTACAAGAAAAAGGCGAGTACGTATTAGAGAAGTTGCAAGAGGAATTACAGCATGTCGAATGTATTCAAAATATACGTGGTAAGGGGCTTATGATTGGGATTGAGTGTAAGCATGAAGTTGCAAGTTTTATAGAACAACTAGAAAACGAAGGACTTCTCGTATTACAAGCAGGTCCTAATGTGATAAGACTATTACCGCCACTCATTGTCACGAATGAAGAGTTAGAACAGGCAGTATATATAATAAAAAAAGTAGTTTGTACAAAAAACGTATCAATCATATAAGGGGGAAGTCTCATGTCAACTGTACAAGTACCGAAATTAAATACGAAAGATCTTTTAACACTAGAAGAATTAACGAAAGAAGAAATTATTTCTTTAATTGAGTTCGCTATATATTTAAAAAAGAATAAGCAAGAGCCTTTATTACAAGGCAAAATATTAGGGCTTATTTTTGATAAGCATTCAACTCGTACTCGTGTATCTTTTGAAGCAGGAATGGTACAGCTCGGGGGACATGGTATGTTTTTAAGTGGGAAAGAGATGCAAATGGGAAGAGGAGAAAGCGTTTCAGATACTGCGAAAGTATTATCGCAGTATATTGACGGGATCATGATACGTACATTCTCACACGCGGATGTAGAAGAGCTTGCAAAAGAATCGAGTATTCCTGTTATTAACGGTTTAACGGATGATCACCATCCTTGTCAAGCATTGGCAGACCTTATGACGATATACGAAGAAATAAATACATTTAAAGGAATAAAATTGGCTTACGTAGGTGACGGAAATAATGTATGTCATTCATTGTTGCTAGCGAGTGCAAAAGTCGGAATGCATATGACTGTGGCAACGCCTGTAGGGTATGAACCGAATGAAGAGATTGTAAAAAAAGCGTTAGCAATTGCCAAGGAAACAGGAGCTGAAATTGAAGTTTTGCATGATCCTGAATTAGCGGTGAATGAAGCAGATTTCATTTATACTGACGTTTGGATGAGCATGGGGCAAGAGGGCGAAGAAGAGAAGTATACTTTATTTCAACCTTACCAAATCAATAACGAACTTGTTAAGCATGCGAAGCAAACATATCGTTTCTTACACTGTTTACCTGCCCATCGTGAAGAAGAAGTAACAGGAGAAATTATAGATGGACCGCAGTCTATCGTCTTTGAGCAAGCTGGTAATCGATTGCATGCTCAAAAAGCGTTATTAGTGAGTTTATTTAAAAATGTAGAAGAGCCTTCCTAAAAGGGAGGTTTTTTTATATTAAAATGTCGGATGTATATTTGGTTAACCATTTCGATATCATTTATAATAAAAGAGAAAACTAAATTTGTTTTTCAGAGTGTGTAAGGACATACTACATATAAAAATATAGTTAAAGAGATGATGAGGGTGAAAACAACTAAGAAAACATATTCGTTTTTCCAGCGGATGTGGAGAATATTAAAGTTTCAATATTATAAGTTGCTTCGATCGCCAGAAGGCGCAAAGAAAGTATCGTTAGGGTTTGCTATAGGATTCGGCTTAGAAATGTTAGTCATTTATACGGCATCGCTCGTATATGTAATATTTTATCCAATCGTCAGGTTAGCAAAGGGATCTTTTCCTGCGGCAGTTATTGGCAATATTATTGGGAAAATATCGTTTCTCCCAGTATTTTTATTTCCGCTTGCGTATGCGCTAGGAAAAATGATTTATCCATTTCATGTACAGAAAATTCATCATGAACCATTTACGATATCGGACTTGTTTTCAAGTCACATTTTTACGATATTAAAGAGCTTATTACAAAGTGAAGTGTATGTATTAATTGGAATGACGATTTTAGGAGTTGTGTTTGGTCTCATTTCATATTTCGTTGTGCATTATTTATACGAAAAGAACCGTAAGTTACGTTTGAAGAAAAGGAAGAAACGAGTGAGAGAACCACTTGTACAATTATAAACAATGTCACATTCATTTTCTCCTTTGAATATGTTTAAGAAAAAGGAGGAGAGGATAATGTATTATTATTACGTACCTCAAGTATATCCATATGTAAATTATTATCCGGTTTATGATACGAGTAGACAATACGAATTATATCGGCAACAACAATTACAGCAATTATCACAAATACCACAATTACCAACACAACAGCCTACACAGGAAAAAAAACCATATTTAACAACATGGCCATATTCCAATGTATACTATGGTAATTATTACGAATCATAAAGCTGCTTCTATTTAGAAGCAGCTTTATACGTTTGTTTTCAAAATTAAATTTTGAATGGTTTGAAGAGAATGAATGAGCTTTTCGCGCTCTTCCTCAGATAATGTTTGGAAATTTTCTTTTAGTTTGTCTAAAATGAATTGCTGATACTGATTTACTAATAATTTCCCTTCAGCTGTTAGGGAAATTAAAATGACCCGTCGATCTTTTTCGCTATAATGACGCTCTATTAGTTCTTCTTGAATAAGTTTGTTTAATAGAGGTGTCATGTTAGGCCGTGAAATCGCTAGCCGCTTGCCGATTTCGGAAACTGCTAATGTGCCGTTTTCATGCAAAAGCAGTAATACTTGTGTATGTGATGGCGGCATATGTCTTTGAGAAGAAAATTCTCCAGGAAGCATAAATTTGCGATAAAAAAGAGGCACTAGCGAAAGAAGATGATCAACAATACGTTCCCACTCGCGTGATTCCATATAAAGGCCCCCTTCCACTATCATTGTAACAAAAAAGACATGTTATAAAAATAGAATTGTTTTATGGTCGCTTTAATATTTGTAGGATAACACTTGCTTTGTAAATGTATTGGCAATAATTGCATAGCCGTTATCATTTGGGTGTACTTGGTCAAATAATAACTCTTTTTTATCATTCGATATTAATTTGCGAATTGGTAAAACGATAGATGGTTGATTTGCTTTGGAAATGGAATAAACAGATTCATTCCAGCCATCTAAAAACATATCTGCATAACTTGCGATGGAGTCATCGAGTTGTAACGGGTTATAGAGTTCTGAGAGAATGAGTAAAGCGTCCGGATTTTGATCTCGAACTGTCTTTACAATACTTTTTATATCCGCTTCAAAATGGGCTTTTTCTTTATTTAACATTTTTATACCATCTATAACACCAACATCACGATTTAAACGAAATAAATTATTTCCTCCAATATTAATTGTAATTATATTTGCTGCTCTAATTTTTTCCTTTACATCTTCTGATTGAACTTTTTTAGCGAGACGATCTGTTGTAAGACCGTTTACCCCAAGGTTTTCTACTGTAATTGGTTTATGAATTTGTGCTTCTATTTGCTTAGAAGCTAATTCAGCAAATCCACCTTGTGTCGATCCATATCCTTTAGCGAGTGAATCACCTAATACAAGATGATAAAAAGATTCGTTTGTTTGCTTATCAATCCAATTTGGGGCAGATGTTTTTTCTGTTTTTTCTTCAGATTCATTTTGTTTTGTCTCGTCGTTCTTTTCAAAATAAGAATAAGAAATGATCAGAAGGAGGAGACAAACAATTGTTAAGATGACTTTTTTCATAAATTCATCCTCCTTGTAATTGGTAATTGTATCATATTCAGCAGTATTAGCAATGTAAGGGCATATTATATGTTTATGAAAAGTTTATAATAACTTTACAGAAAATTTGTTGAAGTTTGTCAAAAAATATTGACGATAGGAAAGAACTTTATATATGATAATGTCAGATAAGGTGAAACTTTAATGAGTGGGAGCTTTATTTCCTATTAATTAATAGTCTTCATCAATCGGGCGTTTAAGGGGACTACTCGTTAGCGCAGGGTGAAATGAAAATTGTGTCTCTAATAGAAGAAAAAAGGTATGTGGTTAGAGACAGATAGGGATTCATTTCATTATTTCTGGTAATTGTATAAGGGGGATTTTTTGTGAAAAAGTCAAAAAAAATGCTAGCTGGAGCAACTCTTGCTATTGGTGTTATAGCGCCGCAAGTATTGCCAGCAACAGCTCATGCGGATGAGCAAACTAGGGAGAGTACAGTTAACTTACGAATTCTAGAAACATCAGATATTCACGTTAACTTAATGAATTACGATTATTATCAAACGAAAACAGATAATAAAGTAGGTCTCGTACAAACTGCAACACTCGTTAATAAAGCACGTGAAGAAGTGAAAAACTCTGTCCTATTTGATGATGGGGATGCATTACAAGGGACACCGCTTGGAGATTATGTAGCAAATAAAATAAAAGATCAGAAGAATCGTGTGGATCCTAGTTATACACACCCATTATATCGTGTAATGAATTTAATGAAGTATGACGTCATCTCTCTTGGGAATCATGAATTTAACTACGGTTTAGATTATTTAAAGAAAGTGACTAGTAAAACAAAAATTCCGGTTATTAACTCGAATGTCTACAGAGATGACCATGATGGTAATGATGAGAATGACGAGCATTACTTTGATAGACCATATCATATTTTAGAGAAAGAAGTAGTGGATGAAGCAGGCCAAAAACAAATAGTGAAAATTGGTGTAATGGGATTTGTTCCACCACAAATTATGAATTGGGATAAAGCGAATTTAGAAGGACAAGTTAAAGCGAAAGATATAGTTGAAACAGCGAAGAAAATGGTACCAAAAATGAAAGCAGAAGGTGCAGATGTTATCGTTGCACTAGCTCATTCCGGTGTTGATAAAAGTGGATACAACGTTGGTATGGAAAACGCGTCGTATTATTTAACAGAGGTTCCTGGCGTAAATGCAGTATTAATGGGACATTCACATACTGAAGTGAAGGATGTATTTAATGGTGTTCCAGTTGTAATGCCGGGTGTTTTTGGTAGTAACTTAGGTATTATTGATATGCAATTGAAAAAGGTAAACGGAAAATGGGAAGTGCAAAAAGATCAGTCTAAGCCGCAACTTCGTCCGATTGCTGATAGTAAAGGTAATCCATTAGTAGAATCTGATCAAAAATTAGTTAATGAAATTAAAGATGAACATGAAAAGACAATCGAATATGTAAATACACATGTAGGTGAAACGAAAGCACCAATTAATAGTTATTTTTCATTAGTACAAGATGATCCTTCCGTACAAATTGTGACAAATGCGCAAAAATGGTATGTAGAACAAGAACTTAAAAAACCAGAATACGAAAAGATTAAAGATATTCCAGTTTTATCTGCAGGAGCACCATTTAAAGCAGGTGGCCGAAACGGTGCGACATATTATACGGATATTCCAGCTGGAACGTTAGCGATTAAAAACGTTGCAGATTTATACGTGTATCCAAATACGTTATATGCTGTAAAAGTAAATGGGGCACAAGTGAAAGAATGGCTTGAAATGTCTGCAGGTCAGTTTAATCAAATTGATCCAAAGAAAACAGAAGAACAGCCGTTAGTAAATATAGGCTATCCTACATATAACTTCGATATTTTAGATGGCTTAAAATACGAAATTGATGTAACACAACCGGCGAAATACGATAAAGATGGAAAAGTTGTAAATGCAAATGCTAATCGTATTGTAAATATGACATATGAAGGTAAGCTAGTAGCTGACAAGCAAGAGTTCATCGTCGCTACAAATAACTATCGTGGAAGTAGCCAAACGTTCCCAGGTGTAAGTAAAGGGGAAGTTGTATACCAATCACAAGATGAAACACGTCAAATCATTGTGAAGTATATGCAAAAAATAAAAGATATTGATCCAGCAGCTGATCAAAATTGGACATTTAAACCGATTGTTGCAGATAAATTAAATACAACATTTGATTCTTCACCAAATGCACAAAAGTATATAAAGAAAGATGGAAAGATTTCATATGTTGGACCATCTGAAAATGAATTTGCGAAATATGCAATTGATATAACGAAGAAAAATGATGATAAAGAAACTGGTGAAGGAAATCCAACGACACCGCCAACAGGTGGTGGAGAAAATCCAACAACACCGCCAACAGGTAATGGAGAAAACCCAACACCACCAACAGAAGAAGGTAATAATGGTAATGAACCAAAACAAGATGGAAACAATACTGGATCTGGACAAACTACAACAGATGATCAAAATACAAAAGAAACAACAACAACTGTAAGTGAAAATAAAGAAGCTGAAAAAGATGAACGTGATTTACCGAAAACAGGTGCAAGTATTGCTTCTACAATTGGAGCTGGTCTTGCGTTTGTTGGAGCGGGATTACTTATGTTATTTAGAAAAAAGAAAGCGAATAGATAGTAGAGAAATATAAAAAGGATTACCAATTTGGTAATCCTTTTTGTTATATTATGAAACTGGTACTGCTTTTTCTTTTTTCCATGAAAGACCGAATCCAGTAAAGCCGACGATAATGGTTACGACTGGACACGCTAAACAGAAGATTGCGTATGGCAGGTAATCGAATGTTGGAACGCTAAGAACGTTTGTTAAGAATACGCCACTTACACCCCATGGTACGAGTGGATTAATTACTGTACCAGCATCTTCTAATACTCGTGATAAATTACGACGTTCTAAACCGACTTCATCGTATTTATTAGCAAATGCTTGTCCTGTTAAAACGATGGATAAGTACTGCTCACCGAGTAAGAAGTTTACACCAATTGCAGTTGAAGCAGTAGAAATAATTAAGCGTGTACTAGTTTTTACGAAGCTAGAGATAATATTCATCAGCTGCGCTATAATACCCATTCCTTGTAATAATCCTCCCATACAAAGAGCTAGAAAAATAAGAGCAATTGACATCATCATACTTTGCAGGCCACCGCGAGATAATAAGCTATCAATATCTTTGATACCAGTTTTAGAAACGTAACCGTCTTGCATAATTTTAATTAAATCAGCTAAAGAAGTGCTAGGTTTAAAAATAAAGAGAATAATAATCCCTACCACAATTCCTGCAAGTAATGTTGGAACTGCGGGTACCTTTTTAAATGCGAATAGGAACAGTAATAAAATAGGAATCAGTGTAACGATAGAAATCGTTGTATTTTTTTCTAATGTGTTAATAAATGCTGAGAAATCAACGTTTCCATCAGATCCGCTTCCTAAAATGAAAAATGCGATAAAAGCAATAATGAAAGCTGGCACTGTTGTCCAAAGCATGTTACGAATATGTTCAAATAAATCTACACCCGTTACAGCAGGCGCTAAGTTTGTTGTATCAGATAAAGGAGACATTTTATCTCCGAAGAATGCACCAGAAATAATTGCACCAGCAATAAGAGCTGGATCGTATCCAAGGGCAGTACCCATTCCCATAAAGGCAAGTCCTACAGTTGCAGCAGTTGTAAAAGCACTACCGATACTCGTTCCAACAATTGCACAAACAACAAAAACAGTTGGAACGAAAATTTTTGGAGATACAAGTTGGAAGCCGTATACCATTAAAGTCGGAATAGTTCCAGCTGCGATCCAAACGCTAATTAATACGCCTACAAGTAAGAAGATAAATATAGATGGAATACCAGCTGAAATACTACTAATCATCCCTTTCTCCATAGTAGACCAAGAGATTCTCTTCAAGAATCCAAATGCTAATAAAAGAACGATACCAAATAAAATTGGGATGTGTGGTGAAACTTCTAATTGAATAACACTAAAACCAATACAGAAAAAGATAAAAATTGTTAAAAGAACAGACTCAATTTTTGAAACCATTGTTTTCCCCTCCTAAGTAATATGAAATAGCTCTTTTTTATATAAAATTCGCCAATATTGTATATTTCCTTCTAAAATTTAGAATTTTGTGACAAATTACCGGTAATTGTTTGTTCTTCTATATGATACGGAAAAGATTGGATAAAAAAACGTCCCTGCATATAATTATGCAGGGACGAAGAAATCGCGGTACCACCCTAGCTTGTGAAATGAATGTATCACAAAATAAAGGGTCATATGATATGCGCTTATAAAATAAAAAACGCCCCTGCAATATATGCAGGGACGAAAAATTCGCGGTACCACCCTAAATTGTGAAACAGTGTCGTTTCACCACTCTTTAGACATAACGGTCTATAACCGTCTTTCACTACTCCTCACGTTTCGTAAAAGAAGCTCCAGGGGGTAATTCATAATTCGCTCTGTACTGGTTCGCACCGACCACCAGCTCTCTGAAATCAGAAATCGAAATACTACTAAATCCTATCAACGCCGATTCATATGATGTTAGTTAAATTTTTATCATATTTTCATCTTACATGTCAATAAAAATATTAAATGTTTTTTTAGGGAAATAAAGGATAATTGTTTTTAACGCTGTAAAAATGTACGTTATAATGAATTTGAAAGGGGGAGGAAAGAGTGAAGAAAAAAATAATTCTTTTTACCACTTTATTAGTTATTGGAGGAAGTGCTGGAATTTACACAGCTTTTGCGGCTGAATCAGAGCAGTTGAAACAAAAGCAAATACAACAGTCAGAAGTGAAGAAAGTAAAAGAAATAGAAGAGAAGAAATCAATGGAAAAAGCAGCAGAAAAACTAGGAGTTTCTACTGAGGGGAAAACAAAAGAAGAGGTTACGAAAGAAGTAAATACCGCTAGATTTGAGAAGCGTCATGATTTATTAATTGAGCACGCTAAGCAACTTGGAATTGATACAGCGGGGAAAAAAGATGAAGAAATTATTTTAGAAATTGGAAAGATACAGCATGGAAAGTAGAACAACTTATCGTATGATAAGTTGTTCTTTTTTAAGAACTATTTGATTTTAAAATAATTGACAGTCATTCGGATTTAATGTTAACTATATTTATAAACAAGTTAACATTAGGGGTGACAATTGTGACAATAAATAGTAAAACGATTGAAAAATCATCTTATACATATGAAGAATTAGCAGAGAAAAATAAAGCTTACGTATGGCACCCATTTACACAAATGAAAGATTATTTAGAAGAAGATCCTGTCATTATTGAACGTGGAGAGGGAAGAAAACTATACGATGTAAATGGTAATGAATATTGGGATGGTGTTTCATCTATATGGTTAAATGTTCACGGACATCAAGTACCGGAATTAGATGAAGCAATTCGTGAGCAATTAAATAAAATTGCTCATTCTACTATGTTAGGACTTGCTAACGTTCCATCTATTTTATTAGCAGAAAAAATTATTGAGGTTGTACCAGATGGATTGAAGAAGGTATTCTATTCTGATTCAGGTTCTACCGCTGTTGAAATTGCAATTAAGATGGCTTTCCAATATTGGCAGCATAAAGGGAAAACAAAGAAACAAAGATTCGTTACATTAAAAGAAGCATATCACGGTGATACAATTGGAGCTGTTTCGGTAGGAGCAATAGACTTGTTTCACCAAGTGTATAGTTCGCTCTTATTTGATGCGATTAAAATGCCGTATCCATATACATATCGTTCTCCTTACGGAAATAATAAGGAGGAAATTGTAAAAAGCCATTTAGAAGAAATGGAAGAATTGTTGAAAGAAAAGCATGAAGAAGTAGCTGCCATCATTGTAGAGCCATTAATGCAAGGTGCTGGCGGAATGATTACAATGCCAAAAGGATATTTAAAAGGACTGCGCGATTTATGTACAAAGTACAATGTATTATTTATTACAGATGAGGTAGCGACTGGATTTGGGCGTACAGGGAAAATGTTTGCGTGTGAACATGAAAATGTGACGCCAGACATTTTAACTGCTGGGAAAGGTTTAACAGGTGGATATTTACCAATTGCAGTTACGGTAACGACAGATGAAATATATAATGCCTTCTTAGGAGAATATGAAGAACAAAAAACATTTTTCCATGGACATAGCTACACAGGTAATCCGTTAGGGTGTGCCGTAGCAATCGCGAATTTAGAGCTATATGAAAAAACAAATTTAATAGAAGAAGTGGCACATAAAACGGATTATGTGGCAGCGCAATTAGAAAAGCTCTTTGCG
Source organism: Bacillus sp. EKM501B (assembly GCF_011800505.1). Classification (NCBI taxonomy): domain Bacteria; kingdom Bacillati; phylum Bacillota; class Bacilli; order Caryophanales; family Bacillaceae; genus Bacillus; species Bacillus sp. EKM501B. The sequence goes on along the minus strand of NZ_JAALFZ010000002.1, from coordinate 317,152 downwards.
TATAAACATGTAGGTGATATTCGTCAGTGCGGATTAATGGTTGGTATTGAGCTTGTGAAGAATAAGGAAACGAAAGAAGCGTTTGACTGGACAGAAAGAGTCGGTGTTCAAGTATGTAAACGCGCAAGAGAGCTGGGTATGATCTTACGACCGCTCGGTAATACGATTGTATTTATGCCACCTCTTGCTTCTACAATTGAGGAGATTGATGATATGTTACGTATTTTGTATAAAGCAATCTCGGATGTTACGGAGGGAGAATAATGAGCGGTTTTTTTATAACAGCAACAGATACTGAAGTGGGGAAAACTGTCGTTGCCGGTGCATTAGCCGGTGTATTTAGAGAATTGGGATATAACATCGGAGTATATAAACCGTTGCAAAGTGGGCATGTTGCATCAAACCCTGAGGGAGATGCGGCAAGGTTAAAAGCATTATCAGGTGTGCCGACACAAGAAAATGAAATTTGCCCTTATTCTATTGAAGAACCACTTGCTCCGAGACTTGCCATGAAAAGAGCTGGAAGAGTAGTAAAGTTAAAAGAAATTACTGATTACTATAATGAACTATTAAAAGAGTTTAATAGCTTATTTGTAGAAGGGGCAGGTGGGCTTGCTGTCCCATATACAGAAGATGCTTTAGTAATTGATTTTGCAAAAGAATTACAGTTGCCTCTTATTGTAGTAGCTCGTCCTACATTAGGAACAGTAAATCATACAGTGTTAACGATTGCTTATGCAAAGGCGCATGGCTTAACCGTAGCGGGTGTCATTTTATCAGGTTGCAAAGAATGTGAAATGGAAAGAGTGCAAGAAAATAAAGAGATGATTGAAGAGCTGAGCGGGGTACCAGTTTTAGGATTATTACCATTCTTTGAAGGTGAGTTTACGAAAGAAGAAGTATTAGAATCTGCAAAAGAACATATTATGATTTCAAAATTAGAGGAGTTTATCCAAAATGAATCAAACGTGGCGGGCGCACCTTCAATGTAAATTACAACAATTACATGAGCAAGGGCAGTATCGTGATTTGCATGTAACAGAGAAGGCAGAAGAGACTTGGCTTATTCGAGATAAAAAAAGGATGTTAAATTTAGCGTCAAATAATTATTTAGGGTTAGCTGGAGATGAAAGGTTAAAAGAAGCTGCTATTGCCTGTACAAAAAGATATGGAACTGGAGCGACTGCCTCTCGTCTCGTTGTAGGAAATCATCCATTATATGAAGAGGTTGAGAGAAGCATATGTGACTGGAAAGGTACTGAAAGGGCTTTAATTGTAAATAGTGGGTATACGGCAAATATAGGTGCCATATCTTCTTTGGCCTCTCGGCACGATATTGTTTTTAGTGACAAGTTAAATCACGCAAGTATTGTTGATGGAATCATATTAAGCGGGGCAGAGCATAAAAGGTATCGTCATAATGATTTGGATCATTTAGAGAAGCTGTTGAAAATGGCTTCGCCTGAAAGCAGAAAATTAATCGTAACAGATACCGTTTTTAGTATGGATGGTGATACTGCGTATTTGAGAGATTTAGTACAGCTGAAAGAGAAATACGGGGCAATCATTATAGTCGATGAAGCACATGCGAGTGGAATATATGGAATCGGCGGAGCTGGGTTATCTCATATAGAAAAAAATCTTGCTCAAAAAATTGATATACATATGGGGACGTTTAGCAAGGCTTTAGGGTGTTATGGTGCGTATTTGACAGGTGATGAAATTTATATAGAGTATTTACAAAATATGATGAGAAGCTTTATTTTTACTACAGCTTTACCACCAAGTACGTTAGGAGCAGTGCAAAAAGCAATTGAAATTGTAAAAGAAGATAACGAAAGAAGAGAGAACCTTATAGCAAACGGAGAATACTTCAGAACTAAATTAAGGGATGCTGGTTTTGATATTGGGAATAGTTCAACTCATATTGTACCGATTGTAGTCGGTTCAAATGAACATGCTTTACGATTTAGTAAAAGGTTGCAAGAGGCAGGGATTGCGGCCATTGCAATTCGTCCGCCAACTGTGCCGGTTCATAGTTCTCGAATTCGCTTTGCAGTTACATCGCAACATACAATAGCTGATTTAAAATGGGCTATTGATCGAATTATTCACATTGCGAAAGAAGAGGAGATTTTCGTATGAACGAGCTAAAGATTATTTTTATCCCCGGATGGGGAATGGAAGAGAATATTTGGGATTTAGTACTTCCGTATTTTAAAGGATATCCTGTTCAATGCGTAGATTGGCGTAATGTGAAAGAACGAAGTGAATTTGCGAAACGAATTATAGATGTAGCGCATAACGACAACGTAATTTTAGTTGGATGGTCACTAGGAGCGTTAGCAGCAGTTGAAGCTTATAAAAAGATTCAGGCAAAAGGCATCGTATTAATTGGTGGGACTGCTAAATTTACAAATACGAGCGACTATAGTAATGGATGGAATGCTTTGCATGTAGAACGGCTGAAAAGGAATTTGGCGAGAAGGAAAGAAGATACGCTCAAGCGGTTTTATGAAAATATGTTTACGAAAGATGAGCTAAAAGAGAATAAAAACTTTGAAGACATTGTAGACCGTTTTAAAGGTGATTCTATTCAGTCTTTACAACTAGGTTTGGATTATTTAATAGAAACAGATATGAGAGAAGAACTAAAAGAAATTAAAGTACCTATACTACTTATTCACGGAGAACAGGATGTAATATGCCCATTGTCTGCGGCACGTAGTATGACGGAGAATAGCAGCAGCGAGCTGAAAGTAGTAAGTGAAGCAGGGCATGCATTATGTGTAACGAATTTTGAATATTGTGCAAATGAGATAATTCAATTTGTAGAGGGGATACGACATGATCAACAAAACGTTACTACAAAAACGGTTTAATGGGGCAGCCGTATCTTACGATCGATATGCAAATGTACAAAAAAAGATGGCACATTCATTACTTTCAATCTTAAAGGAACGATATAGTGAAACGGCATCAATACGTATTTTAGAACTGGGATGCGGGACGGGGTATGTAACAGAACAATTATCAAAGTTATTTCCGAAAGCACATATTACAGCAGTTGATTTTGCTGAAAGTATGATTGCGATTGCGCAAACTAGACAAAATGTAAAAAATGTAACGTTTCACTGTGAAGATATTGAGCAATTACGATTAGAAGAATCATATGATGTCATTATTTCAAATGCTACATTTCAATGGTTAAATAATTTACAACAAGTGTTAAGAAATTTATTTCAACATTTGTCTATAGATGGGATATTACTCTTTTCAACGTTTGGACATGAAACATTTCAAGAATTGCATGCTTCGTTCCAACGTGCGAAAGAAGAAAGAAATATAAAAAATGAAACATCGATTGGTCAACGTTTTTATTCAAAAGATCAGTTGCTTCATATATGTAAGATAGAAACAGGGGATGTGCATGTTTCTGAAACATATTACATAGAGAGTTTTACAGAAGTTAAGGAGTTTCTGCATTCTATTCGAAAAGTAGGAGCAACTAATAGCAATGAAGGATCATATTGTCAAAGTCCCTCACTCTTTCGTGCGATGCTACGCATATACGAAAGAGACTTCACGGGAAATGAAGGGATAATGGCAACGTATCATGCTTTATTTATACATATAACAAAAGAGGGGAAGAGATGAAATGAAACAAGTACAAACAAAAAGGGATTGGAAAAAACTTGCATACGACGTAGTGGAAGAGAAAATGATTACGAAAGAAGATGCAATAGCGATATTAGAAGCTGATGATTCAGAAGTTTTAGAAATTACGAATGCAGCTTACATTATTCGCCATCATCACTTTGGTAAGAAAGTAAAATTGAATATGATTATTAATACGAAATCTGGATTATGTCCTGAAGATTGTGGATATTGCTCACAGTCTATTATTTCAGAAGCACCGATTGATAAATATGCATGGTTAACGCAGGAGAAGATTGTAGAAGGGGCACATGAAGCAATACGCCGTAAAGCAGGTACATATTGTATTGTAGCGTCTGGTCGTCGTCCGACGGATAAAGAGGTAAATCACGTAATTGGAGCAGTTAAGGAAATTCGTGAAACGACAGACTTGAAGATTTGTTGTTGTTTAGGTTTCTTAAATGAAGATCAAGCAGGACGTTTAGCGGAAGCAGGCGTGCACCGTTATAACCACAACTTAAATACACATGCAAATAATTACGATAGTATTTGTTCAACTCATACGTATGATGATCGTGTTGATACAGTTCAAAAAGCAAAACAAGCTGGTATTTCACCATGCTCTGGAGCGATTTTTGGCATGGGAGAAACAATTGAAGAGCGTGCTGAAATTGCATTTGAATTACAACGTATAGATGCAGATTCTATCCCTTGTAATTTCCTTGTTGCTGTAAAGGGGACACCTCTTGAAGGGCAAAAAGAGTTAACGCCAGTAGAATGTTTAAAAGTACTTGCAATGATGCGTTTTGTAAACCCAACAAAAGAAATTCGTATTTCAGGAGGACGTGAAATCAATTTACGTTCTGTACAGCCAATCGGTTTATTTGCAGCAAATTCTATTTTTGTCGGGGACTACTTAACGACAGCTGGACAAGAGCCGACTGCGGACTGGGGTATGATTGCAGATTTAGGATTTGAGATTGAAGAATGTGCATTATAAGATAGATGAAAAAGCAAACTTGTAAAAGAGTTTGCTTTTTTGTAAATAAAATGTAATAAATAGTTGTGAACGCTTGATATTATTGGTTTTTGAGCGAAAAAAAGAATTTTTGTGGACGAATTTTCCAAGCCCTAGTTGTACATAGTAAATATGTAATTTATATTGGGTTGGAGGATTTTACATGTACAAATACATATTAGCGATTATGACTTGTTTAATTTTAATAAAAGCAATAAGTTCTGATCCAGTTAAGGCTGCTGAAAATCCTGAACAAAAAGAGATGCAACAAAGAATCGAACAACACTTTCGAACGAAAGCTGAACATTTTGGATTGAAAACGGAAGGAAAAGATTTAAAGGAAGTTAGAAAAGAAATTACAATTATAGAAGAAGCGAAAAAAAGAGAGAATGTATGGAGAACAGCACAAGCTCTTCATATAAAAACAGAAGGAAAAACGATGAATGAATTAATAAAAGATGTACAAAAAAAGGTAAAAAAATAAAAAGAGGCCGCAGCCTCTTTTTTTTATGCCCATTGTTTTGATAAGTGAGCCATTTCAATTGCAGCAACAGCTGATTCATATCCTTTATTACCAGCTTTCGTACCTGCGCGTTCAATCGCTTGTTCAATTGTTTCTGTCGTTAATACGCCGAAAATAACTGGGATGTCCATTTGTAGTGATAAAGACGCAACACCTTTTGCTACTTCATTACAAACGTAATCGTAGTGCGTTGTAGCACCTCGGATTACAGTACCTAATGTAATAACAGCATCATACTTTCCGCTACTAGCCATCTTTTTAGCGATTAAAGGAATTTCAAATGCACCAGGAACCCAAGCAACATCAATATCATTTTCTTCTACACCGTGACGCTTTAATCCGTCTAAAGCGCCGCCAAGTAACTTACTTGTAATAAATTCGTTAAAACGTCCAACAACAACTCCAACTTTTAATCCTGTACCAACTAAATGACCTTCGAATACCATAATAAATCTCTCCTTTAATTATAAGTTTAGTAAGTGTCCTAATTTGTTTACTTTCGTTTGTAAATACGATTTATTCTCTTCTTTTGCCGGCATTTGTAACGGTACACGCTCGACTACTTCTAAATCGTAACCTTGTAAGCCAGCAATTTTTCTTGGGTTATTCGTTAATAATCGTAAGCTTTGTAAACCTAAATCTTTTAATATTTGAGCACCGATACCGTAATCACGAAGATCAGCAGGGAAGCCGAGTTTTTCATTTGCTTCTACAGTATCGAATCCTTCTTCTTGTAATTTATAAGCGCGAAGCTTATTAAGAAGCCCAATGCCTCTTCCTTCTTGTCTCATATAAAGAAGAACACCTTTTCCTTCACGCTCAATTTGAGCAAGTGCTGCATGGAGTTGTGGTCCGCAATCGCAGCGATGTGAACCGAATACATCTCCTGTTAAGCATTCAGAATGAACACGTACAAGTACCGGTTCACCTGTTGAAATATCACCTTTTACAAGTGCGATATGTTCTTTCGTATCTAATGAGTTAGAATAGCCAATTGCGTGGAAAGTACCGAAATCTGTAGGTAATGTAATTTCCACTTCTCTCGTCACAAGTGTTTCATGATGGCGGCGATAAGCAATTAAATCTTCTATTGTAATCATTTTTATATCAAATTGTTTTGCACATTCTATTAAATCAGGTACACGTGCCATCGTGCCGTCCTCATTTATAATCTCGCAAATAACTCCAGCTGGTTCGGCACCGCATAGCTTTGCTAAATCAACAGCAGCTTCTGTATGACCTGCACGACGCAGGACACCGCCTTCTTTCGCAATTAATGGAAAGATATGTCCAGGTCGATTGAAATCAGCGCCTTTTGATGCGGGGTTTAACAATTCTTGTATCGTAGTTGCACGTTCGTGAGCGCTAATCCCTGTTGTTGTAGAAACATGGTCAATGCTCACTGTAAACGCAGTATGATGTGAATCTGTATTATGAGATACCATTGGTTCTAATTGTAGACGTTCTGCGTACCCTGCTGTAATCGGTACACAAACGAGACCACGGCCATGTGTAATCATAAAATTAATTGTTTCTGGTGTAATGTACTCTGCTAAAGCAATAAAATCGCCTTCATTTTCTCGGTTTTCATCATCACATACGATAATGACTTTACCTTGTTTTAAATCTTCTAGAGCTTCTTCAATACGATGAAACATTGTGCTTCCCCCTTATAGAAATCCGTTTTCTTGTAAAAAGCTTTCAGTCATTGAACCTACTCGTTTTGTAGGTTTAGTAATAAAGCGTTCGATATATTTACCAATCATGTCACACTCAATGTTTACGATATCTCCGGCATTTTTTTCTCCAATGACAGACTCGCTTACTGTGTGCGGGATGAGCGAAATCGTTATGGAAGATTCGTCTATATCAAATATCGTTAAACTCGTTCCATCAACAGCAATGGACCCTTTCTGCAAACAATAGCGCAGCAGTTCATCAGAAATTGCTATTTTGTAATAGACGGCATTGTAATGTTGTTTTTTATTTAAAATCGTTCCGATGCCATCAATATGTCCTGAAACGAAATGTCCACCGAATCGTCCATTTGCAGCCATTGCTCGCTCTAAATTTACTTTAGAGTGCGGTTTAAGCATGCGAAGTGATGTCGACTGCATCGTTTCAGGCATTGCATCAACTGTAAATGAAGTAGTTGTAAAGTTTGTTACAGTTAAGCAAATACCGTTAACCGCGATACTATCACCTAAGTGAACATCTGATAAAATTTTCTTTGCATGAATCGTTAATTTCATCGCTTCTCCGCTTTGTTGCATGTTTGCTATCGTTCCTAATTCTTCTACAATTCCTGTAAACATTTCGTCACCTCGTTTCGGGCATTCGCAACGATTTTTATATCATCACCAATTTGTTTCATCTCTTGAATTTTCAAGGAAAGCGCATCTTGTAATTTTGAAAAACCATTTCCTCCAAATAAAGTAGGAGCATCTTTCCCACCAATTAATTTCGGGCTTATATAGGTTACAATTTCATTAAAATTGTTTGTTTTTAAGAAACTTGCATGAATCGATTGGCCACCTTCAACGAATAGAGAAAGAATTTGTTTCTCTCCAAGAAAGGAAAGAAGGTCCTCGATTTCTATATGCTTCGTTTCCATTTGGAATATAGCTATATTTTTAGATTCATAAGAAGATATCTTCTCTTTCTTTACATCCTTACCGACAATAATCCATGTCGGTGCTAAACCATCTGTTATAACATGAGAAGATGGTGGCGTTCGTAAATGGGTATCTAAAACAACGCGAATAGGATGTTTCCCACCATTTGGAATTCTTGTTGTTAAATGAGGATTATCAGCTATAACTGTATTCACTCCAACAAGAATTGCATCATGTGTATGGCGATATTGGTGAACATCAGCACGTGCTTCTTCACCTGTAATCCACTTACTTTCACCAGTTACAGTTGCTGTTTTTCCATCTAAGCTCATCGCTGTTTTGATTGTTACAAAAGGGCGTTTCGTTTTCATGTAGTGAAAAAAGTAGCGATTTAATAAAACTGCTTCTGCTTCAAGAACACCGGTAGTTACTTCAATTCTAGCTTCCTCTAATCTTCTTTTTCCGTTACCAGAAACGAGCGGATTACAATCGAGAGTAGCAATTACAACACGCTTAACTCCTTTTTCGATGAGCAATTCACAGCAAGGTGGTGTTTTTCCAAAGTGGCTACACGGTTCCAGTGTTACATAAACGGTAGCGTCTTTGGCGTTCTGACCAGCCATTTGAAGGGCATGAACTTCTGCGTGTTCTTCACCAGCTCGTAAATGAGCGCCCATACCAACGATGTTTCCATCTTTTACAACAACAGCACCAACCATAGGATTTGGACTTGTTTGTCCTGATGTTCCTTCTGCTAACTGCAGGGCAATCCTCATATATTCTTGATCTGTCATTTTCTTCACCTCTCCAAAAAAAATCAAAAAACCCCAAGGATTTAATATCCTTGGGGTTTGGGAGACGTGATTTCTAGAAATATAGTTTGAATACGAAAGCATAGGAAAGAAACCTAACGATAATTGATATTTCTGCATAAGGAAAAAACCTAGCAAAATATCGAATTTTTAAACGCTAGTTGTCTCTTTTTATTTCAGTATAAAAAATAAGTATAGAAAATTAAACATATATAAAGAATCAAAATGAATCTTTAAAAATATGCATACTGAAATAAAAGTGTATTCACTATATAAAAAACTAGAAACATATCCTTCTCCCATCCAGACTATACTGTCGGCCCTAGAGTTTCACTAGATCCACCGTTTTCGAGTTGAAAACGGGTCACGGACTTAGAAGTTTTCACTTCATCACCGCCGGTTGGGAATTTCACCCGACCCCGAAGGATGCTGTTTGCTCAAATTATAGCACAAAAAAAATAAAAGGCTAGTAAAAAATATTCGAATGTGAAGAATTGTGTGAAAATATATGCAGGCTGGAATGGAAATAAAAGTATTAGAAATGTTGTAAAGAGAAGGGATATAACGGAGTTGCTAAAAAGAAAAAACATGCACAAAAAAATGTGCATGTCACATGTAAAATTATTCTGCCTCTGGTGCTCTAACAACAGACTCGAATTTACCTTTATGCGAAGCGTCGCAATAAGGCATATTTTTTGATAAACCACAACGGCATAAAGAAAATGCCGGTTTTGCTGGGAATGCATTCCCTTGTGAGTCGACTAATTCCACGTCCCCTGTAACGCGAAAAGAGCCATTATCATTTACTTTAATTTGTACTTTTGCCAACGTTATCCCTCCTTCCCAAACGCTTAATTTCATCATATAATCAAGGGAAGTGCTTGGCAATATAAAGTGAAACTTTAATTAGTGGGGGAGGCATCCCCCACTAATTATTAGTTGAACCAATCGGGCTTTTAGGGGCAGTTAATCTCCCACCTAACTTCTTTGTTTCAGCCGAATTTTGAGGTGGGAGTTTTACTGCCCGCAAATAGCGGAGAAAAAAGAGCACTTTGTTTGAGAAAGAAGAGAGTGTTATAATAGTTTTCATAACTGACTAGAGTAAGGTGACGAGAGATGGATAAACAATTACATACATTACGAAACATTGCAAATGAGCGCACGTGGGCATCATTTTTGAATGATAATCATCCATATAGTTTGTTACATTGGTCCATTGCAGGTGTAGGGCAAGAGGCAAAGGATGTTTGGTTACTTCAAGATGAAGTAACATTTCAAACGACAGAATTCCCAACGTTAGATGATGCAATGCAATGGATTTCTGAAAATATGGAACAAGTTACAGACGTTTTAGCGCAATAAAAAACAGGCTTATGCAAGCCTGTTTTTTGTTTCTTTCACATATGTGTTTAAAAATTGATCGACGGCTGCTTCGTACTCTTCTTTATTTTCGTTATAAGAGCAAGCGTGTGCACCGTGTTCTGCAATATAAAGCTGCTTATTATTTTCTTTCGCTTCATATAACGCTTTTGTCATATCAGCTAAAATATAGTCGTCATCTTTACTATGAATAAAGAGAACGGGATTGTTAATGTTTTTTATACAGTCGATTGGTGAAACTTCACGAATTGTATAACCGTCACGAACTTTCAAAAATGCGTTTGCTAAAGGTAATAAAGGCCATTTTGGTAAATGGAATTCAACCTTTAAACGGTGCTGTAATTGTCCGTGAAAATCAGAGAAAGGACAATCTGCAATATAGAAATCAGCACCATCTTCTACAAGTCCTGCGTATTGAAGAAGTGTTGCAGCTCCCATAGATTCACCATGAATACCAAGTGTAATATTGGTGCCAAAACGGTTTTTTAGCCAGTCAACTACGGATTTTAAATCATGTTTTTCATAGTATCCATAGCTTGTTGTTTTTCCGCCAGTTTTACCATGACGACGATGATCGTAAATGAGGACGTTATATCCTCTTTTTAAGAATAAGTTTGCATATTTTACAGAGTTTATTTTATTTACAGTTACACCGTGGCAAAAAACCATAAACTTATTGGTGGAATGACCAGCAGGAATGTAATATCCGTGAAGGTCGTATCCAAATTGTGAAGGGATATGAATTTCTTCTTTATGAAGAGCATCAAAATCCTCTATACGAAAATGTTTTTTCGTTTCTCTTTCGAGTACTTCTTCCTCTGTTTTTTTCTTTAAGTACATCACTTTATTTGTAAAGAAAATCCCAAGGGCAGTTATTGCACCTAGTATAGTAAACAATGCTGCAAAAAAACGTTTCATACTTTACCTCATCCTCCAAATACCGTTACATGTGATACACTTATATTGTATCACAATGATATAAAAGGGGAGAAATAGGAAATGGTGCATATACAAAAAATTACGCCAGCGATGAAAGAAACAATCCGAATGTTCATGTGTGAGAACTGGGGAAGTTCATTGATGGTTTCACGTGGTAAGGGGCATCAATTAGAAGAGTTGCCAGGGTTTGTTGCGCTCTCAGATGACAGAATAATCGGAATTATAACGTATGAAGTGACCAGAAATATGTGCGAAATTGTATCGCTAGATAGCTTTGAAGAAAGAAAGGGGATAGGGACGAAACTTGTGGATTGTGTATTACAAGTTGCAGAAGAAGAACGGTGCAGACAGGTTTGGCTTATTACAACAAATGATAATATGAATGCGTTACGATTTTACCAAAAACGTAATTTTGTAATGACTAATTTATATGTGAATGCGGTAGAGGAGGCACGAAAAATAAAGAAAGAAATTCCATGTATTGGATATGATAATATCCCAATTTTACATGAAATTCAGTTGGAGTATCGTTTAGTGAAATGATGTAACAATTTTCAGAAATATGAGTTATTAATCTTGACGGATAGTTTAATTTAGGTTACCGTAAAATTGTAATCTATTACCATATTAAGGGGTGACGATGTGGCAACTATACGTGATGTTGCAAAATTGGCAGGTGTTTCAGTCGCAACCGTTTCACGAGTTATTAATGAAAAAGGATACGTTCATGAGGACACAGTAAAACAAGTAAAGGAAGCAATTGAAGAATTACGTTATAGGCCAAACAGTGCAGCGAAGCCACTATTTAAAGAGGATTCAACGATAATTGCATTACTTGTAGATAATTTATGTAACCAATCAAACATCACTTTGCTACATTGTATTGAGGAAATAGCATATAAAGAAGGTTATCAAATCATTATTTGTAATATAGAGAATAAAGATAGATACATACATATGCTGAAGCAAAATAACATTGCAGGTGTTATTTTGACAAGAGCAGTTTTTAAAAGTGTAGGAAAAATTCCATTTCCGTTTGTTGTGATCGATGAGCAACAATCACATGGAAATTATTATGAAAGTGGACAGAGAGCTGTTTCTGTATTAAAAGAGAAAGGGTGTCACTTTCTTGCATATTTCGGTGAGGGAGAAGAAAGTGCAGAAATGGAAGATCATATAGCAGGGTTTTTAGACGCTGTTTGGGATGAAGGAATCTCTTATCGAGAAGAATGTGTACAAGGGTATACAAATAAACAATTTATTACATTATTGCAAAACAATCCGTATGTAGATGGAATTGTAGCCTCAAGTGATCAGATTGCTATTGAGTTAATTCGGTCAGCGAGATTTCTAAATATACATATACCAGATAAATTAAAAATTGTTGGACCGAATGGGAGTATAGAGTGTGAATGGATAGGTTCATCACTACCGACAATTGAAAACTATGTCAAAGATAACGGAAAAGTAGCTTTTCAACAATTAAAAGGAAAAATAAAAAAGTAAAAGGTGCGTTTTATACGCACCTTTTTATAATGTAATTGCGGCAATAAAGCCAAATATAAGTAACGGTATATTGTAATGTAGAAAAGTGGGTACACATGTATCCCATATATGATGGTGCTGACCATCAGCATTTAAACCGGATGTTGGTCCAAGGGTACTATCCGATGCTGGAGATCCTGCGTCACCTAGTGCTCCGGCTGTACCGATAATTGCAATTGTGGCCATTGGACTAAATCCAAGCTGAATGCAAAGAGGTACAAAAATGGTTGTTAAGATAGGGATGGTTGAAAAGGATGAACCAATTCCCATCGTAACGAGAAGTCCAATAACGAGCATAAGAAATGCAGCGAGTGGTTTGTTATTTCCGATTATATGTGCACTCGTTTGCACTAGAGATTCAACATGTCCTGTTTTTCGAAGAACAGCGCCGAATCCAGCGGCAGCAATCATAACAAAGCCAATAAAGGACATCATACGCATTCCGCTTGTTAATATCGCATCTGCTTCTTTAAGTGGTAGACTGCCACTAACTGATAAGACGATAATACCTGCTAAAGCACCGAAAATCATTGATTCTGTTGTTAATTGAACAGTTAATGTAGCAATGATAGATAATAACCCGAAAGTAATGCTACGTTTTGTATAGGGAACGATTTCATTTTCGGTAGTATGAATTTGTTCTGTTTCATACGTACGAGGTTTTCGGTACGTAATGAATACCGCTACACATAATCCAATAATCATACCGATTGCTGGAATAGTCATTGCTTTTGGAATAAGTGCGACATCAAATGTAAGACCGCTTTGCGCAGCGTTGGTTTGCAATACGTCATGATAAATTTTTCCGAACCCTGCAGGGATCCACATATAAGGAGTAATCAATCCAAATGTAATAATACATGTGACAAGTCTGCGATCCACTTTCAGCTCAGTTAATACTTTTAAAAGTGCTGGAATTAAGATGGGGATGAAAGCAATGTGAACAGGAATCACATTTTGTGAGAAACAAGCCATCATTAAAATAATGAATAAAATAAGTACCTTAGAATAAACTTGTTTTTTCGTGTCTTGTTCATTGCCAATCCATTTTAATGCAGTTTGAATCATAGCATCTGGAAGTCCTGTTTTGGAAAGGGAAATAGCGAAACCACCAAGCATTGCATAACTTAAAGCGATTGGAGCACTGTTTCCAAGACCAGTTGTAAAAGTGTTAATCGTTTCTGAAATACCGAGTCCGCCGATAAGTCCGCCTGTTAAAGCTCCAACAATGATGGCGACAATGACCTGGACACGTAACAAACTAAGCAATAGCATAATTGCTACTGCGACGAGTACAGCGTTCATAATAAATGTAATCTCCCTAAATTTTTATTCTGTTAAGACAAGTACATATGAAACATTTTGCTATGTTTATACATACTTGCGACATATTATTATAAAATGTTTTCTATGAAATGTAAAAGAGCCTTTTGTGACTAATGCTGAAAAGCTAGCTCTTGTTTAATTGATTGCAAAGAATTGGCGAATAATTCTGGTTCTTCTAGATCAGGAGAATGTGCTGAGTTTGGGAACCAAATCATCTTTTTTATAGGCGCTTCAATAATATCGCAATATTCCTGAACGAGTGCATAAGGAGTTTGATAATCATAGCGACCAGAACAAAAATAAACTGGAATAGATAAACTTGAGATAGAAGAAAAGAAATCGATTGTCAGCATTTCTTCCCATAAAACGCCAGATTTTAAATTTCCTGCGAGAAACTTGAACCAATCTAATAGCGTGTACTCAGGAGAAAAGAAACCTTTTCGTATGAAAGAAAAGGAAGATCCATTTTGGATTGCGCCTCCGAATGTGCCAAGCCACTTTCTTTGAATAATGAGACGTCTCGTATCTAAAAATGGTGGCTTTCCTAATTTTAAAAGGGAAGCTAATGCTTTTTTATGATTATGTTTTTTTGCAGAACGAATTAAATGTTGATATAGCAATTCTTCATTTTGTTTCATATGTACAATTTGCCCAATACCGATGTAAGCCTCAATATACTTTGGATATTGATGTGCTATGTTAAGCCCAATAATACTTCCCCAAGAATGACCAGCGAGAAATAGTTTTTGTTTGTTGAACCTTTTAAGTACATATTGAATCACTTCTTTTGCATCGGAAACGAATTGTTCGATTGTGAAATTTGCTCCGAAATCTTTCAGTGAAAAGGATTTACCAGCCCCGCGCTGATCCCAATTAATAACAATAAATTGCTTCTCTAATTCTTTTTGAAAATGGCGAATAAATCCGATTTGTGCCATCCCAGGTCCGCCGTGACAGCATAATAAAATAGGTTGCTCTACGTTTTGTCCACGCATAAGGAGAGTTTGTTTTCGATTATTAATCATAACGCTTTCTATCGTAGCGATACTGTTAGGAATGAGTTGTTTGTTTTCATTATAGAACTGAGGGGTGTAGCTACGAAAAAGCATATTGAAAACCTCCTTTTGTGAAATCGTATGAATCGCACAGGCTATTCATTTTGCATATACTGTTAGAAAATCATTGTAACATACCATACTAGTGTCATTTCAACACGGGAGGAGGGAAATTGTGACGATTGGAGAAATTATAGATGGTTTAAATAGACGTGAACCCATCGCTATTATAGCAAAACGTCTTGAAATAAGCCCGTATACATTATCGAAGAAATTAAGATTGATTGGATACGAATATGATGGAGAGCAGAAGAAACGTATTTTTGTAGGAGATGGAGAAGAACCACGTCACTTACAACTCCAAGAAGCGACCGCCCTTCAATATGAGAAAACAGATTATCAATTGTTAATTTATGAGCAATTACAAAGCATTTATGAATTATTAAGAAAAAGAGAAGAAGTAATTGTACCAATTATGAGTAAAAGTACAGAGAAGAAGAGACGAACCTTTTCTATTAATACAGAAATATTATCACAATTGGACCTTATATCAGAATCGAAAGGAATTCAAAAATCTAAACTTGTAGAAGAGGCGTTGCACCAATTTTTACAGCAATATGAAGTTGACAAAACATCACATTTTGATAACTAAAGAAAAGGATACTATGTTCATTGGAAGAACGAGTATCCTTTTTATGATGTATATTACGTATAAAATAGAGGATCAGTATAAATCCTTTATGGCGTGAAAAATGAAATTTATTATTAGAGAAACACTTAATTTACTTTTTGAATTCTTCCATCAATAACTGGCTGAATTGGTTCTTTTAATTGTTTTACGTAATCGACTAACGCTTCAAAGTCGTTTGGACCAGTTTCTGCATTTTTACCATTTTTAAATGATACGAATCCGTCACCGCCAGAAGCTAAGAAGGCATTTGCAACTACGCTATACATTTTAGATGGAGATAATTCTTCTCCGTTTGTTAAACGTATATTTGTAACTTTTTCACCGTTTGGTTTATTTGCATCCCACGTATATTGAATACCTGAAATTTGAAGCATTCTTGTTGTTCCTTTTTGCCATTGCTGATTTAAAATATCGCGAATGTCTTGACCTGTTAAATCTACTTTAATTAATTGATTTCCAAAAGGTTGAATGCCGTATAACTCACCCCACGTAATATCACCAGCATCTAAGTCATTACGAATGCCACCAGGATTCATGAGGGCGATTTGAGTTTGCATCGTTTGACGCTGAGCATCGGCAACTAAATTTCCAAGAGTGGACTCACCAGCATCATTTTGTTTACGGTCGATAGGTGCTGTAGATTTTCCGACTACTTCATTTACAAGTGGTGCAATTTTTTCTTTATATTGATCTAGTTTTTTCTTTACTTGTTTATCAGGTTCTACACCTTCATGATACGTTGTAACAACTTCAGCTTTTTTCTTTACAATATCCTTTGTTTTACGATCAATTGTTACATCCACGTCTGAGAAAGCCGTTCCGTATGAATTTGCTTGGACAATTAGTTTATTATTTACTGTACCATTTACATACGTATGACTATGTCCACCGAAAATAACATCAACTTCTGGGTCTGTTTCATTTGCAATTCGAGTAAGATCGCCATTTGTTACCCCAGACTCATCGGTTGTTCCACCGACATGAGCAAGAACGACGATAGATTTAACGCCGAGACGTTTTAATTGTTGTGTTGATTTATTAATTGCTTCTACTTCATCAGTAATTTGTACATTGTTAAGCATCGTAGGCATAACGACATTTGGTGTATCAGTTGTAACAACCCCAATGAATCCTACAGGAACACCATCTACCATTTTTACAGTAAACGGTGGTAAAAATAAGCGGCCAGTTGATTTGTTGTAGAAGTTAGCAGCTACATAGGGGAAGTTAGCCCCTTTGAAATTCCCTGTTTTTTCATGATATCCACCGTAAATGAGGCGTTGCATTTCATCAATACCTTCATCAAATTCATGGTTTCCGATTGTACCGACATCAAATTTTAAGTCATTTAAAAATTCAATTGTCGGTTCATCTTGTAATAATGCTGAAACTGGTGGACTAGCTCCGACGATATCACCAGCATGTACGAGAAGTGTATTAGGGTTTTGTTTTTTACGTTCTTTTAAATAAGTAGCTAAGTAATCAGCGCCACCAGCTTCTTTATTATTGATTTTTTTAACAGTATCTAGTTGTCCATGGAAATCATTAATACCAAGCATTTGTACGTCTATGTAGCGGTTTTGTTCAGTTGGATTCTGAGATGGGGGAGCGGCAAATACGCTTGAAAAAGTAATGGTGCTTAAAACAGCAACGGCAGGAATAATTTTTTTCCACATAATATAATTCTCCTTTTTTTATAATCTGACATCATACGACATAATTTTAATAGATTCATAGGATTATAGCTACACAAAAATTTAGTCTTTTCGAAAAATTAACATATTTACAAAAAGTGAATAATAGAGTGAAGACCTTTTTTTATTGTCGATTTCATCGTGTATCTACTATAATGGAGAAAAAAGTAAAAGGTGAGTAGCATGAAGAAAAAGAAACAAAGACAAATACAAAGACAATCACAAGTGAATCAACCGAAGAAAGAAACACTTACATTAGGCGATCAATTAAATGATTCACTCATGCAACAATTAAAGAGTAAGAAGAAAGAGTTGCAAGTGAGGGAAGAGGAAAAAGAGGCAGCTGAACTGGAAAGAAAGCGCCAAGAACAAAAAGAACGTGAAAAGAATAAATCATTTGAAGAACTGCTAAGTGAAAGTAACCTTACTTGGAAAGACTTTAAATAATAAAAAATGATCAGTGGTATTTCACTGATCATTTTTTGACGAGCTTGTAAGAAAAGGGGAGTTAGAATGAGAAAAATTATCGTTGTTCCACATGAAAACCATTGGAGTGAAAAATTTCAAATGGAGGCTGAAAGATTAAAAACAGCGATGCCAGAAACGGTGAAAATTCATCATATTGGAAGTACGTCAGTGCCCGGACTGGCAGCTAAACCTATTATTGATATGATCATGGAAGTAGAAAATATCGAAAGAGTAGATGGGTGGAATGAACGATTTATAGAGCTTGGTTACATCGTAAAAGGGGAAAATGGTATTTCAAGACGCCGATATTTTATTCATGGAACTGAAGAAAAACGTTCGTATCATTTACACGTGTTTGAAAAAGGAAATCCAGAGATTGTAAGGCATTTAGCGTTTCGTGATTATATGATGGCTCATTGTGAAGAAGCAGAGGCATATGCAACCTTAAAGAGAGAATTAGCCGAAAAGTATACATATGATGGCACGTTATATACGGAAGGGAAAAATGAGTTTGTGCGCAATGTGGATGAAAAAGCGAAAGAATGGAGAGAAAATAACTTAAATGAATGAGTTCACGTTATTTTTTAGCTATATAAAAGTGTTATGTAAACTGTACGTATGTTTTGACTTTTGGGATGAATCTTGTTGAAATAAAGTTGTGGCTTATAAAAAATGTAACAATGAAAGGGAGACGACTGTGCATATTCCAACAACTACACTTCATAATGGCGTGAAAATGCCGATGATTGGTCTAGGCGTATATAAAGCGAAAGAAGGAGACGAAGTAAAGCAAGCAGTAAAAACAGCGTTAGAAGTTGGATACCGTTCGATTGATACAGCAACTGTATATGAAAATGAAAGCGGTGTCGGAGAGGCGATACGTGAATCAGGAATTCCAAGAGAAGATATATTTATAACAACAAAAGTATGGAACGACGATCAAGGATATGAGGAGACACTCGAGGCGTTTGAAAAGAGTTTGAAAAAATTACAAATGGACTATGTAGATTTATATTTAATACATTGGCCGGTAAGAGGGAAGTATGTTGATACGTACCGAGCTTTGGAGAAATTGTATGAAGAAGGTAAAGTGCGCGCGATTGGTGTTTCTAATTTTCATAAACATCATTTAGAACTATTATTACCAAATTGCAAAGTGAAGCCGATGGTAAACCAAGTGGAACTTCATCCGATGTTGACGCAATTTGAGTTGCGCAATTATTGTCAAGATGAGCAAATTCAAATGGAAGCATGGAGTCCGTTAATGAGGGGCGGAGAAGTATTCCAGCATCCAATCATTCAGGCTATTGCTAACAAATATGAAAAAACACCTGCACAAGTTATATTAAGGTGGGATATTCAAAGCGGAATTGTTACAATTCCTAAATCTGTTACACCATCTCGTATTGAAGAAAACTTTACTATTTTTGATTTTGCACTAACTGAAGAAGAGATACGTCAAATTAACACGTTGAATCGTGATTTACATGTAGGAACGAATCCTGATAAATATGATACGTTATAAAAAAGACTGTCTCCTAATACTGGAGACAGTCTTCTGTTTATCGGTAATTCGATATTTTTAACGATGCAAAGCATATGTGTCATATTTAACAATCTTTTGAAGTTGTATATATTCTTCTTTCGTTAAAGGTAACTGTTGGCTAGCTCGTATATTTTCCTGTAATTGTTGAAGCGAGCTTGCACCGGGTATAACAGCTGCAACAGTCTTACTATGTAAGCAATATTGAATAGCTGTTCCTGTTAAAGAGCGTTCTCCAATCGTTTCTTTTACACTCGCTAGAGTTGTATGTAATTCATCGTAAG
Source organism: Bacillus sp. EKM501B (assembly GCF_011800505.1). NCBI lineage: Bacteria > Bacillati > Bacillota > Bacilli > Caryophanales > Bacillaceae > Bacillus > Bacillus sp. EKM501B. The sequence continues at coordinate 297,602 of NZ_JAALFZ010000002.1, read as the reverse complement.
AATAAGAGAGATAATCCTTTTCCTTTACTCTTTCTATTTTTTTTGCATTGTTGTCAGTTAAAATTCCTTTTGCAAGTGGTCCGCGGGCAATGACGCTAATTTGGTGTTCATTCAGAAGGGGGAACCATTCTTCTGGACGACGATTTAAAAGGCTATATTCCATTAGTACACTAACGATGTTTGAGCGTTTTGCATACTCACGAACGACATTTGGGCGTATAGAAGAAATACCGTAATGGCGAATAATACCTTCCTTTTTCAATTCTTCAAAAGCTTCAATTGTTTCATCTATTGGATCTTCAGTCGTTCCGCCATGAAGTTGGTAAAGATCAATATAATCAGTTTGAAGTCTACGTAAACTTTCCTTTACTTCAGTTTTTATGTAAGCTTTAGAAGGATCCCAAGACCAGCCATTTTTTTCTTCTGTCCAACGATTTCCAACTTTCGTTGTAAGAACAATTTGGTCTCTTCTTCCCTTCAAGGCTTTTCCAACAAATTCTTCATTTAATCCGTAATCATATAAATCTGCTGTATCAAAAAAATTAATTCCTAAATCGATTGCTTCATCGATAATACGCATAGCTTCTGTTTCAGATGTACCGAGAGACATACAGCCAAGGCCTATTTCTGTAACAAACAAATCTGAGTTTCCTAATTGACGTTTTTTCATAGGTCAACCTCCTTACCTTTATTGTACGAGAGGGAAAAGAGGTTGACAAACGTTTACTTTTCGTTTCGCATTAACTGCCCGTAAAAGCATGATTAATGTTTCACTTTATTTGCTGTAATCCACTCTTGTACAGTTGTATACTCTTTGCTATATTGCTTTAGCTTATGGCGAATTTGCCATGCTTTTCCGACTAAAGTGACGCGATTTGGTAAAATATAAACTTTCATTTCTATCACGCTCCTTTCAATGTGGTAAAATGTATGAGGAAAGAATAGGAAATAGAACAGGGAGATGAAGTAGTATGAGTAATCTTGCAGAGAGAACAGTAAAAACTGAGCCGATTTTTGATGGTAGAGTTATAAAAGTTCGTGTTGATGATGTAGTATTACCAAATGGAGCAATGAGTAAACGTGAAATTGTAAATCACCCTGGTGCAGTTGCTATTATTGCTATTACTGATGAGGGGAAAATTGTGCTTGTTGAGCAGTATCGTAAAGCGCTTGAAAAGGCGATTATAGAAATTCCAGCTGGTAAGTTAGAACCTGGTGAAAAACCTGAGGTAACAGCAGTTCGTGAATTAGAAGAGGAAACAGGATATGTATGTGAAAATATGGAGCTCATTACTTCTTTTTATACATCTCCAGGATTCGCAGATGAAATTTTATATGTATATAAAGCGACAGGTTTGACAAAAAAAGAAAATAAAGCTGAGTTAGATGAAGATGAGTTTGTGGAATTAATGGAAGTATCGTTAGAAGAAGCGATTACTCTTATGAAAGATCTTCGTATTCATGATGCGAAGACGATGTTTGCAGTACAATATTTACAACTACAAAAATAAACACTCGCCAAAGGCGAGTGTTTTTTAATTGATTTTTGCATATACACGTGCATCACGTAAGCTACCATCTGGTGCTAGGAAATCATTTTCCATTGTACCTTCTAGAATGAATTCTAGACGTTCTGCTAAGCTACATGCATTTATATTTGTTGCATCAGTACGAATTTCAATTCTTCTAGCGCCTAGTTTATCAAAGGCGAACTGAATTGCACCTTTAACAGCTTCGGTCATATAGCCTTGTTTTGTATAGGCACTATGTAGCCAGAAGTGAAGTGAAAACTTTGGAATATCCCAGTTTTCAGGCTTTAGTGTAATTGCTCCGATGAATGTACCAGATACTTTATCGTATAAGTGAAAATCAAGTGTTTCACGAAGTAAAAACTGTCCGTGAGCTTCGCGAACAATTTCTTCAGCACTCTCTTCTGTTTCAGCGTTAATTGGTATCCACGGTACTAAGTCTTCTAGAGAAGCTTGGATTGCTTCATATACTTCTGCACCATCACCTGGAAATGGTTTACGAACTTGCAAGCGTTCAGTTTGAAATAATGTTGGAAAATCTAATAATAATGGTTTCAAGAGAAATCCCTCCTATTCTCTACTTTTTAGTTTAGCAAAGTAGAGCGGAATTTCAATGTTAATTCGTCATACTTTTTTCTTTCTTTCATACATTTTTAATAAGAGTGTGAACGGAGGGAAGAAAAATGTGGCGAAAAAATTGGCAAGACCGTGTAATGTCTCACATACAGGAAAACTCTTCATTATATATATTTAACGCCGTTTTATTATTGATGGGAGTAATATTCGGAGCTATTCTGGTGAATAGTTTACAAATCAATCAAAAACAAGATTTATCATTTTACTTACAACGTTTTTTTGGACAAGTCTCTAAAGGAGAATTTGCCATTGCGGGCGAAATGTTTCGAGAAAGTTACTTTTCGCAATTAAAATACATCGGATTTATTTGGATTTTAGGGATTTCAATTATTGGATTACCACTTATTTTTATTTTATTATTTGTAAAAGGAGTTGTCGTTGGATTTACAGTTGGTTTTTTAGTAAGTCAGCATGGATGGAATGGACTATTATTAGCATTTGTATCTGTTTTGCCACAAAATTTAATTATCATTCCAGTCTTTCTCGTTATGACAACTATTGCTGCAAGTTTTTCTTTACGGATGATTAGGCATCAATTTATTAGAAAAATAACCGAGCCACTATTACCATTATTAATCCGTTATACATGCTTCTTTCTCGTAATTGGAGTGGTGTTAGCACTTGCTTCTAGTGTGGAGGCTTACGCATCACCAGTTTTAATGAAAGAAGTCGTTGAGGCTATTAATAAAAAATAAATACTTTTTGAGAATAATTATCAATTTGTTTTTATTGTTTTTTTCTTTTGACAGAAGCCCTTCTTCTGATATAATGGTGTAAGAGTGGCGAGGAGGGAGTAGTACCGAATGGAAGAAAGAATTGAACGAATTAAGAAGCAATTACATGCAGCGAGCTACAAATTAACACCGCAACGTGAAGCAACAGTTCGTGTGCTGCTAGAAAATGAAGAAGATCATTTAAGCGCAGAAGATGTTTACCTCCTTGTAAAAGAAAAGTCGCCAGAGATCGGATTAGCAACCGTCTATCGAACTTTAGAACTATTATCTGAGTTAAAAGTTGTCGATAAGATTAACTTCGGAGACGGTGTTTCACGCTATGACTTACGCCAAGAAGGTGCGCAGCGTTTCCACCATCATTTGATTTGTACACAATGTGGTGCTGTACAAGAAATACAAGAAGATTTACTTGGTGAAGTGGAAAGGAAAGTAGAACGAGACTGGAGCTTTAAGGTGAAAGATCATCGTTTAACATTCCATGGGATTTGTAAAAATTGTCAAGAAAATGAAACGGATGAAAAATAACCTTTTCCTATTTATCTAGGAAGAGGTTTTTTATTTGAATAAGGTATAAATTGGTGAAAGCTTGGCATATGTTGTAATAACTTATATTTTGGAGGAATTTACAATGCGCCGAGCTTTAAAATTAACTTTTGATGGAATAAAAGTATTTTTATTATTTACAAGTTGTACGATTTTGTTTTATTTCGCTATACTATGGATAAATGAAGAATATGAAAGCTATCATCGTTATGAAAAACCTAAAGAAGAGACTGTAGAAAAAGTATCAGGGAATGAAGAACCGGCAAAGGATGCTTTCGTAAATAGAATGATGTTTTTCTATGAAAATGGGGAGTAGTGTAGAGTGGAAGATCAATTAAAAGATTTTATTCATTATATGGTTGTCGAAAAAGGATTAGCAAAGAATACAGTAGTATCTTATGAACGGGATTTAAAAAGCTACGTAAAGTATTTGCAAAATGTGGAACAGACGAAAACTTTTCATGAAGTGACCCGTTTACATATTGTTAATTTTTTGCAGTATTTAAAAGAGAACGGAAAATCTTCGAAAACATTAGCGCGTCATATCGCATCAATTCGTTCGTTCCACCAATTTTTACTTCGTGAACGAGCGGTAGAACACGATCCATCCGTACATATTGAAACGCCACAAGGGGAACGGAAATTACCAAAAGTATTATCAGTTGATGAAGTAGAGGCGTTACTTCAAACACCAAAAATGACAAGTGCTTTTGGGATTCGTGATAAGGCGATGCTAGAGTTACTGTATGCGACAGGACTTCGTGTTTCAGAATTGATTGCACTCAATTTAGAAGATGTACATTTAACGATGGGATTTGTTCGTTGCATAGGGAAAGGGAATAAAGAAAGAATTATTCCACTAGGAAGTTTAGCAACGGAAGCGATTCAAAAGTATATTGAAAAAGGAAGAAGAGAATTAATGGGGAAAAAAGTAGTAGATGCACTCTTTTTAAACCATCATGGTAATCGTTTATCAAGACAAGGATTTTGGAAAATATTAAAACGATTAGCGAAAGAAGCAAATATTGAAAAAGAGCTTACACCTCATACGTTGCGTCACTCGTTTGCTACGCACTTATTAGAAAATGGAGCAGATTTACGTGCTGTACAAGAAATGCTTGGACATGCAGATATTTCAACGACTCAAATCTATACGCACGTTTCAAAAACTAGATTAAAAGATGTATATAAACAGTTTCATCCGAGAGCATAGTTACTATGCTCTTTTTTCATAGATTAAGAGGGGAAGACCGCTTCACAGAAACTTCACAAACATTTCGTATATTGTTTTCAGCAGAAGACTGGAATATTACAATGTATTTCCTCTATACTAAATAAAGTATAAAGGAGGAAATGATGATGAAAAAACTGATTATAACTTTATTTATCGCGATGCTAGCGTTGGCTGGCTGTAATACAAACAAAGAAGAACCGAAAAAAGAACAGAAACTTGAAGCTGTAAAAGTAGCAGTACAAACAAATCCGAAAGAAATTAAACCAGGTGAAAAAACAGAAGTACAAGCACTTGTTACACAAGGGAAAGAAAAAGTAACGGATGCCGATGATGTAAAGTTTGAAATTTGGAAAGATGGCGACGAAAAACACGAGATGTTAGATGGTAAGCATAAAGGAAAAGGTGTTTATGCAGTAGAGAAAACATTCGAAACGGATGGAGTATACCATATTATCGCTCACACAAATGCACGTGAAATGCACGTTATGCCAGAAGTAAAAGTTGCTGTAGGAAATGCGAAAGTAGAAGATGCAAAAAAAGAAAATAGTGATCACAGTGCAGGACATGGAGATCATAAAAGTGACACAATGATCCATCTTATGGCTGGAGACATAAAGGCAAATGCTGAATCTACAATGAAAGTTCATTTAAAGCAAAAAGAAGAAGCATTAACTGGTGCTGAAGTACAACTAGAGATTTGGAAAGATGGTGTTGAAAAACACGAATTTATTCCAGCGAAAGAAGGAAATAAAGGAGAGTATGAAACGAAACATACTTTCAAAGAGAACGGTGCTTACAAAGTGAAAGTACATGTAAGAAAAGGCGAATTGCATGAACATAAAGAAGAAACAATAGAAGTAAAATAAAAAGTAGCTCTTTAGAGCTACTTTTTATTTTTAATATGAAGAAATAAATCATAAAAAAATTAGCACTTCGTTGCAGAATGGATTACAATAGAAGTGTGAAGAAAATGAGAAATTCTACGAAAATGTATTAAAAAGAAAGCGTAAACATGTTATGATATCAGTATCAGATGTCTGACATCTGACTTAGAAAAAACTAGAAATGTTTTTGAATCGTTTCAAGTAAACGAAATAGGTTAGAAAATGATTTAAAGAAGTACTGTTTGACAATGAGAATTCTTTTTGATAACAGTTTCACTTTATAGCGTTTTGAACATACTACAAGAAGTAGAACTGAACTTATAGGAGGGCGCAGTTATGAATAAATATAAACGTATATTCCTAGTCGTAATGGACTCTGTGGGAATCGGTGAAGCACCAGATGCTGAGCAATTTGGTGATTTAGGATCTGACACAATTGGTCACATTGCTGAACATATGAATGGGTTACAAATGCCTAACATGGTGAAATTAGGTCTTGGTAACATTCGAGAAATGAAAGGTATCTCTAAAGTAGAGAAACCACTTGGATATTACACAAAAATGCAAGAGAAATCTACTGGTAAAGATACAATGACAGGTCACTGGGAAATCATGGGCCTTTACATTGATACACCATTCCAAGTGTTCCCGGAAGGATTCCCGAAAGAATTACTTGATGAATTAGAAGAAAAAACAGGCCGTAAAATTATCGGTAATAAGCCAGCTTCTGGAACTGAGATTCTTGATGAACTTGGTCAAGAGCAAATGGAAACAGGCTCTTTAATCGTTTATACTTCTGCTGATAGCGTATTGCAAATTGCAGCACACGAAGAAGTAGTGCCACTTGATGAGTTATATAAAATCTGTAAAATTGCACGTGAATTAACATTAGATGAGAAATACATGGTAGGTCGTGTTATTGCTCGTCCATTCGTTGGTGAACCTGGAAACTTTACACGTACACCAAACCGTCATGACTATGCATTAAAACCATTCGGCCGTACAGTAATGAATGAATTAAAAGATAGTGACTACGATGTAATTGCTATCGGTAAAATCTCTGATATTTATGATGGTGAAGGGGTAACTGAATCACTTCGTACGAAGTCTAACATGGATGGAATGGATAAGCTTGTAGATACATTAAATATGGACTTTACAGGTCTTAGCTTCTTAAACTTAGTTGACTTTGATGCATTATTCGGCCATCGCCGTGATCCACAAGGATACGGAGAAGCTCTGCAAGAATATGATGCACGTCTTCCAGAAGTATTCGCAAAACTAAAAGAAGATGATCTATTATTAATTACAGCAGACCACGGTAATGATCCAATTCACCCTGGTACTGACCATACACGTGAATATGTACCATTATTGGCATATAGCCCAAGCATGAAAGAAGGCGGACAAGAATTACCACTTCGTCAAACATTTGCTGATATTGGTGCAACAGTAGCAGAAAACTTCGGTGTGAAAATGCCAGAATACGGAACAAGCTTCTTAAACGAGCTAAAGAAATAGGGGGATAAACAAATGAATCGTGAACTTATTACAAAATCAGCTTCATACTTAAAAGAGAAATTTCAAGAGACACCACAAGTAGGACTAATCCTTGGATCAGGACTAGGTGTATTAGCAGACGAAATTGAGAACGCAGTAACAGTACCTTACAGTGAAATCCCTGAATTCCCAGTATCAACTGTAGAAGGCCATGCAGGTCAACTAGTATTTGGTACACTTCAAGGTGTAACAGTAGTAGCAATGCAAGGACGTTTCCACTTCTATGAAGGATACGACATGCAAAAAGTAACATTCCCAGTTCGTGTTATGAAAGAACTAGGTGTAGAAACAGTAGTTGTAACAAACGCAGCTGGTGGTGTAAATACATCATTTGAGCCAGGCGATCTTATGTTAATTTCAGACCACATTAACTTCATGGGTACGAATCCATTAATCGGACCGAATGATTCTGAAATGGGCGTACGTTTCCCTGATATGTCTACATCATATACAGTAGAACTTCGCGAAATGGCGAAACAAGTTGCAGCAGACTTAAATATTAAAGTACAAGAAGGTGTATACGTAGGAATGACAGGTCCTGTATATGAAACACCTGCTGAAATTCGTATGCTTCGTACACTTGGCGGAGATGCAGTTGGTATGTCAACAGTACCTGAAGTAATTGTAGCGCGTCATGCTGGTATGAAAGTGTTAGGTATTTCTTGTATTTCAAATATGGCAGCTGGTATTTTAGATCAACCACTTCACCACGATGAAGTAATTGAAACGACAGAACGTGTTAAAGCTAACTTCTTAGCATTAGTAAAAGCAATCGTAAAACAAATGAAGGGGTGACTTCACAATGAGAATGGTGGACCTAATTGCAAAAAAACGTGACGGACATGCATTAACGACAGAAGAAATTAACTTTATTGTTGAAGGATATACGAATGGTGATATTCCTGATTATCAAGTAAGTTCACTTGCAATGGCAATTTTCTTCCAAGATATGAACGATCAAGAGCGTGCCGATTTAACGATGGCAATGGTAAATAGCGGTGATACAATCGACTTATCAGCTATTGAAGGTGTAAAAGTAGATAAGCATTCAACAGGTGGTGTTGGTGATACAACGACACTTGTATTAGGTCCATTAGTAGCCGCTTTAGATGTACCAGTAGCGAAAATGTCTGGACGCGGTTTAGGACATACTGGTGGTACAATTGATAAATTAGAAGCAGTTCCAGGATTCCATGTGGAAATTGAAAACGATGAATTCATGCGTCTTGTAAATGAAAACAAAATCGCTGTTATCGGTCAAAGTGGTAACTTAACACCTGCTGATAAAAAGCTATATGCACTTCGTGATGTGACAGCAACAGTAAACTCAATTCCGCTTATTGCAAGTTCGATTATGAGTAAAAAAATTGCTGCTGGTGCAGATGCAATTGTTCTTGATGTAAAAACTGGAGCAGGTGCATTTATGAAAACGGATGAAGATGCAAAACGTTTAGCAGAAGCAATGGTACGCATCGGTAATAACGTTGGTCGTAACACGATGGCAGTTATTTCTGATATGAGTCAACCACTCGGTGAAGCTATCGGTAACGCATTAGAAGTTCAAGAAGCAATTGATACATTACAAGGTAAAGGGCCGAAAGATTTAGAAGAGCTATGTTTAACACTTGGAAGTCAAATGGTGTACCTTGCTGGACAAGCTTCATCTTTAGAAGATGCACGTGAAAAGCTAATTGAAGTAATGAACAACGGAAAAGCGCTAGAATCATTTAAAACGTTCTTATCAGCGCAAGGCGGCGACGCATCTGTTGTTGATGACCCTTCTAAATTGCCACAAGCACAATTTAAAATTGAAGTGGAAGCGAAAGAAGACGGATATGTATCAGAAATCGTTGCAGACGAAATTGGAACAGCAGCAATGCTTTTAGGAGCAGGACGTGCAACGAAAGAGTCTGAAATTGATTTAGCAGTTGGTCTAATGCTGCGCAAAAAAGTAGGCGATAGCGTGAAGCAAGGTGAATCTCTCGTTACAATTTACGCAAACCGCGAAAATGTTGAAGATGTAAAAGCGAAAATTTATGAGAACATGAAGATCTCTAAAGAACACGTAGATGCACCAACTTTAGTACACGGTATCGTAACGAAGTAATAAAAAAAAGCTGAGGAGATTTCTCCTTGGCTTTTTTTACTATTTTTTGTTTATAATAATAATGGGTGAAATTATGATTAGAATTTGTGCAGTAACAAAAACAGATGAAGTATTATATGATGTTTCTCTAGAAGAAACAAAGAAAGACCATATTGTATGGTATTGGCTAGATTTATATAAGCCAACGAAAGAAGAGTATACATATATTCTGCAAGACCATTTTAAGTTCCATCCCCTTGCAATTGAAGACTGTATAGAATATGTACAGAGGCCAAAAGTTGATTTTTATGATGGATATAACTTTTTAGTACTTCATGCATTTGGGGAAGATGGACTAGAACCGCACGAAATCGATTTATTTATTAGTGATCGTTATATTGTTTCTTTCCACTTTTCTCATAACAATGCAATCGAAAGAGTATGGAAAACACTTGGAGAAAAGAAGCGTATTAAAAATAGTCCTTTACACGTAGCTCATACAATTATCGACCAAATTGTAGATGACTATTTTGCGCCTGTATATTACATTGAGGATCATTTAAATGCAATTGATGATAATTTAACGGGGGAGACAGCAGGAAGTGTATTAGAAGAGGTATTTGATATACGTACAGATTTATCAAAGCTAAGGCGTACAATTATTCCGATGCGTGATTTATTATATCGTATTTTAAATTCGACTCGTTTTTACGGTATAAGCGATCATGAAATTTACTTTAAAGATATACATGATCATTTGCTTAAACTAACAGAAATGATTGAGGCAAGCCGAGAGTTAACAGCAGATATTCGGGATAGTTATTTTTCATTAAACTCACATCATATGAATAACATTATGAAAACATTAACTGTATTCTCGACTATTTTCATGCCATTAACATTTATTGCGGGAGTATATGGAATGAACTTTACGCATATGCCAGAGCTTGGTGGACAATATAGTTATTTTATTTGTCTACTTATTATGGCACTAATTGGCGGCGGAATGATGGCCTGGTTTTATAAAAAAGGATGGTTTAAGTAAAAAAACACCGAGGATTTCCTCGGTGTTTTTTTTAACCAATAGCATGTAATACAAACATAGCTAAGAATAAGCATGTAATGATATACATAGATGGTGCGACTTCTTTACGCTTTCCAAGAGCAACTTTTAAGATAGGGTAAGCAATAAATCCGAACGCAATGCCATCAGCGATACTATATGTGAGCGGGATCATAACGATAATTAAGAATGCTGGAAATCCTTCTGAAAAGTCATTCAGAGGAATTTGTTGAATGCTTGTAATCATCAGACCGCCAATAATAATTAAGATTGGTGCAATGGCACTATCAGGAATTAATTTGACAAATGGAAGAGCAAACAGTGATGCAAAGAATAGCAACCCAGTAACGATAGACGTCAGACCTGTCTTACCACCTGCAGTAATACCTGCGGCACTTTCTACTGTTGAAACGGTAGGACTTGTGCCAAATAGACCACATGTCATTGCTGAAATTGCATTGGCTTGGTAAGCACGTGGGAATTTACGATCATCTTCTAATAAACCGTGCAGAAGTCCCATGTTCTCAAAGATAAGCACCATGCTTAAAGAGAATGTTGCAATCCAAAATGGTAAGGAAGAAAGTTTCCCAAATGACATAGCTCCAAACACATCACCGTAATTAGCGAATGAGAATGAACTACTTCCCACTTGACTCGTATCCACAAGACCAAATAGCCAGGCGATACCAGTTCCTATTGCAATCGTCCATAAAAAGTTTCCACGTACGTTACGAATAAATAATACAAGTGCAATGATAAGAGTAAGTAATGTCGCAAGAACGACAGGATTACTTAATTTCCCCATTGCCACAGCAGTATTTGGGTTCGAAACGACTAAACCACCTTTTTGCAATCCGATAAACGCTAAAAATAATCCGATGCCGACAGTAATCGCTTCCTTTAATGACTTTGGAATTGATACTGATAGCACGCGAGCGATTGGTGTAAAAGCGGCAATTGCAAAAATAATACCAGAGATAAAGACAGCAGCCAATGCTTCTTGCCAAGTTAGTCCAAGCGTATGCACAGCTGTGTACGTGAAGAATGCATTTACACCCATACCCGGGACAAGAATAGCAGGTGCATTTGCCCAAAATGCCATGAGTAGACATCCGACAAATGAACTAAAAACAGTTGCTAAAATTCCAGCTTCAAGAGGAATGCCAGCATCTGATAAGATTGACGCATTTACAATCATAATATATACGATTGTGAAAAATGACGTAACTCCAGCTAATACTTCTTGTTTTGGTGATGTTTCGTGTAAACCTAATTTAAATGTTCTTTCAAGTATTCCTTTCATGTTAAACCTTCTTTTTCATATCCCTCTCCCACCCGTGATATCTCTTATGTAAGAGCTCACCGTTCTTTATTATATCAGAACATCATGTTTTTACAACAAGTAAAATGATAACGTTTACTTGTAAAGAGAATTCGTTATAAATACGTAAAAATAGCCCGTATGGATGAAATGATTTCTAATTCACCCGATTGAATGGGAGGGGCTGCTTGCGCATGTAAAGTAGCATAAGACGTAACCTCCCGTGGTAATTGGGCAGATTCTTCAACGAATGAGAGGGGAACAGGATTAATATTTAAATTATATGTACTCGCAATAGCACGAGCTTTTTCTACTGCTTGGTGCAGAGCTTGAATGAGAGCTTGCTCATAATATTTATTTGGATGAGATACTCGGAAACGTAAACCTTTTGCTACATTTGCGCCATTTGAAACGGCTATATCATATACTTCCCCAGCTTTTTGTACATTTAAAACGGTAATTTCATACAAATGCTCCACGCGGTATCCTTGTAGCAATGCTTTATCATTTACATATTCGTATTGAGGAGTAATTGTATAAGAAATCGTTTCTATATCTTTATCGGCAATACCAAGCTGTTTAAGTGCATCCAGCAATTGTTTAGATTGCACTGCATTTTCTTCTTGAGCCTGTTTTACATTTTTATCATCTGTTCGAATGCCAAGCGTTAATATAACAACATTCGGTTTTGCTTTGACAACGCCTTCGCCTTGTACAGTAATAGTAGCTTCTTTACCAGTATTAGCTGTGCGTACGTTGTGTAAATAAGGATTCATTCCACCCTGCATTTTCCATCACCATCCTTTTTATATGTATATGTGTGAACAAAAAAGAAATTTATATGAAAAAAGTTACATAAATGAGAATGTTGAGGAAAGAAAGCATGTACAACATAGGTATTTATAGATTATAATATGTGTAAATATGATAAAAAAGGGACGAGGCTATTGAACGAAAAAAGAGAAACACTGATTTTAGATTTATCTGCATCATTTCGAAAAATGATACGTTTATTACAAAATGATATTAATACACGTTTTGCAGAACATATGCCATATAATGAATTTTCTGTATTACGTGCGTTATTTTTAAAGAGTCCACAGATGGCTTCGCAAATTGCGAGTGAAGTAAACGTAACCTCCAGTCATATTACAGCTGTTACAGATCGTCTCGTACGAAAAGGATTAGTAGAAAGAAAACGTTCTAATTCAGATCGTCGAATCGTGTATTTAGAAATTACAGAGCACGGAAGAGAAGTAACTGAAAAACTTGAAGCTGTGCGTAAAGAATATTATAAAGAGAGATTTAAAGGTTGGAGCGACCAAGAAATAGAAATGGTCTTAGAACTATTTGGCCGCGTATTATAATAAATGAGGATAGGAAGCGAAAGCATTCCTATCCTTTTTCTTTTGAATAAAAATATTTTGAAACTCCGATACTTTAATTAAAAGATCGGAGGAAAGATTATGAAATATATTGCTGCACTTACCATTTTATTTGGTGGTTTTTTCTATTTTCAAACATTTACGTACGCAGATACGCCTATCCAAGTGGTACGAAAAGAAGTGAAGTACATTGAAACCGATAATACAGTCTTATATTCGAAATTATGGGTTCGTTCTATGCAAAACGCAGTATTATTCCACCATAGCGATAATATTCGTAATCAGGACACATTACGTAATGTAACAAGTTCATCGCTTGTTAAAGCGAAACAACTATCTTTTCAGAAAGCAGCACTCTATATACCGAGACTATCGCAATACGTATCAAAAATAGGAAAAGAAAATATTCAAGTGTACTACATTGCGATTCACTATAATGTGAAAAAAGAAAATGCATATCAATTAGATGGCATGAACTATTTTCTACAAGTATTTGTGAAAGAGCGTGGGGAATGGAAAATTGCTGAAAGTGTAGTTGCACCGACAGAGCAAATTGTGCAAAATGGTGATGGATTTGGGATGAAAGAAGAGATGGTGTATGGGGATAGGAGAGAGAATGTGAAATAACCTCCTTTAAAAGGAGGTTATTTCACACGCCAAGAAAATTTGAATTTTAATAAGCGAGATAATAGTAGGTAGACTATCGTACTGGTCCCTATAAAACCAATATAATAATTTACGATAGAATGACTTCCGCCCGCTGCCATTCCTCCAAACATTCCAATAAAGGTTACACAACATATCATACATAGTGTTTTAAGCTTCGGATATAATAGAAAGTTTCCGTTTTGTTCATTAGGTGATCTTGTATATAAGTACATTCCTAAAGGTAATAGAATAAGTATATTTACGATTGGACCGATAAGTTTTGTTGCTGAAGGAATATACGTAAAATTAGGTTCATCATGACGTACGCCTTGTTGATCAGTATAAGCACGTTGAGGATCGTAATTAAAATTAATATTGAATCCGCGAACTGGCGCTAAAATACTCACTTTTTCTATTACTGAACCGTAACGATCTACATTTTCCTCCGTATAGACGGGATGATTGGAAATAAGTCCAACCGTATGAATAGAAATAGCCCCGGCAATTAGAGTCGGCAAAATAAAAGGGAATCCAAGTATAGCAACACTGAAAAATCCTTGTGAAATCATATTACCAGCAATTGTTCCTATGCATAATGCAAGTGTATATATAGCAATTAAGATAATAACCATGTATAAGAAGTAAGTATGAAATGGTGAAAATATTTGATACTTATTATGAAAGGTTGTCTTTTTCATAATAGCAAAAAGTCCCCAATTTAGTATAACGATAGCTACAATATTACACACACCAAAAAGCCATTTCGTTATGAAGAGATGTGTTCGTTTAAATGGCATAGACCATAAAATGTCACTTGATTGATTTTGACGTTCCCATCCAATAAGAATACAGGCTAATATAATAAGGAGTCCTCCTTGAACCATAATAGCATCGGGAAGTGAAAGCTGATAATTATATCGGTATATATATTTCCATTCATTATGTTCATGAAAATATTTTAATTGCTCGGCAGCTGCTAAATAGTATTTATATGATAGTACATAAAAACTTACTAACCAAAATAGCCAAACAATATATTTACTTTGTTTGTAGGTATGCACCCATAATGCTTTTTGAAACATAGGATCTCTCCTTTAAAAAACTTTATAGTTTGTAAGACGTGATAATATAAAATAAGTGACGATTCCAAATAAAAAGAATCCAACATAGTAACTAAATAATAAATCAAAACGTTTTAACATTTGCCCACCTATTAATGCAAAATAAAAGGTAGTACCCCACATCCAGAGTGAGTTGTATTTTGGAAAAAGGAAAATTTTCTTATTATGTTCATTAGGTGATCGTGCATAAAGAAACATACCAATTAGTAAGCTGGAAATAGTATAGAAGATAGGAACAAGTATTACTTTTGCAGAGTAGTAACTATGAAAAGTGGGTCCCCTTTGTATTACTTTTCCATGATCTTCATCTGATTGGACAGTAGGGTGGTAATTATAACTAATTGAAAAGTCTAATATAGCGCTTGAAATGTTGGTCTTTTTATTGAATTTATAAATGTTTTCGAAATTCGTATAACTTTTATTCCCCTGTATTGCCTCAGCGTGAGCTGTAAAGAAAAGGAGTAAGAGTGAAAAGATTCCCATTCCCATTATGCAAAAAGTAATGCTGAAGATGCTTTGTGAAATAATACTGCCAGTAAATGTACCTATACATAAAGAGACAGTATAGATAGCGATATATGTGAAAATTGCGTACAGGAAATATCGGTGAAATGGTTCGAAAGATTGATATTCAAAGTGAATCGTAGATTTATAAATAAAATACATAAGACCCCAATTGATTAGAAATGATAGTACAATGAAAAATCCACCGAAAACCCATTTCGATAAGAACATATCACGTCTTTTAAATGGAAATGTCATAAGTGAATCTCCATTTTGATTACTTCGCTCCCAGCCAATTAATATACAGGATAGGATAATTGTAATAATACCTAACCAAAAGCTATTAGAAGAATAAAAAGAATAATGATAGTAGAACTTTTCTTCACCTATTTTTTCTGGATGGAGAAAGAGAGACTGTTGAGTTTCTGCTTCTTGATAGTATTCGAAAGATAAAAAATAAAGTGAACTGAAGAGAAAAAGTAACGCAGCATATTTCCCACGCTTCCAATTCCACATCCACAACGCTTTATGAAACATACTCATCCTCCTCCAGTGTCGTAACGAAGACATCTTCAAGTGACATTGTTAATTCTTCAATAAGTATAGGTTGCTCTTTGTAAAACTTCTCCAGTGTTGTAGCCACATTTCCTTCGATTAAGATTGTATATACTTTTCCTGTTTGATTTAATATTTTAATATTGCTTAAGTTTTCTAGTTTTTGAGGTAATGAACGTTCATAAGCAACTTGTATTTTAGCAAATCGTGATTTTGCATCGTCTAGTGATGTAATAGACGAGATAGTATGGCCTTTTAATATAATAATTGTATCTGCAATTTGTTCTACTTCATCTAAATGGTGGGTGGAGATGAAAATGGTAATCTCTTTTTCTGCAACTTCTCCAACGAGAAACTGTAAAATTTTCCTTTTCACGATAGGATCAAGTCCATTTGTCGGTTCATCTAAAATGATATATTCTGCCTTTGTAGAAACGGCTAAAATGATGGCGAGCAGTGCTTTCATTCCTTTTGAATAACTACGAATTCGTTTATTTGGTAAGTTAAAACGTTCTAACAGTTCATAGAAATGTGTTTCATCAAATGCGGTATAAACTTCTTTATAAAACTTTACGATTTCTTTTATCGTATAGCCGTTCAGTATATTAGTAGAATCAGGAACATATACAATTTTTTGCTTTATTTCAGGAAACTGATGAATGTTTGTATCTTCATATGTAACAGTTCCCTCGTCTGGGTCTAAAATACCGACCATCGTTCGCAATAAAGTTGTTTTCCCCGCACCGTTTCTTCCGAGTAATCCGATGATACTCCCTCTTTGCAATGTGAAAGAAACATCGTCTAAAATTGTTTGATTATCAATTGTTTTCTTCAAGTTTGTCACTTTCAACATCCGTATTCCCTCCAATCTCTTTATAGTATGAATCTATCCAATCATGAATTTTATCTTTCGTAATACCAAGATAAGAGGCTTCTAATAGTAATTGATGAAATTGCTTTTCAACCATAGCGATTTTCCTTTCGTCTAATGTTGGGGTAATCGATTGGGATACAAATGTTCCTTTTCCTCGTAACGTTTCAATAATTCCTTGTCGCTCTAACTCTTGATACGCTTTACTCACTGTATTTGGATTTATAACGAGTAAAGAAGCGAGTTCGCGTACAGAAGGAAGTTTATCACTTGGAGCCAACATGTTTTTCAATACGAGTTCTTTTATATTTTGAACAATTTGTTCCCATATCGGAGTGTTGCTTCTTGGGTCAAGTTGAATATGCAAGAGCAATGTCTCCTTCCTCATATGTATTAAGTGTACTACTGTGTGTAATACACTTAATACAATATAGGGGACGAATGTATTTGTCAACTGAAAATGTTAGAAAAATTTGGTATTAAAAAAAGGTAAATTGGAAAAAATAGGTCTGATATAGAATGGAGGGTTAGTCATGAAGCGAGTTTTTGGAATACTTGTTTGTTTCATGTTATTGCTTTCTGGAACTTCAGTGAGTTTCGCACAATCTGAGAAAACGAAGCAGGAGAAAACAGAAGAAACAACACCGAAGTTAGCGGAACAAGCGTCGTCAGCAATCGTAATTGAGCAAGATACAGGTAAAGTTTTATTTGATAAAAACCCAAATGAAAAATTACCACCTGCTAGTATGACAAAGATTATGACAATGCTTTTAATTATGGAACAAGTTGAAAAAGGAAAACTAAAACTGACCGATAAAGTTAGAGCGAGCGAACATGCAGCTTCAATGGGTGGATCGCAAATCTTTTTAGAACCTGGGGAAGAGATGACTGTAAACGAGATGTTAAAGGGTATTGCAATTGCATCTGGAAATGACGCATCTGTTGCAGTAGCCGAGCATATCGCAGGTTCAGAAGAAGGATTTGTAAATATGATGAACAAAAAGGCGAAAGATCTAGGGCTGAAAAATACACATTTTCAAAACCCAACAGGTCTTCCGGCCAAAGACCATTATTCGACAGCAAATGATATGGCTATAATGGCGAGAGAATTGATGAAGTATCCACTTATTCGTAAATACACAGGTAAGTACGAAGATTATTTACGTGAAGATACGGATAAAAAGTTTTGGCTCGTTAATACGAATAAGCTAGTACGTTTTTATCCTGGCGTAGATGGAGTAAAAACAGGTTTTACGACAGAAGCGAAATATTGTTTAACAGCATCGGCTGAAAAAAATGGCATGCGTGTCATTTCAGTTGTCATGGGAGCACCAACATCAAAAGAACGGAACAACCAAGTGACGAAGCTTCTTGACTACGCATTTGGTCAATATATGACAAAGAAATTGTATACGCGCGGCGAAAAAATTAAGACAGTTCAAGTAGGGAAAGGGAAAAAAGAAAAAGTAGATTTAGTTGCATCAGATAATGTTTCTCTTCTTATGAAGAAGGGCGAGAATATGGACAAGGTAAAACAAGAAGTAATTGCTGAAAAGAAAGTAAAAGCACCGATTAAAAAAGGTGACGCGCTTGGTACACTTGTTATTAAAAAAGATAAAGATGTTTTATTAAAACAAACAATTGTAGCAAAAGAAGATGTTGCTGCAGCGAGCTGGTGGGAGTTATTTAAAAGAAGTTTTGGGATGTTTTCAACATCAAAATAGCGGCAAATATTTTGCCGCTTTTCTATTCGTATGTAAGTGAATAATGCTGAAAGGTTTCACTTTATGACGAAATAGTTCTTCTTTTGTCAGCAGGAAGGATTCTTATTTTGTATCACGAAAATCTTTATGTATGTGAATAAGTAAAGTTTGAGCATAAGGAGGAAATCGTGTGAGTCTTTCCATGCAATTAGAAGTAAAACGTGACGTCCTATGTGTGAGACTAGAGGGTGAATTAGATCATCATACGGCTGAAGAGTTGCGAACGAAAGTAACAGATATGATTGAGACACATGGTGTTCATCATATTGTTTTGAGCCTAGAGAACTTATCTTTTATGGATAGTTCTGGTCTAGGTGTTATATTAGGCCGATATAAACACGTAAAGGGATTAGGTGGAGAAATGGTTGTTTGTGCAATTTCACCGCCTGTTAAGCGTTTATTTGAAATGTCGGGCTTATTCAAAATCGTTCGCTTAGAAGAAAGTGAAGCGCACGCGCTCGCGACGTTGGGGGTGGCATAGATGAGAAATGAAATGAACCTTCAATTTTCAGCATTAAGTCAAAATGAATCGTTCGCTCGCGTTACAGTAGCGGCTTTCATTGCACAACTAGATCCAACGATGGAAGAATTAACGGAGATTAAAACAGTTGTGTCAGAAGCGGTTACAAATGCAATTATTCATGGATACGAAGGAAATGCAGAAGGTATTGTTTATATTTCTGTAATTTTGGAAGAAGCAATGGTGAAACTCACGATTCGAGATGAAGGGATTGGAATCTTTAACTTAGATGAAGCGAGACAACCCCTTTTTACAACTAAACCTGAATTAGAGCGTTCCGGAATGGGATTTACTATCATGGAAAATTTTATGGATGAAGTAGAAGTTATTTCAAACGAATCTTTCGGGACAACAATCCATTTGACAAAATACTTATCAAATAGTAACGCTCTATGCAATTAAGGAGAATAGCCTATGGACATAGAGGTCAAAAATGAGAAGAAGAAACCTCAGTTAAAGGACCACGAGCTAAAAGCGTTAATTCAAAAAAGTCAAGATGGAGATCAACAAGCGAGAGATACAATCGTTCAAAGTAATATGCGCCTCGTTTGGTCGGTTGTACAGCGGTTTCTTAATCGAGGATACGAACCAGACGACCTATTTCAAATTGGATGTATTGGGCTCTTGAAATCGGTAGATAAATTTGATTTATCTTTCGACGTGAAATTTTCAACATATGCAGTTCCAATGATTATTGGTGAAATACAACGTTTCTTACGTGATGATGGATCAGTGAAAGTTAGTAGGTCTTTAAAAGAAACAGGAAACAAAATTCGAAAGATGAGAGATGAGCTTTCGAAAGAATTCGGAAGGGCTCCAACGATTAATGAAGTGGCAGAGGCACTAGAACTAACGCCAGAGGAAGTTGTTCTAGCACAAGAAGCGAGCCGGGCCCCTTCGTCTATACATGAAACTGTATATGAAAACGATGGAGATCCAATCACTATTTTAGATCAAATTGCAGATCAATCTGAAACGAAATGGTTCGATAAAATTGCTTTAAAAGAAGCGATTAGAGAACTAGATGAACGAGAGCGCTTAATTGTATACTTGCGTTACTATAAAGATCAAA
Source organism: Bacillus sp. EKM501B (assembly GCF_011800505.1). NCBI lineage: Bacteria > Bacillati > Bacillota > Bacilli > Caryophanales > Bacillaceae > Bacillus > Bacillus sp. EKM501B. The sequence continues at coordinate 277,573 of NZ_JAALFZ010000002.1, read as the reverse complement.
CACAGTCAGAAGTAGCAGAGCGCATAGGCATTTCGCAAGTACAAGTTTCAAGACTTGAAAAGAAAATATTAAAACAGATGAAAGATCGAATAGACGAATAATTGTCTATTCGATTTTTTTATGCCGTTAATAGGAGAGAGATGTTAATTTTCGCAAAAATTAACAGAATTTATTGATAATTTAGTCAATTTAAAATATAATCCAAGTATGAACTTGTCATAAAGGGGGAAGGAAACATGGAAACGAGGCAACAATGGGGAACGAGAGCTGGATTTATTTTTGCAGCGGTCGGATCTGCCGTTGGATTAGGAAACATATGGCGTTTTCCTTATACAGCGTATGAAAATGGAGGAGGAGCATTCTTTTTACCGTACTTATTTGCATTATTAACGACTGGTATTTCATTGTTAGCGTTTGAGTTTGCCCTTGGTCATCGTCATCGTGGTTCAGCACCACTTACATTTTTCCGTATTAGCCCGCGTGCCGAATTTATTGGATGGTGGCAAATGTGCGTAACATTTATCGTTTCAACATATTATGCAGTGATTATTGCTTGGTCTATATCGTATACATACTTTGCAATTACTGGAGCATGGGGAAAAGACACGCAATCATTTTTATTTAAAGAGTACTTACATGTTGCAGATAAGCCAGGGCAATTTGGAGGACTTGTACCGGAAGTATTAATTCCATTAGCTCTCGTTTGGATTATTGTGCTTGGCGTTGCATTTAAAGGAGTTAAAAAAGGAATAGAAGTTGTTAACCGTATATTTATTCCTTTATTAGTTGTTATGTTCCTTATTATCGTCGTTCGTGCAGTGACGATGGAAGGTGCTATGCAAGGACTAGATGCATTCTTTAAACCAGATTGGAGTCGTATTTTTGATGGGAAAGTATGGCTTGCTGCTTATGGTCAAATATTCTTTAGTCTATCTTTAGCATTTGGAATTATGATTACGTATTCTAGTTATTTACCGAAAAACTCGGATACAACAAATAATGCCTTTATTACTGGATTTGCCAACTCAGGATTTGAATTATTAGCAGGTATTGGGGTCTTTGCAGCTCTTGGATTTATGGCGAATAATATGGGAGTACCGGTTGATAAAGTAGCAAGTGCTGGCGTTGGGCTTGCGTTCGTAGTATTTCCGCAAATTATTAATGAATTGCCGATGTCACCGTTGTTTGGTGTATTATTTTTCTTATCGTTAACGGTTGCTGGAATCACATCACTTATTTCACTCGCGGAAGTATGTTTTGCCGCTGTATCTGAAAAATTCAGTTTGAGTCGGGAAAAAACCATTGGAATTATGGGAACCCTTCTCGTGTTAGTTTCTCTTGTATTTGCAACACGTGGTGGGCTTATGTTCTTAGATGTTGTCGACTATTTCGCTAATAATTTCGGATTAATTACAATTGCACTTGCGGAAGTAGTGACGATAGGGCTCATTTTACGTCGTTTACCAGTTTATCAAAATCATGCAAACTTTGTATCTGATATTAAATTAGGAACGTTTTGGAGAGTAAGTTTACTCGTTATTACTCCGCTTATGTTAGGGTATATGCTAATTGATGGTACAATCCAAAACATTAAAAAGAATTATGGAGATTATCCGACTGAGTTTGTTGTAACGTATGGTTGGTCGATAGCAGCAGCCTTCCTTATCGTTGCGCTAATTATTAGTCTAAAGAAATGGAATGCACAAATACATTCGGATTCTGCCAAGCTTGAAAAAGAATGGAAAGATCGAGGTGTTTCATAATGAGTGGATCAGCAATTATGATGATGGTTATTGGAATAGTAGTCATTTGGGGAGGGCTTGCATTAAGTATTGCAAACTTATTTAAGAAAAAGGCATAAGTAAAAAACATCTGTACCGAAATGGTGCAGATGTTTTTTTATGAAAAAATTGTATTAGAAAAAAATTCAATAACCATACTACAACTACGAGGAAGAGTGAAGGGGTGAATGAAAGTTGGAACAAACGATTTATATTAAAATGCGCAATCGTTTAAAAGTTTCTCCTACTTATGAAGTAAAGCTGGGCGATGTTGCTCAACTTGCCGGAGATTCTTCCGTAGTTGAGTTGTTACAAAATGAGATAGTTTACAAAATAACAGCGCATGATAAGACGCATGTTGTAATTGATGTTATGAAAGTAATTGAGATTATTCAACAGAAAGCATCTCATCTACAAATTAATTTACTCGGTTCTGGACAAACTCTTGTTGAAATTATATACGAAAAAAAGAAGACACACCCAATTTTTTTCGGGCTTGTATGGCTATTACTTTTCATTGGAGCGGCCCTTGCGATCATTTATTTCCATGAAGATGTAAGTATGCAACAAGTACATCAACGGTTATATTACATGATTACTGGAGAATTTAATGCGCAACCACTTTTATTTCAAATTCCTTATTCTTTAGGTCTTGGTTTAGGGATGGTTTTATTCTTTAATCATGTATTTCAAAAGCGAATTAATGAAGAGCCAAGTCCGCTAGAAGTTGAGATGTTTCAATACCAACAGTCACTTGATCAGTATGTAATCGTTAATGAAAACAAGGATAATATGAAACAACTTACCGATGATTGAGTCTGGATTTGTTATTTTAATTGGTTTAGCTGGAGGGATTGCGGTAGGTAGCGGATATGTCGCATTTTTAGCTGTACTTGGTATAATCCCCCGTTTAGCCCAATTAACGAGAAGTGGAAAGCATATTCAATATTTTGAGTGGGCAGTCATTGCAGGTACTTTAACAGGGGCTTGGTGCAGTTTGAAAAACATTACATTTCAAACGTCGCAATATTGGCTCGTTATATTAGGGATATTTTGTGGCACGTTCATTGGAATGCTTGCTGCGGCATTAACAGAGGTGTTAAATGTTCTACCTATTTTAGCGAAACGAGTAGGGGTAGAGGGGAAGATTATTGTTTTACTCGTTGCTCTTGTACTTGGGAAAGTAATAGGATCGTTGTTTCACTGGATTTATTTCGTAAAGTAGGAGGCAGTATATAAATGACAAGTCAGAAATTGAAGGATGATTACATAAATAAAGTGAAGGAGTATCATCCAAAGCCAAACTATTTACTAAATTGTATCAAAGCATTTCTTGTAGGTGGACTCATTTGCACAGTTGGAGAAGTATTGATGAAATTTTATATACATTATTTTCACTTCAGTGAACAAGAGGCAGGAAACCCAACTGTTGCAACCCTTGTTTTATTATCCGCGATTTTAACAGGGTGTGGTGTATATGATAAAATCGGTCAATTTGCTGGAGCAGGATCAGCGGTACCGGTAACAGGATTTGCAAATTCTATGGCGAGCGCTGCCTTAGAACATAAGAGCGAAGGGGTTGTTCTAGGGATTGCTACAAATATGTTTAAACTGGCAGGAAGTGTGATTGTATTTGGGGTTGTTGGTGCATATATCATTGGGTTAATAAGGTATACCTTTAAAATTTTTATGTCTTAAAGGAGGGGCTAGTATGAGGTTGACCGGAAAACAAACGTGGGTATTTCAAAATGATATATATGTGAATGCAACGGGTACTGCTGTCGGTCCGAAAGAAGCTGAGGGCCCTCTTGGGAAAAAATTTGATATTTCATATGATGACTTGCATTGTGGAGAAGAAAATTGGGAGCTCGCCGAACGAAGATTAATGTCAGACTCAATTCAACAAGCAGTGCAAAAAGGGAATATAAAAACATCGCAAATTGATTTCTTTTTAGCGGGAGATTTATTAAATCAAACAGTGACAGCAAATTATGTTGCGCGTAAGTGGGGCATTCCTTTTTTAGGAATGTTTAGCGCTTGTGCAACGTCTATGGAGACTTTAGCAGTTGGCTCAGCTTTTATAGACGGTGGATTTGCAAATCGTGTCTTAGCTACAGTAAGCAGTCATAATGCAACGGCTGAAAGACAATTTCGCTATCCAACAGAGTACGGTGGGCAAAAACCAGGGACAGCAAATTCAACTGTGACTGGTGCAGGATCTATATTAATTAGCAATGAAAAAAGTGCAATTAAAATTACGTCAGCTACAATCGGAAAAGTGCAAGATTTAGGAATTACAAATCCTTTGGATATGGGGGCAGCGATGGCTCCAGCAGCAGCTCATACAATTCAACAACATTTTGAAGATTTAAGAAGAAGTGCCGATGATTATGATTTGATTGTTACGGGTGATTTATCAGCTGTTGGGACGCCGATTGCGAAACAACTTTTACTTGAGGAAGGTTATGATCTTGGGCATATATACAATGATTGTGGATTGATGATTTATGAATCAAGTCAAGAAGAAGTGTTTGCAGGTGGTAGTGGTTGCGCTTGTTCAGCAGTTGTTACGTATGGCCATTTATTACACGAGATGCAAAAAGGGAATTTACAACGAATTTTTGTCGTTGCGACTGGTGCATTATTAAGCCCGATGATGATGCAACAGAAGGAAACGATTCCAACAATTGCACATGGTGTCGTATTTGAGAGAGTTAAAGGAGAGTGAATTGTGGATTTTATATATGCATTTCTTGTAGGTGGAGCTATTTGTTTAATTGGGCAACTATTGTTAGATTTCGTAAAGTTAACACCAGCTCATTTAATGGCAACTTTTGTAGTCATCGGAGCAATTTTAGATGGATTTGGATTGTACGATAAACTAATAAAATTTGCAGGTGCTGGAGCGACAGTCCCTATTACAAGTTTTGGACATTCACTATTGCACGGAGCAATGCATGCAGCAGAAAAACATGGATATTTAGGAATTGGTATTGGCATGTTTAGTTTAACGTCTGCGGGCATTTCCGCAGCGATATTGTTTTCATTTTTTATAGCACTTATATGTAAACCGAAAGGATAAATCAAATGAGACGAAGGGTTGTTTTGGTCACAGATGGAGATGAATATGCAAAGCGGACAATTGAGCTTTTAACGAAGGAATTTGGGGGAAGGTGTATTTCAGCATCACAAAGTAATCCAACCAAATTGACAGGGAAAAAAGTTGTTGAGCTTATTATGCAAACGCCATATGACCCTGTATTTGTCATGTTTGATGACAGTGGATTTATTGGAGAAGGATCTGGTGAAAAGGCATTAAAATATGTGGCTACCCATAAACAAATTGATGTGCTCGGTATTTTAGCAGTGGCGTCTAATACGCATCATTGGGAATGGGCACGTGTAGATGTAAGTGTAGATCGGAACGGGAATTTAACCGAATATGGTGTTGATAAATTTGGACTTCCAGATGGTGAAATTGGCAGGATTAGTGGAGATACAATATATTGTTTAGACGATTTAAATGTTCCTGTCATTGTTGGAGTTGGTGATATTGGTAAAATGTGCGGAAATGATGAATGGGAGAGAGGGTCACCTATTACAAAGAAAGCAATTCAATTAATTTTGGAAAGGAGTGGTTTTTATGACGAAGCCTAAAAAAGTGGATATCCCTATATCAACTTTCATAAGTGACAATGAAAATTATTTAAAGCAGACAGTTGGACTAGGCGTTACATACGATGTTGGCATTCGTAAATTTCAAATTTTGAATAAAGAAATTGGTGTGTTATTTGTAAACGGACTTTGTGATACAAATTATATTATCCCTATTTTAGAAGAAGCGGTGGATACAAATGAGATAAGGGATGTAGAAGAAGATACAGTGAAGCTTTTAGAGAATCGCTTAATCCATCAACAAGTAAGTAAAGTGAAAACGATGGATGAGGTAATGCTCCAAGTATTATCAGGACTCATCGTGATATTTGTGGAAGGTGAAACGGAAGCGTTCGCGATCGATGTTCGTAGTTATCCAGGGCGAACACCGACAGAACCAGATACCGAAAAGGTAGTACGAGGTGCGAGGGATGGATTTGTTGAAAATATCGTTGTAAATACAGCGTTAATTCGTAGGAGAATTCGAGATCCACGTCTTCGAAATGAAATGGTTCGAGTAGGAGATAGATCGCAAACGGATATTTGTATTACATACGTTCAAGATGTTGCAAATCCAGATTTAGTAAAGATTATAAAACAAGAATTAAATAACATCGATGTAGATGGAATTACGATGGCGGATAAAACAGTAGAAGAATTTGTTGTAAAGCAAAGCTATAACCCATTCCCACTTATTCGATATACAGAAAGGCCAGATGTAGCAGCAAATCATCTACTAGAAGGACATGTGTTAGTACTTGTTGACACATCGCCAAGTGCTATGATTACACCGACAACATATTTTCATCATTTACAGCACGCGGAAGAGTTTAGACAAAATCCAGCTGTCGGTACATTTTTACGCTGGGTGCGCTTTTTAGGTGTTATATTCTCGTTATTTTTATTACCATTTTGGTTAGTGTTTGTATTTGATCCAACTCTTTTGCCAGCAAATCTTGCTTTTATTGGACCGACTAAGATGACGCATTTACCAATTTTATTACAGGTGTTAATGGCAGAGGTCGGACTTGAGTTTTTAAGGATGGCAGCCATTCATACTCCAACGCCGTTATCGTCTGCAGCAGGGTTGATTTCCGCTATATTAATTGGTCAAATTGCAATTGATGTAGGTTTGTTTGTGCCAGAAGTAATTTTGTATGTAGCAGTTTCGATGGTTGGTGCATATGCAACACCGAGTTATGAATTAGGATTAGGGAATAAGGTTGGGAAATTGTTTGTTATTATTTTAACAGGTCTCTTCCATGAGATGGGATTTGTAATTGGTATGACGATATTAATTTTATTTTTAACGTCTATAAAAAGTTTACAAACACCTTATTTATGGCCGTTTTTACCATTTGATTGGGGCGCGTTAACAAAAATTTTACTCCGTCCAACGATGTCTAGTTTAAAAGTACGACCAAGTATTGTAAGACCTCAAAATGTAAAAAGACAAAAATAAACGGGATTATACACCCGTTTATTTTTTTTAGCAAAAAATTTATTATTTTTTAACAAAAATCAAACATTTTTTGTGTACACTTAGAGTAGATATTGTGTATGAAAGGGGAAGAGGACATGATTAAATTATTTGTAAGTGATTTAGATGACACGCTCGTTTACGATGTGAATCATATGCAAAAAGAAGATGAACGTGCGCTGTGTTGGTTAGCTGAGAAAGGGACAAATATTTGTTTTGCCTCTGGCCGCTTTACACACAGAATTGATGAAGTTGTAAAAAGGTTTGCATTCCCATATTACACAACTGGCTTAAATGGAGCGACAATGTTACTTCCGGATGGAAATTTATTTCATGAATCGAGTTTTGAAAATGTGGTTGCCCAGGAAATATATCGATATATACATAAAAAAGGACTAGCGGATATTGTTTGTGCAAATGAGCAGCGATATACAAAAAGGAAGAATGAACATCACCATAATTTTGAAGCATATATGGGCGTGCATATCGCTGAAATTGAAGCGTTAGAAGAAGAGTTTGGTAAGACTGTACACCCTGCAAAATTGTTTGTTTTTGGAGAAGAAGAGAAAATTGTGACGTTAGATCAAGAGCTACGAGATACGTTTCAAGGCGAAGCGGAAGTTTTTATATCAGGTAAACGCTATGTTGATATTATGCCAAGAGGCGTGAGTAAGGGGAGTGCTCTAAAGCGACTAATGGATCATTTGCAAATTGAAGCAAATGAAGTTGCTTGTATTGGAGATTCTTTCAATGATATTTCTATGTTTGAAGTAACCCCACATTCATTTACTCTTCATCATGCCCATCCATATGTAAAGGAGAAAGCAAATCATATAGTGCGTTCGGTTGAAGAGGCTGTTATGAAATTACCGTTACTTGTATAAAAAAGAAGCCCGTCATTGGCGGGCTTCTTTTTTACTTGAATAAAGATTTAACAAAATCAATGATACTTGAGAAGAAATCTTTCACTTTATCTAGAAAACTTTGCCCTTCTTCAGATCCTAAAAAGGCAGAAACATGTTCTTTTGCTTTGTTTAATTGACTACCAACTTGATTCCAATCGATATTAAGATTTTTCATTTTATCAAATAACGATACTAAGTTATCTAACTGTTCATCTGTTAATGTAATGCCGAGTTGATCAGCAATTTTTTTAATTAATGAACGTAAATCTTCTGTTGTTTTTGGCTGTTCTTTTGCAATTTCTTCTTTAATTTTTGCAACAAGTTGAACTGCTTTTTCTTCACCAATTTTATCACCAAGCTGGGCTGTTTGTACCATTTCTTCATTCGCTACTTTTTTAACTTCTTCAGGAATTTGTTTATTGGACGCAGTTTCGTATGCTTTCATTAATCCAGTTAAAGCTGCAGTTCCTGAAACTTTAAAAGGTGCAGTAATTTGAATTTCTGCATCTTTTACACCTGCTGTAATCAAAGCGTTAGTGTACATTGCATCTGTTACCCAGTTAATGTTCTTTGATCGTACAATAAGACCAGATCCTGGTTTTGTGTATGTAATCATAGAAGAAGAAATTGCTCTCGTACCAATTTGTGCTTTTGGAACAATGCCTTCTAGAAATTTATGTTCTTCCGCATTAGATACAGTGATAATTGTAGCATCTTTTGGTGCTTTCATTTCTTTTAACAGATCTTGTTTTTGTTGTTCGGATAAGTTCTCTCCTAATGTAACAATTGATTCTCCCTCGATGATGTCTGCAAATGAAGCTGTTGGCATCATAAATACCGTTACAGCTAATAGCAGAGCTAATAATTTCGTTTTCACGAAAAATCGCTCCCTTTCTCTTTCTAAAATTTTCGGGCAACAAAGTTATTATAGTATATATTTCTTATTTGTCACCTAGCTTTTTCCACATTTCAAAAAAGAAGTATCTAGATTGTCGGATTCTTTTTGTTTCTAGTCATGAATGTGGTAATATAGTGCTGAGATAATTGAAAGGAGACATATACGCATGAAAACTTTAGGATACATATTAATGGAAAACGGTGAAAAAATCGACTTGGAATTTTTCCCAGAAGAAGCACCGAAAACAGTAGAAAACTTTAAAAAATTAGCAGAGCAAGGATTTTATGATGGTGTGACATTCCACCGTGTTATTCCTGGCTTCGTAAGCCAAGGTGGAGACCCAACAGGTACAGGTGCAGGTGGCCCAGGTTACTCTATTCCATGTGAAACTGATGGAAACCCTCATAGACACCTTGTAGGATCACTTTCTATGGCTCACGCTGGCCGTAACACAGGCGGTAGCCAATTCTTTATCGTTCATGAGCCACAACCGCATTTAGATGGTGTTCATACTGTATTTGGTAAAGCAACAAGCGGTATTGAAACAGTATTAAAAATGCGTCAAGGCGATGTAATGAAAGAAGTTAAAGTTTGGGAAGAATAAGGTAAGGAAAAAGAGAGCTTTTGCTCTCTTTTTTATTTTTAATGAGATTGAGTACTTCTTCTACAGCTCATCATACAAGTAGTATTGTTGCTAAAATATATTGCTTGTGAGAACAAACCTTTAACCAATTACATAGAATACATTACATTATATGTTTCAATAAATATTTTTTGTTATATTAATTTTGCTAGAATTGTGCTGCTTTAGGGTAACTATGAATGAAGTGGTGTTGAATGATATGTTTCTTTCCATTCCATATAAAATTTTCTTTTTTTAACTCTATTTATTAAAGGAATAGTGCTGAAACATAGATTTGACTTTCTTCTTTTCGCTTTGTATGATTATCAAGTTGTTTTAGACTCTTCTCACTCTGTTGAAAATATTGTAAAATGAATGTGATATGAAAAGAGTGATTGAGGGGATTACTAGTTTGTAACTTTTGTAAGAAGGGATAAGGGTTATGTTAATTCGTTTTAAAAAAAGTTATGAAAAAATTGCAATGGGGCTTCTTTCGTTTATGCCAACTGAAAAAGATGTGAAAACATTACAATTGACAATGAAAGAATATGAAGCAAAAGATGATTGGCAATTGTATTTGTGGAAAGAAAATGAAGATTTTGTTGGAATAATGGGGATTGTAAAAAAAGAGAATCAAGTATTAGAAATTCAGCATTTGAGTGTGAACCCGTCTCACCGTCATGTGGGGATTGGGACGAAGATGGTTCAAGAGTTAAAGAGTAAATTTCTTGAGTTTACAATTTGCGGAAATGAGCAAACGGCAAGTTTTTGCGAAAAATGTAAAGGGCTAGAACAAAATATACATTCGTGAAAGCAGAGATAAGTAGTTTATTATCTCTGCTTTCTTTTTTGTAATTGTTCGTTTCGTTCAGTAATGACCTCTGTGCGATCACGCATAGTGTGCTTGTTTATAATATATTCACCTGGGATAGCATTCAAGTCTTTCCAAGAGAGGTTTTGTTTTTGACATAACTCTATGCACTGCTTCTCTAACGATGGATCTGATAAGGGTAAAAATAAAGGTAAAAAACGTTCTTTTTTATGGATAGATTGCAATCTTTCATTGAGCAAGGAAAGAAGTTGTACTTGATTAATTCCTAAACGTTGTAAAGGCACACCGCTTTTTTCTAAAATTGTGATTGCGCTTTTCATCATTTTTGTGGAACCATTCCAATTAGCACGTCTTTGGTGGTATAAAGAAACTGCGATTTGAATGAGACCAACTAAGTAATAATCACGATTACCTCTTGGTTTTGTTTTCCAATACTCTTCTAGTATTTCGTGGCATTCAAAATAGTCATAATCTCCATGGAAATGAATTAAAAATTGTATGTATTCGGTAGGATACATGTTTTCTCGCTCCTATCTAACGGTTATACATATAAGTGTATCATAGAAATATGAACAATAAACGACTAGGAGGTTTCCCCCTAGCCGTTATTGTTCATATTAGCAGAAGCAAGCTGCTCCTACAATAATTAGTAAAATAAACAGTACAACAAGTAATGCGAACCCACCGCTAAAACCACAATCAACGTGACCCATAGTTTTTTGACCTCCTACATTGTTCTTACTACACTGTTATCATATGAAGTGGTGGGCATGATGACATAGGCATCGGTCTATTTTTAATTAAATTTCTTAAAAAGGTTGGATAGAACATGAGTATGCTCTATACTTATGTTGTTATAGAAAAAATGTGGTGGGATGCTTTGTGCAATATAATTTTAAAGTAGAGGCTTTTGAAGGGCCGTTAGATCTATTGTTACATTTAATACATCGTTATGAAATTGATATATATAATATTCCTGTAGCAGATATTACAGAGCAATATTTATCTTATGTGCATACGATGAAAGAACTTCAATTAGATGTTGCAAGTGAGTATTTAGTAATGGCTGCAACGTTATTACAAATTAAAAGTAAGATGTTGTTGCCGAAACATGAAGAAGATGTACTTGATAACGGTGATGATTTTATAGATGATCCTCGTCAAGAATTGATGGAGAGGTTAATTGAATATAAGAAATATAAGCAAGTTGCTACTGAGTTAAAAGAAAGAGAACAAGAAAGAGCACAGCTATATACACGTCCACCAATTGACTTTACATCGTTGCAACAAGAAGAGGAGACAAGCTTACCTCTTGATGTTACGTTATATGATATGCTAGCAGCATTTCAAAAATTAATGCGCCGTAAAAAGGCAAAAAAACCTGTAACAACACGTATTACTCGTCAAGAAATACCAATTGAACAGCGAATGACTGATATTTTAAAGCAGTTAAAAATAAAGGGTGGTCGCCAAAGCTTTTACGATTTGTTTGTTGATGCTGAACGTGAAATAATGGTTGTAACATTTTTAGCAGTTCTGGAACTTATGAAAAATCAACAAATCATAATTGAGCAAGAACATAATTTTGATGAAATTTTCGTATCAAGCTCTAATAAATCTGCATAGAGCAAGTATGTGAAAATGGGATACAAACATTTTATCTCATGCTATGTTTTAATGTATCGTTTGGAACAAGAGAAAAAATATTGAACCGAACGCATTAATTGTGATTCGGTTTTTTGATGTGTATTTTTATGGGAAAATAGAAGGAAGGAGCTCGTGAAATGGATAGGAAAGAACAAAAGTCAATTATTGAAGGCCTTTTATTTGTTTCTGGTGATGAAGGGATTTATCCAGAACAAATAGCAAAAGTTCTTGAAATTGAAATGAATGAAGTAATTAATATTTTAGAAGAAATGCAACAAGAATGTGAAGGTGCAAACCGTGGTTTGCAAATTGTACAGTATGCAAAAGTATATCGTTTTGCTACAAAGAAAGAACATGCTTCATATTATCAAAAATTAATAGATACACCAACAGCTGCTTCACTCTCACAAGCTGCCCTCGAAACTTTAGCGATTGTTGCATATCGCCAACCAATCACAAGGACTGAAATGGAAGAGATTAGAGGAGTTAAAACCGATAAGGCGTTACAAACGTTGGTTTCACATTTACTTATAAAAGAAATGGGAAGAGCAGAAGGACCAGGGCGTCCTATTTTATACGGAACAACAAAAGAATTTTTGGACACATTTGGATTGAAAACATTAGATGATTTACCACTGCTTTCTGAAGAGAATGAACAAATGAATGAAGCAGATTTATTCTTCGGTTCCTTACAAGAGATATCGAAATAAAAGCTTAGCATTTTGCTAAGCTTTTTTTGTATATCAATTATTTACAGTGCCATACTAAATGAAAAAAGGAGACGAGTTATGAGAGGTATGCGGATTATTTTATTATTAGTTTCTGTTTTATTATGTTTTTCTTTAAATAGCGCATCAGCTAAAAGGTATATGATGTCCATTCATACTACGTCTCCTTTACATATGCATCGGCAACATCTTAGTAAAATGAAAGTGAGCTTTTTAAAAGTGGGGCAAGGTGACGCAACACTTATTATAATGCCAAATGGACAAACAATGTTAATTGATGGAGGACCTTATGAAGCAGGAGAGGTTATTATTCAGAAATTAATTGAGAAAGGGATTAATCATTTAGATGTAATTGTCAGTACGCATCCCGATATGGATCACATAGGGGGGTTAATTCCAATTGTAGAGCAAATGCCGGTATCGCTTATATTAGATAGCGGAAAAACATATAGTTCTCTTACTTATCATACGTATCGGAATAATATTAAAAAAAGAGGGATACCTTTCGTTTCAGTAAAGGAAGGACAATATATACCGCTGGATCCACATGTTTCTATACAAGTATTAAACAACGGGAAATCAAAAGATGAAAATAATGAATCCTCAATTGTTTTAAAGGTGCGATATGGAAAAGCGGATTTTTTATTAATGGGTGACGCGGATGTACGGACAGAACATGAAATATTAAAACAATTTGATGTCCATGCAGATGTGTTAAAAGTAGGGCATCACGGCTCATATACTTCAACAAGTGAAACGTTTATAAAAAAAGTGGAACCGCAGTTTGCTATTTTGTCGTACGGGAGTAGTAATCCGTATGGACATCCTCACCAAAGTGTAGTGAAACGCTTAAAAAGGCACGGTATAATGGTATATAGAACGAATAAACGTACAGTAGAAATGGAAACAGATGGTGAACATATTATGTTAGAGTCTAGCGGGTTAATGCCATTATTGAAGTGATTTCTAGATTAGGGGGCGATACTGTCCCTTTTTGGAAAAATGAATAATATATATTATAATTATAAGAGACGTAAGAAATTTCCTTTTCTGTTGAATAAAAAGGAAATTTCATTAGAATGTATAGACAACTACTCGTGCGTATATTAAGATGGAACTAGGCGAATAAGGTAATAATAAAAAGTAGGTAATTCATGGGAAAGGATCGATGAAAATGAAAACGCAAATTGTCATCAATGCCAAAATTTACACAGGTCAAGAAATAGTGGAAAACGGATTTATTCGTTACGCAGAAACCATTAAAGAAATTGGTTTGATGGCTCAATATGTACCACAAGAAAATGAAACTGTTTTTGATGCTACAGGGAAGATTGTAATTCCAGGTATGATCGATGTTCATATTCATGGTGGATACGATATTGATGCGATGGATGCAAATAGCGATGGGTTAGTAACTCTAGGTAAAGAAATGTTAAAAGAAGGGGTTACAACTTACTTCCCAACAACAATGACACAAGCTCCAGAGGCAATTGAAGCAGCGTTAACTGCTGCAAAAGAAGCAAAAGAAAAAGGAGCGCATTTCGAATATATTCACTTAGAAGGACCTTATGTTTCAAAGAAACGTGCAGGTGCACAACCACTTGAACATATCGTTCCTGCAAATATTGAGCAATTTAAACAATGGCAAGAAGCAAGTGGGAATTTAATTAAATTAGTAACATATGCACCAGAAGAAGAGGGAGCATTAGAGTTTGAACAATATCTTGCTGAAACTGGTGTAGTTGGCACAATGGGGCATACAGATGCAATTGATGAGCAACTAAAAAATAGAAAGATTACACATGCGACACATTTATACAATCAAATGCGTGGATTACATCACCGTGAACCAGGAGTTGTTGGTCATGTGTTATTAAATCCAGATGTAATGGTTGAAGTAATTACAGATGGCATTCATATTCACCCTGATATGGTGAAATTAGCATATAAGTTAAAAGGACCAAAAAAAGTAAGTGTTATCACTGACGCAATGCGTGCAAAGGGTCTTGAAGATGGATTATATGAGCTTGGCGGACAGCCAGTACATGTAAAAGATGGTAGTGCTCGATTAGAAGATGGAACGTTAGCTGGTAGTATTTTAAAAATGGATCAAGCTTTCCGAAATGTAATTGAATTTACAGGTTGTTCAATCGAAGATGCAGTACTGATGACATCAGTTAACCAAGCAGAAGAGTTTGGATTAAATAATAAAGGTGCATTAGCGGTAGGAAAAGATGCAGACTTTGTTGTGATGAATGAAGATTTACATGTATATGATACGGTTCGTTTAGGAATTCATATGAAGGAAGGGAAGTAATTAAATGAATATTCTTGTTGTAAAAACTCCAGAAGAACTAGCAGAAGCAGGTTATAAATTAATTGAAGAAGTTGTAAAAACAAAAGAAAATCCAACGTTAGGAATGGCTACAGGAAGCTCTCCATTAGGTATTTATGCAGAAATGCGAAAAAATAAACTTGATACAAGCCGTGTAACCACTGTAAACTTAGATGAGTACGTAAATTTACCACATGAAGATAAAAACAGCTATCACTATTTCATGCAAGAACAGTTGTTTGATCATCTTCCATTTAAACAAACTTATGTACCAAACGGGATGGCAAGTGATTTAGAGGAAGAGTGCAAACGTTACGAGAGCATTCTAGCTGCTAACCCAGTTGACCTACAGATTCTTGGAATCGGTGAAAACGGTCACATCGGATTTAATGAGCCAGGAACACCGTTTAATTCTCCAACAAACATTGTTGAATTAACAGAATCTACACGCCAAGCAAACCTTCGCTTCTTCGAAAAAGAAGAAGATGTGCCAACTCATGCGATTACAATGGGAATTGGAAGCATTATGAAAGCGAAACAAGTTCTACTTGTTGCTATGGGTTCTAAAAAGGCAGAAGCTGTTAAAGAATTATTGCAAGGTGAATATAGTGAAGAGTGTCCGGCTACAGTTTTACAACGTCATCCGAATGTAACCGTAATCGCTGATCAAGAAGCTCTATCTTTATGCAGTGAGGCGATTGCTGATGAACATCGACAAGTATTCACCATTTCCGATCTATTATCAGATTCAAGAGTGGGTGAAACAGCTAATTGAGGACGGCGAATGGAAGCCGGGAGATAAAATCCCATCTGAGAATGAACTTTGTGATAAGTTCGAAGTGAGTCGAATGACAATCAGACAGGCGATTAATAATTTAGTGGAACAGGGCTATTTATATCGGAAGCGTGGAATTGGAACATTTGTCCAACTTCCGAAAGTGGAACAAAAATTGCAAGGAATGACGGGATTCACAGAAGACATGATTTCTCGTGGGATGAACCCAAGTAGTCAATTACTTAGTTTCCGCCTAGTTCCAGCTACTGCGAAAATAGCAGACCGGTTGAGAATACAGGAGGGGGAATCGGTTTATGAAGTGAGGCGTATTCGCTTAGCTGATGATGAACCGATTGCTTTTGAGACGACATATTTGTCGCCAGCTCTTGTAAAAGATATTAACGAAGAGATATTGCAACAATCTTTATATGAACATTTAGAGAAAAAACTGGGCTTTAAACTTGTTAGCGCTACTCAGTCAATTGAAGCTTCCGTTGCGACGGAAAATGAAGCTGAACATCTGCATATTCCTAAAAAGGCGCCTGTACTTGTAATGCGTCAATGGTCATATTCAGAAGGTGAGGTACCGCTAGAGTACGTGAAATGTATTTATCGTGGAGATCGTTATAAATTTATTACGAATATCGCACGTAACAAATAGTATATTTCAGTTTGTGAAGTACAGTGGAATTGAAAATGGTTAACATGTAAAGAAATAAAAATACGACTCATCCTTATAAGGAATGAGTCGTATTTTTATTATGAGCAATTACGTGGTTAACAGCATCTTTGACGTGATTTACTACATAGTGAGCGTGATTTTTTACTGCATTATCTGCTTGTGACATAGCAAAACTGTGAGGAGTTAAAGAAAACATAGGAATATCATTGTAAGAATCCCCTATACAAGCAATTTCCTCAGGTTTTATTTGAAACTCATTTAATAAAACAGAAATGGCAGAGCCTTTACTAACATTCGGTGGCATTACATCTAAACATTGTTCTGCTGAGATGAAAGTACTAACTTTCCCGTGGAATTTTTCATCAATTTTTTTCTGAAGGAGTTGTAAGCTCTCCTTTGTTCCACCGACAGAAATTTTATTTGGGAAAATTGTATCATCAATCTTCTGTAGTAAGTTTGGTTCTTCAACAGAAGTCATAGTTACTTGTTGTTCAAGTTCTTGAATAAAAGGTGTTTTCTCTTCAATGTAATAATTATGCTCATCACTTACATAACGGAAATAAGGATCTTCATTCGTCATAGCTAACAAATCGGGAAGTATGCTGGAATCAAAAGTTGCAGATAATAGTTGTTTATTTTCATGTGTATATACAAAAACACCATTTACACTAATGCGATGAAAATTTGTATTTACAGCTTTCATTAAGTCTGCAATTTCATTATCAAGTCTTCCGGAAGCGAAGCAAAGAATAACATTTTGTTCGGCAAGGCTGCGTAGTGCCGCAACATCTTGTTCATCAATAAGACCTCCGTGTTGCATCATTGTACCATCGATATCACTTACAAACATTTTAATCATGCTGTTATCTCCTTTCTATGTACAGTTGCTCTTACATTATACGCATCATATATAAACATGTCTAAAAAATGAATTTTTATTAAATGGCAGATGTTTTACATTGACGACAAAGAAGAATATTCTGTAACATAAAAGTAGGCTATTTAAGTACGAGGGTGGTGTTATATGAGTAATTATCTAGAAATTAAAAAAGTTTTAAATAATAATGTCATCATTGCTAGCCATCCGGAACACGAGGAAGTAGTAGTGATTGGTAAAGGAATTGGATTTGGGAAAAAAGCGAAAGATGTATTGGAGCAAGAACAAATCGAAAAAATGTTTGTCTTAAAAAATGAACGTGATCGTGAACAATACAAATTATTAGTGCCGCATATTAGTGAAAAATTAATTGAATTGATGAACGATATTATGCTGTACATTCAAGAAAAAGCGAAATCTCCACTAAATGAACATATTCATATTGCGTTAACGGATCATATTTCATTTGCGATTAAAAGGTTAAAACAAGGACTTACAATTGATAACCCTTTTTTAGTTGAAACAAAAATGCTCTATCCAGAGGAATATGAAATTGCGGAAGGTGTTGTACAACTTTTAAATTCTCGTTTGCAAATTACATTGCCAGAAGGAGAAATTGGTTTTATTGCACTTCACATTTACAGTTCGCTTACAAATTCTGATTTATCTTCAGTTAATCAAAACTCCCGTCTCATTGCACAACTTGTATCTTTAATTGAGACAAACTTACAAATTACATTAGACCAAGAGAGCATTCATTATTTACGCCTTATTCGTCATCTTCAATATGCCATTGAGAGGGTGAAAAAAGGAGAAAAAGTAGAAGAATCGCAAAGTTTTGCTGATTTATTAAAGGCGGAGTATCCAGTTTGCTATAACTTGGCTTGGAAGCTAGTTAAGGTCATGCAAAAAGAGTTGCAACTACCTGTATATGAAGCTGAAAGTATTTATTTAACGATGCACTTGCAACGCTTAGTAAAGGCAGAGCATGTGTAAAAAGTCATATATTTTTGTCTAAAATGAAAACGTTAAAAAAAATGATTGAATCGCTTACAATAGTTATGTATAATAACTATTGCAAAGTTATACAAATTTCGACAAACACATTAAGGTGAGTAACGAAAACGTTTGCCTTAATTATAGTGAACTTATACGTAAACCTATTTTTGACACGTGTTACTGATTCGATCAGGCATGAGTGGAGAAAAGTAAGGAATGTAAGCTAGAGAAAGGGATATACTACCCTTTGTATAGCTATCGTTCTATCTTTTTTTCCTCATGTCTTTTTGGCGTTTGTCGGAAGGTATCAATATAGATAAGAGAGGAAGGGTTTCCATGTTTAAGAATATCTTTGGTGTTCTTCAAAAAGTCGGAAAAGCGTTAATGCTTCCAGTAGCGATTTTACCGGCGGCAGGTATTTTACTTGGATTTGGTAATGCATTTCAAAATCCACAGTTAACAAATGTTATTCCTGCTTTAAAAGCAGATTGGTTCGTAATGGTTGCAAAAATTATGGAACAATCTGGTGATATTATTTTCGCTAACCTTGCATTATTATTCGCAGTTGGGGTAGCAATTGGTTTAGCTGGTGGAGACGGAGTAGCTGGTTTAGCAGCATTCGTCGGCTACTTAATTATGAACAAAACGATGAGTGTGTTCTTAGAAGTAGATAAGCTAGTGAAAGTAACAAGTTCTGGAGCAGACCCAGTAAAAATTGGATTTGCAGATCCAGCGTATGCAAACGTATTAGGTATTCCAACGCTACAAACAGGAGTATTTGGTGGTATTATCGTCGGTATAGTAGCGGCATATTGCTATAATAAATACTTCAACATTGAATTACCATCATACTTAGGTTTCTTTGCAGGTAAGCGCTTCGTACCGATCGCAACTGCAACATTTTCTTTAATAGTAGGTATTATCATGTGCTTCATTTGGCCATACATTCAAGGTGGCTTAAACACGTTCTCACATCAAATGATTGATGCAAATAGAACAATCGCAGCATTTATATTCGGTTTAATTGAACGTTCATTAATTCCATTTGGATTACATCACATTTTCTATTCACCGTTCTGGTTCGAATTCGGTCAGTATACAAATGCAGCTGGCGAATTAATCCGTGGTGACCAAAAAATCTTTATGGCACAGTTAAAAGACGGTGTAGAATTAACAGCAGGTACATTTACAACTGGTAAGTATCCGTTCATGATGTTTGGTCTTCCAGCAGCAGCTTTAGCAATGTACCATGAAGCACGTCCAGAAAATAAAAAATTAGCAGCAGGTATTTTAGGTTCTGCAGCATTAACATCTTTCTTAACAGGTATTACAGAGCCACTTGAATTTTCATTCTTATTCGTAGCGCCAGTATTATTCGGAATTCACGCTGTATTTGCTGGTCTATCATTTATGACAATGCAAATTTTAGGTGTTAAAATTGGTATGACATTCTCTGGTGGTTTAATTGACTTCCTATTATTCGGTGTATTACCAGGCCGTACAGCATGGTGGTGGGTAATTATTGTTGGTCTTGTACTAGCAGTTATTTACTACTTCGGATTCCGCTTTGCAATTCGCAAATGGAATCTAAAAACACCTGGTCGTGAAGTGGCAAATGCAAATGACGGCGCAGGAAAAGCAGAAGCAGGCGAACTTCCTCGTGAAGTATTAGTAGCACTTGGTGGTAAAGAAAACATTGCTTCTTTAGATGCTTGTATTACTCGTTTACGTGTTCAAGTTAACGAACAAAAGAATGTAAACAAAGACCGCTTAAAAGAACTTGGAGCAGCTGGCGTACTTGAAGTTGGAAATAACATTCAAGCTATTTTCGGGCCGAAATCTGACACATTAAAATCACAAATTCATGATATTATGTCAGGTCGTACACCTCATGTTGAAAAAGAAGAACCTGTAAAAGTGGAAGAAACTCCTCAAAAAGTTGATGAAAATGAAACAATTGTATCACCAATCGAAGGAAAAATCTTACCAATTACAGAAGTACCTGACCAAGTATTCTCAGGAAAAATGATGGGAGACGGATTTGCAATTGAACCAACTGAAGGAACAGTAGTTTCTCCAGTGAACGGTGAGATTGTCAATGTATTCCCTACAAAACATGCGATTGGCATTCAATCTGAAGGCGGAAAAGAAATTTTAATCCACTTCGGTATTGATACTGTAAAATTAAATGGTGAAGGTTTTGAAGCGCTTGTAGCACAAGGCGACAAGGTGAAACAAGGCCAACCATTATTAAAAGTAGATCTTGCATTTGTAAAAGAAAATGCACCATCTATCATTACACCAATTGTCTTTACAAACTTACAACAAGGGCAACAAGTCGAATTGAAAAAAGATGGAAATGTTAAGAAGGGCGAAACCGCTATTATTGACATTCAGTAGGAATTTGACGCAAAATGTTTATAATTATAATAGGCGATGTGGTTGACCGAACATCGCCTATTATATACAATAGATGGTGTAGTACTCACGTCTATACAACTAAAAAATACTGTAATTTAAAGGAGATAAATTATCATGGAAAAAATCTTTAAAGTAACTAGCGACTCAGGAATTCATGCTCGTCCAGCAACTCTACTTGTAAACACTGCAAGCAAATTCGGTTCTGACATTAACTTAGAGTATAACGGAAAGAACGTTAACTTAAAATCAATCATGGGCGTTATGTCTTTAGGCATTCAACAAAACGCAGAAATTAAAATCACTGCAAATGGTGATGATGCAGCTCAAGCACTAGCAGCTATCGAAGAAACTATGAAAAACGAAGGATTAGGAGAATAATGACTCTTAACATTCAAGGGATCGCTGCATCAAGTGGGATTGCTATTGCAAAGGCTTTCAGACTTGAAAATCCTGAATTTAACATTGAAAAGAAATCAATTACAAACGAAGCTGCAGAAATTGCACGCTTAGACGCTGCGCTTGAGAAAGCAAAAACTGAATTAGAAGCTATTAAGGACCACGCATTTGCTGAACTAGGTGCTGACAAAGCTGCGATCTTTGAAGCACATTTATTAGTGTTAAATGATCCAGAACTAGTAAACCCAGTAAAAGATAAAGTAAATAGCGAAAAAGTAAATGCTGAATTTGCAATGGATGAAGTTGCATCAATGTTTATTTCTATGTTTGAAAACATGGATAACGAATATATGAAAGAACGTGCTGCGGACATTCGTGACGTAACAAAACGCGTTCTTGCACATTTACTAGGAATTAACTTCTCAAATCCTGGTACAATTTCTGAAGAAGTAATCATCATTGCTGAAGATTTAACACCATCTGATACAGCTCAGTTAAACCGTAAGTATGCAAAAGGTTTCACTACTGATATCGGTGGACGTACATCTCACTCTGCAATTATGGCTCGTTCTATGGAAATTCCAGCTGTTGTTGGTACGAAAGTTGTTATGGAGAAAATCCAAAACGGCGATATCGTTATCATTGACGGTTTAGATGGAGAAGTAATCGTAAACCCATCAGAAGAAACTCTTCGTTCGTTTGAAGAAAAGAAAGCGAAATTTGAAGAGCAAAAAGCTGAATGGGCTAAATTAAAAGACCAAGCTACTGTAACAAGTGACGGACATCACGTTGAGCTTGTTGCAAATATCGGAACACCAAATGATGTACAAGGTATTATCGATAATGGCGGAGAAGGCGTTGGCTTATACCGTACAGAATTTTTATACATGGGCCGTGACAATCTTCCAACAGAAGAAGAGCAGTTCGAAGCGTATAAAGCAGTTCTTGAAGGTGTAAAAGAAGGTCAACCAGTCGTTGTTCGTACACTTGATATCGGTGGAGATAAAGAGCTTCCATACTTACATTTACCAAAAGAAATGAACCCATTCTTAGGATACCGTGCAATTCGCTTATGTCTTGATGAGCAAGATGTGTTCCGTACACAACTTCGTGCATTACTTCGTGCTAGCGTATACGGTAACTTAAAAATTATGTTCCCAATGATTGCAACTCTTGATGAGTTCCGTCAAGCGAAAGCAATTTTATTAGAAGAGAAAGCGAAACTTGTAGAAGCGGGTACAACTGTTTCTGATTCTATTGAAGTTGGTATGATGGTTGAAATCCCAGCTTCAGCAGTATTAGCAGATCAATTCGCGAAAGAAGTTGACTTCTTCTCTATCGGAACAAATGATTTAATCCAATACACAATGGCTGCAGACCGTATGAACGAACAAGTATCTTACTTATACCAACCATATAACCCATCTATTTTACGTCTTGTAAAAATGGTTATCGATGCTGCTCATAAAGAAGGCAAATGGGCTGGTATGTGTGGTGAGATGGCGGGCGATTCACTTGCTATCCCATTATTATTAGGATTAGGTTTAGATGAGTTCAGTATGAGTGCAACATCTATTCTTCCTGCAAGAACACAGCTAAGCAAGTTGTCGAAAGCAGAAATGGAAACATTAGCAGAAAAAGCATTAATGATGTCAACTGCTGAAGAAGTTGTTGAACTAGTTAAAAGCATATAATCAATAAAAAAACCTGAGCCGATTTGAAATCGGTCTCAGGTTTTTTCTATGAGAAAAGTAAATCTTATTTGCTTACTATCGAGGATAAGAGACAGAATTAGATAGCGATTGCAACGATATCAGTTGGGCATACACGTAAAATACCAGTAAAAGTATTTCGATTTTGATTGTTCTTATCGTCTTTATTGTTATCTTTGTTATCTTTGTTATTACGAGCTAAAGCAGAGAAAAGAGCAACACCGTTAGCGAAACCTTCAAAAATTACATTATTGAAAGTGCCATTACCTCTAATGCTTAAAAGAGAAAGCTCTGTTCCAACTGAAATGCTAGCAAGTACGTTACATACAGCTGGTTGTTGTGGTCTAACTACTTCTCTCTCTTTCTCGCGATGTTCGCGATGGTCACACTCTCTTTCACGATGATGACAGTCTCTAAAGTTATCACAGCATCCAAATGATCCAAACATAATCCTCATCACCCCCTTCACACTTATAATCTATGTAAGTTCGGTAGTTAGTGACTGGACAGAGAGTGGAATTTTTTCTAGGGGATTTTCTCATTTTAAATGACTAGCTGGGTGTTTAGTATGGAATGATGTTTAAAATAGGGGGAATATAACAAAAAAATGTAAAAACCACCGAAATAAATGAAATGGGTAGCCTTTACACTTTTTTACTTTTATATAAAACGATGATATATACAGGAAGAGCTAGGAGTAGTGGCACAATGGATCGTGCAGTATGTTTTTCTGATTCTAATTGGAATGCTTCTTCTTTTGGAAATTGTAAAATGGAGATGTTTGCGGCATCACCAATAAAATATAGAAGCAGTACAGTTACTATGTAACATAAAAGTGCGATAAAGCTTCCGTATGAACTCAATGAAAATCCCTCTCTTGTTATCTATTTGTTATCATTGTATCATAATTGTAACAAAAATACACGGGTATATTTCAACACCTTAACAAAATTCGACACGAAACGTCACGTTTATTTATGAGGAGGGAATAGAATATACTTTTCCATAAGTATAAATGTCGAATGATTTGTAGTAATATTACAAAAGTATGACAGAAAATAAAAAACGAAGGCAACGTAGTTACCTTCGTTTTTTATTATTTTGCCCACTCACTCACTTGCTCTACGCTCATGCGAGGTGCAGGGTGGCCTTTTAAAGTTGATTCACCAATTGTAATAAGCATAATTGGAACGTAACGAGATGAAACGTTAAATTCGTCTGTCAGTGCTTGTGGATTGAAGCCACCAATAGCACAAGTATCCCAACCAGTTGCTTTAGCTGCAAGCATAAGTTGCATTGCTGCTAAAGATGCATTTGAAAAGGCAGCATCTCTTGGGAATTGTTCACGAGCATATGCAGATTCAATATTTTTAGCTAAGCGTTCTTTTGCTTCTTCTTTCATAAATCCTTGTTCTACAATTGGACCATATACTGGCTCAACATTTTTATAAGCTTCTAAATCGCCTAAAATAGCGACTACTGCAGAAGCATCAAGAATTTGTTGTTGGTTATAAGCTATTGGGTGTAATCGTTTTTGTACATCTTCGCCTTGAAAAACAAGGAATTTCCAGTGTTGTAAGTTCCAAGCGGAAGGTGCTTGTGCTGCGGCTTTTAAAATCTCATGTAATTCTGTAGATGAGATTTCTTTATTTGGGTTGAATGCACGTGTAGATGTGCGTTCATATAGAACGTCAAAAAAGTTGTCGTTTGTCATTGTATATCCTCCAAATTGTATATCGAATTATTTTCAAAAAAATAATATACACTACTTACATTTTGTAAGTTATCGAATTTAAGAATATAATATCTTTATTTTAATTGTCAAGTTTTAAAAATTAGCTAGGGCATTCATACAAACGATACAATTCCTACAATCATACACTAAAAAAGGAATTTATAGAGTGAAAAGCGAAGATAACATTCTCAATTAGCTTGTTAATATGTATCTCTCACAAATTAAAGTTTATTGGAGACCAGTCTTTTAAAAAAGTTTGTGAGGAATTCAGTAGAACAAGATATATGAAGTGAGTGAAGACTAGTGATGAACATACTACATTTTTTATTAGAGAATACGGTTTTCCAAAATGTGTTACAAGATCTGCAGTTAAATGTCCTTTATATAGAAAATGGATGTAAGCATCAACAAACGGTAGAAAATATCCATCCAAAATGTATGTTTATAGCAAATAGTTTTGAAGAGGGCGAACTATTATTTCAAAGAACGAAACCACACATTATCATTACGTATGTAACAGATTATTCTCAAATAAAATATATAAAGAATATGTATACTCCGCACAGTACATTCATTGTCATTTGGGATCAACAAATAACAAAAGAATTCACAGATGTACTTGCATTAGGAATACGTAATATTGTAATAGCTCCTGTAACTCCGCAAGCAGTGTTAGAGGAAGTGAATAAGAGTTTGTATCAACTTTCTTTAGTAAGGCAAGTTAGTTTGCAGCAGGAATTGCTTCAAACGATGTTTGATTTTCAAAATGATCTATTATTTATAGTAGAAGATGATGAAATAGTTGATTGTAATACAAATTTTTTAGCTTTTTTCGGATATGAAAATTTGTTTGCCTATCGTGAGCAACATTTAGTATTTGCTGAACATTTTATTAGAGAAAATGGATACTACTCGACGACGCATGATATAACATGGCTAGACGATACTTTATCTAGTGGTAGAAGAATTAAGATGTTAAATTATGAAGGGGCAGTATCTACTTTTCTATTACGTGCGACACCATTGCCAGAAGATTTATCAAGATTTATTGTAAAGTGCACGGAAATTACAGAATTAGATGAAATCTATCAAGAACAAGAAAGACTTGCTATGATAGATTCATTGACAGAGATTTATAATCGTTTAAAGTTTCAACAAATACTAGAGGTAGAATGGGAAAAGGTAATACGTAGTGATGAGAAAATAGCAATCATTTTATTTGATATAGATAATTTTAAAACAGTTAATGACACATATGGTCATGATTTTGGCGATTTAGCATTAATACAACTTGCAGAGCTTATGAAATCTAAAGTGGAGCAGCAACATGTATTTGCAAGATGGGGAGGAGAAGAATTCATTATATTAGTGACAAATACAGTAGAAAAGGAAGCATTTCAAGTTGCGGAGTCATTACGATTCTTTATTGAAACAAAGCAATTTACTGGAATTTCGAAGTTAACAGCTAGCTTTGGAGTTGCGTTATATGAACAAGGAACTACAAGAGAAGAATTAATGCAACGAGCGGACATTGCATTATATGAAGCGAAAAAAAATGGAAAGAATCAAGTATGTGTGTATAGAAAAGAAAAAATGTAATTTTTCGCAACAAATTGTTGCGATTTTTTTTTATTGTTTGATAATAGAATAGGGGGGATAATTTTTAGCGAAGGAATTATGGAGGATCAATATGATAAAAAAAGTAATGGTGATGGCTTCACTGTCTGCTATAGTTGGCGGCGGAGTATACTATTTTCTTGTTAGCCCCAATATAAAGGAAAACACTGTATTAACAACTAAAGTGAATCCTACTATTGAATCGGAAGTACAAGGGAATATAGAAGAAAAAGAAGAGCAACAAATTGATTATGCTAGCATATCTCAAAAATTAGATCAATATTTAGTCGGAAAGCAATTTAATGGAACAGTTTTGGTAACAGATAAAGAGCATGTTATATTGAATAAAGGATATGGGTATGCTGATGTTCAAAATAAAATAGAAAATACGCCTCAAACAAAATATCGTATCGGTTCTATTACGAAAACAGTTGTTGCCACATCTATTTTACAGTTGCAAGAACAAGGTAAATTGAATATTCAAGATAATGTAAATAAATATATTCCTTCATTTCCGGAGAATAAAAATATTACGCTATATCATTTATTAACGCATACCTCTGGTTTACCTGAACATGCGAAAGGAAATGTGAATGCTGCTTCCCGTTTACAGTTAATTAATTGGATTGGACGTCAAAATTTAGAATTTCCTGCAGGAACAGGTTGGAGATATACAGATTATAATTATATGGTTCTTGCTTATATAATAGAACATATCTCCAAAAAACCTTTAGGAGATTACATAAAAGAAAACATATTTATAAAAGCAGATATGCATGAATCCGGTATGGGAAATATGGTACCTGGAGATAAAAATTTTGCAAAGGGTTATGTGAAAAAAGATAAAGAGCTTGTACCAGCGCAGAAGTTAGGCATGGATTGGCTATATGGTTGTGGTGAGATGTATACGACAGTTGGAGATATGAAGAAGTTAGACGAAGCAATTATAAATGGAAAACTTCTTTCTGAACAAAGTATACAAGCAATGTTTTCGCCTTCAGCAGAACGGAAATATGCATTTAGTTTTTATATATATCCAGATTATTTTCATAATCATGGTGTGTTATCTGGTTGGAACACTTTCAATAATTTTAATAAAGAAAAAGGAATTTTTGTTATGTTATTTTCAAATGTGAAAAATAGTATGGATGATGACTTTAATAAAGAGTTCCGAAAGATGGTAAATGATTTATTAGAACAAAGGGGATGAGAAAATGGAACATAAAACTGTATCAATAGGTTTCATTGGTATTGGCGTAATGGGAAAAAGTATGGTTTATCACTTAATGCAAGATGGTCATAAAGTATATGTATATAATAGAACGAAAGCAAAAACAGATTCTTTAGTGCAAGCTGGTGCAAATTGGTGTAATACGCCAAAAGAGTTAGTGAAGCAAGTTGATATTGTAATGACAATGGTTGGATATCCACATGATGTAGAAGAAGTGTATTTTGGTATAGAAGGAATTATAGAACATGCAAAAGAAGGTACGATAGCAATTGACTTTACGACATCTACACCTACTTTAGCAAAACGTATTAATGAAGTTGCAAAAAGCAAAAAAATATATACGTTAGATGCACCTGTCTCAGGAGGAGATGTTGGCGCGAAAGAAGCAAAACTCGCAATTATGGTAGGTGGAGAGAAAGAAATATATGATAGATGCTTACCTTTACTTGAAAAGTTAGGAACAAACATTCAATTACAAGGACCAGCTGGGAGTGGACAACATACAAAAATGTGCAATCAAATTGCCATTGCTTCCAATATGATTGGAGTATGTGAAGCTGTTGCTTACGCGAAGAAGGCTGGACTGAATCCAGATAAAGTGTTAGAGAGTATTTCAACAGGAGCAGCAGGTAGCTGGTCATTAAGTAATTTAGCTCCTCGAATGTTAAAAGGAGACTTTGAGCCAGGATTTTATGTAAAGCATTTTATGAAAGATATGAAAATTGCTTTAGAGGAAGCAGAAAAATTACAATTACCAGTCCCAGGCTTAAGTTTGGCGAAAGAATTGTATGAAGAGTTAATTAAGGATGGCGAAGAAAATAGTGGAACACAAGTATTATATAAAAAATATATAAGGGGGTAAACGAGGTGGACCTTCAAAAGTTTGATGAGATGATTGATACTGTACAGCGAGCTACTTGTATGCAAATTAATGAAAGACAAAAAGAAGCTTTTAAACAAAAATATGATTTTGAACCAGAATTTGAATATGGAAGAGATGAGAAGGGGCATTATGTAATTCGAACCTCAAAAAAGATGTTAGAAGAAATGGAGTTTTATTTAGCATTGAAATATGATCGTGATGGAGTGGATCTTTATATGCAAGCTGAGATTGACGGCATATTTTATGTATCTATTAGCTATGGTGAAGATGCCCTACATCTACAAGAATTGTTTCAATTTCTAGAAGAAAATAAATAAAAGTCCTCAAATGAGGACTTTTATTTATTTAGTCATCTTTAATTTTTATAATTATAAGTTAGAAGCCCGGCGGCATCGTTCAACCGGGAACGGGATAATTTGTGCGATGTGATTAGGGCCAAATTGTTTTGTACGAGCATGGCGTATTATATAAAAAGCACACAGAATTGAAACAGGAATAGCGCCGAATAAACCAAATAATAAAGCGCTTACACAAGATGCGACAAATCCTAAAACACCAATTTCTAACTCTTCCATAATAGCTCCTAAAATAACAGGAAATGCTCCACATGTAACTCCAAGTATAAGTGCGATAAGTAAGCTCATGATTATCCCCCTCTGTTTGCGATATTATTTTCCTTCTTAGTTAATTGTAGTATATCACATATAAAACAGAATTTTCAGAAAAAATTCAATAAATGTTCAAAAAATGTTCGAAAAATGCACTTGAAAAATCAAGATGTTAAATTTGTGATGAAATAGTACTTTCAAGTAAATAAAAAATCAGGCTTATTTCAAAATGAAATAAGCCTGTTCCATAGGAGGATGTATATATGTAGAGTGAATAAAAGTTTGGAAAAGGGGGTCCAAGTCCTTTTATTCAACTAACTACCTTAATAGATTGGAACCCAGCCTTCAGTTGTCACAAAAATACGAATAGCTACAACTTGGCGATCATCTTGCAAGGTAAAATAATGTCTTGCATTTTCAGGAACAGATATTAAATCGCCTGGCTCAAGTTCAACATCAAAGAATTTCCCATCTTTACCTTCAATAGCGAAAATGCCATGACCACTGACGATAAAGCGAACTTCGTCATCTGTATGATGGTGTTCCTTTTGGAAATTAATTAATAATTCGTCAAGGTTAGGGGTGCTATTTGAAAGTGAAATTACATCATGTGCTGTATAACCACGGCGTGCTGAAACATCAGCGATTTCTTTTGAAAACACAGCTAATATTTCAGCTTTGTTTTCATCTGTTAACGAATAATTTTCATTTAAATGAGTAGGAAGTTTAGAAATATTCCATTTCTCATATAAAACGCCTTCCTCTTGTAGAAATTTAGATACTTCCACTTCATTTTCAATACGAGTATTTACTTCATGAATACGAATTTGCGCCATTAGAAACGCCTCCTTGAATTGATAATAGTTTTATATGAAATTGGAATAAAAACTCATAAGCTTCTAATCTCTTCTTTGCATCAAAGCTATCTCGGCCCCATACAGTAATACCGTGGTTACGGATTAATACTGCACCCGAATCTCCTTGTATATGCTTTCGGAAGTTTTCTCCAAGCGTTGGGATATGGGCATGGTTTTCAATAATAGGAATTTGAATTGTTGCACCTTCTTCCCAAATATCGAGTGCTTTAATAATTTCTTGATTTTGAAGGGTGACTGCATCACTATATAAATTTGTGATGACATTATTATCAGTTGTATGAACATGAAGTACGCACCCGGCATTCGTATTGTTATAAATGTGTGTATGCAATATTGTTTCTGCTGAAGGGCGTAATTCAGTCTCTAAAACGGGAACTCCTACATGATCTACTAATAGAAAATCATCTGGAGTGGTTTTTGTTTTATCTTTACCGCTTGCTGTAATAAGAAAAGTAAGTGGTTCATGGCTAACCTTTATAGAAATATTACCACTTGTTGCTGGAAACCAATTTCGTGTTGTTAACTCTTTTTTTAACTCGCTTAAGTCATACCATTGACGAAAAAGTTGTTTCATGCCTTCACCTCCAACAAAAGTTTTAATTCAGCTTGCACATCTTGAAACGTTTCAAACGGTGTATAAGCAATATGATTTTCTTCACACTTTGTAATAAGAAAATCGCGAGCGAATACTTTATCAGCTTGTTTCGCGGCTTGTAAATCAGTAATAGAATCTCCAATTACAATATGAAAGTCATTTGTATCACTTAATTTACGGATTAATGATGATTTACATAATCCGCAATGATTATGACAATGATCATCACAAGAATGAGGCCATTTAACTGTAATAAACTCTGCTGAAAAGTCTGTTTCATTACAATAAATTTGCTCTTTTGGAATGATTCCTTGTAAGAGTGGATAGACGAAGAAATCCATTCCACCTGATATCACGTAAAAAGAAATGTTATTTTCCTTTACGAATTGTATAAACTCATGAAAACCACTACGGATTTCAGCAGTTTCTATTAAAAATTGAATAATATCATCGTGCAGATTAGTAGGTATTAATTGAAATAATCGAGAAACACCTTCTTGAATGGATAGTTCTTGTGATAAAATTTTATTCTTTACTTCTTCGGCTTCTGGTGGTGCGAATTTTTCCATAATGGACATAATGTTATCATTATTTGTAATCGTGCCATCGAAATCACAAAATACTTGAATACTCATAATTTCACCTCATAAGAGGGATTTCCCCATATTTGTAGTGCACTATGCAAATTTATGTCGTCTACTTCATGGAGTGGTTTATTTTGCAAAGTAGCATCAATTGCAGTACGGAAAGCTTTACCGCCGCCTTGCGCTCCATTTGGATGTCCGTGTATCCCGCCGCCAGCATTAATAACAACATCTTTACCGAAATCTCGTACAATAAAGGGAACGAAACCAGGATGAATACCAGCAGACGGAACAGAAAAGCTCTTCTTGAAAAATGCATCGTCTTCAGTTAAATATTTTGAGATAGCAAGAGCCTCCTCTTTTTCTAGCGCAACACTTCCGTATGGAGATGGGAATAATGAAAAGTCAGCCCCAGCATAACGTAGTAGCTTTCCAAGTAATAATGGTGATGAAACTCCATATAACTTGGATGCTGAATAAGCACCACTTACAGCAGGATGTGCCATAATAGGAACTGGGATTTCATCATCTTCTGCAAGTGATTGTAGTACATCTAGTCCGTAAGCAAATACGTTAAATAATAGAATATCAGCTCCAGCTTGCACTGCACGTTTAGCATTTTCTTTTAAATCAAAAGTTCGTCCTGTTAAATTTAAGGCATATAACGTTTTATGACCGTATGTTTCGTAGACAGATTGTAAAACTTCTTTTCCAGATACAATGCGTTTCGTAAGTGGTGTTAATGCATTTTCAAATAATATTTCATCATCTTTTACTATATCTACACCACCAATTGCTTGATCGCGTAATTGCGTTTTTAAATACCCAATGTTTCGTCCAATCATTCCTTTAAAAATACTCATTAAAAGGGGACGATCATGCACTTGTAAAAGATTTCGAATACCATCTATCCCGAATTTTGGACCAGGAAAATGTTTTTTTAACTCGTCTGAAAAAGTTAAGTCAATTAGTTTTACTTCGCCATCAAGTGATAGCTTTCCAAATGTAGTCGTTAAAATCGCTGGTAAATCTGGACTGAAGTTTAATAGCGGATATTCGATTTTAATAATTCCGCGTTTTACTTTTTTACGTAAATACGAATTGGTATATTCATGTTCAGCTAATTCCTCAACATGAATGACGTTGCCTTTATGCTGCTTTAATTGTTCTTGCAATAAGTGTGGCAAATGAGTCCAAGAGCCAATTGTTAAACCGAGTGCAATTTGCTCAGCTTTTTTTTCTAAGTTATGTGAATCATCATGGATTAAATACGTCGCTATAATTCCGCTCATTGTTATAACCTCCTAGTTAAATAAAAAAACCTCTCAGCTAAGGAGAGGTTTTTTTACAACCAGCTCCTTATCTGTCAGCGTAATGCTGCGAGAATTAGCACCGTGTCTACATTGTAGATCGGTTGCCGGGTTTCGTCGGGCTCGTCCCTCCACCTGCTCTTGATAAGAAGTATTTAGAAATGTTTAAATTTTTAAGATAACTGAATTTTGTCAGATATTTTTCGTGTTGTCAATTACTTTTTGAAAAAATTTAATTTATCAATTCGATTAATGGCTTCTCGTAATCTATCTTCTGCATGCAAGAGACCAACACGGACATACCCTTCCCCATGCTTACCAAATCCAACACCAGGAGCAACTGCGACATGTGCTTTTTCTAGTAAAATATCAGAAAATTGCTCAGAGGTATATCCTTTTGGAACGGGAAGCCATGCAAAGAATGATCCTTTTGGAATGTCTACATTCCAACCAATTGAGTGACAGGCTGAAATAAGAGCGTTTCTTCGAGATTCGTAACTATTTACAAGGTCTATTACGCAAGACTGTGAACTTAATAGCGCTTCTCGAGCAGCATCTTGAACTGCACCGAATATACTAACATACATATGATCTTGTAATAGGTTAATTGTTTCAATCACACTTTCATTCCCTACAGCAAAAGCGATGCGCCAGCCAGCCATATTGAAAGTTTTTGATAATGTGTAAATTTCAATTCCTATATCTTTCGCACCATCTGCTTGCAAGAAACTAACAGGTTTTTGACCATCAAATCCGATAGCGCCATAAGCAAAATCGTGAACAACTAATATATTGTGTTTATTAGCAAAGTGAATGGTTGCATCAAAAAAATCTTTTGATGCAGTAGCACCGGTAGGATTATTTGGATAGTTTAAAAACATTAATTTTGCACGCTCTGCAATAGAGTCATCAATGTTCGTATAATCTGGTAAAAAGTTATTTTCTGCAATAAGCGGCATTGTTTCAAAGTGTGCTTTTGCTAAAGCAACCCCGGATAAATAATCTGGATAACCTGGATCCGGAACGAGAATCGTATCACCAGGATTTGTAAAACAAATCGGTAATTCTACTAGTCCAGCCTTCCCGCCAAACAAAATAGCAACTTCAGTTTTGGGGTTTAATTCGACGCCGTATTCACGTTTATAGAATGTAGCCACGGCTTCCTTTAAGCTTTCATGTCCGCGAAATGGCGGATATTTATGATGAATGGTCTTTTCGGCAGCATCTTGTAAAGCTTTTACGATATGCTGCGGTGTTGGTTGATCTGGATTACCTTGACCTAGATTAATAACATCGTGACCAGCTGCAACGACTTTGTTAACTTTTGCAACAAGTGAAGCGAAAAATTGTGTTGGCAATGATGTTACTATCTCAGAAGGTTGAAATAATTTCATACTTTCCACCTCTTTTGAAAGTTGTTACAATTCTAGTGACAAATGATATAATCTTTCCAGTATTTTGTAAAGGAAAAAATAAGAATGGGGCTGAAAAAATGAAAGTCGCATGTATTCAAATGGATATTGTTTTTGGAGATGTAGAAAAAAATATTGAGAATGCTAAAAATAAAATAAGCGAAGCTATGAAGGAAAGGCCAGATGTTATCGTCTTACCAGAACTATGGACAACAGGATATGATTTAACGAGACTTTCTGAAATTGCAGATAGGGATGGAGTGGAAACGAAAGAAAAGTTAATAGAATGGGCGAAGCAATATGATATACATATTGTTGGTGGTTCTATAGCAAAGCAAACAGAGCAAGGCGTTACAAATACGATGTATGTTGTAAATAATGAAGGACAGCTAGTCAACGAATATAGTAAAGTACATTTATTTCAGCTTATGGATGAACATAAATATTTAATAGCCGGTAATGGTACGGGCGAATTTAAGCTAGATGATGTCGAATGCGCTGGAACAATTTGTTATGATATTCGTTTTCCAGAGTGGATGCGTGTCCATACTGCTAAAGGGGCAAAAGTATTATTTGTTGTAGCAGAATGGCCATTAGTTCGTTTAGCACATTGGCGTTTGCTATTGCAAGCAAGAGCAGTTGAAAATCAGTGTTATGTTGTTGCGTGTAATAGAGCAGGAAAGGATCCAAATAATGTATTTGCGGGTCATTCTTTAATTGTGGACCCTTGGGGTGAAGTTGTAGTAGAGGCGAATGAAGAGGAATCAATTTTATTTGGAGAGCTTGAATTCGAGAAAATTAAAGAAGTACGTAAAGGAATTCCAGTTTTTGCGGATCGCCGTCCAGAATTATACAAATAAAATGTTGACAAGTGATTTTTATTCTTGGTATAGTCTTCAACATAAAGTTAAAAATTCAAAAAATTATACAACTCTTATCAAGAGCAGGTGGAGGGATTTGGCCCGATGAAGCCCAGCAACCGACCGTAATACCATTGTGAAATGGGGCGTTTATTACGCCAAAAGGCACGGTGCTAATTCCAGCAGAAAGTAAAACTTTCTGGCAGATAAGAGGGGAGAAGATAAACTTCAAACCTCTTTCTTAGTGGAAAGAGGTTTTTCTATGTTAGAAAAACCTCTGAATTTAAAAAGGGGGAGAAGACGATGGGATATTATTCATTAACAGAAATAACAGCTGTACAATATGCGAAAGATCATGGCTATTTTGAAGCGAAGGCAAATGTCGTTTGTCATGAAATTGGAGACGGAAACTTAAATTACGTGTTCAAATTAGATGATGGAGAGAAATCAATTATAATAAAACAAGCACTGCCTTATGCGAAAGTAGTTGGTGAAAGCTGGCCATTGTCTATAAAAAGAGCAACGATTGAAAGCAAGGCATTACAAATTTTTGCGCAGTATGTACCGGATTATGTTCCAGTAGTGTACAGTCATGATGAAGAGTTAGCGATAACGGTAATAGAAGACTTATCAAGACTAACAATTACAAGAAAAGGATTAATAGACGGAGAAGAATATCCGCTTTTATCCCAGCATATCGGCCGTTTTCTAGCACATGTTTTATTTTATACTTCAGATTTTGGTTTACAGTCAGAAGAGAAGAGGGTACTAGAAGGTACCTTTGTAAATCCGGACCTTTGTAAAATTACAGAGGATTTAGTGTTTACAGATCCGTTTGGACATTATGATACAAATGATTATGAGCCAGATTTACAGCTCGTGGTTGATGAACTTTGGAGTGATAAAACTTTAAAACTAAAAGTAGCACAATATAAATATAAGTTCTTAACAAGAAAAGAAACTCTTATTCATGGTGATTTACATACTGGTAGTATTTTTTCGTCACCTTCTGAAACGAAAGTGATTGATCCAGAATTTGCGACATATGGCCCATTTGGATTTGACATAGGTCAATTTATTGCAAATCTATTATTAAATGCTTTATCTAGAGAAGAAGAAAAAAGAAGTGTACTATTTTTCCATATAGAAAAGACGTGGAGTTATTTTGTAGAAACTTTTACAAAGTTATGGATTGGAGAAGGTGTAGAAGCATATACGAAAGAAAAACAATGGTTACCAATTATTTTGCAAAATATCTTTACTGATGCAGTTGGATTTGCCGGATGTGAACTGATTCGTAGAACAATTGGTTTAGCTCATGTAGCAGATTTAGATGAAATAGAAAATAAAGAAACAAGAATTCAAGCTAAGAAACAAGCGCTATCCTTAGGTAAAGAACTAATAAAATATGAATCTAAAAGTGCTGATATTCAACTGTTTCGAACATTATTTCAACAGACAGTTTCAGGGGGCGTAAAAGCGTGAGTACAATTGTTACTGTTCCGAGATCTGTAAGCTGGAAAGGTGATGCAATTGCGGTATTAAATCAAACGAAATTGCCGCATAGCACAGAATACAAAACATTGACGACTATTGAAGAGGTTTGGAAAAGCATCGTAATGTTAGAAGTACGAGGAGCGCCTGCAATTGGAATTGTAGCTGCATTTGGCTTGGCGCTTGCATCAAAAAAATATAACACTGTACATATTGAAGAATTTCAAAAGAAGTTTAATAGAGATTGTAATTATTTAGGAACGTCACGCCCGACAGCAGTAAATTTATTTTGGGCAATTGATCGTATGAGAGAATCTATTCGAGAGATTACTACAATAAAAGAAGCACAAAAAACATTAGAAGAAGAAGCGCTTCGCATTCAGCAGGAAGATGAAGAGGTGTGCCGAAATATTGGGGAATATGCGTTAACATGTTTTAAAGATGGCGATAATATTTTAACAATCTGTAACGCTGGAAGTATCGCAACTGCCAGATATGGAACTGCATTAGCTCCCTTTTATATTGGAAAAGAGAAAGGTGTGCGTTTACATGCATATGCGTGTGAAACGAGACCAGTTTTACAAGGTGGTCGCTTAACGACCTGGGAATTGAAGCAAGCAAATATTGATGTGACCCTTATTACAGATAATACTGCAGCTCATGCTATTCAAACGAAAGAAATAAATGCAATTATTGTAGGGGCGGATCGAATTGTCGCAAATGGAGATACGGCAAATAAAATAGGGACAATGAATTTAGCTATTTTAGCAAAGCACTTTAATATCCCATTTTACGTTGCTGCTCCACTGTCAACATTTGATGTTACGAAAGAAACTGGAGCTGAAATTATTATTGAAGAAAGAGATGAAACAGAAGTTACGAAAATCTTTGGAAAACAAGTAGCACCAATTGGAACGGATGTTTATAATCCAGCATTTGACATAACGCCGAATGAATTAATTACAGGAATTATTACTGAGAAAGGTATTATACGCGGGGACTATAAACGAGAAATTGCATCATTATTTGAAAAACAAGCTAGTACATAATAGCTTGTTTTTTTATGCCTAAATGCAGTGTTTTCTCTTACTTATATAATGAAAGGAGGGGAAGAGGATGGAAGAGTGGATCAAGATGATAGGTAATGTAGGGTTTCCGATTGTTGTAACATTATATTTACTCCACCGTATTGAAAGTAAACTAGAGGGGGTAATTGTTGCAATTGAGAAGCTCCCGCGGCAATTACTAAAGTACGAAGATCCTCGGGAATAAAAATAAAGTTTGCTCTTCTTGAGCAAACTTTATTTTTATTGAGCGGTATAACCACCATCTATAACAACAGCTTGTCCCGTTATACCTTTAGCTTTTTCACTCGCTAAAAACATCGCATAATCAGCGATTTCTTGTACTTGTAATAAGCGCTTTTGTGGGACGAGTGGATAAATAACATCTTCTAAAACATTTTCAAGTGGTACATTTCGTGTAGTAGCTAAGTCTTGTAGTTGATTACGTACAAGAGGGGTATCGACATAACCAGGGCAAAGGGCATTAACAGTAATACCATGCGTAGCACCTTCTAAAGCAGCAACTTTTGTTAATCCAATTACGCCATGTTTTGCACTATTGTAGGCAGCTTTTCCAGCAAATCCGACAAGGCCGTTAATAGAAGCGACATTAATAATACGACCATATTTTTGTTGTTTCATAATCGGAAAGGCATGCTTAATTGCGATAAACGGAGCAATTTGCATAATTTGAATTAGTAGCTCGAACTTTTCAGTTGGAAAGTCTTCAATGGGTGAAACGTGTTGCATTCCTGCGTTGTTAATTAATATATGTAATGAACCGAAATGATCAACTGTTTGAGAAATTGCTGCTGTAATTTCCTCTTCAGATGTAACGTCACATTTTAAACCGATAGCTTGAAAACCTTCATTTTGTAATTGTTCAGCAGCTTCTTTTGCACGTTCTTCAAGTCGATCGGTAATCACAACTTTTGCACCTTCTTTTGCAAAAGCCTTTCCCATTTCATAACCAATACCACTTGCAGCACCTGTTAAAAAGACAACTCGATTTGTAACCATGATGAAAAACATCCCTTCATAATAAAGTTTTCATAGTGCTCTATTTAGAGAAGCTATAATGAAATTCCTGCAAACATTTGGAAAAAAATATTGTTAGGAGGATTTGAATTATGTCGACAAGTCAAATGCTGAAAGGGATTTTAGAAGGATGCTTACTTGCTATTATTTCTGAAGGCGAAATATACGGTTATGAAATGAGTGAAAAGCTAGCGAAGTATGGTTTTACAATGGCGAGTGAGGGGAAGAGTGTAGAAGATATTTTCGGAAGCTCACCGAAAGAATATGCAAATGAACTTGTAAAAGTGATGGAAAGGGATAGACAGGAAACGTGTAAGCAAATTGGTTTTACAGTAATGAATATCGTATCGTTTTGGATTATTGCTTCTATCTTAATAGTGAACCATGGAATGTTACAGATTTCACTTATTCAGTGTATCGGTTATAGTTTTTCATTTATTTTAGTTGTTATAGGTCCTAATTTTCTACTTCGCAAAATGACTTTTGTAACAAGTTTTTCAAAAACGTGGTTTTCTATGTGGTTTTTAGTAATGATAGCGCCAATGTTTTTAATGGGAGTCATTATGGTACTAGATGTGATATATCCTACAAAAATGTTTATATTCAATCAAATGCAAAGTTATTTATTGGCTGGTGGTATTTTTATCATTACAGTAGCGGTAAATATGTATTTTGATGGATGGTTTAAAAACTTATATTTAATTATTCCACTTTCGATTATGTTACTATTTAAAACATTTACATCAGAAGATCTCGTGCCAATGTTATTTCAAATTATATGTTTATACGGAAGTTTGTTTATTTTAATCTTCCTTGAAATTATGATGAAGACGAATAGAAGAGAAATGGTTAAATAAAGGGGGGATAAAAGTGCTATCGAATGAAGGACAAAAGTTTTTAGAGGATACCAAAGGTTATTTACGAACGAAGGGCATTAGAGAAGATGATATTATTTCTTTTATAGAAGATGCAGAACTACATTTAATAGAAGGTGAGAAGAAAGGTAAGACGGTAAGTGATATATTCGGTCATGCTCCAAAAGAATATGCTAATCAACTTGCAAAAGAGATGGATATAGATAGAAAAGGTAATTATAAATTATTACTTTACTTTATTGTAAATTTATTGGCTTTCACGATGATGAAGAGCGTATTCTTTAGTGCAGCCGACCATCGTTTGTCTTATTCTTTAATTGAGTTAATTGGCTATCCGATTATGATTTTTGTAGGAATTACTGTATTAATATGGGGGATGAGAACAGCATCATTTAAGCATAAAAGAACTGAGTTTTTAATTATGTATATAAGCGGTGCGATATGGTTTTTATTAATTTTTAGTATTGCATTATTAAATAATTTTTATGGTACAACATTTATTAAATTTACTAGTACAGAAAGCTTCATTCTTGTTGGTATAGTAGTTCTTTTAGCGGCTGTTACCAATATTAAATTTGGTGGTTGGTTTACTCTGTCATATTTACTGGTTCCAATTGTATTAGAATATGTATTTGTAATGATAGGTGTATCAAGTATTATTGGAATGTATGTACAACAAATAATTCTTTTCATTGTTATTTACATGCTTTTGAAAATTCATATAAAATTAGAAAAAAGGAAAGTATAAGAATAAAAAGAGAGACAGTATTATTTATAGGTAAATTGAGTAGTAGTTTTCTAAGGTTAACCTAACTATACCTCTTTTATAAAAAGGATACATGTTGGCTATTTTAATACTGTAATAGATTATACATCTGGATATGTTTTGTTCTTCGGTTTTATTGGAAAAGGGCTGCTCTGGATATACCAAAAATTATTTCCAAAGAAATATTATATAGGGATTTTTAGAGGGATTACATTTACATTTAGTTGTCTATTTTTATTTCTAGCAGCCGGGATTTGTTTTGTTGATTGGAATAAGTTGTTTTAAACAGTAACATGAGGGTTACTGTTTTTTTCTTTGTAATAAAGAGCTTTGTAAAGAGAGCGCTTTTTGTTCTGCTGTTAATAAGGAATGAATATGAACGTTTTCTGGACGAGGGACTATCGGATACATAAGATTTGTTGGAGAAGGGTGGTGCTCCGACCCGGTTGGAGAATGAGGATCTGCATGAGTAAGTTTTCCATGAATACGTCTTGTAAATAAAATATGACCGATTTCGTGAGCGAGCGTATATATATTTTTCATAGGGGCAGCCGAATTTGTTAAAACGATATAGCCAGTAAGTTGCTGTTGTTTTGCTAAAGAATAAGCGCAGGCAATTACTGCTGTTTCTTTGAAATAATCACTGCCAATATAACAAATATAAAGGTCGCATTCAGGAGCTTCATTTACACATGTTTGGAAAAAGGATGCCAACTTTTCTTGACTTTGAATGGAATTTTTATAACTGATTTCACGGTCAAAAAAACGGAAAAGTTCATTTAATACAATTACTTCTTGAATTTGAAATGTAATGGGGTGCCAAATTGATTCTGCAACAGCTAAATCTTTTGCGATGCGGTCATCAGAAATATCGGCGCCGGGAGTAATGCAAATACATATATTGACGTATGGATCCATAAGGAACACCTCAAATGAAAAAAAGTTCTTCCTATAATATATGTGGGGAAAAGATGTCATGTATGGATAAACGCCTTCTTTATTGAATATATAGATGACAAGTCGAAAAAATTTCATAGTTCTATAACATGGTATGGTCGTCTTTTTGATATAGTAAAGGAAAGGGGGAGAATATATGTATACATTAAAAATCGTTTCAGACAGAGAAGCACTTTATCAATTTGCGAGTTATGTAAGAGTTGTACAAGGGGTTGAAGATGTATATGTAGAGGTGGGAGAACCTTTATATGAACATCCTTTAATGAAGTTTTATGTACATATTAAGCTGAAAGAAACATATGAGCAGCATAAAGCGTTACAGGAAATAGCAAGATTAGTAGAATTGGGTCGTTTTACATATGTCCATTATCGTAATGATGAAATTGAGGAAGCTTTTGAAGCTGTAAAATATGAAAGTTTTAAGAAATAAAGATGAAAAAACGGAGGCGAAAGCTTCCTTTTTTTCTTTAAAATTACATGAACAAAAAGAGAGAAATTTTGTTATGATAAGGGAGGTTAGGGAAAGGGGAATTTACATATGGGGTATATTGAAGAGTTACGAAAAGTCGTTGGTACAAGACCGCTTATTCTCGTAGGATCAGCAATCATTATATTAAATGATAAACAAGAAGTATTGCTTCAATATCGTTCAGATACATATGATTGGGGTGTACCTGGCGGGGCGATGGAACTGGGTGAAACGACAGAAGAAACGGCACGTAGAGAGTTATTTGAGGAAACGGGGTTAACTGCAAAAATAATGCAATTTCTTGGTGTTCTATCAGGAAAAGAAGTATATTTCCGTTATCCGAATGGCGATGAAATTTTCAATGTCATTCATCTGTATCAGGCACATCATGTGAGCGGGGAATTAAAGCTCGATCATGAAGGGTTGAAACTTCAATATTTTCCAGTAGATAAGTTGCCAAAATTGAATGAAACGACAGAGAAAATTTTGCAAA
Source organism: Bacillus sp. EKM501B (assembly GCF_011800505.1). Taxonomy (NCBI): domain Bacteria; kingdom Bacillati; phylum Bacillota; class Bacilli; order Caryophanales; family Bacillaceae; genus Bacillus; species Bacillus sp. EKM501B. The sequence goes on along the minus strand of NZ_JAALFZ010000002.1, from coordinate 235,960 downwards.
AGTTTTTATATGCACTGACAGAATAGAAGGTTAATTCCTTCTATTTTTATTATATTAAATATTTTGATTTTTTAGTATGTTTATAGTATGATAGTTATAGATATACATCTTATGGAATTTCACCTAAAAACTTACTAGGGTACATAAGAGAGGGGCAAGTACAAAATGCATAATGTTGTTATTACAGCTGCAGTTCGTTCGCCAATTGGAACTTTTGGAGGAGCGCTAAAAAATGTAACGCCAGTAGAATTAGCTGTTCCTGTACTTCAGGAAGCTGTAAAACGAGGCGGGGTAGAACCACATGAAGTTGATGAAGTAATTTTAGGTCATTGTATTCAAAGAACTGATGAAGCAAATACAGCGAGAACAGCTGCATTAGCGGCAGGATTTCCTGACACAGTTACGGGATATACAATCCAACGTCAATGTTCTTCAGGTATGCAAGCAATTATGTCAGCTGCAATGCAAATCCAATTAGGTGTAAGTGATGTTGTTGTTGCAGGTGGAGTAGAAGCGATGAGTTCGAGCCCTTATGCATTGAAACAGCACCGCTGGGGACAACGTCTACAGCACGGAGAAATTCGTGATACGGTGTGGGAAGTGTTAGAAGATCCGATTCACCATATTATGATGGGTGAAACAGCGGAAAATTTAGTTGAACAATATGAAATTACAAGAGAGGAACAAGATGAAGTTGCTCTTCGCAGTCATACATTGGCACTGAAGGCAATCGAGTCTGGACACTTTGACGATCAAATTGTTCCTATTACAATAAAAGAACGTAGAAAAGAAGTAGTATTTTCGAAGGATGAGCATCCACGTGCAGATATTACAGCGGAAAAATTAGCAGGGTTAAAACCAGCATTCCGTAAAGATGGGTCTGTAACTGCAGGTAATGCATCTGGCCTGAATGACGGAAGTGCAGTTCTAGTATTAATGAGCGAAGAAAAAGCGAAAGAAAAAGGCTTACAACCGTTAGCTAGAATTGTTGGATATTCAGTAGCTGGAGTAGACCCGAAAATTATGGGTATTGGACCAGCACCAGCAATTCGTAAAGGTTTAGAAAAAGTAGATTGGTCATTGGAAGATGCAGATTTACTTGAAATTAATGAAGCTTTCGCGGCTCAATATTTAGCTGTAGAGAAAGAGTTAGGCTTAGACCGTGAAAAAGTGAACGTAAACGGTAGTGGCGTAGGACTTGGGCATCCAATTGGTTGTACAGGGGCTCGTATTACAGTAAGTTTAATTCACGAATTAAAAAGACGTGGGTTAGAAAAAGGAATTGCCTCTTTATGCGTCGGTGGCGGTATCGGGGTTGCCTTATTTATAGAAGCACTATAAAAAAGAAGCAGCTATTGCTGCTTCTTTTTTTACGACTCAAATAGATGATGAAATAATCGATCACGATTTTCAAAGAAAAGTTTCGTCGTTTGGTAATGCACAGTTTCTTCTAATGTGGATTCGTGAATCCCTTCTTGTGTTAAAGAATATATAGTGGATTCAGGGTAGGCCATTAAAATAGGAGAATGCGTCGCAATAACAAATTGTGAACCTTGTTCCACTAGCTCATGCATTCGAATAAGCATGGAAAGTTGTCTCATTGGTGATAAAGCTGCCTCAGGCTCATCTAAAATGTATAAACCTTGTCCTGAAAAACGGTTCATAAATAAGGAAAAGAATGATTCGCCGTGAGATTGTTCGTGTAGTGAAACGCCGCCGTAAGATTTTATAGCATCTATTTCATCAATATAAGAAGCAACGTTATAAAATGATTCAGCGCGAAGAAAGAAACCGTCGTTTGGTGTATTGAAACTTTTGGAAATTCGAAGGTATTCATGTAAAGATGAATGTGAATCGTTAGTGCTAAAGCGGAAATTCTTCGTTCCACCTTCTGCATTAAAGCCTAACGCAATTGCAATTCCTTCAAGTAATGTTGATTTACCCGTTCCATTTTCTCCAATAATGAATGTTACATTTGGATGAAAAACTAGTGATTGTAATGTTCGGATAGCAGGTAAGCAGTAAGGATATGCGGAAAAACTAGGGATATTTTCTTTTTTTAATGTAACATTTTGTAAAAAGGGTACGTCAATCAATATATAAACCTCAATTCATAACGGATTTTGATTCTAAAAAGGCGGCAAATACAAGTGTTAATGACACCTGAATTCCTTCCTTATTTTCTGAATATTTTATGTGGATTATATCATTTAAACTATCATATTCCAATGTGAAAATAAATATTGCATGAAGATCCATTCTCTCGTTATGATATATGGTATTCTATTGAAAATGTGAGAAGGAGTTAAAGTATGCCGTTTACATTTGCACATCCAGCAGCAGTTCTTCCTTTTGCGAAAAAGCATTCTAAACATATTTCAGTAACGGCTCTTATATTAGGTAGTATGGCGCCTGACTTTGAATATTTTTTACACTTTAGACCGTATGGTGTTATTGGCCATAAATGGCTCGGGTTCTTATATTTAAATTTACCGCTTGTATTTCTACTCGCATACATATATCACTACATTTTAAAAAAGCCGTTTATAACGCATTTACCTAAACCGTTTGCTGGTTATTATTCATATGCAATAGATGAGAGGTGGGGGCTACATACCTGGAAAGAATTCTTTGTATTTTGCTATTCTGCATTATTCGGTATGCTCACGCATGTTGTTTGGGATGCATTCACTCATAAGACAGGCTATTTCGTTATGAAAATACCATTATTACAAAGAGAATGGTACGGTATCTCTGTTTATAAATATATGCAACATGGAAGTACATGTATTGGTGTTCTACTATTAGTATACGTTTTATGGAAGTATAGAAATGAAATGGGTAAAGATCTTATTTTAGCTTCGGAAAAAAGAAAGTATTGGGTTTCAGTAATTGTTGTAGCAACTATTATATTTATCGTGCACGCGTTCCTAGATCCCTATTTTCATATTTTCCAAATTGGAGGTATAATAGTATCTGGACTGACAAGTTCATTTTGTGGACTTGTCATTGTTTCTATAGTTTACAAAGCCAGGGACTAATTTTATATTCATGAATGATAGCGTTAGGAGAAATGAAATGATGAAAGCATGGAAAAGTATTTTTGTTTTATGTAGTTTTCTTCTTATGTTAAGTGGTTGCTTCCATCAAGAAGAAAAGAAAGCTGAACCGAAGAAGAAAGAATCTATTCCTGAAACAAAAGAATATGGTGGGCGTGAGCTGAAAAAAGTAGGACAAAAAGTGAAAGAAACAGGATGGGGTACTTTTAAGTTAGAGCAGATGCATTCTGTGAATCAAACATTTGAAGTAGCGCCAATGAAAATTCACGTACAAGATGTGAAAGTAATTTCTTTATCACAGATGAGTGAAAAGGCAAAAAAAACATTGAAAGTATACACGGCACTAACCCCTGAAGAAGTAAAACGGAGATTAGGGGATAAAGTAAGCCAAGAAGATGCAGAATTATATGCATCGCTAAGTGGAACAGAGATTAGTAATACAATTCGTTACGTTGAGATTACATATAAAGTGGAGAATACCGGAAATAAAAATATGCAATTTTTCTCTATGAATGATGTTATGATTAATGGTAAGCAACATTTTAAAGTAGCCACTCAAAACTTTTTATATGACGAAGATACGTTAGTTGGTACAAAAAATGTATCAAGAGAAGACTATAAGCCTGGTGAAACAAGAGATGGTATTATTGGTTTAATACTTGACGATGGAAAAGACAAGGTAAAGGATATTCAGTTTACAACTGATGATTTACTTGCAGGAGATTCAGAAACACAAGATGTTGTAAAAGAGCCACAAACGTTTAACATCTCACTAAAATAATGTAAGGCAAAACAGTCAGCACTCAAATATTATGCTGACTGTTTTTTTATTTCTTTTATGTATGAATCTACATTTTGAAAAGGCACCTTAATTTTAAACGCATCTTTTTGTTCATTAAATTGCTTTTCATTGTAGGGACCGAAACGTTTATTGTGCTTTACGTCAATAATCCAATAATGTTCACTTTTTTTATTTGCAATTGCTGCGTCAGGGTTATTCGGATCTGATTTTTCCTCGGTTTGTTTTGCAATAATGTATTTATCATCCCAAGCAATGTCTGTAATTTTTGCAGGGATGTATTGTGTGGCATATACAGCATCTTGCGAGGGGAAAAGTTCAAATGCATTTCCAGAAGTACGTATGAGTTCGTATTCATCGTTAACCGTATAAGTTAAGTGACCTGTGTTTCCTGCACAACCAGTTAATAGGAAGGCGACGAATAGGATTATCCATTTTTTCAATATGGGAACCTCCTTTATAATGCTATTGTAACAAATTGTACAAGAAAAGTAAGAGAAAGGCTAGTTTACAATGTTTTTTAGAAGTGGTACGATGAGACGGGTAAAGAAGGATATGAAGGAGTCGACATAAAATGAAGTTAAAGATGCATCGTCCAGCGCTTGTAATGAATCGCATAGGTGCTTCCCTAATTGACATGTTTTTAATCTCGGTTATGTATGGTGTAGTAGTAGCTATTATGACCGGAAACTATAGTGCTATGTTTAAGCGCTTTAATATAAGCTTAGGTGATTTTAGATATGATTTCGCAGTAGTTTTTATATTAATGGCGATATATTTTATTGTGTTACCCTTTATTTGGAACGGTGTTACACTTGGAAAAAAGGTAACGAGAATAAAATTAATTTCATTGAAGAGTGAAAAGCTAACGTTGCAAACATTAATTATAAGATTTTTTGTAGTGTTATTACCGAACGTATTGCTATTAGGAATTCCATTAATATGTAATATATATATGATGTTGTTCCGCAAAGATAATTGTGGTTTTCAGGATTTAATTACAAAAACGAAAGTAATAAGTCTTGTATAATGAAAAAAAGACCTTTTTATATATAAAAGGGTCTTTTTGATTTTATAAGTATATGGGGAATGTTTACAGTAAGGAAAAGCTAAAATGTGTTAATTCTATTTATAATAGATTGAAAATTAAGAAAATGATATAATGATTAAAAATAATATCTTTATTCCGCCATATTGGGGCTGATTAAAATTTCACTTTATATAATAAGGGGGAGATTAAAATGACTGGAGGTAGTGTAATCTTTTGGGGGATTTTAATTTTCATCGGTTTAGTTTTCGATCAGCGTAATAATAAGAAAAAAGAAGGATAAAAAGTAAACGTTTACAAGTAAAATAGCAATTTTTCTTGCTTGCAGATTAATCTTATAAAGGAGTATACTGAATGACGGTAAGACTTATAGAAGGGGTAATGAAAATGAAGCTTGCAGGAAAAGTTGCTATCGTAACTGGCGGTGGCATCGGTATTGGACGTAATACAGCTCTTTTGTTGGCTAAACAAGGCGCAAAAGTTATTGTGACGGACATTGATCAAGAGAGTGGACAAGCAACAGTGGAGGAAATTATGAATCTAGGCGGAGAGGCACTTTTTGTATCCTATGATATGGGAAAGCAAGGAGATTGGCAACGCGTTATTAGCATTACTTTGAATGCATTCAGTCGCATTGATATGCTTTTTCAAAATGCAGGTTTATATAAAATAGATTCTATTTTTTCTCGCCAACAAGAGAACGATTCCAATGTACTTTGTATTAATGACGTTTGGATAGAGATAAAACAATTAACGTCATCTTTTATGAAACAGCAAGAAGAAGTGGTGCTTAGTGATTTACCGATTTTCGGTATTATTAGCACAAAAGGACAATCATTTCATACAGTAGAAGCCCTAGTATAATAATAAAAACCGCCCTCAATATATGTGGACGGTTTTTTTGTATGTGTATAGTAAAGATAAATTTTTTAGCGAATACGTTGTTCAGTTTGGTTATCAAAGAAATGTGCTTTATTCATATCAAATGCTAATTTAATTTGATCACCAGGTGAAAATGTATGTCTTGCATCTACACGTGCTGCAAAATCTTGATTTCCAAGTTTCATATATAAAATGGATTCAGCACCTAATAATTCAGCGACTTCAATTTTTGTTGTGAAGGCAGTAGATTGCGAAGCTTCTAAAAATAGTAGTTCATCATGAATGTCCTCTGGGCGAATACCTAAAACAATTTCCTTATTTACATAGCCTTGTTCACGTAGCATCTTCATTTTTCCTTCAGATACTTTAATTTTTATAGTATTGTCTATAACGAAATCGGTTTCAGTCAATTTACCACGGAAGAAATTCATCGCTGGTGAGCCGATAAATCCACCCACGAAAATGTTTTCTGGCGTTTCGTATACTTCTTTTGGAGTTCCAATTTGTTGGATTTTTCCATCCTTCATAACGACAAGACGCGAAGCCATAGTCATTGCTTCTGTTTGGTCATGTGTTACATAAATTGTTGTTGTTCCAAGGCGATGATGTAGCTTAGAAATTTCTGAGCGCATTGCAACACGGAGTTTAGCATCTAAGTTTGATAATGGTTCATCCATTAAGAAAACTTTTGCATCTCGAACGATTGCTCTACCTAACGCAACACGTTGGCGCTGTCCACCTGATAATGCTTTCGGTTTTCTATCTAAATATTGTTCAAGTCCTAAAATTTTTGCTGCATCTTTCACACGACGATCGATTTCATCTTTTGGTATTTTTCGAAGTTTTAATCCAAATGCCATATTATCATATACACTCATATGTGGATAAAGAGCGTAGTTTTGGAATACCATAGCGATATCTCGATCTTTTGGAGGAACATCATTCATTAGTTTACCATCAATTGAAAACTCGCCTTTTGAAATATCTTCAAGTCCAGCTACCATTCGTAATGTTGTAGATTTTCCGCATCCAGAAGGACCGACAAATACAATAAATTCTTTATCTTGAATGTGTAAATTAAAATCAGTTACAGCTGTTACGTTATTATCATATATTTTATAAATGTTTTCTAATTTAAGTTCTGCCATGGTATTTCCCCCTAGAAATAATTATGCAAACGTTTTCTTTGAGTTCATTATAAACGAATAGATTCAAAAAATAAATAAAAAAATAAAACGTTTTCATTTATTGGAGATTTATTAGTGGTTTTCATATGTTTTCTTAGAAAAAGAACAATAAAAATTGTAAGCGCTATTTTAAATTGAGATAGAATCTGTTATCATTCATTAATGAAAACGTTTGCGCCTTAAAAAAGAGAAAAATGAATGATGAATGAAATGGGGTAGCATAATGGAAAAACAATGGTGGAAAGAAAGTGTAGTATATCAAATTTATCCTCGTAGCTTTATGGATAGTAATGGTGATGGTATAGGAGATCTTCAAGGGATTATTTCAAAGCTAGATTACTTAAAAGAGTTAGGGATTGATGTGATTTGGTTATCACCAGTCTATGAATCTCCAAATGATGATAATGGTTATGATATAAGCGATTATTGTAAAATTATGAACGAGTTCGGAACAATGGAAGATTGGGATGAGCTATTACATGAAATGCATGAACGTAATATGAAACTTATGATGGACTTAGTTGTTAATCATACTTCGGATGAACATAATTGGTTTATTGAATCACGTAAATCAAAAGATAATAAATATAGAGATTACTATATATGGCGCCCTGGAAAAGAAGGGAAAGAACCGAACAACTGGGGAGCTGCTTTTAGTGGATCTGCATGGCAGTATGATGAAATGACGGATGAATATTATTTACATCTGTTTTCTAAAAAACAGCCAGATTTAAATTGGGATAATGAAAAGGTAAGACAAGATGTTTATGAAATGATGAAGTTTTGGTTAGAAAAAGGAATTGATGGCTTCCGTATGGATGTTATTAATTTTATTTCTAAAGAAGAGGGATTACCAGCTGTTGAAACAGAAGAAGAGGGGTATGTTTCAGGTCATAAGCATTTTATGAACGGTCCAAACATTCATAAATATTTACATGAAATGAATGAGGAAGTATTATCGCATTATGATATTATGACGGTTGGTGAAATGCCTGGTGTAACGACAGAAGAAGCGAAATTGTATACTGGAGAAGAACGAAAAGAGTTGCAAATGGTATTCCAATTTGAACATATGGATTTAGATTCAGGAGAAGGTGGAAAGTGGGATGTAAAACCATGCTCACTTCTTACTTTAAAAGAGAATTTAACAAAGTGGCAAAAAGCATTAGAGCATACCGGATGGAATAGCCTTTATTGGAATAATCATGATCAGCCTCGCGTTGTATCTCGTTTTGGTAATGATGGAATGTATCGCATTGAATCAGCAAAAATGTTAGCGACAGTTCTTCATATGATGAAAGGAACGCCATATATTTATCAAGGAGAGGAAATTGGAATGACGAACGTTCGATTCCAATCAATTGATGAATATCGAGATATTGAAACGTTAAATATGTATAAAGAAAAAGTGATAGACCATGGTGAAGATATAGAAAAAGTAATGGAATCTATTTATATAAAGGGTCGTGATAATGCTAGAACTCCGATGCAGTGGAATGATCAGAATCACGCTGGATTTACAAAAGGTGAACCTTGGATTACTGTAAATCCTAACTATAAAGAGATTAATGTGAAACAAGCAATCCAAGATGAAGGTTCAATTTTTTATTACTATAAGAAATTAATTGAACTACGCAAAAATAATGAAATAGTTGTGTATGGATCATATGATTTAATATTAGATAATGACCCTTCTATTTTTGCTTATGTAAGAACATATGGAGATGAAAAACTACTTGTCATTGCAAACTTTACTGCGGATGAAAGTGTATTTGAAATGCCTAAGGATATTAGTTATAGTGAATCAGAGTTATTTATACACAATTACGATGTAGAAATCGGATCAATAGATAACATTCCATTACGTCCGTATGAAGCGATAGTGTTCAAATTGAAATAAGAAAAAGCCTTATGCCATTTCGAACTTGGCATAAGGCTTTTTTGGATTACCATTTTAATATGGAGAATCCATATGGAGGAAGTGTAACTTGTAATACACTTGCTTCCGCTGAAAATTCTTCGTTTGTATAAATGTTAATTATTTTCTTACCAGTAACATGAAGAGGGAGTGAAACTGTAACTTCACTATTAGTAGGGTTTAAAACGAAAAAGATAGTTTCATCCTCATATGTTTTCGTATAAGAAATATAATTATGTTCATCATTTGCTTCGATGAATTGAAAAGTACCATGTCCTCCAAATGCTTTATGTTGTTTACGTAATAAAATCAATGTTTGTATATGGGTAAATAATGCATGATCTTGTTCTTTAGTATCCCAAATCATACATTTACGGCAATCAGGGTCCATGCCGCCATCCATACCAATTTCATCCCCGTAATAAATACAAGGAGAGCCGATGAAAGAAAGATGGAATACATAGAGCAATTTCAACTTATTTTTATCTCCGTTGCATGTTGTTAAAATTCTTGGAGTATCATGGCTGTCTAATAAATGAAATGCTGCTTCATTTACATTCATAGAGTAGGAATGTAGAGATTCTGTAATTTGCTTCATGAATTCACTTGCTTTAATGGAATCGTTAGCAAAGTAAGAAAGTAGAGCATTTGTAACAGGATAGCTCATGACAGCATCAAATTGATCGCCTTGTAGCCACGGAAGGGCATCGTGCCAAATTTCTCCCAAAATATATACTTCAGGATTTAGTGTCTTTATTTCAGTTCGGAATTCTCTCCAAAAGTTGTGATCGACTTCATTGGCGACATCAAGGCGCCAGCCATCTATATTGAATTCTCGTACCCAATAACGTCCTACTTCAAGTAAGTATTCTTTTACATCTGGATGAGCTGTATTTAATTTAGGCATATACGGTGTAAAGGCGAAAGTATCATAATTTGGAAGTGGTTCGGTTATAATCGGAAATTCATGAATGTGGAACCACTCTTTATATGCGGACTTCTCACCATTCTCTAGTACGTCTTGAAATTTCTCGAAAAAGTATCCACTATGATTAAACACAGCATCGAGCATTACTTTTATACCGTGCTTATGACATTCTTCAACGAGCTCTTTAAAAGTTTCTTTCGTCCCAAATTGTGGGTCAATTTCCATATAGTCAATTGTGTCATATTTATGGTTTGAATGAGCTTTGAAAATAGGTGTGAAATATATTCCGGAAATGCCAAGCTTAACAAGGTAATCAAGGTTTTGAATAACACCAGAAAAATCTCCGCCGAAAAAATTAGTTGGAGTTGGATTCGCACTTCCCCAAGGAAGGGTGTTTTCTGGATTCAGCGTACTATCGCCATTAGCGAATCGCTCAGGGAAAATCTGATACCAAATGGTGTCTTTAATCCAAGATGGTGCTTTGAATACATCATCTGCATGAATAAATGGAAAACAGAAAAAGTTACCAACATCATCATTTGGAATGCTAGAAAAGAATCCTCGCTCTGCATAAATAAGAGTGTCTGTTTCAGATTTTAATTCAAACCCATAACGTAAGCGCTTAAATTTTGGTTCAATTGCAATGGACCAATAATCAAATAATGCAGTAGAACCCGTTTTTTTCATGGGTGTACTTGCTGATATCCATTTCCCGTCTTTCCATTCGTAAGGATCACCGTAAATAAGATCGGCGCTTTGAATATCATCTCTCTTAGTACGTACTCGGATGTGAATTGTTTGTTCATCATAAGCGTATGCATAATTATCTTTCGGCCTATGATAAATGGCTTCTTTAAACATATAGAAAATCCCCCTTCAATATCTCTATACATAGTATTCCCTTAAGTGTAATAATAAAGCCTGTATTGCAAACGATTGCCTTTCTCGTAGCTTTAATATTGCTTATAAGAGTAGTATTCATTTTATATAAAGTCAATGTATAAAGAGTATAATGACATAATTTTTAAATTAATATTTGCAAAATGAATAAAAGAATGTATAATGATAGACAAATAGCGCAAACGTTTTCATAGATTGAGATATTGTTTGCGCTTCAATTAAACTATTAAATGCAAACGTTTTCAGTTACTGAGGTACATAGACAATTTAGGGAGGTTTTTGGGATGAAGAAAGCATTATCATTATTAACGGTTTCAGCATTATCTATTGGTATGTTATCTGCATGTGGACCGAAAGATTCAGGGAAAAAAGAGGAAAGTAAAGCGAAAAAAGACTATGATCTTCTTGTTTGGGAAGATGATAAAAAAGGTGTTGGTTTAGAACCAGCAGTGAAAAGCTTTGAGGAAAAATATAAAGTAAAAGTAAAAGTTGTTGAAATGCAAATGACAGATCAAGTGAAGAAGTTACGCCTTGATGGGCCAGCGGGGACTGGACCAGATGTTGTAACATTGCCACACGATCAAATCGGAAATGCAGTAACAGAAGGTTTACTTTCTGAAGTGAAAGCAGATGATGCTGTAAAGAGTAAATTTACTAATTCATCAATAGAAGCACAGACATATAATGGAAAATTATATGGTTTACCAAAAGCAATTGAGACACCAGTCTTTATTTACAATAAAAAACTAATGCCAAAAGCGCCAGAAACGATGGACGAGCTGTTTAACTTCTCAAAAGAATTTACGAAAGATGGCAAGTACGGATTTTTAGCATTAGGAGATAACTTCTACTTTGCTAATGCATTCATGGCAGGTATGGGCGGTTATGTATTTGGTGAAAAAGATGGAAAGCCAAATGCAAGTGATGTTGGATTAAATAATAGTGGAGCAGTACAAGGTGCTGAATATCTTCAAAAATGGTACAAGGAAAAATTATTCCCAAAAGGTATTATCGGTGAATCAGGTGGGCCTGCTGCTGATGGACTATTCAATGAAGGAAAAGCAGCTTCTATCATGAATGGCCCATGGGCGTTCCAAGCAATGGAAAAGAACGGGATTGATTATGGCGTTGCTCCAATGCCGAAATTACCAAATGGTCAACCAATGAAAACGTTTGTTGGGGTTAAAGGATGGCATGTAACAAGTTTCTCTAAACAAAATGATTTAGCTACAAAATTCACTGAGTGGGTAACAAATGAAGAAAACGCAAAAATTCGATTTGAGAAAACAAAAGAAATTCCTCCAGTAAAATCAGTAATGGAAGATCCAATTATTAAAGATAACGAAGCTGCAAAAGCAGTTGCAACGCAATCTGAAAATGGAATTCCAATGCCAAACATTCCAGAAATGCAAGAAGTTTGGAAACCAGCTGGAGATGCGCTTCAATTAGTTGTTACAGATAAAGAGGCACCAAAAGCGGCGCTTGATAGTGCAGTGAAACAAATTAAAGGTAATATTGAGGCAAATCATAACAAGAAAAAATAAGGTGAAATTCGTGCCTCTAATATGAGAGGCACGAATTCTCTCCCTTCCATGTAGGAAGAAAAAAGGGGGAAGGAACATGCAAACATCTATGGAACCAGCAAATGGGTTAAACCATTCAAAGCATAGGAAAATGGCAACCATGTTATCAATCATTCCAGGCGTGGGCCAAATGTATAATAAACAATTTGTAAAAGGTCTTATTTTTCTAGTATTAACAGGTTCTTTTATTGTAGCCTTTGCTGATTTATTAAATATGGGATTATGGGGTATTGTAACGCTTGGTACAGAAGTTCCACGTGACCATTCTGTCTTTCTATTAGTAGAAGGAATCTTGGCCCTTATCGTTATCGCTTTTGGGCTAGGCATATATGCATTTAACTTATATGATGCATACCAAAATGGAAAGAAACGTGATAGCGGAACACCGTTAAATTCTGTAAAAGAGCAATATCGTAATTTGTTAGATCAAGGTTTTCCTTATTTAATGGTTTCACCAGGTTTTCTACTACTTATCTTTGTGGTCGTATTTCCAATCATCTTCGTAATTTTAATTGGATTTACAAACTATGATTTATATCATTCTCCTCCAGCTAAATTAGTAGATTGGGTGGGCTTTAAAAACTTTATTGATATTTTCACTTTACCGATGTGGAGAGAGACATTTGTAAGTGTATTCTCTTGGACTGTCATTTGGACATTCGTTGCAACAACATTACAAGTTGCACTTGGTATTTTCTTAGCGATTATCGTAAATCAGCCTGGTATTAAAGGAAAGGCGATTATTCGAACAATCTTCATTTTACCGTGGGCGGTTCCAGCATTCGTATCTATTCTTGTTTTCTCTGGTATGTTTAATGAAACATTCGGAGCGATTAACAATCAAGTATTAGCTTTATTCGGAATTGAAAAGATTGCTTGGATGACAGATCCATTTTGGGCGAAGATTGCTTTAATTATGATTCAAACGTGGCTTGGGTTCCCGTTTATCTTTGCGATGACAACAGGTATACTGCAATCGATTCCGGGAGAATTATATGAAGCGGCTACAGTAGATGGAGCGACAGCTTGGCAACAGTTTCGTAAAATTACATTGCCACTTGTGTTATATGCAACAGCACCAATATTAATTACGCAATATACGTTTAACTTTAATAACTTTAGTATCATCTATCTATTTAATGGTGGAGGTCCTGCTGTAGCTGGACAAGACGCAGGTGGAACGGATATTTTAATTTCATGGATTTATAAGTTAACGATGACTTCAGCGCAGTACGGAAAAGCAGCAGCTCTTACAATGATATTATCGTTAATTGTTATTACAGTTGCGTTATGGCAATTTAAGAGAACAAAATCATTCCAAGAAGAGGATATGATGTAAATGAATATTAAAAGACAGAAGATGTTACGTCTCTCATTAAGTTATTTAGTTATTTTCGTAATGTGTGCCATCATTTTCTATCCGTTATTATGGATTATTGGCTCATCGTTTAATCCAGGTGATAGTTTATCTGGATCAAGTATTATTCCACAAAATGCAACGTTAGATCATTATCGTAAGTTATTAGATCTAGAGAATAGTAATTACTTACTATGGTATAAAAACACATTAAAAGTAAGTGTTTTAACGATGATTTTCTCAGTGTTAGCAATTAGTTTTACCGCTTATGCATTTTCGAGATATCGTTTTGTTGGAAGAAAAAATGGTTTATTAACATTTTTAATTCTGCAAATGATTCCAAACTTTGCAGCGTTAATTGCTTTATACGTATTAGCTCAATTAACAGGATTAATTGATACACACCTTGCATTAATTTTAATTTATGTAGGCGGGGCTATTCCGATGAATACATGGCTTATGAAAGGGTATTTTGATACGATTCCGAAAGAACTGGATGAATCAGCTCGAATGGATGGAGCAGGACATTTTCGTATTTTTTGGCAAATCATTATGCCACTTGCAAAGCCAATCGTAGCGGTTGTAGCGTTATTTACTTTCATTGGTCCATTTACAGATTTCATTTTAGCGAGTATTATTTTGCGAACACCAGAAAATTATACTTTAGCAGTTGGATTATATGAAATGGTTGCGAAGAAATTCGGTAATGAATTTACAACGTTTGCAGCGGGTTCTGTGTTAATTGCGATCCCAATTTCAATTTTATTCCTATCACTACAAAAATACTTTATTTCTGGTTTAACAGCTGGAGGTACAAAAGGATGAAAAATGGGACATTACGTCCCATTTTTCTTTTCATCTCCCTATAAATAAGTTTATAGGGAGATGAAAAGAGATTTGACATCACATGTGAAAAGAAGTGAAATAAATAGTATATTATAGTATAGGAAAAAATAGCTATATCCCTTACAATACATGAAGAGGGAGAATAGGATTAGTTTTGCAAGATATAAGAAATGAAAGTTTATGACTTGCAATGAGTGCGAGATAAAATATATGAAAAATGGCAGAGAAATGAGAGGAGGGGGATTTTTATGACAGTTACAATTAAAGATGTGGCGAAGCAAGCGAATGTTGCACCATCAACAGTTTCTCGTGTAATTGCTGATAATCCAAGTATAAGTGAAAAGACAAAGCGCCGTGTTAGGAAAGTGATGAGTGAATTAGGGTATCATCCCAATTTAAATGCGAGAAATCTTGCGAACCAAACGACGAAAACACTTGGTCTTGTTATGCCAAGTTCTGCAAGTAAAGCTTTTCAAAATCCATTTTTCCCAGAAGTTATAAGAGGGATTAGTTCATTTGCACACGTAGAAGGTTATGCGCTTTACATGTCGACAGGTGAAACGGAAGAAGAAATTTTTAATGGTGTCGTAAAGATGGTACAGGGACGCCAAATTGGTGGCATTATTCTTTTATATTCAAGGGAGAATGATCGGATTATTCAATATTTACATGAACAAAATTTCCCGTTTGTTTTAATAGGAAAACCATATGATCGAAAAGATGAAATTACATATGTAGATAATGACAATTATACAGCTGCAAGAGAAGTGGCAGAATATTTAATTTCATTAGGGCATAAGCAAATCGCGTTCATTGGTGGTGGATCAGATTTACTTGTAACGAGAGATCGTTTAGCTGGTATGAGTGATGCCTTGAAATTAGCAGACATTGTATTACCAAAAGAATATATTTTACATTTTGATTTTTCGAGGGAAAGTGGTCAACAAGCTGTTGAGGAATTAATGGGACTGCAGCAACCGCCAACGGCAATTATGGCAACGGATGACTTAATTGGACTTGGTGTGTTAAGTGCTCTTTCTAAAAAAGGATTCGTTGTACCGAAAGATGTTTCTATTGTAAGCTTTAATAATGCTTTATTATCAGAAATTGCGAGCCCTCCACTTTCGACAGTTGATGTGAATATTTATCAGCTAGGATATGAGGCAGCAAAAGCTTTAGTTGATAAAGTAGAGAATGCAGAATCCACTGCAAAGTGTATCATTATTCCTCATAAATTACTAAAACGTCAAACTTGTGATCATTATGCATAAAAAAGCTAAGAGTTTAACTCTTAGCTTTTTTCATTAGAAAGGCTTCTAATCGGTCGCAGCCTTCTTTTAAAGTTTCGATACTATACGCATAGGACAAGCGAAGGTAGCCTTCACCGTATTCAGAGAATGCTGTTCCAGGAACTACAGCTAGTCCCGCTTCTTTGACAAGATCAAGTGCAAAATCAAATGATGAAGATGTCAAATGACCAACATATGGGAATAAGTAAAATGCACCTGTTGGCTTTTCAACTGTTAATCCCATTTGAGTGAGTCTATTATATACGTAATCACGGCGTTTTTTATATTGGTGGCGCATCATTTTTGGTGCGTCTTTAGCTGCTGTTAATGCTTCAATTGCAGCGTATTGAGCGATTGAAGTAGCACACGTTACATTGTATTGATGAACTTTTAATATGTGTCCTGCTAAATAACTTGGTGCAAATAAAAGTCCAACACGCCAGCCAGTCATAGAATGTGATTTAGATAAACCGTTAATGACAATTGTTTTTTCACGCATTTCTGGGAAATGAGCGATAGATGTATGCTTTTGTTCATATACAAGCTCGCTATAAATTTCATCTGAAAGGACGAAAATATTTTTATCTTTTAAAACATCTACAATATCTTTTAGCTCTTCTGTTGATAAAGTTACACCGGTTGGGTTAGAAGGATACGGTAGTACGATACATCTTGTTTTTTCTGTAATAGCATTTTTAAGCGCTTCAGCTGTTAAACGAAATCCAGTTTCACGAACATCTACAAAAATAGGCGTTGCACCGCATAATCGAATAATAGGTTCGTAGCCTGGATAAATAGGAGCAGGTAAAATTACTTCTGTTCCTGGCTCTAAAATCGTTCGGAATGCAACATCAATTGCTTCGCTAGCACCGATTGTAACGATGGTTTCGTTTTCAGGTGAATAATGTAAATCGTAGTTATCTTTTACGAAGTTACAAGCTGCCTTACGTAATTCTAGTAAACCAGCGTTATGTGTATAGCTTGTATAGTTTTCTGTAATAGCCCGTTTAGCCGCTTCTTTCACGAGAGAAGGTGTAGGGAAATCGGGTTGTCCAATTGTTAAAGAAATCAAATTATCATAGTTTTGAATCATGTTAGAGAACTGACGGATTCCAGAAATTTGGATGTCCTTCACTCTAGGGTTAATGAATTGTTCCATTGTATCTCCCTTTCTTCCGTTTGAAAATTAAGTTCATTTTATCATATTTTCTATGATTACGCTTTGTATATGTTATTTAGAAAGAGAGAGAAAAGAGAAAAAAAGCCGCTATAAGCGACTTTTTAATATCCGTATTCCCAATCTATTTCATCTTCATTCCAGAGTACAGAGGATACCTTGCCAAGGTGAACGACTGATTCGTTTACAGCACATGTGCAGTTTTCATCTCCCGCTTTATGCTGTAACTCTTCATATACTGATTTTTCAACATTTTCTAGAACAACCAAATTTTCTTCTTTTAAAACAAGCGTAGTACCCGCCATATTTATCTTCCTCCTACTAAAGTAATGATCACTTATTTGTAAACATAGATAGTATGGATTATATGCTGTATTTTGCTATAATTGTCCGTCTAAAAAAGTATTTTTATATTTTCTTTGTAATCCGTATTCATTGTATACTGCACGAAGGAAATTTGGTACAGGGTTTACAATCATTTCGAAAATCTGTAACAATTATTATGAGTTGTTAACAAAGAATTAACAAATATGTTAAGAAAAATCAAAATTTTAAAACAAATACACCTATAAAATGATATAATCATATCAAAATACATATAGGGGATGAGAGGTTATGGAGCTTATCCGTGATTTATTGATTCAAATTGCCATCATAATTTTGCCACTATTTTTATATGAAGCGATTCGTTTAAATCGCTATCAAGAAATGCCTCCGAAGCCAAATCGTTACTTTATTATGTTTTTATCTAGCGTTACGCTCGTTCTCTCCATGACATACTCTATTTGTTTTGGCAATGTGTGTGGGTATAACTTTCACCCCATTCCAATTGTCAGTGGTTTTTTATATGGTGGGATTGTTGGTTTAATCCCAGCGGTTATTTTTGTTGCATATGAATGGTTACTAAAGGGAATGAGCTTTCTTCCAGTTTTAGAAGTAATATTTCTATTGATAGTTCCGCTATTTTTATCAAAGAAATGGTCTCTTTTTTCAAGGGATAAGAAATTAATTTTAGCATTTATGATTTCATCATTTTATGTGCTTGTTTCTTTAGTATTAGGCATGATTAATGTTCTTTTGGAAACAGGATTTACACCGTATATTTCGCAAATATATAGCGGATTTATATTTGCCTCGCTTATCATGGTCATGACAATGGTATTTCAGGTGTATTTAACTGAATATTTAAATGAAAATGCATTGCTACGTACAGAGATGCAAAAATCAGAAAAGCTTAATATTGTAAGTGAGTTAGCAGCAAGTGTGGCACATGAAGTTCGAAATCCACTAACTGTTGTTCGTGGATTTATCCAATTGCTAGAAAGTACGGAAGATGTGAAGAATAAGGATTATATGCGTCTTGTATTAGCTGAATTGGATCGGGCGGAACAAATTATTTCAGATTACTTAAATTTAGCAAGGCCGCAAATTGAGAAAAAAGAACACATTTGTTTATCAGCCCAATTAATAGAAATGACCACTCTTATGTCGTCATTTGCAGCGATGCAAGGTGTATATTTACAAGTTGAAATTTCAGAAAGTCTTTATACGATTGGTGATAAGACAAAATTGAAGCAAGCTATTATGAATGTTGTTAAAAATGGTATTGAAGCAATTCAAGGAAATAAAGGATATTTAAAAGTAACAGCTATTCAAAAAGATGAAACAATCATAATAAGAGTTAAAGATAGTGGTGTTGGTATGACGAAAGAACAGTTAGCAAGGCTTGGGCAACCATATTATTCTTTAAAAGAAAAAGGGACAGGATTAGGACTTATGGTAACATTTAGTATTTTACAAGCGCATAATGGTACATTGGAATATAAGAGTGAAAGTGGAAAAGGCACTGAAGCAATTATTATATTACCAGCTGTACAAAATAAGGAATAAAAGTTACCGATGAAAGGTAACTTTTTATTTTATATTGTTTATTCATTTGTTTTTTCTTGTTTTGCTCGGCTAAATAAACTTTTAAATGATTGAAAGAAGCTTTGCTCTTTTGAGGCAGCAACCATTCTTTTTGTTTCTTGAATTTCTCGAATAACTTGCATAAGCTGTGCATCACGGTTACTGTCTTTGTTATAAATTTGACTAACAAGTTTATTCATTTTTTCTTCCTGTTTGGATTCTCGTTTATACATATGATTCATTAATAAGTCCATCTTTTCTTTTTGCAGTGCATCTGTTTGAGCGGCGTGATCGACTAACTCTTGAAGCATTTTTTCTTGAGAGCCTTCTTTTACATAAACTTGTTGCATCAATTCGTCTAGTTTCTCATCCTTTAAACGATTTTGTGTAATTAGAGTAGAATTTTGATGAATAATTGCTTCATTTAATTGAGCTAGCATTTCAAGTTTTAACATGAACTCCTCAAAGTTACGCCCATCTTCTTTTTCTTTCGTTTGTATCTCTTGCTTATCTTGTATAACTGGTACAGGTGGGGCCTCTTTTTCTTTTAAAATAATCGGTATCGTTTCTGAAATATCTTCTTGTAATGTAGCAGCTCTTTCGTGTATAGATTTCAATAGTTTTAAATCATCAAGTTTATAAATACGAGCATCAGCTGTTTTGGAAATCATATAACCATGTTCCTCTAACAGCTGACTATATTTGCGAACTATATGTTTTGGGATGCCTGTTTTATTCGTGACATCTTTCGTTTTATAGGTAGCTTCCATCATATTTCCTCCCCAAAAAGTATCGTATATATCATTTCAATCTTTTATGAGGACTTCCTTTGAAAAAGAATGTCGGAAGGCTATTAGTTTTCTACAGCATTAGTGAAAAAATGAAAATTTTTGGCGGAATGGCAAGGAATAACTAAAATAATGTCTGAAAACATATACAGGAGAAGTTTGTTATAATAACGGAGGAAAAGAAACTGGTAGAAACATGGAGGTATACATGAAGCAATTAAAAGGTATTATCATTTCAATTATCGCAATTCTGTCTATTTTAGTAGCAGTTTATGAAGTACTTGTGCCAGAGGAAACAAGTGTAAAGAAAACGAATACGTATGATCAAGTGTTAGAATTTCCGAAAGAACGTTATCCAGAGACAGGAAAACATATTACGGATGCTATAAAAGAAGGGCATTCAGAAGTTTGTACAATCGATCGTGGTGGTGCTGCAGATAGAAGGAAATTGTCGTTAGCACCATATCCATCAAAAAAAGGGTATGATCGTGATGAATGGCCAATGGCGATGTGCAAGGAAGGCGGAAAAGGAGCACATATTGAATATATAAGTCCGGCGGATAACCGCGGAGCAGGCTCTTGGGTAGGGAATAAGTTAGATAAATACCCAGATGGTACGCGAGTAAAATTTGAAGTGAAGTAGTAGTTGTATATTTCATAATGAAGGAGAAGGGGAACTATGGAGTTAACGATTTCTTATTCGCAATTAATGTTGATGAACTATGACGGTGAGCAGCCTTATGTAGATTGGACTGATGAAGATTTTGAAAGAGGTTATGCTAAGGCAGATGGAACTGTTATTTTTGAAGCACTTTCTGATTATACTTGTGAAGTGAAAGTGACCCCAGGGAAACATATTGAAAAAGAAGAAGTAGTTAGAACGATTACGGTTCCTTTTACAGTTGAAAATGAAAGTATCGTTATAACGAGTATTCTTTCTAATAAATTTCAAATACCTATTCCAAATGGTGAGTATACAGTTGTATTACAAGCAATTCCTCTTGAAGAGCCAACGGATGATGAATTATATAAAATACAATATGAATTCTTTTTTGAAAGTAAAGAATAAAAAATGGGTTATCCTGAGAAAAGGATAACCCATTTTTGTTATGCGTTTGTTTTTAAAAGGGAACGAGCATCTTTCGCTGCTTGCACCATATGTTCTAAAGCTGGAATAACTTCTTCTGTTTTTCTCGTTTTTAAACCACAATCGGGATTAATCCAGAAATATTTAGGATCACATACTTCTAAAGATTGTTCTACGATTTTATACATTTCATCTTTACTCGGTACACGTGGGCTATGAATATCATATACACCTAGGCCAATGCCTTTTTCATATGTTGTATGTTTTAATGTATCAATAAATTCTCCGTGACTTCTTGATGTTTCGATAGAAATTACATCTGCATCTAATGCGCGAATCGCGTCAACAATATCTTCGAAGTTACTGTAACACATATGAGTATGAATTTGTGTTTCATTTGCTACAGAAGAAGTTGCTAAAAGGAAGGATTGTACTGCCCATGTAATATAAGCATCCCAATCTTTTTCTTTTAGTGGCATTCCTTCACGAAGTGCGGGCTCATCGACTTGGATTACTCTAATTCCAGAAGATTCAAGTAGTTCAATTTCGTGACGAAGAGCTAGTGCAATTTGATACGAAACTTCTTTTCTTGGAATATCATTTCGAACGAAGGACCAATTTAAAATTGTAACAGGTCCGGTTAACATTCCTTTTACAACTTTCTCTGTTAAGCTTTGTGCATAAACTGTTTCCTTAATAGTCATGCCGTTAATAAAGGCTACATCACCATAAATAACAGGTGGTTTTACGCAGCGGGAACCGTATGATTGTACCCAACCGTTTTTAGTGAATGAGAAACCAGCAAGGCGCTCACCAAAATATTCGACCATGTCAGTTCTTTCAAATTCACCATGTACAAGTACATCAAGCCCAATTTCTTCTTGGTAACGAATCCATTTTTCTGTCTCTTTTTCAATAAATTGTTCATATTGGTCATTTGAAATAACACCGTTACGCCATTCTTTTCGCGTTTGACGAACTTCAGTTGTTTGCGGGAAGCTACCAATAGTCGTTGTTGGTAATAGCGGTAACTCTAGAGCAACTTGTTGTAATTCGTATCGTTTTTCAAATGGAAGAGGACGTGAAAAATCTTCTTCTTTTAGTGCTGTTCGTGCTGCTTTGACATCTTCTCGGTTACGTGCAGCAGATGAACGAATTGTATGATGTACGTTTCGATATGTTTCCAGCTCATTACTAATGCTTTCTGTACCTTGAGTGAGAGCGGAATGAATAAGAACTAACTCTTCTAATTTTTGATTTGCAAATGCTAACGCATCAAACAGCTCAGTCGATAAGTGAGTTTCTTCTGTTTTATCGATTGGTGTATGCAATAAGCTACAAGAAGGCTGAACGATGATATCTTTCGTTTGGACTTGTTTTTGTAACGTTGTAAATAACTCAAGAACTTCATCAAGGTCAGCTCTCCAAATGTTACGGCCATCTATACAACCGACAGCTAAAGTTTTATCAGCTGGGAATCCATATTTTGAAATAGCATTTAGATTACCTTCTTTACCATGAATGAAATCTAATCCAATACCGGATACCGGGAATGTAATAATTTCTTCATAGTTTTCTTCTACGCTATCAAAATATGTTTGTAAAAGAAGAGTCGCATTTGGAACTTCTTTACGAATAGCTTCATAAATTTCTTTTGCTTGTTGAACTTCTTTTTTAGTTAAAGAAGCGAAAATCGGTTCATCAACTTGAATGGCTTGTGCCCCAGCTGCATGTAGTTCTGAAAGCAGTTGTACGTAAGGTGCAACTAACTGTTTTAAAATGTTAGGAAATTGTTCTTGTGTATAGCCTTTAGCTAATTTTAAGAAAGTATATGGTCCTAAAATAACAGGCTTTCCATCTACTCCTAATTCTTGTTTTGCCTCTTCGTATAAGCGAAGTGGGCGATTATCTTTTAAAGAGATTTGTAATCCCTCTTCATATTCAGGAACGATATAGTGATAGTTTGTGTTAAACCATTTTGTCATTTCGGAAGCTACGTGATCTTTAGAGCCACGCGCCATTGCGAAATATACATCAAGGTAAGATGTAAACTCAGAAAAACGTGATGGAATAAATCCTAGCATATAGGCAGTATCCAAAACGTGATCATAATATGTAAAGTCGCCAATTGGAATGAGTTCAATCCCTTTTTCTTGCTGTACTTTTACGTGTTGAAGGCGAATTTCTTTCATTGTTGTTAAAAATTGTTCTTCATCGATTTTATTGGACCAAAAAGCTTCCAATGTTTTTTTCCACTCTCGTTGTAGTCCGATACGTGGATAACCTAAGTTACTTGTTTGAATTGCCATTTTAAATTCCTCCCTAATTGAAAGTAAGCATTTCCGTTTACTAGGAAATACCTATAACAAAAAGTACAAAGACATAGAAAATAAGCCTTCCTTTTTGTTTTAACACCTCATCATCATCCGTGAATCTATCAGTGTTGTTAAAACAGGCAGGTCTCCTGACTTATGCTTCATATAATTTCTTTCACCTTCCCGTTTTCACAGTGGCACCAAAAAGAAATCTCAGCATTTACAGTGGCGGGACCGTGTTGGAGTTTCACCAAGCTTCCCTTTTAAACACGAAACGAAACTTTCGTGTACCTATTTTCCTTTTGAAAGGAATTTAACAAGCGATATGATATTGAAACAAATTCTAACACAATTTTTGGAATTTTGTCTACTGTTTTGAAATAAGAAAATTCAAAAGTTTTTATTTCTTATTATTATGACTTTTCATCCTGGATTAACTAATAATATTACAGTATAAAAAGAGAAATTGAGCTATGAAAGAAGTAGGGATGCCTTCTTTCATAGCTCAATTTTCATCTATAGCAACTTCTGAAAGTCGGCCTGCTATAGCATCTTTAAGGAGGGTGTTTAGCCATTGTAATTCAACTGTAATATGCTCAATTACACTTTGCAAAATATATAGTTGTGCACGTGGAACCTTTCCTTTATTACAATCATATATCGTTTGCATAGTATGTAAATATTGAAGAGTATCGTTTTTCTTTTTTTCTAAAATAGGAACTAATTCGTGATCATTGCTAAAGTGAGCGAAAGATAAGGCCGAATAAATAGGTTTATATATTTGGTTTTTGGCTTCGAATTGTTTTAATAGTAAAGTATGGAATAGTTTTTTGCCTTCTTCTGTTATATGAAAAATCGTTTTGTCAGGTCGATTTGTGTCTCTAATTACATTTGTAATATGAATTGCGCCTTGCTTTTCTAATTGCTCGAAGGCGTAATAAAGTGATCCTTTAGCATATTTAATGTAACAATCCATTTGTCGTTCTTTCATAATATGCTGCACTTCATATGGATGTTTATCTCCTTCGAGTAGCAAGCCGAGAATGACTAATTTCATGCTCATGCTGTCTCAACTCCTGTATATAAAAACTTTATCTAGTAAGATCCCCACCCAAAAATTCAGCGGAAGCAAAGAAGTTAGGTGGGGATTAACTGCCCGTAAAAGCCCGATTGGTGAGGGCTAATAATCAGTGGGGGATGAACACCCCCCCACTGATTAAAGTTTCACTTTATACATATTATAAACGGCATATCCTTTTTCATAAAGGAATATGCCGCTTCTTTTTTATATTAACTAACTTGCTTTTGTTTTTCTTTCTTTTTAGGGCCTGTAAAGAGGCGTTCATTTCCCATAAGTAAAATACAAATAATACTTAGTACAGCCGGGATGAGTGCCCAGAAGAATGTATTCGCAATAGATGTAGCGAGAGCTTCTTTAATACCCGCTAATATTTCAGCAGGAATTTTTGCGGTAGCGCCTGGTGATAATAAGAAACTTGTGTCTCCGCCTTTTGGAGCTAATTTTGCTAGTTCAGGGGGAAATACAGAGTTTAGTTTATCTGTAAAAATATGATTTTGAATTGTACCGAAAATCGTTACACCAAGAGTCATACCGAGTGATCGGAAGAATGAGTTTGTTGATGTCGCCGAACCACGGTCCCGCATTTCCAACTTGTGAATAGAAGACATACTTAATACTGAGAATGAGAAACCAACACCAAGCCCAGCGAGAATCATAAATAGTGTTACGAGTAAACGAGGTGTGTCCATTGTTAAAGTACTTAATAAATAAATACCAAGAACGAAGAAGAAACCAGATACCATCATAATGTTACGATAGCTTGTTCGAGACGCTAATTGTCCTCCGGTTTGACTTCCAATTACAGAACCAACCATCATTGGTGTTAAAATTAATCCAGCATTAGAGGCGGAACCTCCAAGAACGCCTTGAATGAAGATTGGAATATAAACTGTACAGATAATAAAAGCGGCACCATAGAAAAAGGCAACTCCTTGACTAGCTGCGAATAAAGGTTTTTTAAATAGATGGAACGAAATAATAGGCTCGGTTGCTTTTCGTTCTACAAAGAAGAAAATAATAAGCGTAATAACTACTGTTGTAAATAAGCCAATAATTACAGTAGAATTCCAGGCATATTCTTTACCACCAAGTTCTAATGCGAACATTAAGCAAACGATACTTATGACAAGTGTAATAGCACCAGCCCAATCAATTTTTTGTTTTCTAAATCCTAGAGACTCACTGTAGTATTTAGTAATGAAGAAAAAGGAGATAAGTCCTAATGGAATATTAATATAGAAGACCCAATGCCAACTTATGTAGTCAGTAATATAAGCACCTAATAAAGGACCGAATACACTAGATGTCCCAAAAACAGCACCAAATAGCCCTGTCATCTTCCCGCGTTTTTCTGGTGGGAAGATATCATACATAATTGTGAAGGCGATAGGCATAAGGGCACCACCACCGATACCTTGAATAGCTCTATAAATACTTAATTGCTCAATACTTGAAGCTGTTCCGCAAAGAGCAGAACCGAATAAGAAAAGAATGAGGCCCCCAATATAAAAACGTTTCCGCCCGTACATATCAGAAAGTTTCCCGAAGATAGGCATCCCTGCCATTGTTGCTACCATATAAGCTGATGTGACCCAAACAAACTTATCAAATCCTCCTAGGTCTCCAACGATTGTTGCCATTGCGGTTGCAACGATTGTATTATCCATTGCGGCCATTAATATACCAAGCAGTAAACCAGCAACAACAAATTTTGTTTTGTTGGCGTCTTTTTTTAATGGTTGAGTTTCCAAATATAACCCTCCTTTAGAAATAAGTAAACTATATTAAGTTTTGAGTGCAGTGGATAAAAAATTTTAAATGTATAGTTGATTTTAATTCCTTTTCCATAAGTGCACTGATATGCCATAAAGAATATTATAGTCAAATTTGACTATAAGGCAAACTTTTTCTTCCGTCAAAATATTCTTTCGTATGAGTAGAGAACGAGTGAGCCATACTGAATATTGCTATAAAGGAAATGAAGTAAATTGTAAAAAAATTTCATAAAGAACACCTTCTGTTAATAGATGAAAAATGGTTTTTTCTTCATATTGTCGAATAGGATAAAAGGAAGAGAAATATTAAACATTGCTTGTAGCAAGCTTTAGTGATTTGGGGAATTCATTGTGTGTATGTTACATCTGAAATGAGGTGAATATATATTATGAAAATATGGGGACGAATTTCGGATACAGGAAAGTATTCAATACCGCTACAACCAGTATTGTGGATTGACGGATCGAAAAAGGAAAACGAATTTCCTCAAGTAGCCGTTACATTACAAATTGGTAGTATGTATACAGAACAGTTTTCGTATGAATTGACCTACGATGTAAACGACATACTTATTATGCGAATTGAAGTGGAAAATAAAGGGGTAGAAATGATTTCGAGAGTTGTTGTAAGTCATATGATTCGAGATTACTTTGCTTATATTCCTAATTCTTTAAAAGTTGATAAGGGGATAAGTGAGTTTTTATTCCAGCTTGTTAGATGGCGAATTGATGATTTGTTACCGAATGAGAAGGTGGAACTACGTTGTAAAATAAAAGCTAATAAAGATAAAGCTCTTAAACAAACATTCTTTCAGGCTACATATACATTTCAAGATAAAGAGATATCATATGGCCCACTGCAAACAAATGAAGTTGTTGTGCGTCAATGATAAAAAGGAACCTGTACAAAAGGTTCCTTTTTTAGTGAAGGTTGTGTTTTTTGAGTATTTTCTTTTGCTCTATTCCTTTTTTTCCTACATAGTTATTTTTGTAGCCAAAGTATAGAATAAATAAAAATGAAACAACATTAACAATAGCGTCGATTTGATCGTTTGTAATAAAGTGTATGCCGAAAGAGGTAAATAATAATTTTAATGATAATAGAAAACCAGCTAGTAAACGCATAGCATCTGATAGATTCTCTTTTTGTAGCATATAGATTACTCCTTTCTATAAAAGTTATATTATATATATATATGAAATAGAGTAGAAAAGGTATACAAGCTTAAGCAGAAATGTACATTGCATATGTACATTTTTTATTTTGTAGAAAAACATTATTGATATAGAAACATATATTGGTATAAAAGGGGGAAAAGTATGAAACATAAAGGGAAAATTAGTGGATTATTGCTTGGCAATACTGTGGCAGTTACAGAATGGATTGCACTTCAGGATGTAATTGCAAAACTGGATTCACGATCATTTTATACCGTCTTTATTATTTATATATTGCAAATGATACTAAGTTATTATTTTGGACATTGGTACGATAAAAGAGCGAACGAGCGTATGGGTATGGAAGTAGGAGGAATGGCAAGCAATGATTTTGTTGTTGATTTTTTTGGGAAAGTAGCTGCTTTATCTGAAAGAGATTCTCGTAATATTACAGTGTACATTCTTTCTGTAAAAGAATGGGAAGGATTAAAAGACACGTTGCAAGAAAAAAAGTTGGGAGTATTAGTACAAAAATTAGAGAGTACCATTGTAAAGACAATTCGGAAGGGCGATGTTGTTACAAAGTGGGATGAAAATAAGTACGTTATTGTAGCAATTGATAATGGTCATGAAACATCAACAATAACAAAACGATTAATGAAAAATATTGAAAGTGAAATAGAAGGTGATTTACTCAGTGTCACTCTTTTATTTGGAGCAGCTAGCTATCCAGTAGAAGGAAAAACGTTTGAAGAACTGTTGAGAAAGTCGCAAAATCAATTGTACCAGTATAGAAATTTGCAAGAAAATGAGTGAAGCTTTGATTTGAAGATATATGATAGGAAGATGTTTTATTTGTAACATTTTTTTGACTTTTATTACAAAAAAACGCCACGTTTGTAATAAAAGTCTTTAAAAATATATGAAATAAGCATATAATTATGATGGTAGTGTCAATGCAATTTGCACAGTGTGTTTTATTTTAAAAGTGTAGAGGAAAGCAAGCTCTACACTTTTCCTTTTTAGGAAATGAAAAGAATATTTGTAAGTTGTTGCGAGATATCGATTGTACTGTGTAAAATGAACAAAGAGATTAATTGATAGAAAGCTGGAAAGGGAATGATAGACGTGAGAGCGGAGCGATCACCTTTTATCAGGTGAACTATTATAGTCTTATTAAGACTGAGGTGAAATTCCGTGGACATTAAAGTAATACATAGTGTAAACAGGCCTTAAAAAACACGAAGTAGTATACTTAAAGATGGATATGGAATTGCTAAATAATTCAAAAAGAATAATGTAATATCAAGTAATAATTTGTACAAACAATATTAATGATCTTCGTAAAAAAGATGCGAGTGTATAGAACAATTACATATTTTATAACTTTTTTATATTACACGATGGTCGTTTATAAGTAGGAGGAAGAGATGTTGAAATATAGTAAATTAGCAATTGTAACTGCATTATCAATGATTTTATTAGCCGGTTGTTTCGGTCCGAAACCAGAAGAAGAATTATATGTAGCGTTTGAAAACGCTGCTAAACAAGAAAAAACAATGTTTGAAGATGCAAAAAAACTTGAGACTTTAGAGAAAGAAGGACAAGAATTATATAACCAGATTGTTCAAGAAGGAAAAGATAATAATCAAACTGTTAAAGAAAAACTGAATCAAGCAGTGAAAAATACAACTGAACGAGAAAAAGTGCTTGCAAAAGAAAAAGAAGTTTTAAATAAAGCGCAAGAAGAAGTGAAGTCAGCTGATAAGTATGTGAAGAAAATTGAAGATAAGAAATTGAAAGATCAAGCTGATAAAGTGAAAAGCACGTATGAGAAACGACACGATTCATTTAATAAAATGTATGACAGCTATGACAAATCTTTAAAACAAGAAAAAGAGTTATATACAATGTTACAAGATAAAGGTACTAAATTAAAAGATATTAGTGAAAAAGTAAAAGTAGTAAATCAATCTTATAAGGATATTGAGTCAGAAAAAGATAAATTTAATGAATTCACAAAGTCTTATAATACAGAAAAAGTAGCTTTTTATAAACAAGCAAATATTAAAATTAAAGAAGAGAAAAAATAAAACAGTTTGGCCTACACTTGGCCAAACTGTTTTATTTTTTTGTATAAGTACGACTATACCATGGAACAGGTTCACTTAATTTTTTTTCTTGTTTTAATGCTTCAGGACCAATATAATCTTGAATTGTTTTTTTTGCCACTGTTAAAGATAAGGTTGTTTTCGGATTTCGATAGGAGGATTCAAGATGACCAAGATGCGGTAGAATTCGAAAATCTTCTTTCGTAGGAGGGATGTGGAAAAAATAATCGCCTAAACGTATAAGGACATCAGATTGTTGTTGGCTAAAACGTGGGTTTCTAGAAAAATGTAATCCTTCTTTAATTGCTTTTTTTTCAGCAATCAAACGTTCTAAAGCTGTCTTTTTTAACCAGTATAAATATTTAGGATTAGTAGCTGCTTTAGCATGACGATTCACAACGAAAATAGATTGAGCTAGTCGATTAATAGAATGTTGGTTTTGTAATTGAGATTGTGGTTGTGAAGGTTTCATATTGAATCTCCTTTCAATTTTTCATTATTATACCATAAATAAAATAGGTATTTATTATACGCAAAAAGTGATTGTATATATTTTCAATATTAAAGCAATATTGTTACAAAAAACAACTATTTTGTATAATAGTAATAGAATATGTTTTTGAAATTTGATAATGAAAGAGTGAGAAGTTTGAAAGAAATATTAAAACAACAGTATGCCATTATAGATATTGGATCTAATACAATGCGTTTAGTTATTTATGAAAAGCAAAATGGAGGTTTTTATAAAGAGATTGAAAATACGAAAGTTGTTGCTAGGTTAAGGAATTACTTAATTGATGGTGTGTTGAATGAAGAGGGAATAGAAGTATTATTACAGACATTATTTCAATTTCAAGAAAGTACAAGATTCCATCAGTTGCATCATGTACTTTGTGTTGCAACAGCAACAATTAGACAGTCGGAGAATCAAGAGGAAATTAAAAAGCTTGTTGAAGGACAAACGGACTTTACTCTTAGAGTATTATCAGAGTATGAGGAAGCGCGTTACGGATACTTGGCGGTTATGAATTCTACATCGTTTTCAGAAGGAATAACGGTAGATATCGGCGGGGGAAGTACAGAAGTTACATACTTTAGAAATAGAGAGATTTTAGAGTACCATAGTTTTCCATTTGGGGCACTTTCTTTAAAGCAACAATTTATTAAAGGGGATATTCCTACTAAAGATGAGTTAGAGGGAATGCAACAGTATTTAGAGTTTCAATTTCGAACGTTACCATGGTTAATCAATAAGAAATTGCCTCTTATTGCAATTGGTGGTAGTGCTAGGAACTTAGTGAAAATCCATCAAAATTTAATATGCTATCCTATAGCAGGATTACATTTATACAAGATGAAAGAAGAAGATATTGAAAGTGTAAAAGATGAATTGGAAAAATTGTCGTACATAGAACTTCAGAAATTGGAAGGATTGGCAAAAGATCGAGCAGATACGATTATTCCAGCGGTTGAAGTATTTCATACACTTGTTAATGTTATAGAGGCACCGGCATTTGTATTAAGTAGAAAAGGGTTAAGAGAAGGTGTTTTCTATGAAGAGTTGACAAAAGATTTGGGGATTTCATATTATCCGAACGTAGTTGAAGAAAGTCTGCATTTACTATCACATGAATACGAAATGGACATGGAATTTGTTATTCAGCTTATTAAACATGGAAGACTAATTTGCAAACAACTTGAGGAAATAGGGCTTATTTCTATGTCAGTAAAAGACTGGGAAGTGTTCCATCAAGCAGCGAAAGTATTTAATATAGGCAAATATATAGACGAAGAAGCAAGTCGTTTACATACGTTTTATTTATTAGCGAATAAGACAATTGATGGCATGATGCATAAAGATCGAGTAAGGCTAGCGCTTATTGCATCGTATAAATCAAAAATGTTATTTAAACAACATTTATCTCCATTTGAAGGTTGGTTTGATAAAAGCGAACAAAAAAAAATCCGCCTGTTAGGAGCTGTTTTACAATTTTCAGCTACTTTAAATGTAAGGCAACGATCGCTTATTGATACCATATCTATAACAGAAAACGAAGAAGGATTAACATTTAAAGCTTTATGTGAACAATCGGCATTAGCGGAAAAAGTGCAGGCTGAAAAACAAAAAAAACAGTTAGAAAGAGTGTTAAAAACGAATATTAACTTGTTATTCGAACTAAAACATTAGGTTGTACGGATGTCTTTACAAAAAATTTACACTTTATAATATTGTAATTTGCTAAAATAAAAGTAACTAAATTATAGTGAAAAAGTTTCAAGGGGAAGTGTGAAGAGAATGGAATTATTGAAGGGGAATGCAGTAAATTTAAATGATACAGCTTATTACAATAATCGAGAGTTAAGTTGGTTAGCATTTAATGAACGTGTCTTACAAGAAGCGCAAGATGCAAATAATCCACTTTTGGAAAGATTGAAATTTATTAGTATTTTTAGTTCGAATTTAGATGAATTTTTTATGGTACGTGTAGCGGGATTAAAGGATCAAGTGAGTGCTGGATTTAATCAGCCAGAAAATAAAGCTGGCTTAACACCAAAAAAGCAATTAAATAAAATTGCGATAAAAGCCCATGCACTAATGACAGTACAATATGATACATTTAAAAATTATGTATTACCAGCGCTTGAGTTAGAGGGAATTGAACGTTTAACATTCAATGATTTGACGAAAGAGCAGCGAGAATTTATAGAAGAGTATTTTGATGAGCAAATTTTTCCGGTGTTAACTCCTGTAGCTATTGATGCATATCGCCCATTTCCAATGTTATTAAACAAAAGTTTGAATTTGGCTACTCTTTTATATGATGAGAAGCAAGCGGAAGAGGAAAACAGGACGAAGTTAGGAATTGTGCAAGTTCCTTCATTACTTGAGCGCTTCATAATTTTACCGAGCGAAGGGCAAAAGCATAAATTTATTTTATTAGAAGACGTAATTAGTAGCTTTACTCATAAATTATTTACGGGATATACAGTATCATCTGTTACTCGTTTCCGTATTACACGCAATGCAGATTTAACGATTCATGAAGAAGGTGCGAGAGATTTATTAAAGGTAATTGAAAAAGAATTAAAAAAGCGTAAGTGGGGGGCTGCTGTTCGTTTAGAAGTTGGGAAAGAACACATTGATGAAAGAGTACTAGCGTTATTATATGAGGTTCTGGAAGTAAAAGATGAAGATGTATATATAATGGATGGTCCATTAGATTTAACATGTTTGTTTTCTTTATATAAAAAACTAGCTCCTTTATATGAACATCTTGTATATCCGGCTCTTATTCCGCAACCACCTCAAGATTTAGGTGATGAAGAAGATGTATTTGAAAAAGCAATTGAGCATGATATTTTATTACATCATCCTTTTGAATCATTTCAGCCGGTAGTTGATTTTGTCCGTGATGCGGCGGACGATCCGAATGTACTTGCGATTAAACAAACGTTATATCGTGTAAGTGGTGATTCACCGATTATTCAGGCGTTAAAGATAGCGGCTGAAAAGGGAAAACAAGTGACAGTATTAGTTGAATTAAAGGCAAGATTTGATGAAGAAAACAATGTTCATTGGGCTAAAGAATTGGAACAGGCAGGCTGTCATGTTATTTACGGTGTAAGTCACTTGAAAACACATAGTAAAATTACATTAGTTGTAAGAAGAAAAAACGGAAAAATCGAAAGGTTCGTACATCTCGGAACTGGAAACTATAATGATGCAACAGCGAAGTTATATACTGATTTTGGATATATTACATCAAGAAAAGACTTTGGGGTTGATGCAACCAATTTCTTTAATTATTTAAGTGGTTATACAACAAAGCCACATTTTCATCATTTATCGGTTGCTCCATTTGATATAAGAGAGCAATTTATAGATTTAATAGATGAAGAAATCCGTTATCATAGGCAATATGGAAATGGATATATTATCGCTAAGATGAATTCATTAACAGATAAACCATTAATTAAAAAAATGTACGAAGCATCACAAGCTGGAGTAAAGGTAGAGCTCATTGTTCGAGGGACATGTTGTTTAAGACCTGGCATTCCAAATGTAAGTGAAAATATTCGTGTAGTTAGTGTTGTTGGAAGATACTTAGAGCATAGCCGTATTTATTATTTCCATCATAATGGGGAGGAGAAAATATATTTATCTTCAGCTGATTTGATGACGCGAAATATGGAGAAGCGAGTGGAAATATCTTTCCCGATATTAGATATTGAAATGAAGGCACGAATTAAGGCGATTTTACAGCTTACATTAGCTGATAATGTGAAAACACGTGAACAAAATAAAGATGGTGATTACTATTATGTTATTAATAGTAGTACAGAAGAAATTGATAGCCAAGTGAAGTTGTTTAAGATGGCATATCA
Organism: Bacillus sp. EKM501B; assembly: GCF_011800505.1. Lineage (NCBI taxonomy): Bacteria > Bacillati > Bacillota > Bacilli > Caryophanales > Bacillaceae > Bacillus > Bacillus sp. EKM501B. The sequence goes on along the minus strand of NZ_JAALFZ010000002.1, from coordinate 202,378 downwards.
AAATACAGACGCTGAATAATGAAAAAAGTAAAAACCTCTTATGTCAATAAGAGGTTTTTACTTTTTTCTACTCATATGCTCCAAAAATGGAAGGATGAGTAGAAACAATAGTTTTATTATAAGCGTGTAATGAGATGGCTCGTTGAGAGAATAATATTTGAAAGAATCGTTATTTTAACTTAGTAATAGTATGGTTGCTGACATGGTCCACCGTAACAAGGATAAGGTGCTGGCGGCGGGAAAGGTGGTGGATAAGGTGGATAAAATGGTCGAGGGCCGAAAGCTAATGCTCCACCGAGCAATCCACCAGCAATTCCAGCTAGAAAGGGAACGCCAAAAAACGGGAAGAAGCGTGAGTCGCCTACTGGACCAATAGGTGCTGAACGGACTGGAATTGGTTGATAATATGGATACATGAACATACCTCCTTTATTGGACTCACTTTTATCATATGGTAAACAAAACGTGGATGAGCGCGTACAAGAAAGGATATGTAAGAAAATAGGCGAATTATTACGAATGTTGGAGTGTGAAAATTGTGATTTCAGGTTTTGACATAAAGCGAAATGGGACACGTGTTCTTCCCAGGCCTCGATTGACATAGAGAGTTAAATCCTGAATTGTATAGAAGCCTTCAATATAGTCTTTGGCGAGTGAAGGTGTAATAATAGCTCCTAAAAAAGGAATTTGTACTTGTCCGCCGTGACTATGACCAGAAAGTTGCAAGTTGATTGGATATTTAGAAACTTTGGGCGCGATATCTGGTTCGTGAACAAGAACAATGTTATAAGTACTTTGCCGTGCATGCTCTAATGTTTTCTCTATTTTTGGTTTGCCTAATAGTATATCATCGAGACCGAAAATAGAAATTTCACTATTATCCATTAGATGAATTCTTTTTTCACTATTGAGCAATAGCTCAAATCCTGATTCACGCATGATGTGCTCATAGTATTCAGTTCCATATCCACCGTGATCATGGTTACCATAAATAGCGAATTTACCAAAGGGGGCTTGTATATTTTTTAAAATGGATGCAACGAAAGGAGTGTCAGTATACGTTTGATAATTATCAATGAGATCTCCGGTAAAAAGGACAATATCTGGATTTACAGCATTAATTTTAGAAACAACTTTAGATAAATGTTGAAGCGAGAAATAGTATCCGAGATGTAAATCGCTGAATTGAAGAATTTTCATACCATGAAAACTTTTTGGGATGAGTTGTGATTTTAATGTGTGCTGTGTAAAAGAAATGAAATGGGGCTCTATATATTTAGCATAGTAGTATCCGATGCTACTGGTTATAAATGAATAGAGACAAGTACGCATACCAATTTTTAAAAAATTTCTTCTTGTAATGTGCTTCATAAAAATATGAGTATACCTCAATGTTTTCATTCCATTTATAGGCTACTCAAATCTCCTTTCAGTTTATTTAAAATATACTTTACATAATAAAAAGTAGTATAGATTACGAAAAAAAATGAATAAAAAGAAAGTTCTTTACGCTAAAATATCAGAAAAGTTTAAAAATATAAAGATTTCTATTAAATAAAGTGATAAAATGAATGTGTATTCATTTTTTGGAGGGGATGTATGTGAAAGAAAAGGTAGTTATTATAACAGGTGGATCGAGTGGAATGGGAAAAGGAATGGCGACTCGTTTTGCAAAAGAAGGGGCACGAGTTGTTATTACAGGACGTACAAAGGAAAAACTAGAGGAAACAAAGTTGGAAATTGAACAATTTCCAGGGCAAGTATTACCTGTACAAATGGATGTAAGAAATACGGATGACATTCAGAAAATGATTGAACAGATTGATGAGAAGTTTGGTAGAATTGATGTTTTAATAAATAATGCAGCTGGAAACTTTATTTGTCCAGCAGAAGATTTATCTGTGAATGGCTGGAATTCAGTCATTAATATTGTATTAAACGGTACGTTTTACTGTAGTCATGCTGTCGGAAAATATTGGATTGAAAAAGGTATAAAAGGGAATATCATTAACATGGTAGCAACATATGCATGGGATGCTGGTCCAGGAGTTATTCATTCGGCTGCAGCGAAGGCAGGAGTATTAGCGATGACGAAGACGCTCGCTGTTGAGTGGGGACGTAAATATGGAATACGAGTTAACGCTATCGCGCCAGGACCAATTGAACGTACGGGCGGTGCTGATAAATTATGGATTTCAGAAGAAATGGCTAAACGTACGATACAAAGTGTTCCGCTTGGAAGGCTGGGTACGCCAGAAGAAATCGCTGGTCTAGCTTATTATTTATGTTCAGATGAAGCTGCGTACATAAATGGAACTTGCATGACAATGGATGGAGGACAACATTTACATCAATATCCATTTTAAAAGGGATAAAAAAATGAATATTTGATTCATTTTTTTATGGCTAAATGTGACGGAATTGTGACATATGAAAGAAAAGTGTTTACAAGAGGTCATATATACGTTATATTTAAGACCTCTTTTTTCTTCATAGTAGAATTGCTAATTCCCCTTAGCATTTTACCCCTCTAATCCCTTCAGGAAAACTGAAGGGATTTTTTATTATTTTTCCGTAAATATCATGTTATAATTTTTGAAAAGTAAAGGGAGGGAAGCACGTTGATAGATGCATTAGATGTAATGAGTAACTTGGATAAAGTCCTTCCTTATTATCAAGCTATTTTTAGTGCTGATGAGCATACTGTAATTGGATACGAAGTAGTAGGACGTATTCAAACAGAAGAGGGCATACAAAGTTTAGCTTCTTTCTTTCACGATGATTCGATTCCAAGTGAATTTCAACTGGAAGCGGATAATATTATAGTAGAAAAAGCTTTAAATCGTTATTTAGAAAGCGATCAAAAATTATTATTATTTATACATCGGAATGCTAATGTATTAATGAATGATGATGATGAAAGCTTGCTTCAACTTTTATTGAGGTATGAAGAACAAGGTTTAAATTTAAAACAAATTGTTTTAGAGATTACAGAACATGAATGTAAAGAAGATATAGAGCAATTTAATCATTTGCTTATGTATTATCGTACATATGGTATTCAAATTTCGATTAATAAAGTCGGAACGGGCACAAGTAATTTAGAGCGTATTAGCGTGTTAGCACCTGATATTTTAAAAGTAGATTTAACGAACTTAAGGCAAACAGCACTTTTACAATCTTATCAAGATATTTTATATTCTTTATCATTACTTGCTAGAAGAATTGGTGCAACTTTGTTATATGAAGAAATAGATGCTTTTTATCAACTGCAATATGCTTGGAAGAACGGCGGAAGATATTATCAAGGTAATTATTTGAAAGAATGTTTACCTGATTTTATTGAAACGAATGTTTTGAAAGAGCGACTAGGTAATGAATGTCATCAGTTTATTCAGCATGAAAAGAAGAAGTTACAAAAAATTTATAATTTAACAGAGATGTTACGCGATCGCATTGGCGATGTTTTATCAAAACAAAAAAAGAATGAAGATATAAATGATTGGTTATTACAATTTAGTCAAAGTGTATCACAGTGTAGTTTTCGTATATTTATTTGTAATGAAGATGGTTTCCAACAATCAGGAAATGTTATGAAAAAAGATGGAGAATGGATTGTGATGCCGGATTATTATATGAAGAACTGGAGTTGGCGCCCGTATTTTCTCGAGAATATCATGAAAATGCGTTTTGAGAATAAGGCGAGGCTTTCAGATTTATATGCAGATATTGAAACGGGAGAAATGGTACGAACATTTTCTTTCCCGATTGATGATGACAACTTTTTATTTATAGATTTATCTTATGAATATTTATATGAAGAAGATGTTTTATTTTAATGCACGAAGAGATTCGTGCATTTTTTGTTTGTTTTTATCATAAATTGGTAATAGTGAAAATGGTGATGAAAATGCTGTCTATCGTTGTAAAGATTTTACGAACGAAATCTGTCCTGTCTTTGCATAATCATTGTTACAATGAATACTACAAAGACAAGTTCTTTTAAAAGGAAGGTGAAAAAATGAGGAAATATGGAATATGGCTTGTTCTATTTGTATGTGTTGCCTTTCTAGTTGGTTATAGTGTTACGACTGTTTTAGGAAAAGAGGAAGTGGAAGTCGATCGGAAAGAAGTATTTACAACGATACAAAAAGGCTATGAAACCCAGTTTTCAATTCGTGGGAAGCATTTGCCGATGAATAAGATGATAGAGACGTTATCACCGTATTTTACAGATAATTTCCTTCAAGTATTTACAGATGAAAATAGTAGAAGTGATAAACAAAGTGGTGAATATTTACTTCCGGCAAAAGAAGCACCGTTTTCTTTTAATTCAGAAACGAAAATGTCGTATGATGAAGAACATAAAAATTTATATGTATATGAGCGGACAAAAAGTGGACAGTATCAAATTGTAACATTGAAAAGGGATCAAGATAAATGGAAGCTAGCAGGATATCATGAAAGTCAGGAACTTTTAACTGAAATAAAAAGGTTGCAACAATTATAAAGTGAAACTTTTAATCAGTGGGAGGGATTACTCTTCCATCTAACTTCTTTGCTGTAGCTAAATTTGGGGTAGGAGTTTTACTACCCACAAATAGCGGGATAAGAATAGGAATAGGTATTTACCTATTCCTATTCTATATTGAGTAGTTGTTGTAACTTTTCAATTTGAAACCCTGCAACTACTTCGCCATCAATTACGACTGTTGGAGTTGAATAAGAATCATAGTCGTATAAAAGACGATTGCGAGCAGCAGCGTCTTTTTTTACGTCAAATTCTTCATATGCAACGTTATTATGCTTCAAAAATTCTTTCACAATAACACAGGGCGGACAATCGGGTTGTGTATAAACCTCAATTTTTTTCATTGTTATTCCTCCTTTTTTCTGTTTTTTATTATATTCTTCCAGTATAAAAACCGCAATAAAGAAGGGGAAATATGTTCTTTCTGTTTTTTCCTTCGCATTTCGACAAATTTTTAGTTGAGTTTCTGGCCAATAACCTTTATCCTAGAGTGTGGAACATTTTTTCTGTTATGACGGATAGAATGAGTATAGCTGTAAAACCTATTGGTAGGAAGATCAGAGAAAGGAGAGATTTCATGTCTCTACTCCAAGGAATTTTAACTCGACTTGTTAGTCTACAAGAACAAGCTGAAAGCGGTGAAGTAGCACAACGCTATTTTGAAGTGAACGGTGAGCGCAAATGTAGCGTGAAATTTTTCGATAAAAGTGAAATGTATGAGTTAGAAGTGTATCAACAAGGTGAAAAACCTCAAGTGTATCAATTCGATAATATCGACATGGTTGCAATTGAGATTTACGATATCATTTCTTGATACATATAAAAAAGGTACTGCCATGTGGCAGTACCTTTTTTAGTTCTATTACTTTCTAGTGGAATGTATAGAAGTTTTTTATTTTTCCTACAATGGTATTAAAATGAAATTTTAATCCGTGCAAGTTTGCTTATCCATGTGGAAAATGAGTCCCGTCAACCGGGTGAATATGTGAAGCTAAACTTCTCACAATCGCTGGGTTCTGCAAATAGCGGGAGAAATATAACTAGGAGGTTATCGTATGGAACGTTTACCAGTTGTGATTTGTCCTAATTGTCAAAGTTCTGCTGAGATTATTCATGTATTAACGGCTCAATCTAATCAAAATGTAATTTATACGTGCCAAGTTTGTCACTTTGTAATTCGAAATATTGAAACGAATAAAGGATAGGAAGTTATAATTTTAGTTTTTGTCCCATACAATGAGAATACGAAAAGTCTGTCTAATTGAAAGGACGTGACTCTGTGGACGGTGCACATAAATTTTACAATGTTTCAGAGAGACATTTAAATTTTGATATGGTCTTTAACCGTATTTGTAGTTTCATTGAAAAGGATCCGCGAAATTTATATCGATTATCCATTGGGACAGACTCACAAGCGCATCAAAAGGATACGAGGTTTATTACAGCAATCCATATTCATCGTGTTGGAAAAGGTGCCTGGGGCTGTTTACACCATAGATCAGTAAAAGATAAGCCGGCAACCTTACGTGAGAAAATATATTTAGAAACGCAGTTTAGTCAAGAAATCGCATGTCTATTTACGCCTACTCATATACAAACAATATGGGAGTTATTGCATCCTTATGCTCAAGATGGGGCTGGATTCATAATGGAAATTCATTTAGACATTGGGAATGATGGTTTAACAAAAGAATTTATTTTAGATATGACAGAAAAAATTCGAGCGATGGGATTAACTGCAAAAATTAAGCCAGATGCTTATGCGGCGTTTAGCTATGCAAATCGATATACGAAATGATTTTTTTTGTATGTATACGATTGCTACATATCTTTTAATAAAAACTGAATATTACATCTATTAAATAGGTTGAATTTTTTATATAATAAGAGTAACGATGCGAGTGTAAGGAGAGGGGTATATGCAAAGGGAAGTTGTTTTAACGAAGGAAGAAGAAAGTTTACTACTAGATATTTTATTTCAGCAAAATTACGCAAGTGAAATTTTAGCTGTGGAACTTACAGATATTGAGAATGGTTTGAAACAGACAGATGTGATGCAATATAAAAAAATCACAAGGTTATTTTACAGATTAAAAAATAAAGGGTATTAAGCGCTACCGGAATGGTAGTCTTTTTTTTGTGCTGTATGCTAAAATAGCTGTGTGATTGTATTTTTATTGAAATAAATTTAGGACAAAATAATAATATGAAAACGCTGTCATAAAATGTGAATAGAGTTGTGAACATAAGCAGGAAAAAGGGAAAATGGGGGATGTAATATGATTAGTATTCCGAAAGACGAATTTCAACAAATTCTTGTGAAGGATTTAATGATTTCATCGGAAAAAGTAGCTCATGTCCAAATTGGAAATAGTTTAGAACATGCTTTACTCGTTCTTGTGAAATCTGGATATTCGGCGATACCTGTCTTAGATCCAATGTATAAACTACATGGTTTGATTAGTACTGCCATGATATTAGATGGTATGTTAGGATTAGAACGTATTGAGTTTGAAAGACTCGATGATATGAAAGTAGAGCAGGTGATGAAAGAAGATATACCTGTTCTTAAATTAGACGATTCATTTGCAAAAGCTTTAGAAATGACAATTGATCATCCTTTTATTTGCGCTGTTAATGAAGAAGGCTATTTTGAGGGGATTTTAACACGTCGGGCTATTTTAAAATTGTTGAATAAGAAAGTAAGGCAACATAATCGATAACGTAAGAAAAGTGACTTCATAGAAACGAAGAAGTCACTTTTTTTTCGTGCATATCACTTGTGTATGTATTATATTTAAAAAGACATAAAACATAAGGAAAGTTTGCGCTGGACAATTGTATTTTCTGAATGAAAGCATTCGGGTAAATTAAGGATGAAAAGCTTATTGAAATAAGGTGTATGGAAGCTAAGGAAAGAGGGAGAAAGTTGCAAATTGATGATTTTCAAATGATGGTTGTGTTAGCTCAGGAATCAAATATGAGAAAAGCGGCGGAACGTTTATTTGTTTCCCAACCTGCGCTGAGTCAACGATTACAATCTATGGAGAAACAATGGGGAATGAAGTTTTTTATTCGCTCACAAAAAGGATTGACAATTACACCTGAAGGGGAAAAAGTTGCAAATTATGCTAAAGAAATGTTGCAAAGGGAAGAAGATATAAAAAGTGAGCTAGCTGTTTTCAGAACGGAAACTCATGGAACGTTAAAAATAGCTGTTGCATCAGTTATTGGTCAATATTGGCTCCCTCCTGTTTTGAAAAAGTTTGTGCATAAATATCCTTCTGTCAAGATATCGCTGTTTACTGGATGGAGTAGTGAAGTGCAAAAGCAGTTTTATGAAGGAGACGTTCATGTTGCTATACTGAGGGGAACACAAGAATATAAAGGTCAGAAGCAACAATTATTTGAAGATGAACTGTATTTAGTTGATAAAGAAATAAAAGATATTTCGATGTTAAAAGAAACAAATAGGCCGTTCATTCAATTTAAAAGTGATTCGACTTATTATGGACAAATACAAAATTGGTGGTATGGTTTATTTTCTAATCCGCCTAAGCGAACGATTGTAGTTGACCAAATTGAAACATGTAAACAACTTGTTTTAAATGGTATAGGTTATGCCCTTTTACCTTCTACTGTTTTAAAGGAAGTACAGGAAAATATGTATAAAACACCTGTTCAACTGACGAGAGAAACATGGTTGTTAACAAGTGACTCGGCAAGGCAGTTGAAGCAAGTACAAGCATTTTTAGAAATTATAGAAGAAATTCAAAGGGAAAAATAAGATTATTATCTTGCTACTCGCTCTTTCGTTTGGTAGAGTAACATTATAAATGGATTTAGGAGGCAACAAGAATGAAAATGATGGACGCTAACGAAATTATTTCGTTTATTCAAAAAAGTGAAAAGAAAACTCCTGTAAAGGTATACATAAAAGGGGATTTAAAAGAAGTAACATTCCCTGAAACAGTACAAGCATTTGTGAATAAAAAGTCAGGTGTATTATTCGGAGAATGGTCTGAAATTAAGACAATTCTTGATGAGAATAATAAGCACATCGTTGACTACGTTGTAGAAAACGATCGTCGTAATTCTGCAATCCCGATGCTTGATTTAAAAGGTATTAAAGCTCGCATCGAGCCAGGTGCTATTATTCGTGACCATGTTGAAATTGGTGACAACGCTGTAATTATGATGAATGCAACAATTAACATTGGTGCTGTAATTGGTGAAGGTTCTATGATCGACATGAACGCAGTACTTGGTGGACGTGCAACAGTCGGTAAAAACTGTCACGTAGGTGCAGGTGCTGTACTTGCAGGTGTTATTGAGCCACCTTCTGCAAAACCAGTTATCGTTGAAGATGATGTAGTAATCGGTGCAAACGTGGTTGTTTTAGAGGGTGTTACAGTAGGGAAAGGTGCAGTCGTAGCAGCAGGAGCTGTTGTAACAGAAGATGTGCCTCCATACACAGTTGTTGCAGGTACTCCAGCACGTGTAATTAAAGAAATTGATGAGAAGACAAAAGCAAAAACAGAAATTAAACAAGAGCTTCGTCAATTAAACCCAGAGAAATAAAAAGTAAAAAAAGCGTAAGAGCGTAAATGGGCTCTTACGCTTTTTATAGATAGAGGTGCAAAAATGACAGTAAGCAAATTTATCCAAATTCGTAGAGATTTACATAGAATTCCAGAAATCGGATTTAAGGAATGGAAAACACAACAGTATATTTTAGATTATATAGGAACACTTTCTCATGAATTTGTGGAAGTGAAGACATGGAAAACGGGTGTAATCGTTAAAGTAAATGGAAAAAATCCCGAAAAAATAATAGGTTATCGTGCAGATATAGACGGTTTACCAATTACAGAGGAAACTGGATACGAGTTTGCTTCTATTCATGAAGGAATGATGCATGCATGTGGCCATGATGTACATACAACAATCGGTTTAGGCCTTCTAACGAAAGCTGTGAGCGAAAGAATAGATGATGACCTTGTATTTCTATTCCAGCCAGCAGAAGAAGGACCAGGCGGTGCTCTTCCTATGTTAGAAAGTGAAGAGTTAAAAGAATGGAAACCAAATATAATTCTTGGTCTTCATATTGCACCAGAATACGCTGTGGGGACAATTGCAACGAAAGAAGGACTGTTATTTGCCAATACTTCAGAATTATATATTGATTTAAAAGGGAAAGGTGGCCATGCTGCCTATCCGCATACTGCAAATGACATGATTGTTGCAGCGAGTCACCTTGTTACACAGCTTCAATCCGTTATTAGTCGCAATGTAAATCCTCTTGATAGTGCAGTAATTACAATCGGGAAAATTACAGGTGGTACGGTTCAAAATATTATTGCAGAAAAATCTCGTTTAGAAGGAACGATTCGAACATTATCAGTGGAATCAATGAAGCGTGTGAAAAGCAGAATTGAGTCAATTGTTGCAGGTATCGAAGCTTCTTTCCAGTGTGAGGCGATTATAGATTACGGAGCAATGTATCATCAAGTATATAACCATGAAGAGTTAACGAGAGAGTTTATGGAATTTGTACATAAACAAACTGATATGAATGTTATTACATGTACTGAGGCAATGACGGGTGAAGATTTTGGTTATATGCTTCGAGAAATCCCTGGATTTATGTTTTGGCTTGGAGTAAATTCAGAATATGGTTTACATCATGCAAAATTAAAACCAGACGAAGAAGTGATTGAAAAGGCAATCACATTTTTAAGCCAATATGTAAAGTGGAAAGGGAATAGAAAATAAAACTTCCGCTCTCTTGAAGGTTCCAAAAAACTTTTTGTTCTGAGGTGTAAGTAACGCTCGTATAGATTGATTTTAGACATTTACATACAAATGGAAGAATTAAAGTTAATTGTACTGTTTTAATAATGAGCAGGGGGTTTAGCCACTGCTCATTATTAATTATTTGACTAACTTATATATGTTTACTTTTAGTATGAAAAGTGTGTAAAATCAATGTGAAACATAGAAAAAAGGGTGGGGAATTACGTGCAAATTAGCAGTGCGATTTTATGTTTCGTCTTATATGCGTATGTTATTATTGCGGCGGTTTATTTTGGGATAAGTTTTTATGCCTATCGTCTAGTAGATAATAATGAATATGACGAAACATACAAATGGGTGAAGAGATATTTATCACCTGTACTAGAAATTATGAATGGGTTTGTGCTCTTTTTATTTATTGGATTAATTGCTTTCTCAACGAGTTTAGTAGGGAATAAAACTACGTTATTTGTATTGGGTATCATTATTTTTATGTTGTTAGGAATAAGGATTGGTAATACGGTCTTTTGGAATGAAAGAAAAGTAGATGGTTGGACGGGAATGTTAATTCCGTGCATGTTAGCTGCAATCGTGACAAATATAGAGCATGAATATTATCAATTACATTTTTGGCTTATTATCGTTTTAACAATTCTTTCTGTTTTGTATATAAGCACAGTAGTACTAACATATATTGCACATGAAAAAGGAGATGTTAAAGGCACTCGTTTCTTTAGAGGACGGGCATTATTTTGGAGTGTGCCGACGATGGCAGTTATCGCGCTTATTGCAATATTAGTAAATGGATATCAATTTTCTAATTGGCAACTATTTTTAGAAAATTGGTGGATCTTTATCTTTTCGTTTATTGCTTTTTTAGGTGCAACGCATTATTTATTCCATCAACATCATTACATATGGGCGTTGTTATTTGCATTCACACAGCTTCTATTTGCCTTTTTTGGTCAAGAAACATTATTATTCGTTTTTGAAACATTTAGTTCTTTTGGAAATATATTTGTATTTGCTATGCTACTTGTTGGTATCGCTTTTTACTTGCAACAATATTTTTATATACAAAAACAAAAATAAGAGCTAATCATAGTTTTTGTGACGCATATAAAGTGTGTTACACTGAAAATAAATAGTACTTGAAGTTATTGGAGGAATTCTTGTGGGTGAGAAAGAAAAAGAATTTGCTGTCATTGGACTTGGTCGCTTTGGTGGAAGTATTTGCCGAGAACTAGCTCAATTAGGTATGGAAGTAATGGCAATCGATTCAGATGAGGATAAAATTAATGAATTTGCAAATATAGCTTCGCATGCTGTAATTGCAGATTCAACAGATGAGATGGTATTAAAAAGCCTTGGTATTCGAAATTTTGATCACGTAGTCGTTGCTATTGGAGATAATTTAAATTCAAGTATTTTAACGACTTTGATTTTGAAAGAGTTGGGTGTAAAAAATATTACTGTAAAAGCTCAAAATGATTATCATGAAAAAGTGTTAAGTAAAATAGGTGCAGATCATATTGTGCATCCAGAACGTGATATGGGAAAAAGGATTGCTAATAATATTGCATCAAGCAATGTGCTAGACTACCTTGAGCTTTCAGATGAGCATAGTATTGTAGAGATTATTGCGAATAAAAAAATTGATGGGCACTCTTTAATTGAATTAGATATTCGTGCGAAGTTTGGATTGAATATTGTAGCAATTAAACGAGGCAAAGAAGTTATCGTATCCCCTCGAGCTACGGAGAATATTCAAGCAGGAGATATATTAATTGTCATTGGTCATGACGATGAAGTGGATCGATTTAAACACTTTTTAAGATAAGAGAAAAGAAAAGGACAATGCCTTCATGGCATTGTCCTTTTTCTTATATTTCCATAATGATTGGTAAAATCATTGGACGACGTTTCGTTTTCTCATATAGGAATGGGGCTAATGTGTCTGTAATTTCATTTTTAATTTCAGACCATTGTGTTGTTTTACGCTCCATTACTTTTTCTAAATGAGTTGTAATTAATGTTTGTGCATCATTGATTAAATCGCTGCTTTCACGCATGTAAACGAAACCGCGTGAGATGATATCAGGTCCTGCTGCAACTTTAAATTCTTTCATATCAATGCTTACAACTACAATTACAAGTCCTTCTTCAGAAAGGATACGACGATCGCGTAATACGATATTGCCAATATCTCCAATACCGTTTCCATCAATGTAGACCGAACCAGATGGGATTTTTCCAGCTACGCTAGCTTCATCCGAACGTAAAGCAAGAACATCGCCATTATCCATAATGAAGCAATTTTCTTCAGGGATGCCACAATCATTTGCTATGTTCATGTGCATACGCTGCATACGATATTCACCATGAATTGGCATGAAGTACTTCGGTTTAATTAGACGTAACATTAACTTTTGTTCTTCTTGTCCACCGTGTCCACTTGTATGGATATTTGAAAGTTTCCCGTGAATTACATCAGCGCCAGCGCGGTACAACATGTTAATTGTACGACTTACGCTAATTGTATTTCCTGGAATTGGTGAAGAAGAGAAAACAACTGTATCTCCAGGAATAATTTGAATTTGGCGGTGTGTACCATTTGCAATACGTGAAAGTGCTGCCATCGGTTCACCTTGACTACCTGTACATAAAATAACAACTTTATTAGCTGGTAAGCGGTTTAGTTGAGATGCATCTATGAATGTATCTTTCGGGCAACGAATATAACCAAGGTTTTGTCCAATTTCAATCGCTGCTTCCATACTTCGACCAAACACAGCTACTTTACGGTTGTTTTCAACAGCAGCTTCAACAACTTGTTGTAAGCGGTGGATATTTGATGCAAAGGTTGCGAATATAATCCGTCCTTCTACTTTACGAAAAATGTCTTGAATGCTATCACCAACGCGACGCTCAGACATAGTAAAGTTTGGAACTTCACTGTTCGTACTATCAGATAATAGACATAGTACGCCATCTTTACCGATTTCAGCCATTTTTGTTAAATCAGCTGGTTCACCAACTGGTGTGAAGTCAAATTTGAAGTCACCTGTATGAACAACTTGACCTTGAGGTGTTTTCACAACAACGCCGTACGAATCTGGAATACTGTGAGTTGTACGGAAGAAGGATACAGACGTTTTTTTGAATTTAATAACGTCATCTTCTTGAATCTCGTAAAGTTTTGCTTTACGAAGTAAGCCGTGTTCTTCTAATTTGTTTTTGATGAGTGCAATTGCTAATTTTCCGCCGTAAATCGGAATGTTCACTTGACGTAATAGGTAAGGGATTCCGCCGATATGATCTTCGTGACCATGTGTAATGAATAACCCTTTAATTTTATCTTCGTTTCGCACAAAATAAGTGTAGTCTGGTATTACATAATCGATCCCGAGAAGTTCGTCCTCTGGAAATTTAATTCCAGCATCAATTATAATAATTTCATCTTGAAATTGAACAGCGTATGTATTTTTACCGATTTCACCAAGCCCACCGAGAGCAAATACAGCAACTTGGTCGTTTTTTAGAAATTTCATATCGCTATACGATTTCCGCTAATGTTAAATCAGCGTTTTCTTTTTCATATTCAAGATGAGCGCCAGTAACAGACTGAACAAACTCGATATTATATGCGAACTTATTTAACTTTGTACGAACATCCTTTTCAGACGTAGCCTCTAAATATAAAACTTTTGTATTTTCACGTACTGGAACCTCAGTTAATTTTTCTTGATAAAATACTTTAAAAATCATTTGGAAAACCTCTCCTTGTCTATGTTTTGCATTATCTGTTACTTATTATAAAGCAAACAGTCACGATTTTCATGTTTTTTCGAATGAGAATGAAGAAAAAGCCCGAAATGGGCACAATTTAAGCGATTGTCTTTTTACGGACTAGACCGTTTAAATAACGCTTGAGCTTTTTCTTCAGCTTCTTCAGCATGATTACTCCTTCCTTTCCTTATTTTAAACATGCCTATTACTAGTGAAAACTCTATCTCTGATATAAGAGATAGGACAAAAGTGAATGGTGAATCTTGTCCTTTCCCATACAGTGAAAGTTATTCTATAGTAACGATCAGTAGCCGTTAGTTATAGGTATAGTATGAGGAAGAATGGAAAAGAAAATTCATCCGAACAAGTATCTACATGTTTTACTAATATATATATGCAAAGTTTACAAATAAGGTCAGAAAGGGAACGCTTTCTTCACAGATGTTTAATATGTTATACTTTTTTTTAGAATTTGAAAAGTGATATTCAAAATAGGAATATAGAGTCCCAGAAAGGATTTTGACAAATGAATGATAAAATTGTCTTTTTTGATATTGATGGAACATTATTAGATCATGATAAAAAAATTCCGCAATCTACACGAGATGCAGTAAAACAGTTACAAGAAAAAGGTGTACATGTAGCAATTGCGACAGGGCGCGCGCCATTTATGTTCGAAGATATTCGCAGGGAACTTAATATACATAATTATGTTAGTTTTAATGGACAATATGTTGTCTTTGAAGATGAGGTAATATTTAATAATCCGTTACATCCAGATGCTTTACATAGGTTTACTCAGTTTGCAAAACAAGAAGGATATCCACTTGTATATCTTGACCATCAAGATATGAGAGCATCAGTGGAATATCATGATTATGTGAAAGAAGGCTTTGGAAGCTTAAACTTTGAGCATCCAGCATATGAGCCTAATTTTTATGAGGAACGTAATATTTATCAAACACTACTTTTTTGTGAAGTAAATGAAGAGGAAAAGTTTATTAATCATTATCCAGATTTTCATTTTATTCGTTGGCATGCATATTCAATGGATATCATTCCGAATGGTGGTTCTAAGGCAAAAGGAATTGAGAAATACATTGAAAAGTTAGGTTTTAATCGTGATCAAGTGTATGCATTTGGAGATGGCTTAAATGATTTAGAAATGATCGAAGCCGTTGGCACAGGTATTGTGATGGGAAATGGCCATGAAGACTTGAAAAAACTTGCAAATCATGTGACAAAGGATGTTAATGAAGACGGTATATATCATGGACTAAAGTGGGCTGGATTGCTATAAGTGAATATGGAACCCATTTCATAATAAAAAGGCGGAAGATTAACTTCCGCCTTTTTATTATTATCGCTCTAGAGGTTTGGAATCATCAGGAGCGGCAAAAGGATTTTCTTTATTGATATGGTCATAGAACATAACGCCATTTAAATGATCAATCTCGTGTTGGAATACGATTGCTGGTAAACCTTTTAAACGCAATTTTACTTCTTCTCCGTTAATAGAAGTTGCTTTTACTGTAATTCTTGTATAACGAGGAACATAACCAGGTACTTCGCGGTCTACAGACAGACAGCCTTCACCACCCTGTAAATATGTACGTTCAACAGAATGGCTAATGATTTTTGGATTGAATAATGCATGGCTATATAATGTACCATCCGCATCGGTTACATGAACTGCAATCATTTTTTTTGAAACACCGATTTGCGGAGCCGCTAATCCGATTCCAGGGCGTAAACTATATTTTTCAGCCATTTCAGGATCTTGGCTATTTATTACGAATTCAATCATTTCTTTTAAGGTAGTTGTATCTTCTTCGCTTGCCGGTAATGACACCTCTTCTGCAACGTTGCGCAAAATAGGATCTCCTTCGCGAATAACATCTTTCATTGTAAGCATATGTAATCTCTCCTTTCCTCTTTAGTCTACCAAAGGAGATGGAAAAAGTCATCGGCAAGAAAGGGAAGGCATTTTGGAAATTGTTCTATTATAGAGTAGTTATGTATGTGATAAAAAGAAAAAGACGGCAAAGCCGTCTTTTTCTTTCCATAGTTGTTTCGTTTTACATTAGCGAATGCAAGCAGCACCAACGATAATTAAAAGAATAAACAACACAACGATTAAGGCGAAGCCGCGTCCAGACCCGCCACAAGAACCGCCATAACCGTAGGAAGGATATGAACAAGTTGGATAGCAATATGAGTATCCGTACATGAGATGACCTCCTTTATCATTTCCCGCTAATACTGCGGTTACTATAATGTATGGAAGAGAGGGTAGAAATGTATAGGTATTTACCTAAAAAAGGAAGAGTAGTTTGTATATTTTTGTTACGAAGAGAGAAAAACTAAAGAGAATTAAATCGTTTACATATTATTCTAAGAGAAAAAATAAGTGAAAAAGGGAATAATATAACAGTAGGTCAATGCTTACTAATACAGATGTAAAAAATAAAAACACGTTTGTGTAGTAGAAACCTGCATATTATTTATAAAAAAACGTATTCAAAGTAATTGACATCGTAATTAGAATAGTTGTAAACTAAAAAACGTGATCAAGATTGTATTAATATGTTTCTGAAAAAACATTAGTACAGATTGTTAGGTACACAAAATTATTCTCAACCGACATACAAACATGTTGGTTTACATCGTTGCGCTTTTTAAACTGGAAAATAGCCAGTGAAAGCGTTTCAGAATATGGTTCAAGAGAGGAAGAGGTGAACGGAATGGGTACTAAAACAAAAAAGACCCTATTTAATGTTGATGAGCAAATGAAAGCTATCGCAGCTCAATTTGAAACATTACAAATTTTAAATGAAAACGGTGAAGTTGTGAATGAAGCAGCTATGCCTGAATTATCTGATGATCAATTAAAAGAATTAATGCGTCGTATGGTGTATACTCGCGTATTAGATCAACGTTCTATTTCTTTAAACCGTCAAGGACGTTTAGGTTTCTACGCACCTACAGCTGGACAAGAAGCTTCTCAATTAGCAAGTCATTTCGCACTTGAAGCAGAAGACTTCATCTTACCAGGATACCGTGATGTACCACAATTAGTATGGCACGGATTACCATTATACCAAGCATTCTTATTCTCTCGTGGACACTTCATGGGTAACCAAATGCCTGAGAATGTAAATGCATTAGCTCCACAGATTATTATCGGTGCGCAAATCATCCAAACTGCTGGTGTTGCGTTAGGTATGAAACTACGTGGTAAAAAATCTGTTGCAATTACTTACACTGGTGACGGTGGTGCTTCACAAGGTGACTTCTACGAAGGTATGAACTTTGCAGGTGCATTCAAAGCTCCAGCAATCTTCGTTGTTCAAAACAACCGTTATGCAATCTCTACTCCAGTAGAAAAGCAATCTGCAGCTAAAACTGTAGCACAAAAAGCAGTAGCAGCAGGTATTTACGGAATTCAAGTAGACGGTATGGATCCATTAGCTGTATACGCAGCAACTGCTTTTGCTCGTGAGCGCGCAGTAAATGGCGAAGGCCCTACTTTAATCGAGACTTTAACATTCCGTTACGGTCCACATACAATGGCTGGTGATGACCCAACTCGTTACCGTACAAAAGATATCGAAAACGAATGGGAACAAAAAGACCCAATCGTACGCTTCCGTAAGTTCTTAGAAGCTAAAGGCCTATGGTCTCAAGAAGTTGAAGAGACAGTAATCGAAGAAGCAAAAGAAGATATCAAACAAGCAATTGCTAAGGCTGACCAAGCTCCAAAACAAAAAGTAACTGATTTAATGGAAATCATGTACGAAAAAATGCCTTACAACTTAGCTGAACAATATGAAATCTACAAAGAAAAGGAGTCGAAGTAAGCCATGGCTCAAATGACAATGATTCAAGCAATCACTGATGCTTTACGCGTTGAAATGAAAAATGACCCTAACGTACTTGTATTTGGTGAAGACGTTGGTGTAAACGGCGGTGTATTCCGTGCTACTGAAGGTTTACAAGCTGAATTTGGTGAAGATCGTGTAATGGATACTCCACTTGCAGAGTCTGGTATTGGTGGACTTGCAGTTGGTCTTGCACTTGAAGGATTCCGTCCAGTTCCAGAAATCCAATTCTTCGGTTTCGTTTATGAAGTAATGGATTCAATTTCTGGTCAATTAGCTCGTATGCGTTACCGTTCTGGTGGACGTTGGACTGCTCCAGTAACAGTTCGTTCTCCATTCGGTGGTGGTGTTCATACTCCTGAACTACATGCTGATAGCTTAGAAGGATTAGTGGCTCAACAACCTGGTCTAAAAGTTGTTATTCCATCTACTCCATACGATGCTAAAGGTCTTTTAATCTCTGCGATTCGTGACAACGATCCAGTTATCTACTTAGAGCATATGAAATTGTACCGTTCATTCCGTCAAGAGGTACCAGAAGGTGATTACACAATTGATTTAGGTAAAGCTGATATCAAACGTGAAGGTACAGATGTATCTGTTATCGCTTACGGTGCTATGGTTCACGCTGCATTAAAAGCTGCTGAAGAACTTGAAAAAGAAGGTATCTCTTTAGAGGTTGTTGACTTACGTACAGTTCAACCATTAGATATCGAAACAATCATCGCTTCTGTTGAAAAAACAGGTCGCGTAGTTGTAGTTCAAGAAGCTCAAAAACAAGCTGGTATTGCAGCTAACGTTGTAGCGGAAATTAACGACCGTGCAATCTTAAACTTAGAAGCTCCAGTTGTACGTGTTGCAGCTGCTGATACAGTATTCCCATTCTCTCAAGCAGAGAGCGTATGGTTACCAAACCACAAAGATATTGTTGAAGCTGTAAACAAAGTAATGAACTTCTAATTTTTAGCTTTTCATGTGCAAAAGAAATCAGCACATGCTGGTTTCTTTTGTACATATTCCATAATAATGAAATGAATCAGGGGGCTGAATTCCGTGGCATTTGAATTTAAACTACCAGATATCGGTGAAGGTATCCACGAAGGTGAAATCGTAAAATGGTTTATTAAACCAGGCGATGAAGTAAACGAAGACGATGTACTTCTTGAAGTACAAAATGATAAAGCAGTAGTAGAAATCCCTTCTCCTGTTAAAGGTAAAGTACTTGAAGTACTTGTAGAAGAAGGAACAGTTGCAATCGTAGGAGATACATTAATTAAATTTGATGCTCCTGGATACGAAAACCTTAAATTTAAAGGTGACGATCATGATGAAGCTCCAAAAGCTGAAGAAGCAGCAGTAGAAGCTCCAGCAGCGGAAGCTACTCCAGCAGCAACTGCAGAAGTAGTAAATGAGCGCGTAATTGCTATGCCATCTGTTCGTAAATACGCTCGTGAAAAAGGTGTAGACATTCATAAAGTAGCTGGTACTGGTAAGAATGGCCGTATCGTAAAAGCTGACATCGATGCATTTGCAAATGGTGGACAAACTGTAGCAGCAACTGAGGCTCCAGCAGCAGTAGAAGCTACTCCAGCAGCAGCGAAAGAAGAAGCACCAAAAGCACAACCAATCCCAGCTGGTGAATATCCAGAAACTCGTGAGAAAATGAGTGGTATCCGTAAAGCGATTGCGAAAGCAATGGTTAACTCTAAACACACAGCTCCTCACGTAACATTAATGGACGAAGTAGATGTAACAGAACTTGTTGCTCACCGTAAGAAGTTCAAAGCAGTAGCAGCTGACAAAGGTATTAAATTAACTTACCTTCCGTACGTTGTTAAAGCTTTAACATCTGCATTACGTGAATACCCAATGTTAAACACTTCTTTAGACGATGCATCTCAAGAAGTAGTTCATAAACATTACTTCAACATCGGTATCGCAGCTGATACAGACAAAGGTCTATTAGTACCAGTTGTTAAAGATACAGATCGTAAGTCTATCTTCACAATCTCTAACGAGATCAATGATCTTGCTGGTAAAGCACGTGAAGGTCGTCTAGCTCCAGCTGAAATGAAAGGTGCTTCTTGCACAATTACAAACATTGGTTCTGCAGGTGGACAATGGTTCACTCCAGTTATCAACCACCCAGAAGTAGCAATCCTTGGTATCGGCCGTATCGCTGAAAAACCAGTTGTGAAAAACGGTGAGATCGTTGCAGCTCCAGTATTAGCATTATCTCTAAGCTTTGACCATCGTTTAATTGACGGTGCAACTGCTCAAAAAGCGTTAAACCAAATTAAACGTCTATTGAATGACCCACAATTATTAGTAATGGAGGCGTAATAACAATGGTAGTAGGAGATTTCCCAATTGAATTAGATACAGTCGTTGTTGGTGCAGGTCCTGGTGGATACGTTGCGGCAATTCGTGCAGCACAATTAGGTCAAAAGGTAGCAATCATTGAAAAAGCTAACCTTGGTGGCGTATGCTTAAACGTTGGATGTATTCCTTCAAAAGCGTTAATCAATGCAGGTCATCGTTATGAGAATGCAATGCATTCTGATGACATGGGTATTACTGCAGAAAACGTAAAAGTTGACTTTACAAAAGTTCAAGAATGGAAAAACGGCGTAGTTAAGAAATTAACTGGCGGTGTTGAAGGCCTTCTTAAAGGTAACAAAGTTGAAATCATTCGCGGTGAAGCTTACTTCGTAGATGCTAATACATTACGCGTTATGACTGAAGATGCAGCTCAAACTTATACGTTTAAAAATGCTGTTCTTGCAACTGGTTCTACACCAATCGAAATTCCAGGATTCAAATACTCTAAACGTGTTATCAACTCTACAGGTGCTTTAAGCTTACCTGAAATTCCTAAAAAACTTGTTGTAATCGGCGGCGGTTACATCGGTATGGAATTAGGTACTGCATATGCTAACTTCGGTACAGAAGTTACTGTAGTAGAAGCTGGCGACGAAATCTTAGCTGGTTTCGAAAAAGCTATGAGCTCTGTTGTTAAACGTGCTCTACAGAAAAAAGGTAACGTAAATATCCATACAAAAGCTATGGCTAAAGGCGTTGAAGAAACAGAAACTGGCGTAAAAGTTAGCTTTGAAGTTAAAGGTGAAATCCAAACTGTAGAAGCAGATTACGTATTAGTAACTGTAGGTCGTCGTCCAAACACTCAAGAAATCGGTCTTGAGCAAGTTGGAGTTAAAATGACTGACCGCGGCATCATCGAAATCGATGAGCAATGTCGTACAAATGTACCAAACATCTATGCAATCGGTGATATCGTTCCTGGACCACCATTAGCTCACAAAGCTTCTTACGAAGGTAAAGTAGCTGTAGAAGCAATTAGTGGCCATGCATCAGCTATCGATTACATCGGAATTCCTGCAGTATGCTTCACTGATCCAGAACTAGCATCTGTTGGTTACACTAAAAAACAAGCTGAAGAAGCTGGAATGACTGTAACTGTATCTAAGTTCCCATTCGCTGCTAACGGTCGTGCATTATCATTAAACAGCACTGACGGTTTCCTACAACTTGTAACACGTAAAGAAGATGGTCTTCTTGTAGGTGCTCAAGTTGCAGGTGCAGGTGCTTCTGATATTATTTCTGAGATTGGTTTAGCTATCGAAGCTGGAATGACAGCTGAAGATATCGCTCAAACAATCCATGCTCACCCAACATTAGGTGAAATCACAATGGAAGCAGCTGAAGTTGCTCTTGGAATGCCAATTCACATTGTAAAATAATTTAAGTAATGTAAATAGCCCTTCTCTTATTGTAAGAGAGGGGCTATTTTTATTTTCATCAAATGACTTGCAAGGTCTTTAAACGTACTTGTCGAATGAATATATAATACTTTAACAAATGATTCAGGCTTAACTTACTTCGAAGGTAATATATATCATCCTATAATATGTAATTGATTCAAACTTACCCCCATATATTAATAAAATAGAGCATGTCAAAGGAGAAGGTTCCATGAAAATATTACATGTTATATTTTATCATTTACTACTATGGAGTGGCTTTTCCACTGTATTAACATTATCGAATGGTGATAAGTTTCATTATAAAGTTATTCTTTTTTTCGTATTTCTATATTTAGCCTATGTAATAGCATATTTTGTATTGCACGTAAGAAAGCAAGCTTTATTTCTTACATGTTCGAATTGTATATTATTTTTAATCATATTATCTATTTTTTAAATTAGCGTTTATAAAAATACATTGTTCTTCCATTAAATAATTGTAACTCTCCTTCTAATTTCTTCGCTAAAAAACGGCAAAATTCATTTGCTTTCCCTTTGTCACCAAATGTTGCATTAGGTGGTAAAGAAACTTGGATGAAAGATTGTTCATTTTCTATACCAACACCAATATAAATTGAGTCATACCGGTCGTGAGTGGATTGAAGTTTTAATGTTGTTGTAGATGTATCTAAAATTTCATAAGGAAAAGCGGTATTTGTATACGTGTAATTAATTTGGGCACCAGTTTTAGAAGTAACTGTTTTATAATAATGAAAAAGTTGTTTTATATCATCTATTGAAACTGATTGTTGGTTGGATTTCGGTACAAGCGTAATAAAGGCGTGTTGCATATAAGTTCCCCCTAGCTTAGTAGAATACTATCATTCTACATCCTACTGAATTTTTTGACAATTAAAAGGAGTATTACATGTTTTGTTTAATATACTATTAATGAAACGTGATGTAGAAAGGTGGAAACCAATGTTTGAAAAATTGTATGATGAGCATGAAAGTGTGAAGGTACGATTTTTAGGGTTTATGACACATGATACACGTTATGATTTTGGTGTTATTTATACAAATATGTTTTTTGGAAAGCCGCTCATTGTTTGTATGCAAACAGGAAGGTCTACTTTACTCGGACGAGATGATGTAGAGAATGTTCAATATATACAGGAGATTTTTAAATTAGGATCAGAAGAGGAAGCAAAGGAGTTAGCTCAGTTTTTCAAATTTCTAGTTCCGTCAACTTCTTTACATGCGGAATATGAAGAATAATTAATGTGAAACAGTCGTACTTATAAATATGGCTGTTTTTTTATTTTAATATCGCATACTAATTTAAATTAAAAATATTTAATGTGTTATACTAAAAACCTATTGACGTAAAAAGTATAACATATTAAAATGAAGACAGAAAGTTAAGCGGTTACAAAAAGTTTTTGGGATTATAAACTTAGGGGGAAATGAAAAATGGGAACAATCGTATGTCAAGATTGTGAAGGTACAATTGCACACTTCGAAGATGAGAAAGTAACGGTACTTTACGGGAAATGTGGATCTTGCGGATGTGATCACACAGAGCATACAAAAGCCCAATAATTGATAGGAAATGGACAGCTAAAAGTTTTTAGGACCATAAACTTAGGGGGAAATGAAAATGGGAACAATCGTATGCCAAGTATGTGAAGGAACAATCGGACATTTTGAAGATGAGAAAACGACGGTACTTTACGGAAAATGTGGAACAAATTGTGACTGTGCTAGAAAAGATAATGCGAAAGCTTAATGATAAATAAATAGATTACTATTAAAACTCAGGGGGAAATGAAAATGGGAACAATCGTATGCCAAGTATGTGAAGGAACAATTGGACATTTTGAAGATGAAAAATCAACAGTACTATACGGGAAATGTGGATCTCATTGCGAATGTGACCATAAAGAACATACAAAAGCTTAATAATAAGAAAAAGCGCCTACATGTGTAGGCGCTTTTTTAATAAATTGTAGTTGTATGACCAACTGTTGCAACGATTGCATCATCTCTAATTGGAATAAAGCTTATGGATGTATGTGGTGTACTAGAAGAAGCATATTGGCTCATTATACGGCTATCGATACGGGTAATAGTATCAGTCAAGAAAGCTGAAATAAAAGCGTAAGGGACTCTTCGTTCATTTAATGAATAAATAATTTCTTCTTTTGTTTTTACACCCACGCCATGTCCGTAAAAAAAGAAATTTCCTAAATAGATTGTGTTTTCTCCTTGCCACTCAATCGTAGCTGGATTCACTTGTGGGTTTTTAAAGTAAACGAGGTCACCTGGAACAAGATCGCCACCGTTTTTTGTTATGAGCCTTAGATCTTGATCGTAGTCCCATGTATAAAGTAAAAGATTTGCAAATAGACGATTGAAAGTTTCTTCCTCATACAATGATAGTAAAGCTTTATAAAAAATAATGATCATAGCGGTTGCGCATTCAGTTCCATATAGTTTTCCATTTTTAAAAATATCTTGTATGGCAATAGAAGATGGTATGTTTGGAAGAAGCTCGAATCCTCCAAGGGATGTTCTTTTCCAATACTGGGGGTTGCAAAAGGATTGTTGAAATGTGCGAAACTGAAATCCACTTTGAAAAAGCTCTAGTGCAGAGATAATAATATTAACTCGTAAATTGAGATCAAAGCTGAGTTCATCAGCTGTTCGGAAGGAATAAACTTCTTGATTTCCTGCCATTATTGATAAAATTTGTTGTTTCTCTGCTGCAAATGGCTCATATTCATTTGTAATATAAGGATGTACAATAGAACGGCCTATTACAATCATAATAGTATCCCCACCTATACGTTACATTCTTAAGTATCGTATGAAGAAAAGGAAAAAAGGTGAAAAAAAAGCCTATCAACTGATAGGCTTGTACTCTTTAATAACACGTAATGTTTGTAATGTCATATCTTCAGGACCTTGTACAGGTAAACCTGCTTCTAAGTTTTTCCGAATATACTCTAAGTTTTCTTGTGTAATAATTTCCCCCGGAGTAAAGATTGGAATCCCTGGCGGATAAACCATAACAAAATCAGCTATAATACGACCCGCTGCATTTTCAAATGGGATGACTTCTGTTTCCGAATAAAAAGCATCTCGAGGAGAAAGTGCTAGCACTGGAATTTCTGGAATCTCTACTTGTACTTGAACACCTTTATCTGCCCTATTTCTAAATGTTGCTGCTAAATCGTGTAAAGCTGCAATAAGTGTATTTGTATCACTTTCTGTATCTCCCAAAGTGATAAGACATAGTATGTTGTATAGATCTGAGAGTTCTACTTCAATGTTATATTGCTCTCTAAGCCATACTTCAGCTTGGTGGCCGGTAATACCTAAATCTTTTACAGATACAATTATCTTTGTAGGATCATAGTTAAAGGTAGCATCTGTACCTAACATTTCTTTTCCAGGACAGTAAAGATGCTCAATAGAATTTATAGCATCACGAACATGCTCAGCTAATTGTATTGTTTGTTCTATGAGTGCTGTTCCTTCTGTAGCAAGACGTTTTCTCGCAACATCAAGGGATGCTAACAAGATGTAAGAAGTTGATGTAGTTGTAAGCAT
Source organism: Bacillus sp. EKM501B (assembly GCF_011800505.1). Classification (NCBI taxonomy): domain Bacteria; kingdom Bacillati; phylum Bacillota; class Bacilli; order Caryophanales; family Bacillaceae; genus Bacillus; species Bacillus sp. EKM501B. Next base: position 177,002 of record NZ_JAALFZ010000002.1, on the reverse strand, counting down.
ACTAATAATAGATTGGACATGCTTTACATTCACTAAGCCTTCTTTCACATTAAGAATAGAACTTTGAGTTAAAGAGCCTCCTAATTTGTGAACACTTGTTGCTGCCATATCCGCACCAGCTTGCATCGCTGACATAGGTAATTCATCGTGAAAATGAATATGAACACCATGAGCCTCGTCGACTAGTACAGGGATGTCATAAGAATGTGCTAATTGTACAATCTGTTCTAAGTCTGCAGCAAACCCAAAGTACGTTGGGTTAATAACAAGTAAGCCCTTTGCATCTGAGTGCTCTTCAAGTGCTTTTTTGACAGATTGAATTGTGATTCCATGAGAAATACCGAGCTTCGGATCGATTTCAGGATGCATGAAAATCGGTTTTGCACCTGAGAAAATAATAGCTGACATTACTGATTTATGCACGTTTCGTGGTACTAGGATTTTGTCACCAGGACCGCAAACGCTCATCACCATTGTCATAATAGCGCCACTTGTACCTTGAATAGAAAAGAAAGTATGATCTGCACCGAATGCAGCGGCTGCTAAATCCTGTGCTTCTTTAATCATACCTTTTGGATGATGTAAATCATCGAGTGGCGCAATATTAATTAAATCAATTGCTAATGCATTATGCCCAATAAATTCGCGAAATGTAGGATCCATGCCCTGTCCTTTTTTATGACCAGGAATATGGAATTGAATTGGATTTCGCTTACTGTGCTCAACTAAAGCGGTAAACAATGGTGTTTCGTATTGGGACAATCTATACACCCCTTCTTCTTCATAATATTTAGTGTAATTTGTTTTATATAATCCTGCTCTAAAAAAGTGTAGCCTTTTTTAGAATAAGGCTTGTTTTTCTGCCATTCAAAAAATCGTTTTTGAGATGGTAGCTTCACTTTATTTTCTATAAAACAAAAGCATTATATCACCAATAATTATAGATGTATAGAAAAAAATGTTTTTAAGGTGAGTATGTTTAATAGTTAGCCTCAACTAATGAATAGAGGAAGACAATTCCATTAAAATGAATAAATAGTGTATAATGCAGAGTGGCTATAATGAAGAATAAAATATTCTCTTTAAGATAGCATAATGAAACAAGAAGAAATGATAAATGAGGTGCGAAATGGAATATCAATATCCGTTAGATTATGATTGGTCAAATGAGGAAATGGTTACAATTGTTAAGTTTTATGAAGCGATTGAGAAAGCTTATGAAAAAGGGATTATAAGAGAAGAGTTAATGGGTTTATATCGTCGTTTTAAAGAGATTGTTCCATCGAAAGCAGAAGAAAAGAAAATTGATAAAGAATTTCAAGAAGTAAGTGGATACTCTATATATCGTGCTATTCAAAGGGCAAAAGAAGTCGAAGAACAAAAGCTCGTAAAAATGTAAAAAATATTTTGAAAAATAAAAACTGAAGTGATATAATGTGATAACAACTAAAAACGGACAATATAAATTGTCCGTTTTCTACTATCGATTACACAGTGCATATAAAGGAAGGAGTGATTGCATCGTAGATTCAATCTTAGCAAGGAATTGTTCGTTGGTCATTGCTGAAAACTCCTCTGGTGATATATGAATACCAACTAATAATTCTGCTTTTTTTACAGTAGCTAATCGTTCAATCATCTTTTGTAAGTCTTCGGTTTCAAGTGTTTTATGTAATTTCACACTTGGTTTAGTATGGTCAATGGACCAAACGAAGTCATTTGGAATATTTGTTTTTAAATCATTTAAATGTTCTAAGAAGGCATGAGCCGTCTCAACTTTTTGTGGACACTCATAGATTAAACCAAAGTATATGAAGGCATGAGTACCCCATAAGCCGATTTGGAAATGCGGTAGCATTTTATATCCTCGTTTATTTGTTGAAAAAGCAACCCAAGTATCGTTTGGTGGATTGACTTTGCGGCGTGCGTGTTTTGCAACATGATAAAAAAAGTTCTCATCAGTTTGTTTGGATAAGTATTCTGCAAATTGTTCCCCTAAAGCTTCTAGCTTAGGATGAATGTTCGTTTTAATTGCACTCATTCGTTCTTCGAGACCATCAACTGTAAAGACATCAAAATCAGTTGACTTGAATGTTTGTATTGTCATGATTGTTCCTCCAACTCCTATTTTGCTTTTATTTTAGCATAGCTTGTACTATTCATAAAAAAAACAGCACAAAAAAATTTAAATAAAAAAATATAATTTTGTTGCATAGATGATTTATCCAACATAGTATAGTATAAAACAAAAAATCAGAAAATTGAATTAATTCTAGTCCGAGGGCAGACGAATATTGGGAGGAGGCAAATAATATGAGACAGGTGATTAATGCGTTAAAGAGAACAGATGCTGAAAAGAGAATACCGGTGCTACGTTTGGAGCTAGATTATGAATTAGCAACTTTATATGATGCGATGATGGAAGATGACAAACAGAAAAAAGAAGAGTGTGTACAAAAGTTAGAAGTGTTAAGACTTGAAATGATTCGTTTAGAAGCGTAATAATAGTATATGTATAAAAAATTAGTTGGTGCGAACCTTATAAAGGGTTCGTTTTTTCTGTGAACAGTATAGATCGGAGTGTTTAAACATGCAAGAAGTATGGAAAGACATTGATGCACACGCCAAACGGTGGATTCGGGATGCAGGAGAGCATTTAATGGCATCAATGAAAAAAGCACTTATTATAGAAACAAAATCAAATGCAGCTGACTTAGTTACAAATATGGACCGAGAGATAGAACAGTTTTTAATTGGGAAAATTAAAGAAACATTCCCGAATCATAATATTTTAGGAGAAGAGGGTTATGGAGACGAGATAACGTCTTCTGACGGGGTTGTTTGGTTAATTGATCCAATTGACGGCACGATGAACTTTGTTCATCAAAAAAGAAATTTTGCGATTTCAATTGGGATTTATGAGAACGGTATCGGAAAGATTGGACTTATATATGATCCAGTGCATGATGAACTATATCATGCAGTCAAGGGATATGGAGCTTTTTGTAATGATATATCAATTCCTCCACTGAAAAAAGGAACTGTAGAGCAAGGTATTGTAGCTTTAAATGCGATATGGCTTACAGATAATCCATTGCTTAATATGGAAAGTATGATGGCACTTGTTAAGAAAGCAAGAGGCACAAGATCATATGGCTGTGCAGCGTTAGAGATGGTATACGTTGCAACAGGAAGAATAGATGCATATGTAACGCCGAGATTATCACCATGGGATTTTGGCGGAGGAAAGATAATTGTAGAAGAAGTTGGAGGTAAGGTGACGACATTCTCTGGAGCGCCACTTTCTATCATAGAGAAGAGCAGTGTGTTAGTTGCAAAACCAGGAGTGTATGAAGAAGTGTTATCGTTTATATGAGAGCAACAAAAAAAGTAAGAGGCTGTGTATAAGCTTCTTACTTTTTAGCGTTATTGTGATTTGCGCATTTTTCTTTTTGTTACAAAACCGTATCCAACTGTAACAAATGTGCCGATAATGCAAATAATAATACCGATTGGACTATTTTCAGCAATCATAATGCCGATACCGATTAAGAAAATAACACCGATAATTGCAGTTAATAAAAAGCGATATTGAATGTGTTCCATTTCTTCACCCTCCAATCTCATTTTACTTTCACAAAAGTAAGAATACAACTATATTTTCATTCTTGCTTTTATTTTAATTGCTATTGTATCCCCTTCGCTCTTATAATAGAGAAGGATTAAAAAGACATTAGGAGTTGGACATGTTGAAAAAACGACAAGATTTACGTAATATAGCAATTATTGCCCACGTTGACCATGGTAAAACAACACTTGTTGACCAGTTATTACGTCAAGCGGGGACTTTCCGTGCGAACGAACACGTTGAAGAACGCGCAATGGATTCAAATGATCTAGAAAGAGAACGCGGTATTACAATTTTAGCGAAAAATACAGCGATTCACTATGAAGATAAAAGAATTAACATTTTAGATACACCTGGTCACGCTGACTTCGGTGGAGAAGTAGAACGTATCATGAAAATGGTTGATGGTGTTTTACTTGTTGTTGATGCATATGAAGGTTGTATGCCACAAACACGATTTGTTTTAAAGAAAGCTCTTGAGCAAAACTTAACTCCAATCGTAGTTGTAAACAAAATTGACCGTGACTTCGCTCGTCCAGATGAAGTAGTTGATGAAGTAATCGACTTATTCATTGAGCTTGGTGCAAACGAAGATCAATTAGAGTTCCCAGTTGTATTTGCATCAGCAATGAACGGAACAGCAAGCTTAGATTCAAACCCAGCAAATCAAGAAGAGAATATGAAATCATTATTCGATACAATTATCGAACATATTCCAGCACCAATTGATAACAGCGAAGAGCCACTTCAATTCCAAGTAGCACTTCTTGATTACAACGACTACGTTGGACGTATTGGAGTTGGTCGCGTATTCCGCGGTACAATGAAGGTTGGACAACAAGTTGCTTTAATGAAAGTAGACGGAAGCGTGAAGCAATTCCGCGTAACGAAATTATTCGGTTACATGGGATTAAAACGTCAAGAAATTGAAGAAGCAAAAGCAGGGGACTTAGTAGCCGTTTCTGGTATGGAAGACATTAACGTAGGTGAAACAGTATGTCCAGTTGAACATCAAGATGCGTTACCATTATTACGTATTGATGAGCCAACACTACAAATGACGTTCCTTGTAAATAACAGCCCATTTGCAGGTCGTGAAGGTAAATACATTACATCTCGTAAAATTGAAGAGCGTCTTCGTTCACAATTAGAAACAGATGTAAGTTTACGTGTAGATAATACAGATTCTCCTGATGCGTGGATCGTATCTGGACGTGGGGAACTACATTTATCTATCTTAATTGAAAACATGCGTCGTGAAGGTTATGAATTACAAGTATCTAAGCCAGAAGTAATCATTAAAGAAGTTGATGGCGTAAGATGTGAGCCTGTAGAGCGTGTACAAATCGATGTACCTGAAGAATACACTGGTTCTATTATGGAATCTATGGGTGCACGTAAAGGTGAAATGTTAGATATGGTGAATAACGGAAACGGTCAAGTTCGCCTTACTTTCATGGTTCCAGCACGTGGTTTAATTGGTTACACAACAGAATTCTTAACATTAACTCGTGGTTACGGTATTTTAAACCATACATTCGATTGCTACCAACCAGTACACGCTGGACAAGTTGGTGGACGTCGTCAAGGTGTTCTAGTTTCACTTGAAACAGGAAAAGCATCACAATACGGTATTATGCAAGTTGAAGACCGTGGTGTAATCTTCGTTGAACCAGGTACAGAAGTATATGCTGGTATGATTGTAGGAGAACACACTCGTGAGAACGACTTAACAGTTAACGTTGTGAAAATGAAACAACAAACTAACATTCGTTCTGCGACGAAAGATCAAACTTCAACAATGAAGAAACCACGCCTAATGACTTTAGAAGAATCATTAGAGTACTTAAACGATGACGAGTTCTGTGAAGTAACTCCAGAATCAATTCGTCTACGTAAAAAGATTCTTGATAAGAGTGAGCGCGAAAGAGCTGCTAAGAAAAAGAAATCTGTCGAAGCGTAAAAATAAAAAAACAACGCCCTTTATAAAGGGTGTTGTTTTTTTATTTTGTTTATTTTTTAGAATATTTACTCATTTTTGTGGACAGTATTTTTTTGGCGAGTTACTCTTGTATTAAGTGTATAAAGAAAATTGCATTTTACTGCTAGGGGGGAAGAGTGTGTTAGAAAGGATGTCTTTTTTTGCAAAATTGTGTAAGGTAGATGAAAATCCAGAGTTAGGAATGTGGTTACTTTATGGGACGATTATTATATTAAGTGCTCTCGTTTATAATTTAGGGTTTGCTAGAAAGTTGTCTGTACTAAAAAATATTGTGATATACATATCATTAGCAATTGGATGCACAGTATTAACCTTTTTTGCTGTGTTTTTACCTGTTGGAGAAGGACTTGTTGTAGCGGCAATTGTACTTGGAATTTATAGATTGCGTTTGCGTCAAGCGAAACAACAAAAAGCAGGATAAGGAAGGGGAGTTTTCATGCGTTCAGTACAAGATGCACTATATAATTGGTTAACAATTAAAACAGTTGCGGAAGCACACCCAGATGATAGTGCTGCAAAAGAAACATATTTGTTATTTCAAAATATGATATATGAAGAACATAAATTAAGAAATGTGGAAGTCGAAAAGAACGAGGAAATGTATTTAATTACATATGAAATGAATGGAGAACGGAAATCTGCAAGGTTTCCGTTAGAAGCCATTGATTGTTTTTTGGATCAGATGAATCGTGAACCAGAAAAATATAAATAAGTCCTTATCTATATGAGTAAGGACTTATTTACATTTTACCAATCATCTTCGATTTTTTTATCACGATATAATCGGAAATTACCACTTGCATGACGTTCCATTGTACGCTCTGCAATTCGTTCCGAACATTCCATGCACATATATGTATGAATAGGGCGATTACGCAGTTTTTTTGCCATAGGATTTTCATCATCTAACATATCTTTTTTATCACAAATCATACATTTGACTCTCATTTCGTCACCTCAATACGAATTCTATCAGTATAAGTATATCATGGAAGTATAATGTTTTTGAATAATAGTGGGAAAAAATAATATTTTCGCAATTCAAAAAATAAGTTATGATAAGGATATACCAAGTATGTTTGGAGGTGAAAATATGGCGAATGTAGTAGAGCCTACCTTAACAGAGGATTTAGTACAAACGTTGCGTAAAGAGTGTATTGTTATGATAGCAACGACAGATTTCGAAAAGCAAGTTCCTAACGTAAGTGCTATTTCTTGGGTGTATGCAGTGAGTAAAACTAGTATTCGATTTGCAGTAGATCAACGTTCACGTATTGTGGAAAATATACGGCATAATACAGGTGTGGTATTGACTATAATGGCGAATGAATCCGTATTTTCTATAAGTGGTGCAGGTGAAATTTTGACAGATAGAATGGAAGGTATTTCTCTAAAATTAACTGTAATAGAAGTAAATGTGCAAGAAGTGCGTGATGTTATGTTTTATGGAGCGAAACTTGCAATTGAACCAACATATGAAAAAACATATGATCTTCGGGCAGCGAAAAAGCTGGATAATGAAGTGTTAGTAGGGATAAGAGAATTATAAAGATGCTAAATAGGAAATTCGTTTATTCACTTTTGTAATCGGTTATTGTGATTTAACGTTAATAATTATAATAAAAAGTAATATATTGAATAGAAATGAATAAAGAATAAATAAAAGGTTTAATGACTATGATTTTCGATTCTACCTCGTTTACACGGTACATATAATTATAACAATGGTTCGTCCATATTGTATGGATGAAACCCTTGTTCTACAAATTTAAAAGTGGAGTCAGGGGGTAACAGGTTGGATAAAATTTATGTGTTAGATACGAATGTACTTTTGCAGGATCCTTTATCTATTTTTTCATTTGAAACCAATGAAGTAGTGATTCCAGCAGTTGTATTAGAAGAGGTTGATTCGAAAAAACGTTATATGGATGAAGTAGGACGAAACGCTCGTTATGTATCTAAGTTAATAGATAAATTTCGTGAAATAGGAAAGCTGCATGAAAGTATCCCGTTAGAAAACGGCGGAACATTTCGTATTGAATTGAACCATCGTTCATTCGTGCAACTACAAGATATTTTTGTAGAAAAAACAAATGATAATCGAATTTTAGCTGTAGCAAAAAATCTATCTTTAGAAGAACAGGAAAAAGAGGACGGGAAGTCTGTTATTTTAGTAAGTAAAGATGTACTCGTAAGGGTAAAAGCTGATGCAATTGGTTTGAAGGCTGAAGATTATTTAAGTGATCGCGTAATTGAAGTAGAAAATATATATTCTGGCTTTTTAGAAGGATATATATCAAAAGAACAATTGGATTATTTTTATGAGAAAGGTGAATTGCCTCTATCTGAAATTGCGAATCATCCTTTTTACCCAAATCAGTTTGTAGTGATGAAAGATGCATTAGGGGGCTCTAGTTCTGCTCTTGGCATTGTGGATCACTTAGGTAAGAAGGTAAAGAAACTTATTTTTCACAATGAACAAGTGTGGGGGATACGACCACGAAATGTGCAGCAAATTATGGGATTAGAATTGTTGCTTCGTGAAGATATTCCGCTTGTAACGTTAACGGGGAAAGCCGGCACAGGAAAAACGTTACTTGCGTTAGCTTCGGGACTTATGCAAACAGAAGATTTAGGGTTATATAAAAAATTACTTGTGGCAAGACCAATTGTTCCAGTCGGAAAAGATATCGGTTATTTACCAGGAGAAAAAGAAGAAAAGTTAAGACCATGGATGCAGCCAATTTTTGATAACCTAGAGTATTTATTTAATACGAAAAAGCCAGGAGAGTTAGATGCTATTTTAGCTGGAATGGGTTCGATTGAAGTAGAAGCCCTTACTTATATACGCGGGAGAAGTATTCCAGATCAGTTCATTATCATTGACGAAGCACAAAATTTAACAAAGCATGAAGTGAAAACGATATTAACTAGGGTAGGGGAAAAGAGTAAGATTGTATTGATGGGAGATCCTCAGCAAATTGATCACCCATATTTAGATGAATATAATAATGGCTTAACATATGTTGTAGAGAAGTTTAAAGAACAGCGTATTAGTGGTCATGTGAAGTTTGTTAAAGGGGAGCGATCTAATTTAGCTCAACTAGCAGCAGATTTATTGTAAAAAGGAGTGAGCTTAAGCTCACTCCTTTTCTTTAAATAATTGTAAATTTACGGATGTTACGGATTGGATTTTGTTGATTAGATCCATCATTGAAATAGAGATGAACAGGTCCGTCTTCTTTTAATGGCTTTCCTTCTTTTGAAAAACCTAGTATAGCATTTTTGACAGTTTCTAATGGAAGTGTCATTGTATGATCTACCGTTTCAATTTCAACTTGCGTAGCGTCCTCTAAAATTTCAGCGTTAGCAAGGAATGGATGGAAGGGTATACCAAATGTTCCAGTAATTAGCTGTTCTTTTTTATATTTCTTTACACTTTGTTGTATCGGTGGGAAGGCAGCACCATCACGAATTTCACGATCCCAATGTTCTGAAGTGTTTTTTAAATAAGTTTCTAGTTCAGACGTGTTTTCTCTAGTTTCATCAAAGTAAGTTGTCAAATCTACTTTTCGATCATCAAAGATCCAAACAGTTGGATCAATAGTGATTGGAAAACGTACTTTTCCGTTAATAAATAAAATTTCGCTCATTGTTGTTCCCCCATTTGTGTTATACTCCCACTTTTCAGTATAATAGCATTAGACACTGTTGTCACAAAAAATGTTTCTATTGCAATTTATTAAAACTATCGCTAATATTAATAGATAGGATAGAGGAGAGTAGGACGGAAACGGAGGGAATCAATTTGGCGTCTGAGACAGTAGCAAATCATCAGGAAAAGGCACTAGCCCTTCTACAAGCGGATGCAGAGAAGATTTTAAGACTTATTAAGGTGCAAATGGACCATCTTACAATGCCGCAATGTCCATTATATGAAGAAGTGTTAGACACACAAATGTTTGGACTATCCCGCGAGGTCGATTTTGCGGTTCGCCTTGGTCTTATTGCAGAAGAACAAGGGAAAGCAATGTTAGGTGAGCTCGAACGTGAGTTATCTGCACTTCATGAAGCATTTACAAACAAACAACAATAACGGGTTCAAATAAGGGGGCTCAAACTAAATTAGTTTGAGCTTTTTATTTGTATAATAAAGCAGGAAGAATCAATGTACATATGGAATACAACAATAATTAAATTGAAACAGAAAGAGGAAATGAAATGAAAAAAGTATGGAAATCAATGGATTATTCATTGTTACTTCCTCTTGTTATTTTATGTGTGCTGGGGGTAATAATGGTATATAGTTCGAGTTCCATTGTTGCGATTTCGAGATTTGATAAACCAGCAAATTTCTTTTTTAAAAGACAATTAATTACTTTAGTTGTTGGGACAATGGTATTAATAATTATTGCTACTATCCCATATAAAGTTTGGAGAAAACGAATTTTTTTGTTGGGGAGTTACGGTGCTAGTGTTGCCTTATTAGCTGCAGCTGCCTTTTTCACTAAGTCAGTAAACGGTGCAAACGGGTGGATATTTGGAATACAGCCTGCAGAATTTGTTAAGATAACAGTTATTCTCGTCTTAGCTCATTTTTTTGCGAAAAGACAAGAAACGAATACACCTGTTTTCAAAGGGTCAGGTCCAGTACTTATTGGTGTTGGAATAATCATGTTTTTAATATTAAAGCAAAATGATTTAGGTACTGATTTGTTAATTGCAGGAACAGTAGGAATTATGTTTCTTTGTTCGGGAGTACAGGTTAACTTATGGATTAAACGAATTGCTTTAACTTCTATAGTATGGATTCCGGCACTATATCTTCTTGGTAATTATGCATTAAATCCATATCAAAAGGCACGTTTTTCTGTTTTCCTTGATCCGTTTAATGATCCTCAAAAGGATGGGTTTCAATTAGTGAATTCATTTATTGGAATCGCTTCTGGAGGGCTTAATGGTAGAGGATTAGGGAATAGTGTACAAAAATATGGTTATTTACCAGAACCGCAAACGGATTTTATAATGGCAATTATATCTGAAGAACTTGGTTTTATAGGTGTAGCTATCATTTTAATCTGTTTATTACTTATTATTATTCGGTCATTTAGAGTTGCGCAAAAGTGTACAGATCCATTTGGAAGTTTAATAGCTATCGGAATTGCAAGCTTGTTTGGAGTTCAAACGTTTATCAATGTCGGTGGTATGTCTGGAGTAATACCACTTACAGGAGTACCATTACCGTTTGTTAGTTACGGCGGAAGTTCTTTATTAGCTAATCTACTTGCAATGGGAATACTACTCAATATTGCTAGTCACGTGAAACGACAAGAGAAACAACAGAATGGTCTAATGAAAGAAAGAGAACAAAATGGACCACATCTTGTAGTTGTAAAATAAAAACACATTGTGCTTTAGAGCATGATGTGTTTTTTATTTTTAAGTAGTTTTAAATATGATGTACTAATTTCTCTTTCAGTTAAAAAGATATATCACATTAACTTAAATGTGATATACAATTAAGTTGTTAGAAAAGGAAGAGGTATGCTATACTATTTTTGTGAAACAAATTGCACAGAAAACTTATCATTTGTTAGAAAATAAGGTATGATGGATAAAAATAAAGTGAAGCTTTCTAAGTATAATATAATGTGGAAAGTGAAGAACTTCACGCTTTTTAAGGTGTGTATATATTTTATCTCTAGAGTGGTAGGAAAGTAGAGGGGGAAAATCATGACAAAGCTGCAACGTATTCAAAAAGTATTGGTAGCTAACCGTGGAGAGATTGCAATTCGTGTGTTTCGAGCTTGTTCGGAACTTGGATTAAAAACAGTTGCAATCTATTCTAAAGAGGATAGTGGTTCTTATCATCGCTATAAAGCCGATGAGTCCTATTTAGTTGGGGAAGGAAAAAAACCAATTGATGCTTATCTAGATATTGAAGGCATTATTGAGATTGCAAAAAGTAATCATGTAGATGCAATCCACCCTGGATATGGTTTCTTGTCAGAAAATATTCAATTCGCTAAACGTTGTGAAGAAGAAGGAATTATCTTTATCGGTCCGAAAAGTAAGCATTTAGATATGTTTGGAGATAAAGTGAAAGCAAGAACACAAGCGCAGCTAGCACAAATTCCAGTTATACCTGGTAGTGATGGTCCAGTAAATTCATTAGAAGAAGTCGAAAAATTTGCTGAAAAGTATGATTACCCGATTATTATTAAAGCATCCCTTGGGGGTGGCGGTCGTGGTATGCGTATTGTGCGTACTAGTGAGGAATTAGGAGAATCATATAATCGAGCGAAATCAGAAGCGAAAGCAGCTTTTGGTAATGATGAAGTTTACGTCGAAAAATTCGTTGAAAAACCTAAACATATAGAAGTACAAATTTTAGCAGATGAAGAAGGCAATGTTGTTCATTTATACGAGCGTGACTGTTCTGTACAACGTCGTCATCAAAAAGTTGTAGAAATTGCACCGAGTGTATCACTTTCAGATGATCTGCGTCAGCGTATTTGTGATGCTGCTGTGAAGTTAACGAAAAATGTAAACTATTTAAATGCAGGAACAGTAGAATTCCTTGTAAAAGATGATGAGTTTTACTTTATTGAAGTAAATCCACGTGTTCAAGTAGAACATACGATTACAGAAATGATTACGGGAGTAGATATTGTTCAATCACAAATTTTAATAGCGGATGGACATTCATTACATAGCAAAATGGTAGGTGTTCCGAAGCAAGAGGAAGTAGTTGTACATGGATTTGCAATTCAATCTCGTGTAACAACTGAAGATCCGCTAAATAATTTTATGCCGGATACAGGAAAAATTATGGCGTATCGATCAGGTGGTGGTTTTGGTGTGCGTCTTGATACAGGAAATAGCTTCCAAGGTGCAGTTATTACACCGTACTACGATTCTTTACTTGTAAAAGTTACAACTTGGGCACTTACTTTTGAGCAAGCTGCTGCAAAAATGGAACGTAACTTAAAAGAATTCCGTATTCGTGGTATTAAAACAAATATTCCATTCCTAGAGAATGTAGTAAAGCATAAAAACTTCTTATCAGGAGAATATGATACTTCATTTATCGATGCGTCACCTGAATTGTTCTTGTTCCCGAAACGTAAAGACCGTGGAACGAAAATGTTAAATTACATTGGTACAGTAACAGTAAATGGTTTCCCAGGAGTAGGGAAAAAAGAAAAACCAATATTCCCAGATGCTCGTATTCCATGTTTAAAACATTCAGAGCCAATCCAAAATGGAACGAAACAAATTTTGGACGAGCGTGGAGCGGACGGATTAGTAAAATGGGTACAGGATCAAAAACGTGTACTTTTAACGGATACAACATTCCGTGATGCACACCAGTCATTACTTGCAACTCGTATTCGTACAAAAGATTTACATCAAATTGCGGAGCCAACAGCGAGAATGTTACCGAACCTATTCTCAGCGGAAATGTGGGGCGGTGCAACGTTTGATGTTGCGTATCGTTTCTTAAAAGAAGATCCATGGGAACGATTACTAGATCTTCGTGAAAAAATGCCGAACGTGTTATTCCAAATGTTACTTCGTTCTTCAAACGCAGTTGGATACAAAAACTATCCAGATAATTTAATTCAAAAATTTGTGGAATGTTCTGCTCAAGCAGGCATTGATGTATTCCGTATTTTTGATAGTTTAAACTGGGTGGAAGGCATGAGAGTTGCAATTGATGCTGTACGAGATACTGGTAAAATTGCAGAAGCAACAATGTGCTACACAGGGGATATTCATGATCCACTGCGTAGTAAATATGATTTAAATTACTATAAAAATTTAGCAAAAGAGTTAGAAGCATCAGGAGCTCACATTTTAGGTATTAAAGATATGGCGGGCTTACTAAAACCAAATGCAGCATATGATTTAGTTTCTGCATTAAAAGAGACAGTGTCGATTCCAATTCATCTGCACACGCACGATACGAGTGGAAATGGTATATTAACGTATACGAAGGCAATTGAAGCAGGTGTTGATATCGTCGATGTAGCAGTGAGTTCTATGGCTGGTCAAACGTCACAACCAAGTGCGAACACGCTATACTATGCGTTAGGCGGAAACGAAAGACAACCAGATGTTAATATAGATTCTTTAGAAAAACTATCTCACTATTGGGAAGATGTACGCAAATACTATGCACCGTTTGAAAGTGGTATGAATGCGCCTCATACAGAGGTATATATGCATGAAATGCCGGGTGGGCAGTATAGTAATCTTCAGCAACAAGCGAAGGCGGTTGGTTTAGGAGATCGCTTCGATGAAGTGAAAGTAATGTACCGCCGTGTGAATGACATGTTTGGAGATATTGTAAAAGTAACACCATCATCAAAAGTTGTTGGTGATATGGCATTATTTATGGTTCAAAACCATCTGACAGAACAAGATGTTTTAGAGCGTGGACATGCGATGGACTTCCCAGGATCTGTTGTTGAAATGTTCTCTGGTGATTTAGGTCAACCGTACGGTGGTTTCCCGAAAGAATTACAAAAGATTATTTTAAAAGGGAAAGAGCCATTAACAGTAAGACCAGGTGAATTACTAGAGCCAGTAGATTTCGAAGCGTTAAAAGAAGAATTATTCCATAAACTTGGACGCGAAGTAACGATTTTTGATGTAGTGGCATATGCTTTATATCCAAAAGTATTTATGGATTATGAAAAAGTTGCTGAGCTTTATGGAAATGTATCTGTACTTGATACACCGACGTTCTTCTATGGTATGAGACTAGGTGAAGAAATTGATGTAGAAATTGAACAGGGTAAAACATTGATGGTTAAACTAGTATCAATTGGAGAACCTCAGCCGGATGGAAAACGCGTTCTTTACTTGGAATTTAACGGTCAACCACGTGAAATTATCGTGAAAGACGAGAGTGTAAAAGCAACAGTTGCACAACGTGTGAAAGGAAACCGTGAGAATCCAAATCATATTAGTGCAACGATGCCAGGAACGGTAATTAAAGTAGTTGTAAAAGAAGGCGACGAAGTGAAAAAAGGCGATTCTATGGCAATTACAGAAGCGATGAAAATGGAAACGACAGTTCAAGCGCCGTTCAATGGTAAAGTAAAGAAAGTATATGTTAACGATGGTGATGCGATTCAAACGGGTGATTTACTTATTGAATTAGATCACTAAAATAAGAAAAGAGCTGTGTAAATACAGCTCTTTTTTATTGCAAAAAATCCCTTGCCGAATTGGCAAGGGATTTTAGTTTTAAATTATTTTGTTTGTTTAGAAGTTGATTCGGCTTCTTTGGCATTCACTTTACTTCTTGTTCCTAACATAACTAAATAGCATAGTACGGCAAACAAGCAAGAAATGAATAGAGAATGTAACAATGCCATCGCTAAACTAGCGTTTGTAAATACAACTAAAACTCCTACTACAGCTTGAAGTGTAACAAGGATAAATGAAATAATCCATCCCCAATATACTACAGATTGCTGCTTGTAATGGCGAATAGCGAGAATCATCGCGTATAGTATCCAAGCGAAAATTAACATCGCTGCAACTCTATGGCCCATTTGAACCCATTCATGTAGTTGAGTTGGCATAGGTCTGTTTTTGCTACATAAAGGAAAGTCTGGACAGGCTAAGCTAGCTCGTTCGTGACGTACTAAAGCACCTGTGTAGACGACGATATAACTGTAAATTGTTACACCATAAATATGAAATTTCATTTTTTTGTCCATAATAAGTGAACGTGCATCAAATTTTTGGTCAATTTCAAAGATAAGACACGTTAATAAAATGACAGAAGCAAATGAAATTAAGGAAATACCGAAATGGATAGCAAGTACAGCTGGCATTTGTCCCCAAACAACTGCTGCTGCTCCCATTAATGCTTGTGCAACTAAAAATACGAAGGATAAAATTGCTAACGTTTTTGTTTCACGCACATGTTTATAATATTTCCAGGACAAAATACAAAGTAGAGTGACAAGAATTCCAGCTGATCCTGATGTTAATCGGTGGCTAAGTTCAATAATAGTTTCCATTGATAAATTAGATGGAACAAATTCACCGTTACAAAGTGGCCATGATTTACCACAACCTTGACCAGAACCTGTTTTTGTAACTAAAGCGCCTCCTAATAAAACTATTAATAAATCAAGGCTTGTAATGACTGCTAACCATTTAATAAAGCGTTGCAATCTCTTTCACCATCTTTCTGCTATGAAGTTATTGCGAAATATTTTCATTCCATTATGTATAGAATAAAACGCGCTAGTTCCTATGATATATAAAAAATAATAAAATAGCAAAGAAATGGAGGGGGAAGGAAAGGGAGAGAAAATAGGTGTAAAAACAGGGTTCGCAAGGAAAATTTCGGGTGAAAAATAGGCTATTTTGAAAAGAAATGGGGAGAATACGTGTTAAATAGGACAAAATAGTTTATTATAGAAGGTAACATCATGTTATGATAAGGACAAGTCAGAATGAAGTTTTTTATATTCGACACAAAAAGTTCATGTTTTCTTCACAAAATGTTCGGGAAATATGATTTAATATATTGGAGTATGGGCGTAGATTAGTAGTAGAATGGGTTAACAATGTTTCTACTGTAATAATATTGCTATATAGAAGCGAATTATTTCATTTGAAATAGGCGCAAAAAGAAAGATGAAAGTTTTAAGAGGGGGTTAGAGTGATGAACCATGCAACAAGTGAGCTGCATGATGAGTCCGCTGTTACAAGTGTACCGGAAACAACTCGGTTACAAGATTTAAAAGCACTCGTTAAAATGGGGATTGTAAACTCAAATACACTTACTGTATTTACAGGATTTTGGTTGGCATTACACTTTAATGGATTAAGTGTAATGGACAATCTGGATAAGTTATTCTTTACAATCGTTGGTTCAGGATTAATTATGGCAGGGGTATGTTGTTTAAACAACTACATTGATCGAGACATCGATCCATTAATGGAAAGAACAAAGACCCGTCCAACGGTTACTGGAAAGTATAAACCAGGATTTGCACTTACATTTGGACTAGTCATATTACTTCTTGGTTTTGTATTTTTATTATTAACAACACCAATGGCAGTCTTAATGGGATTTATTGGTGCTTTCACATATGTTGTTCTATATAGTTTATGGACAAAGAGAAAGTATACACTAAATACTGTTGTAGGTAGTATATCTGGTGCAGTTCCTCCTTTAATTGGATGGGCAGCAATCGATCCATCTTTAGGCCATCCAATTGCTTGGATGTTATTTTTAATTATGTTTATTTGGCAAATCCCACATTTCCTTGCATTAGCAATGAAACGTGTTGATGAATATCGAAATGCAGGAATTCCAATGCTTCCTGTAGTTCATGGATTTGAAATTACGAAACGCCAAATTATGATTTGGACAGTATGTTTATTACCACTACCATTTTATATGAGTGGACTAGGGATAACATTTATGGTAATTGCAACACTGCTTAACATCGGATGGATCGTTTTAGGATTTTATGGCTTCCGTAAGAAAGATGACATCAAATGGTCCGTGCAAATGTTTGTTTATTCCCTAAATTATTTAACAATCTTATTTGTATCAATGATTGTAGTTACATTCTTCTAAGACAACGACATAATTGGATTTCTTTACGTTGAGATTTACTTTACTTAACTATAAAGTACAATCTAATTCACAAGGAAAGTGGGGGTTGTTTGTATGAAGAAACAGTGGCGACTGCTTTCGTTCGTTTCACTGCTGGCTTTACTGTTAGGGGGATGCGGTAAAGCCTTTCAATCTACTTTAATTCCGCAAGGAGAAGTAGCAAAAATGCAATATGATTTACTTCTACTGGCGAGTGCAATCATGGTAGGAGTAGTACTAGTAGTTACTATTATTTTCTTATATGTAATTGTGCGTTTCCGACAAAAGAAAGGTCAGGAAGATTATATTCCAGAGCAAGTTGAAGGGAATCACAAGCTAGAAATTATATGGACAGTTATTCCGATTATTCTTTTACTAATCTTAGCTGTTCCAACAGTTACATATACATTCAAACTTGCTGATGTAAGTGCGATGGAGAAAAAGAATATTGATAAAGATACTATCGTTGTTGATGTAACAGCGAATCTTTATTGGTGGGAATTTTCTTATAAATCAGAAAAGATAGTAACTTCGCAAGATTTGGTCATCCCCACAGGTAAGAAAGTGTATTTAAATTTGAAGGGTGCCGATATTAAACACTCATTTTGGGTTCCATCTTTAGCAGGGAAAATGGATACAAATACAGACAATGTGAACAAAATGTGGTTAAAGGCAGATAAATCGGGCACTTATAATGGTTTTTGTACAGAATTTTGCGGCCCATCACATTCTTTAATGCAATTTAAAGTGAAAGCTTTAGATGAAAGCGAGTACAAAAAATGGCTTGCTGATATGAAGAAGATTGATGGGAAGAAAGAAGTAGCTTCAACAAAGGCGCAAGAGGGCCAAGAAATATTTAATAAAAGCTGTATTGGTTGTCACGCAGTTGGATCTAATGATAGTAGACCACCTTCCGCTCGTATCGCACCAAACTTAGCAAACTTTGCGGATCGCGATATGGTTGCCGGTATTGCCGAAAACAATGAAGAAAACTTAAAAAAATGGCTGAAAGATCCTGAAAATATGAAGCCAGGAAACAAAATGACTGGCAAATATGGCAACTTAACGGATGATCAAATTGATGCATTAAATGCATACTTACAAACGTTAAAAGTTGAAAAGTAAAGAGGGACTATTCGCGAAGGGGAGGTTGAAAACGTGAGTTCTGTAGCAAAAAAACAGGGGATGGGTGCTGTCATATGGGATTATTTAACGACAGTAGACCATAAAAAGATTGCCATTCTCTATTTAATTGCAGGTGGATTGTTTTTTGTAATAGGCGGAATAGAAGCTCTATTTATTCGCCTTCAATTAGCGATTCCTAACAACGCTTTTCTTGTTGGGGATGCTTATAATCAAGTATTAACGATGCACGGTACAACAATGATTTTCCTCGCAGCTATGCCACTCGTGTTTGCATTTATGAACGCCGCTGTACCACTTCAAATTGGTGCACGTGATGTAGCGTTCCCGTTTTTGAATTCACTCGGATTTTGGTTATTTTTCTTTGGTGGAGTATTTTTAAATTTAAGTTGGTTTTTAGGTGGAGCACCTGATGCAGGATGGACATCTTATGCATCTTTAGCTTTAGCCTCTAAAGGTCATGGTGTTGATTTCTATGTACTCGGCTTGCAAATCTCAGGTATTGGTACACTAATTGGAGGAATTAACTTCCTTGTAACCATTATTAATATGCGCGCTCCAGGAATGACGTATATGCGTATGCCGATGTTTACATGGACAACATTTGTAACATCTTCGCTTATATTATTCGCTTTTCCGCCGTTAACTGTAGGATTAGGACTTTTAATGTTAGATCGTTTATTTGGAACAAGTTTCTTTAATCCGGCATTGGGCGGGAATACAATTATATGGGAGCATTTATTCTGGATTTTCGGTCATCCAGAAGTATACATTCTTATACTCCCAGCTTTCGGAATATTCTCAGAAATCTTCGCAACATTTTCGAAAAAACGATTGTTTGGTTATTCATCGATGGTGTTTGCGACTGTATTAATTGGATTTTTAGGATTTATGGTATGGGCGCACCATATGTTTACTGTTGGACTTGGTCCAGTTGCTAATGCTATTTTCTCAGTTGCAACAATGGCTATTGCGGTTCCGACTGGTATCAAAATATTCAACTGGCTCTTTACAATGTGGGGCGGAAGTATTCGTTTTACGACACCAATGATGTGGGCAGTAGCTTTCATTCCATCATTCGTAATGGGTGGAGTTACAGGGGTTATGCTAGCATCTGCACCAGCTGATTATCAATTTCATGATAACTATTTCGTAGTAGCGCATTTTCATTATGTAATCGTTGGCGGTGTTGTATTTGGTTTACTTGCAGGAGCTCATTATTATTGGCCACTGATGTTTAATAAAGTATTAAATGAAACATTAGGAAAGATAACGTTTTGGCTATTCTTTATCGGCTTCCATTTAACTTTCTTTATTCAGCATTTCCTTGGCTTGATTGGTATGCCACGCCGTTACTACACATATCTTGAAGGGCAAGGGTTGGAAATGGGGAATATGATTAGTTCCATCGGAGCGGTGTTTATGGCTCTTGGAACGATTGTTCTTCTATTCAATGTAATTAAAACGACAGTATCAAAAGAAAAAGCTGGTCGTGATCCGTGGGATGCACGTACATTAGAATGGACAATGCCAGCACCGACACCAGAATATAACTTTAAACAATTACCATTTGTTCGCGGATTAGATCCGTTTTGGATTGAAAAACGTGAAGGTAATAAAGAAATGACAGCAGCGGAACCAGTTGGTGATATTCATATGCCAAATCCTTCGTTTTCACCATTTGTCATTTCTTTCGGATTGTTTATAGCGGCATTTGGTGCGATGTATATGCAGGGCGGAAAAGATAAGTTCTGGTTATTAGTAGCAATTATTGGTTTAATCATTACATTTGGCACAATGTTCCTACGTTCAGTAATTGATGATCATGGGTATCATATTCATAAAGAAGATTTAGAGGATAAGGGGGGCAAGGCATAATGCATGTAGATGAAAAATTAACGAATGAAACATTTCCAGCAGAGCCTGAAAAAGCAACCCTTGAAGGGAAAAATAAGTTTGTCGGTTTTTGGTTATTTCTTGGAGGCGAAACAGTGTTGTTCGCTTCCTTATTCGGAACATATTTAGCGTTAAAGAATTCTACAAATGGTGGACCAACATCTCAAGAGATGTTCCAAATGCCACTCGTTTTCATTATGACGATGCTTTTATTAACGAGTAGCTTAACGAGTGTATATGCGATGTATCACATGAAAAACTTTAACTTTAAGAAAATGCAGCTTTGGTTACTAGTAACAGTATTGCTAGGTTTAGGGTTTTTAGGATTTGAGATATATGAGTTTTATCATTATACACATGAATTTAAGCATACTATGAGAAGTAGTGCCTTTGGCTCTGCGTTTTATGCTCTTGTTGGTACACATGGACTCCACGTATTGTTTGGGTTATGTTGGATTTTAACATTAATCTTTAGAAATGCGAAGAGAGGTCTAAATTTATACAATGCACCGAAGTTTTATGTTGCATCGATTTATTGGCACTTTATTGACGTAGTTTGGGTGTTTATTTTCACTGTAGTATATTTAATGGGAATGGTGGGATAAACAATGGCGATAAAGCAAACGAATAATCCTAAAGTTGATCTTGTTTATCGGAAGAGAAAAAGTGCGGAGGAAATGAGGCATCAAGTTATTACGTTTGCATTAATGATTTTTTTAACATTAGTTGCATTTGTAGCAGTGGCGTATCCAAAAACTTTTAGTCCGATTTTCTCTGTACCGTTTATTTTACTATTAGCAGTGGTACAAGTAATTTTTCAATTGTATTATTTTATGCATATGAGTCATAAAGGACATGAAGCAGCAAGTTTCTTTCTTTACTCTGGTCTGCTAATAGGGTTAATTACAATTTTAGCTTTTATGACAATCGTGTGGATTTGAAAAGTGAAAAATAAGGGAGCTTGTGTTGTCACAGCTCCCTCTTCATATTATGAGATAACCTTACGAAGGCAGGTGTGAAAATGAGTAACTTGTGGATATTTGGTTTTCAGGCTTTATGGAGTCCAATCTTTTTATTATTTATGCTTTCGATTCTTATTGGGTACTTCTTAATTATTGGACCATATAGAATGCGATTTGAAAATGCGACGAAGGTAAGTAAGAAGCAAATTTTTTATTTTACGACTGGTATTGTTCTTTTGTATTTTGTAAAGGGAGGGCCTATTGATTTAATTGGCCATATTATATTTAGTGCTCATATGTTTGAAATGGCAGTCATGTATATTGCAGTTCCACCGTTACTGTTGCTTGGTATACCAATTTGGTTATATCGTTACATTACTTCTTTTAAGTTCGTTCAAATTATATTAAAGGCATTTGCTAAACCACTTATTGCGTTGTTTGTATTTAACGGCCTGTTTTCTTTTTATCATTTACCAGTTGTTTTTGATACAGTAAAACAAAGTCAAATAGCTCATCCTATTTGTCTCGCTATATTGTTTTCTACAGCAATCATGATGTGGTGGCCGATGTTAAATCCATTACCAGAATATCAAACATTAAGTGATATAAAGAAACTTGGTTATATGTTTGCTAACGGCATATTATTAACGCCTGCATGTGCGTTAATCATTTTTGCGACAGCCCCGTTATTTGCAACGTATACGGATCCGGCTGCTTGGATGAAAGCGATGGAACTATGTGTACCAGCGGGCACTTTATCAGATTTAAATATAACGGGACCAGAATTTTTGCACTGGATGCCAGTCGTACAAGATCAGCAAACTGGTGGTATCATAATGAAAATTGTCCAGGAAATAGTGTACGGTACAATTATAGGCTATGTATTCTTTAGATGGGCACGTAGAGAACGTGAAAAGGATAAGGAGCAGTTGCAACAATTGCCGCCGTATTTACAGATTAAGTAAAAAAGTGTATGGGATTCCATGCGCTTTTTCTTTTTAGCTACCTTAAAAAGATTGAATTTTCTAACTTTTTATGTTAAGTTAGTGTAGGCGTGTACTAAAAGTGGAGATAAAATTTACTACTAGCTTTCATGCGTAATAATTCCATATGTAGTGCAAGTTTTTTAGAGAGTTACAAATATATATTGTTATCTTTAATAAACACGAACTATTTTAAGGGGGAGTTTAAATGGGTAGTAGTGGAAGTATGGTAAAGCCGATTAGTGGTTTTTTGACAGCACTAATTCAATATCCAGTACCAGTAGTAGAATCGCGTGCAGACATTGATAAACAAATTCAACAAATCATAAAAACAATTCATTCGACCAAATCAGGTTACCCTGGTTTAGAATTGATAGTATTTCCTGAATATAGTACACAAGGGCTCAATACAAAAAAATGGACTACAGAAGAATTTTTATGCACAGTGCCTGGGCCAGAAACAGACTTATTTGCTGAGGCATGTAAAGAATCTAAAGTATATGGTGTTTTTTCAATAATGGAGAAAAATCCTGATGGTGGAGAGCCATATAATACAGCAGTTATTATTGATCCACAAGGTGAAATGATTTTGAAGTATCGTAAGCTAAATCCTTGGGTGCCAGTCGAGCCTTGGAAAGCTGGAGATTTAGGCTTACCTGTTTGTGATGGACCTGGAGGAAGTAAATTAGCTGTTTGTATTTGTCATGATGGCATGTTCCCTGAAGTAGCTCGTGAAGCGGCCTATAAAGGTGCAAATGTCTTAATTCGTATTTCTGGATATAGTACACAAGTTAGTGAACAATGGATGCTAACGAATCGTTCAAATGCATGGCAAAATTTAATGTATACATTGTCGGTAAACTTAGCGGGTTATGATGGTGTATTTTATTACTTTGGTGAAGGACAAGTATGTAATTTTGATGGGACTACTTTAGTACAGGGTCATCGAAATCCTTGGGAGATTGTTACTGCTGAAGTATATCCAGAACTAGCAGATCAGGCTAGATTAGGATGGGGATTGGAAAATAATATATATAATCTAGGTTCAAGAGGATATGTAGCAACTCCTGGTGGGGTGAAAGAAAATCCATATACGTTTGTAAAAGATTTAGCTGAAGGTAAATATAAGGTCCCTTGGGAAGATGAGATTAAAGTAAAAGATGGATCTATTTATGGATATCCAGTAAAAAAAACGATTCATTCTTAGGGAAGGGAAATAAAACAAGCGCATCATATTGATGCGCTTGTTTTTGTTAATCAATAATTTGAAATTCTTTTAACTCTTTTTCGACATTTTGTAGGAGTTGTTCGCTTTTTTGAAGTACATTCGTTGGGAAAGTCTCATCATCACCATATTCAACGCCGTGAGGATAATAATGTTTTCCTAATAAGGGGGGGAGTAGTTTTACTTCAGCGTGTCTACTGCCAATGTCACCTTCAACAGCAACTCCTTGCACTCGTAAATAATAAACATCCTTTAATATTTCAAATTTATAATCGTATGTAACTCGTTCATAATCCCACTGTCCGGCAAGTACGAAGTGGTTGTTTTCCATGATTTCAGTTAAAAGAGTTAATTCAACGACGGCTCCATTAAATTTCGTATTTGTAAATTGCATATAATACCTCCTTTTTTAATGTTACACCATTATTTTTATAATAGTATGAATAATAAGAAAGTGCAATTCATATTGAGAGAAAAGGGATAATCCAGACTTTTTTCACAAAAATATGATATAGTGAAAAGAGTACGGTACACACAAAAAGAAAGAAAAGGATTTGTGTATATCTCAATTTTATGTTTTGTTCAGGAGGTATATCGTTTGAAGAAATTATTGCGTATCGTAATGATTACATTTTTAATTTTAGCTGTTGATTTATACGGGAAATTACTCGTTTCACAATATATATTAACCCCATCTCAATCAAAGCAAGAAAATAAAATTGTGAAAAAGAAAAAGCAAATTAAGGAAGACTCCTCAGACACTGTTTTAAATATGATTGGTGAAGACTCTGAAAACCTATTAGCGAAGTGGGGAGAACCCTCTCGAATAGAGCCATCTGCATACGGATATGAATGGTGGGTATACAACCAGGATTTAACTCAGTATGTTCAATTTGGAGTTTCTGAACGTAAAGTTGTAACGGCATACGCAGCTGGTGAACAAGTTAAGGTTCCACCTTATTATATAAATGAAAAATATGAAGAAGTATATAAAAAAAGTCCGCTTTCGCATGAAATTTCATTAAAAAGAGGGAAAAATAGTTATCAATTTGAGCTATCTGATACCGAAGTCATGGAACAACCGTTAATACCTGTAGAAGATGGATGGGCGCAATTGTATTTTGATCAATTTACACATGAGCTTGTTGGTGTTCGTTATATGGATGATGAAACTTTATTACGCCAAAGACCGTATCAGCTCGTTTATTCAGGTGAATTAATAGCAGAACAACCATTGACTCCAGAAAAAATAAAACAAGTAGAAAATGGGAATATGCAACAAATTTTTGATTTAACAAATATCATTCGAAGTCGTCATAAATTACCATTATTAACATGGGATCAGGAAACAGCAGATGTTGCTGTTGGTCACAGTAAAGATATGAAAGACAATAATTATTTTTCTCATGACTCACCTACATTAGGTACACTAGGAGATCGTTTGCAGCGCGGGAAAGTAGGATTTCAACTTGCTGGTGAGAACATAGCGGCGCAACATAGTGATGGAATTGCGGCAGTGCAAGGTTGGTTAAATAGTGAGGGGCATAGAAAGAATTTATTAAATGAACAATTTACAGGATTAGGTGTTGGTGTATACGATAAATTTTATACACAAAACTTTATTCGAAAATAAAGCGAAACTGTAAGCGGTGGGGTGTTACATCACCTAATTAGTTACTTCGTATTCACTGAATTGTAGGTGGGAATGTGACCGTATGCAAATAGCAGAAAAAAAGGTGCATGAATCGTCTAAAAATAGGCGAACCATGCGCCTTTTTTTTCTTACTATATAGTAGATATACATGGAGAGGTGAGGATTATGCCAACAACAAAAGGACCGTTACATCCATCGGTTCAACAGTTTAAAGAATTTGTAAACCATCACCCTAAAATGGTTCATGAGGTTAGAAATGGTCATAAAACATGGCAACAATTTTATGAAGAATGGTACTTACTTGGTGAAGAAGATCCAATATGGGCAACTTATAGACCGGATGGAGCGCCTGCGTTTTCTTCGGTAAAAGAAAATAAAAAAGAAAAAGATAATCGAACTGAAGAGGAAAAAACTGCTGATGTGATGGGGCAAATGCTTTCTTTTTTTAAAAAGTTGGACGTGGAACAAATGCAGAACCATTTAGCCAATGTGACGAGTGCAATTGGGAGCGTGCAACAAGTTATTCAGCAATTTCAAGGTAACCGTACGCAGCAAGAGCAAAGTACTTCAGAAAATAACCCGTTTTTCTTTCAAAAGGATTAGGGGGAAAGATGATGAGAGCAGAAATTATGGAGTTTATAAAGGCTGATGAGGATTTATCTCGTTATATTAGAGAGCAACCGTACTGGTATAGAAAATTAACACGAAATCCTGAAGAAAAAGAGGCTTTTGAGTTAGCGGCGATGCAACATTTCAAAAAAACGATACCAGATAAAGTGGAAAAGTTTCAAAATCAATTGGCCGTTGCTTCGATCATGATTGATATGTTTCAGTATATGAAGCAACAAAACGCAACCTAATTGGAAGTGAAAAATATGTCCGTCATGCAGAACTTTTGTTACAATAGAAGTTGATTATTTAAAAAGGAGTTGCAGCATGACGGAAATTTGTTTAGTACGACATGGACAAACTGATTGGAATTTTCAAGAAATTATTCAGGGGCGAGAAGATATTCCGCTTAATGAAGTTGGTAAGAAGCAAGCGAGTCAAAGTGCAG
Source organism: Bacillus sp. EKM501B (assembly GCF_011800505.1). NCBI lineage: Bacteria > Bacillati > Bacillota > Bacilli > Caryophanales > Bacillaceae > Bacillus > Bacillus sp. EKM501B. Next base: position 150,814 of record NZ_JAALFZ010000002.1, on the reverse strand, counting down.
CTGCTTTACAAGAAGAAACGTGGGATATCATTATAAGTAGCCCGTTAATTAGAGCGCAAGAAACGGCTAATGAAATCGCAACGGCAGTTGGATTACAATCGATTTTATTAGATGAGCGATTTGTTGAACGGAATTTTGGAGAAGCTTCAGGGAAGCCGGTTGCGGCTGTTAGAGAGTTGATTGCTGAGGGTAAAGTAGAAGGTATGGAGCGAGATGAAGAGATTGTAGCTCGTTGCTTTGCTGCTTTAGAAGATGTTGCGACAACTCATTTTGGCAAACGTATTATTATTGTTGCTCACTCACACGCGATAAAAGCGATTTTACATGCCATTGAACCAGATGAAATTACATTTAAGACACCATTAAAAAATGCGTGTATTAGTTATGTGAAACAAAATAGTGGAAAATGGGATGTTCTTAAATATAATATAGCGGAACATATTAATGTATAAGTGTGTACGGATATAGTGTAAAAATAGTTACGTTATATCTTTCTTTTGAGTAAGTCACTTCAATTAGTAGTTCTAATCTAAATGTGGTATGATGGATACTCGGAGGTGTCTCTCATGATTGTAGCGACGCTAGAAAGCGTATTAATATTAGATAAGGCAGAGCAGCTTGCAAAAGCGATTATCTGTTCAGATATAGCAGAAGATTATCGTAAGTATTATAGAGAATTACATGAAGATATGGAACTTCAGACGCTAATTCAGCAATTTACAGCGATGAAAGAACGGTATGAGGAAGTACAGCGTTTTGGAAAATACCATCCTGACTATACTACCGTGTCGATGAAAATGAGAGAATTAAAGCGTTCTGTGGACTTACATGATAAGGTTGCAGCTTTTAAAAGAGCAGAAACTGCTTTGCAGAAGTTATTAGACGAAGTTAGTGTAGCAATCGGTTCGGAAGTGTCTTCTTCCATTAAAGTGCCAACAGGAAATCCATTCTTTGATGCTGGTGGCTGTGGTGGAGGTTGTGGTACTGGCGGAGGTTGTGGTTGTAAAAAAACGGGGTGATGTACCCCGTTTTTTAGAAGTTGGAAGAAAACGTATACAGAGTTTGTCCTGTAATGTTATAAATTTCTGATTGGTTTTCATAGAATATAAAATATATGTTTTTAAAAGGAGAAGATGGAGAAGATTATGTTCGGGCAACGACAAAGTATGATTGTTTATTTACATTCATTGAAACATGCCAAGATTTTAAGGAAATATGGTAACATACATTACATATCAAAACGATTAAAATATGCTGTAGTATATTGTGATATGGAACAAATTGAGCATATGATGCATAAGTTGAACAAACTTCCTTTTGTGAAAAAGATAGAACAGTCGTATCGCCCGTATTTAAAAACGGAATTTGAAAATTCCCGTCCTGATCGAGCAAAAGAATACGATTATAGCTAATAGAAAAAATCCCCTGCTAAATTTAGCGGGGGATTTTTCACTTGAAATAACGTGTTATTTCATCGGAGGAATGAAATTGTTCATTCGTAAAATACCAATTAAATGATTAAAAAATAGTTCTTTTTCTGGGAAAGTTGTAGATGGTTTTACAGTAAAGGTAGCCACTTTTTTCCCGAGTTGTTCTGCCGTTTCTTCAAATAAAATGACACGTTTACTTTTTTTATTTTCAAATACAGGAATGCCTTCACGACATATGTATAATGGTTGGAAATCACCAGTAGTAGTTGGTTTTAATATTACAACAAGCGAACACACTTTTTTATCGTTTTTTATCGTTTCAAATTGTAACATATGTGCTATACGTTCTTGATTTGTTTTGGCAATTTCAAGTAATTCATATAAATCAGAGTAGCCTTCTCCAAGTTCTATAAAGCGTTGAATCATATCTTTTCCTCCTCTTTCTTTTACTGTACCATTTCACTTTTTAAATGAAAAGCACACAAAGAAAAAAAACCCTGCATAGCAGGGCCCTTCTTATACTAGCATGTACTAGTAAGAAGGCAAAGGGAGAGGAGAAACCGGAGGAAGAACTTATGGGGAAACGTAAGTCTTCTCCGCGGTTGGCAACAACATCGAAGGTGATGTTGTTATAATTATTTATGTCCAATCTAAATGAAGATATACATAATGAAATTAAATTTTATGTTGGGCTTTTTATTTTTCTTTTTTTTATTTTGTGATAGGATAAAAAAGATAAAGTGGAACTAATATACATATTGGGTTCATATTAGTGAATGATGAGATGAATACATAAAAATAACGAGAGGTTATTTGAGGCCGAGTTTTTCTATAGTTAGGTGAATGTGGTTTGTTAACGGTTACCGAAGTGGGAATGGCTTTCTATAATCGCTCGATAGATTGAAATAAAGGTAGTGACAACAGATGAGAGTAGTTTCAGGAAAATGTAAAGGACACCCACTTAAAGCGGTTCCTGGTAATACAACACGTCCAACGACAGATAAAGTAAAAGAATCTATTTTTAATATGATAGGTCCTTATTTTGATGGTGGTATCGCCCTTGATTTATTTGGTGGTAGTGGTGGTCTTGGAATTGAGGCTTTGAGCAGAGGGATCGATAAAGCAATTTTTGTTGATCGGGATAGTAAAGCGATAAAAGTAATTCATCAAAATTTAGAAAGTTGTAGAGTACAGGAACAAGCTGAAGTATATCGAAATGATGCTGAACGTGCAGTAAAGGCGTTAATAAAACGTGAAATGTCATTCGATCTTATATTAATAGATCCTCCATATAAAGAGCAAAAAATTGTATCTTTAATTAGTGTAATGGATCAACATGGATTGCTACATAGTGATGGATTAATTATGGCAGAGCATGGTAATGATGTAGTTTTACCTAATTCAATAGGAAGGCTTGTAAAAGTACGAGCTGAGAATTATGGGATTACTGCAATATCGATTTATAAGTATGAAGGTGAGGGGACAGAATGACAAGTATAGCTATTTCTTCAGGAAGTTTTGATCCAATTACCCTTGGGCATCTGGATATTATTAAAAGGGGAGCAAAAGTATTTGATGAGGTGTACGTAGTCGTTTTAAACAATTCATCAAAAAAACCATTCTTTTCAGTTGAAGAGCGATTAGAACTAATTCGAGAAGCGACAAAGGATATCCCGAATGTAAAGGTAGATTCGCATAGTGGGCTATTAGTAGAGTATGCAAAAATGCGTAATGCAAATGCAATATTACGTGGTTTACGAGCAGTTTCTGATTTTGAATATGAGATGCAAATTACTTCTATGAATCGAAAATTAGATGAAAATATTGAAACATTTTTTATTATGACAAACAACCAATATTCATTTTTAAGCTCGAGTATTGTAAAAGAAGTTGCGAGGTATGGAGGAAGTGTAGTGGATCTTGTACCTCCTATTGTAGAGCGTGCTTTAAAAGAAAAGTTTCAAACCCCGTTAAAGTGAACGGGGTTTTTCTTTATACGTGCGCAAAAATAATAAAATAACATATAAGTATAGACAAAATAATGTAAAAATTGGTCCATAATGTATAAAAGATGTCCAAATTTCATGTAGTATAGAAGGATGCTCGGATAAAAATACAGGAATATCTTTTGGTATAGGTGAGAAAGAACTCACTTTCTCATAAAATGGTGTCCAAAATACAAATGTAAAAATAGGGGCAAGAATACTTTGAATAATTCGTGCGAAAAAATAGGGTTTAAATCGGATATCTGTTTCAGCTAATATACTAGCAACTTGTGCCTGAATAGAAAGGCCGCTAAATGCTAAAATGAAGCTTGTTACCATAGCTTGTTGTAAGAGCGGTGTTTCATTTATTTGACTAATCATTTGGCTTCCGAGTGTCATTTCGAAAATACCTGATAATATAGGTATACTAAAATCTGTACTTAGTTGGAAGAATGATAAAATATGTTGCATAATAAAAGAAAGAGCTGCTGTAATGTGGAATACAGTAATCATTTTATTTAACACAGAGAATAAAATAATAAATCCGCCAATCATAAGTAATGTTTGAATAGAAGAAACAATGGCATCCCCAAGTAATTTACCAATTGGTCTTTTTTCTTGTAAGCGTGTCTCGTGAAGAATTAAAAAAGGGTTTTGAAAGCGACGTTTTTTTGTAGTGTGTGTATTATTTTTGTAAGCGGTATTATCGCCGTAAAAACGCATAATTAATCCGACAGCAAAGTTACTGAAATAATGGGCAGCGGCTAATATAATTCCTAATTTCGGATTATTAAAAAAGCCGATAGACACAGCACCGAAAATAAAAAGTGGATTGGAAGAATTTGTGAAAGAAACGAGGCGCTCCGCTTCAATCTGAGTTAAAAGATTGCTTTTTCGTAGTCTAGCGCTTAATTTGGCGCCTGCAGGGAAACCAGAAGCCATTCCCATCGCCCAAACAAATCCGCCTATCCCTGGAACGCGAAAAAGTGGGCGCATGAGTGGTTCTAATATAACGCCAATAAATTTTACAACACCGATACTAATTAGAAGTTCCGCAATGATGAAAAACGGTAGTAGTGAAGGGAATACAACTTCCCACCATATATTTAACCCGCGAATAGAAGCTTGCAAAGCGGCTTGGGGGTGGAGTACAAGAGAAAAGGTTAAAAATAGCGTTGATATGGTAAGGAAAGCGGTTTTCCATTTTTCATACATGTAAGTAAATCCCCCTTTGTCCCAAAAAACGTTCATTTCAGTATACGTGGATACGTAGTGAATTTAGACCATAAGTATGAAAAAGGAATGAAAAAAATTAAAGGGTGAGAAAAATGAAAGAACCAAAGATTGGTTTAGCACTTGGGTCTGGAGGAGCGAAAGGGTTTGCTCATATTGGTGTAATAAAGGTTTTAAGGGAAGCGGGTATCCCTATTCACATGATTGCAGGAAGTAGTATGGGGGCGCTAATAGGTACGTTTTATGCGGCAAGTAGTAACGTTGAAAGATTGTATAAATTGGCATCTGTTTTTAAGCGGAAGTATTATTTAGATTTCACGGTACCGAAAATGGGATTTATTGCTGGAAAACGTGTCAAAGATATGATTAAAATGTTTACATATAATAAAAATTTAGAAGAGTTAGATATCCCGACGGCTGTTGTGGCTACTGACATATTGAAGGGGGAAAAAGTGGTTTTTACAAGTGGGCCAGTTGCAGATGCGGTGAGGGCTAGCATATCTGTTCCTGGAGTGTTTGTACCAGAAAAAATAGATGGAAGATTATTAGTGGATGGTGGAGTCATTGATCGCATCCCAGTATCGGTTGTGAAAGAGTTAGGGGCCGATATTGTTATCGCTGTTGATGTATCTCCAATTAAGGTGAATGGCGATGTTACGTCCATTTATGACGTAATCATGCAAAGTATTGAAATTATGCAGCATGAGCTTGTAATGAATCGGCAAATTGCATCGGATTTAATGATGCGACCAGCTGTAGAGCAATTTAGTTCACGTGCTTTTACAAACATTGAAGACATTATTCGAGTTGGAGAAGTAGAAGCAGAAAAACATGTTTCAAATATTTATTTATTAATTGAGCAGTGGAAGGAGAAACATAATGTTTAAGCGTTTTCGGTTTATATATGCAATCTTAATAGGGGTTATATTGGCGATGTTACTTGTTTACGTACGTTTACCGTATTATATAACAAAACCAGGAATGGCTGCCAAATTAGAGCCTTATGTTCAAGTTGAGGGTGGAACGAAAGAATCTGGTGATTTTATGCTTGTTACGGTTTCAATGGGACCAGCAAATGTGGTGAATTTAATAGCGGCACAGTTTAATAAATATACACATATTTCGAAAGCGGAAGAAATATTGCAAAAAGGTGAGAGTGATGAAGAATATCAATTTCGCCAAAATTATGCGATGAAAGATTCGCAAAATGCAGCAATTTATAATGCATATAAACGTGCAAATCGCTCAGTATCTTTTGAAAATAAAGGTGTATTAGTTGCTGGTGTGGCAAAAGGAATGCCGTCAGAAGGAAAGCTTAAGCTTGGTGATGTTATTATAGCTGTTGACGGAAAAACATTTGAAAAGACGGAGCAATTTATTGAATATATGACAGGGAAAAAAGAAAACGATGCTGTAAGTATTGAGTACATGAGAAATGGAAAACAATTGAAAGAAAATTTAAATGTAAAGACGATTCCTAATGGGAATGGGCGTGTCGGCATAGGTGTTTCTATCGTTACGGAAAGAGAATTAGTGGTCGATCCGAAAGTGAAAATTAATTCTCATGAAATTGGTGGACCATCCGCAGGTTTAATGTTCACATTAGAAATATATAATCAACTTGTGGAAGAAGACTTAACGAAAGGACATGAAATAGCTGGAACAGGTACAATTAATGAAAAAGGAGAAGTGGGCCCAATTGGTGGTATAAATCAAAAAGTGGTGGCTGCTAGCGATGCGGGGGCTGAAGTGTTCTTTGCGCCAAATGAAAAAGGTGCGGAGAAATCGAACTATAAAGATGCACTTGAGACTGCAAAGGATATTAAAACAAAAATGAAAATTGTACCAGTAGATACGCTGGATGATGCGTTAACATATTTAGAAAAGATGGATAAGGAAAAAACCTCTCTGAAATAGAGAGGTTTTTTTATAGGAATTTTGTAGTTGTTTCATCATAGCGAACAGGATGGTGTGTTATATCCTGTTTTAATAGTTGTGTGCGTAACGGTTCGTGCATGATGGAGAAATATACAGAGTTTGCTTTTTTCTCTATATCTAAAGCGGCATGGTCGAATGTTTTTGTATGAGTAAGGATTGGAAGTTCGATTTTTTTCTTGTTTTTTGAAAGGTAAGTTTGTCCTTTTTGTGACATACCTAGCAGGCGAATATATGGTGCGTGTTGTTCTATATTTGCGCTACGTATTTCCTCTTTTGTTGTGTTTGTTAAAATGTGTGTACAAGCTCTTTGTAATCTAGTCCATGTATAACGTTTTGTTTTTAATGCTTCCATGAATGAATAGAAGGAGGAACTGTTTTGTATTTTTGATAAAATACGATGCTCTAAACCTTCTTCTATTTCATATATATGTCGTAAGTCCCCTGGAGACATCGTCATGAGTCTATATTTAAAAAATGAAAAGTATTGTTCCCAATTATGTAATATCCCGTAGTTTTGTTTGTAATTTGCTAAAAGCGAAGTGGTTGCCTGTGGGAGAAAAGGTTCAATTGTTGTAAATGATCCTTCTTCGCTAAAGAGTTGTTTTCGGATGCTTGTCGCGCTTGCAATATGTTGGTCATTAAATGTTTCATCATGATAATGAGAGGCAAATCTTTTTATAGTTTGAGCTTGTATAGAGCTATTTTGTGACAGAATTGCTTTCATATATTGGAAGCCTAAAATATTATTTGGTTGTGACATATCTATGTTTTTTTCAGATGTTAAAATGTGTGAGAAAGCATCCGATGTTGCTTTTGCATAACTATTACCAGCGTCCATGAATTGTTTTACAAGGCAGTTAAAAGTCTCATCTTCGTTTTTTTGTACGGAGATGGTATTATAAAAATTTTCGATTTGTCCATCCTCACTACCGAAACAAATTTCAGAAACACGTAGGGCATTTAAAATGGAAATAGCACCATTTGCGAAGGTTTCAGCCTTTTGTGTTGCAAAGACGTATGGAAGCTCTACAACAAGGTCTACGCCGTTTGCTAAGGCCATTTTAGTGCGATACCATTTGGAAATGAGTGCGGGCTCACCACGCTGTAAAAAAGGACCACTCATAACGGCAATTATTATATCGGATTGTGTTAACTTTTTTGTCTGTTGCACATGATAAAGATGACCGTTATGAAAAGGGTTATATTCAACAACAATACCACCAGCTTTTATGGTAATCTCTCCTTTCGATGTAGCATCTTTTTGAAAAACGTGATACTCTATATATTATTTACTATGATGACTTCATTATAGTGTAAAGAAAAAACATTGACAAATATAAAATGGCTAGCTATAATTTTGTTTGTTGCCTTGAGGTGATATGATATGAAATGGTCCATCCATCAATTGAATAAATTGAGAAATAAAGGATTGACATTGGATGAGATGGTAGATGTAAGTGAGCTAAAAGAGGTCGAGAAAGATATTCGTGAAATTAATCCTGTTCATGTAACGGGAAGAGTTGATTTTGGCTCCGGTAAGTTTACGTTTCATCTACATATAACTGGAAGCATGGTTTTACCATGTTCTCGCTCTTTAGTAGATGTGACATTACCATTTGACATTAAAACAACTGAGGTGTTCCAAACTTCACAAGAAGAATTTGAAACTGAAGCTGAAATTCATTCTTTAGAAGGAGAAGTACTTGACTTACTGCCCGTAATCAAGGAAAATATACTTTTGGAGATTCCAATGCAAATTTTCAGTGATGATGTTTCTGGTGGAGCACCGACGCAAGGTCAAGACTGGCAAGTGATTTCGGAAGAAGACAAAGAAAAGACTGTTGATCCAAGATTGGCAGGACTTGCAAAGTTTTTTGACAAATAATCGGAAGACTGGTTCAGGCCTTCATATGAAAATAACTATTTCTTTTAAGGAGGTGGGAAGAATGGCTGTACCTTTTAGAAGAACTTCTAAAACAGTAAAAAGAAAGCGTCGTACGCATTTCAAATTATCAGTACCTGGTATGGTAGAGTGCCCAAGCTGTGGTGAAGCGAAATTAGCTCACCGTGTATGTAAAGCATGCGGTACTTACAAAGGTAAAGAAGTAATCAGCAAGTAATTGCGGGAAAATAAACGCAGAAGATATCTTCTGCGTTTATTTTTTTGTCTTAATCTTTAGTTGTTGTATTCTATCTTTTCTAGTAACTGCATATGCTTAATAAAAAATGCATAGGGAGGACTAGAGAGATGGCGACAACAAGACAAGATGCTTGGACTGATGATGAAGATTTGCTTCTGGCAGAAGTAGTACTCCGGCATATTCGAGAAGGTGGAACACAACTTTCTGCCTTTAAGGAAGTGGGGAAAAATTTATCTCGTACACCAGCAGCATGTGGGTTTAGATGGAATTCTTACGTAAGAAAGCAATATAAAGAACGTATTGAGGAAGCAAAGCAACTTCGTAAAGTAGAAAATTATGAAGTGAAAGAGACAAAGGTGTTAGAACCTACGTCAATTACGTTGAATGATGTTATTGATTTCTTGCAAAATTATAAAGATGAAAACTCTTTAACGGTGTTGCAACAACAAGTTGAATCATTACAAACAGAAAGAGAGCGTCTTCTGGAGCGATTATCAGTATATGAAGAAGAGTATAGAACACTACTTGATTATATCGATCAAAAAAGAAGTGTAATGGTAGCGGAAAGAAACAATGCTCGCTCGAATGAGAAGTTAGAGAAGCTTAAGAAATAAAAAACAGCTGTTATACAGCTGTTTTTTTATTTCTTAAGCCGATTCTTCGTTTGTAACCGCATTCAAATTTGCTTCTGGATGCCAAATATAAAAATCTCCATCAGTTACTGATACGGGGTTGAAATTTAATTTATCCCAAAAACCAGCTGAATGAATACGTGCTATCGTTTTAATAGGAAATTGCATTTGTTTCGCATGATTTACAAGCATTTGCCCGAATCCTTGTTTTTGAAAAGTTGGTAATACTTCAAGTTTATAAAGTTCTAGGTAGGGACCTGTAATTTCGAATGGTTCTCCGCCGTTTCTTTTCATATATAGACTCATACGTGCGATTAGTGATCCGCCATAATAAATACCGTAAAATGGAGATTCACTGTCGTTTTCAATAATGTTTGCTTGTAATTCTTCCAGCATAGATAGTTCCTGGGCTCCGCACCCTTTAAATTTTTTGAATTCATCTAACGTTTTATAATTGATGAGCAAGCGCTCAACTTTTGGGAATCCCATTACATCACATCCTTTTCTTGTCTCGTTGAATGCAGAAAAGTAAAAATATTTATAATAATAGTATAACTCATTTTTTTATTTTTATGAAGAAGATAGTATATTTCTTTTTTTATTTTTTTGAGGATTTGCTAAACTAAGAGTAGAAGCGTATTAATAGGTGGTACATACATAGTGAAAAATGAGAGTATATTTGTTGGGCAGAGGACAGCGGAATTATAGGGCGTGCTCAGGTGCTTTAAAAAGATATAAAGGGGGGAAGGCAAGGGCGCTTAGTGTGAATTCCTTGTGTGAAAATGAAAATTGGAATTGTCGGACCAGGTGCTATTGGTCTATTGTATACATTTTATTTACAAAAAAATAACCAAGATGTTACGTTGTTTACAAGAACAGCTAAGCAAGCTGAAGAATTAAATGAAACAGGTGTAACTTGTATTAGAGATGGAAGATGTGAAACAGTATATCCATCTGTTTTACCGATAGAAAGTATGGTAGCGCAAAATTTAGATTATATATTTATTGCTGTGAAGCAATATCATATAGATGACGTACTACCGTTTGTGGAAGGGGCATCATCATTAATCTTTTTGCAAAACGGAATGTCGCATCTTCAAAAGATGCTGAACATAGGGAGTAAAAATATAGCTGTTGGTATTGTAGAACATGGTGCGAAAAAAGAGGGAGGGCATATCGTTCATCATACTGGGATAGGGGTAACAAAATTTGGAGTGGTTTGTGGTCAATCTATACATTTTAAAAAAATATTCAATTATTTTCCTGTTGCTTATTTTCCAGTTCAAATAGAAACGGATTGGGAAGAGATTATGCATAAAAAATTAGTAGTAAATGTATGTATCAATCCGTTGACAGCACTATTGGGAGTTAAGAATGGTGAATTAATCACGAATCGTTTTTTTTATCAAATGATGGAGCAAGTGTTTCAGGAGGCAGCATTTCTTATTAGAGGAGAAAAAGAAATGGTATGGCAAATGGTACGAAATGTGTGTGAAGGAACGTCTCGTAATACATCTTCTATGCTAGCGGATGTAAGAGCGAGTAGAAAGACGGAAATTAATGCGATTGTTGGATATGTATTAGAAGAAGCTAAGAAACAGCAACGACCAGTTCCGACACTTCAATTTTTGTTCGATGCAATAAAAGGTTTAGAAACAAGAGTATAAGTGTTATTCTTTGCTTTTACGTGAAACATTGACTACAATGTGGATTGGTGAGAGAACTGGATACGAAAGGAAGAATTATATGGAGATAAAAGAAATCTCTGTTCCGCAACAAGGTATTGTAGCGGACTATATGAACGGTAAAAAAGAGATACAGTCATGTTTTGATTATATGTTAACAGAAGATGCTTTTAAACAACGTTTACATGATTTGCGTGAAAGGGAGTTTTTCCGCCAAGATTTAGTAGCGCATTTATTAGAATATAATACAAAATTACAAGCGGGAGAATCTACACTTCAAAATGTAAAAGCGCTTGGAGATGAAAATACATATGTTGTTATAGCTGGACAACAAGCGGGGTTATTAACTGGACCGCTTTATACAATTCATAAAGTTATTTCAATTTTACAGCTTGCAAAGGAAAAGGAAGAAAGTTTAGGAGTTAAAGTTGTCCCTGTCTTCTGGATTGCGGGTGAAGACCATGATATGGATGAGATTAATCATACTTTTGTAGCGAAAAATAAAAAGATGAAAAAAACTATTTTTTATGACCGTAATCCGAAAAAGGCAAGTGCTTCTGAGTCTGAACTTTCTGTTGAAGATTGTAGAAATTGGATTGAAGAGATTTTTAAAACATACCCAGAAACAAATTTTACAAAAGATGTATTAAAATTTGTTGATGATGCTTTGAAAAAATCGAATACGTATGTAGATTTCTTTGCTCATCTTATTACGAAAATCTTTGCTAATTCTGGTTTAATCCTTGTTGATTCACATCATCCTGAATTAAGAAAGTTAGAAATTCCATTTTTCAAGCGAATTATAAGTAAGTATAAAGAGGTACAAGAGGGCCTTCGTAATCAGCAGGAAGTAATTAAAGAACTAGGATACAAACCGATTATTGAAACGAAGTCTCATGCAGTGCATATATTCATGGAAATAGATAATGAACGAGTATTGCTTGAAGAGCATCAAGGTAAGTTTGTTGGAAAGGATGGGGCGCATTCCTTTTCATACGAAGAGTTGATTGAAGAGATGGAGAGAAATCCGGCACGTTTTAGTAATAATGTTGTAACACGTCCTCTTATGCAAGAGTATGTATTTCCTACGCTCGCATTTATTGGAGGTCCAGGGGAATTAGCTTATTGGAGTGAATTACAACAAGTATTCCATACTGTCGGTTTTCAAATGCCACCTGTCGTTCCTCGTCTTACAATTACTTATGTGGAGAGAGATATAGCGACAGATTTATTCGATCTGCAATTGAGAGAAATTGATCCGTTTTTAAATGATGTCGATAAACTGCGTGAAAACTGGTTGTCTAATCAAATAGAGGAACCGATTGATGATCATTTTGAAAAGGCGAAAAAAGAAATTGCCGATATTCATACATCTTTACAGCAATTTGTAAAGAAAATAGAGCCAGGGTTAGGTGCGTTTGCAGGGAAAAACGAATTGAAAATTAATGAACAAATTGAACTGTTGGAAAGAATGTTGAAAAGAAATGTTGAGAAAAAGTATGAGGTTCAGCTAAATAAATTCCGCCGTATACAATTCGCACTTCGTCCATTAGGTGCGCCGCAAGAACGTGTGTGGAATGTATGTTATTATTTAAATCAGTTTGGTTTGGACTTCGTTGATCGTGTAATGGAAAACCCTTTTTCTTGGGACGGAAAACATCATGTTATAAAACTATAAAATCTTGCTCTTTGGAGCAGGATTTTATTTTTATTCCGTTGAATTTACTGTGAAGTGATTTTTTTTCTGAATTATCAATCAAAAAATGTTAGATATGGCAATTGTGTTGGATACTTAAATATATGACAAAATAGCACAAAATGTAAACGTATTATTCGCTTTTTCGACAGTTTTTTATTTAAATTCCCGCAAAAGATGATAAAATTTAGTATATAATAAAAGAAAATAGCGATTTGTATAGTATGTTGCCTTTGTTGGTAAGTTAAATGAGTCGTTCTTTCGTATTATTTCATTCTCTAAGCGTGAAATATGTGTTTAGAGGAAGGGATACATTCAACATAATTAATTGGAAAAAGAGTAGGTGCAACAATGTTTAAACACGTAACAGTGCTTTTAAAGGAAACAGTAGACGGCTTAGATATAAAGCCAGATGGTACATATGTAGATTGTACACTGGGGGGAGGAGGACATAGTTCTTATTTATTATCCCAATTAACTGAAGGTGGAAAATTAATAGCGTTTGATCAAGATGAGATAGCGATTCAAAACGCGAAAGAAAAGTTCTCTTCATACGGTGAACAGTTTATAACAGTAAAGAGTAACTTCCGTTATTTAGCTGAAAAACTGCAGGAAATAGGTATAACAGAAGTAGATGGTATTTTATTTGATTTAGGTGTTTCATCCCCACAATTAGATACACCAGAACGAGGCTTTAGTTATCATCATGATGCACCGCTAGATATGCGGATGGATCAAGATGCCCCATTAACAGCGTATGATGTTGTAAATAGCTGGTCATATGAACAACTTGTAAGGATTTTCTTCCAATACGGTGAAGAGAAATTTTCAAAACAAATTGCAAGAAAAATTGAAGCTTATCGTGAGAATAAAGCTATTGAAACGACAGGAGAATTAGTAGAGCTAATTAAAGAAGGTATTCCGGCTCCAGCTCGTAGAACGGGTGGGCATCCTGCTAAGCGAGTGTTTCAGGCAATTCGTATAGCTGTAAATGATGAATTAAAAGTATTTGAAGAAGCATTGGAATCTGCTATTGAGATGGTTAAGCCAGGTGGAAGAGTTAGTGTTATAACATTCCATTCATTAGAAGATCGTATTTGTAAAACAACGTTTAAGCGAAATAGTACAACGCCACAATTGCCGCCAGGATTACCGATTATTCCTGATGAATTTAAGCCGAAATTAAAGCTTATTACAAGAAAACCGATTTTACCTTCTGATATAGAGCTAGAAGAAAATAATCGTGCGCGTTCTGCGAAGTTGAGAATCGCTGAAAAACGATAAAAGGGAGAGAGAGGTATGACTAATTTAGCTGTAAAGTACAAACAACAAGCGCAAGAAGAGGTGCAAATTCAAACGCCCCCACAGCAGATGGCTAAGCCGAAGGTTAAAGCGAAAATTACAAGAATCGAAAAACTGTTGTATGTAGCGTTTATTGGCTTTTTATTGTATGCCTGTGTCGCGTTTATTGGAAATAAAGCAGGCCTTTATCAAGTTAATGTAGAAGCAGCGACGATAGAAGAAAAAATTGTGCAGCAGCAAAAAGAAAATCAAGAATTACAAGCTGAAGTAGAGAAGTTAAGTCGCTATGAACGAATCGCTGAAGTTGCAAAAAAACACGGGCTAGAAATTAATGCGAATAATGTGAAAGGCCTCAAATAAGGCAATAGGTGTGAAGGAACGATGAAGAAGAATATGACTAAATTTCATACCAATAAGGGAGCAGGTTATTTTATGATATTTTTCCTCCTGCTCTTTTTGCTGTTATTAGCCCGATTTTTTTACATACAATCAACAGGAACAGTTCATAATCAGGATTTAGATGCACTTGCTAAACAAAAGCATAGTAAAAAAGGAGTTCTTGAAGCGAACAGAGGAACCATTTATGATCAAAACGGTCATGTGTTAGCGCAAGACGCAAACTCTTACAAAATGGTAGCTGCACTAAAAGGTGCTAACTCAGTTGAGAATAAAGAAGATACTGCAAAGAAAATTGCAGGAGTACTTGGAAAAGGCGAAGAGGATATTTTAGCGACGTTAAATAAAGATAAAAGTCAAGTGGAATTTGGGAAGATAGGTAAGGGCTTGACGAAAGAAAAGAAAGAACAAATAGAAGCATTGAAATTGCCAGGGGTTTCTTTTATTACCGAAAATGCGAGAGTTTATCCAAATGGTGATTTCGCATCTTATGTTATAGGGCATGCGAAACCGAATGAAGATGGAATTGCAGTAGGTCAATTTGGATTAGAAAAAAGTTTGGATAAATATTTAGGAGCTTCAAATGGAGAGGTAGCTTATACAGGCGATCGTAGGGGGGTATCTCTTGACGGTGGGAAAGTGAATGTGAAGGCACCTAAAAATGGAGATAATGTATATTTGACAATGGATCAACGTATTCAAAGTTATTTAGAAGACGCGATGAAATCGGCGAGTCAACATTATGAGCCGGAAAGTTTAATTGGAATTGTGGCGGATCCGAAAACGGGGAAAATATTAGCAATGTCTAGTAAACCTAGTTATGATCCGAACATAGAGAATAATAAATACTTTTATAATGACGCAATTGCCAATGCATTTGAACCTGGATCAACAATGAAAATTTTCACGTTAGCTGCAGCTATTAATGAAGGTGTGTACAAAGGCCAAGATTATTATCAGTCCGGGACATATCAAGTCGGAAATAGGAAAATAAAAGATCATAACGGTGGTGCTGGTTGGGGCTCTATCACGTTTGATGAAGGGGTAGAGCGTTCTTCAAACGTAGCGTTTGCAATTTTAGGAGATCAAAAACTTGGTCCAGAACGTTTCCGAAAATATATTCATAGTTTTGGATTAGATGAAAAAACGAACATTGATTTATCAGGTGAAGGATCGAATACAATTTTATTTGATCAGCAAATACAACAAGTGACAACAGCTTTTGGACAAGGTTCCACTGTAACACCAATTCAGCTTGTACAAGCTGCAACGGCCATTGCAAATGATGGGAAAATGATGAAACCTTATGCAATTGATAAAATTGTAGATCCGATAACAGACAAAGTAAAATTAGAACATAAGCCAGAAGAAGTAGGAAAACCTGTTACAAAGGAAACAGCAGCGCAAGTAAGACAATTATTAGAACGTGTTGTTACATCTCCGAAAGGTACAGGGACAGCTTATAAAATTGATGGATATTCAGTTGGTGGTAAAACAGGTACAGCGCAAATTCCGGATGGAAAAGGCGGCTATATGACAGGGAGACAGAATTATATATTCTCATTCTTAGGTATGGCACCAATGGACGATCCACAACTTGTTGTGTATGTAGCTGTTAAACAGCCTAAATTAAAAGATGATGAGAACGGTGCACAACCGTTAGCTGATATTTTTAAATATGTAACAAAAAATAGTTTAGAGTATTTAAAGATTAAGCCAAATGAAGTTAAAGATCCGAAAAAACATCTGAAAGAACAACAAACTACTGTTCCGGATGTAAATGGTAAAACGATGGCTGAAGCGGGGAAAGCGATTGATAAAGCAAAACTTCGTCCAATCGTACTAGGTGAAGGGAAAGTACAGCAACAAGTACCAAAAGCGACTGAACAAACATTAAAAGGCGACCGAGTCTTCTTGGTAGGAGATAAGCCTACAATGCCAAATATACAAGGATGGGCACTGCGTGATGTTATGAATTTAGCGAAGACATTACAGCTTAACTTGAAACCTTCTGGTACAGGATACGTAACAGAACAAAGTGTGGCGGAAGGAACATTATTACAACCTGGTACAGAATTAGGTGTCACACTCGTACCGCCACTCGAACCACAGCAAGAAGCAGAAAAGCCGTAATGGTAAAAGAGAATAAGTTCTAATTAAATAAGTACAAGCATATATTGGAACAAGCTAGGCGTAAGGGAGGCTTGTTCCAATATGCGTGTATCAAATGTAACAGTTAGAAAACGACTTATTTTTATACTTATATCAGGTATACTTATTTTCACGATTATCGATATTCGTCTTGGATATGTGCAATTTTTTCTTGGGAATATGTTAACGGATCGTGCGAAAGATTCATGGAGTCGTAATATTACTTTTGAACCCGAACGTGGGAAAATTTTAGACCGAAATGGTGTGGAACTTGCCACGAATAAAAGTGCTCCAACTGTCTTTGTTGTACCGAGGCAAATTGAAAAACCAGCGGAGACTGCAGAGAAGTTAGCTGCAGTATTAGGTGTGGAAAAAGATGAGATTTATAAAAGGATTACAAAAAAAGAATCGATTGTAAGGTTAGATAAAGGCGGAAGGAAAATATCACATGACAAAGCGAAAGAAGTACGAGGATTAAGTCTGAAGGGCGTGTATATCGCAGAGGATTCTATCCGGTACTATCCATTTGGAAACTTTTTATCACATGTATTAGGTTTTGCAGGTAGCGATAACCAAGGTCTTATGGGACTAGAAAAATATTATGATAAAGAGCTAAATGGGGACAAAGGTCATGTGCGTTTTTTTGCAGATGCGAAAGGACAAAGGATGCCTAATGTTGGTGATGATTTCAAAAAGCCAGAAGCCGGTTTAAATTTAGGATTAACAATCGATGCGCGTATTACAAGGATTATGGAAAGAGAAATGAATATTGCGGAGTCAACTTATAATCCTGACGGTATGATTGCGATTGCAATGAACCCTAAAAATGGTGAAGTTTTAGGGATGTCTAGTCGACCGAGTTTTGACCCAGCGGATTTTCAAAGTGTCTCTCCAGAAGTGTATAACAGAAATCTACCTGTATGGAGTACGTATGAGCCTGGTTCAACATTTAAGATCATTACATTAGCTGCAGCATTGAATGAAAATTTAGTAGACTTAGAGAAGGATACGTTTTATGATGATGGAGCAGCTGAAGTAGGTGGAGCTAGATTGAAATGCTGGAAAGCAGGAGGTCATGGCAGTCAAACGTTTTTAGAAGTCGTTCAAAACTCATGTAACCCGGGATTTATTGAACTTGGTGATCGCCTTGGTAAAGACCGATTATTTAAATACATTCGTAATTTTGGTTTTGGGCAGAAGACTGGAATTGACTTGCAAGGTGAAGGCAGTGGGATTTTATTTAATTTAGATAAAGTTGGTCCAGTAGAGCAAGCAACAACTTCATTCGGCCAAGGAGTTTCTGTTACGCCGATTCAACAAGTAGCAGCTGTAGCGGCGGCTGTAAATGGTGGAACATTGTATCAGCCGTATATAGCTAAGGAGTTTATTGATCCGAAAAATAATCAAGTTGTTAGTAAAAAGACACCTGTTGAGAAAAGAAAAGTTATTTCCAAGGAAACTTCAGAAAAAGTTCGGTATGCATTAGAGAATGTTGTAGCGAAAGGTTCTGGTAAAGGTGCTTATATTGATGGATATCGCGTAGGTGGAAAAACGGGTACTGCTCAAAAGGTGAAGGATGGTAAATATTTAGAGAATAATTATATAGTATCTTTTATCGGATTTGCTCCAGCGGATGATCCAGAGATTGTTGTGTATGTAGCTGTTGATAATCCAAAAGGGGTTACACAGTTTGGTGGAGTGGTAGCAGCTCCGATTGTCGGGAATATCCTTCGAGATGCGCTTCCTGTTATGGGAGTGAAACCGAGAAAAGAACAAGTTGAGAAAGAATATAAATGGGGCGATACACCAACTGTGGAAGTTCCGAATTTAATTGGAATGAAAAAGAAAGACTTACAAACACAACTCGTCGATTTGAAGCTTGATATAAGTGGAGATGGAGAGAAAGTAATTAAACAATCACCAGAAGCGGGAGCTAAAGTAAAAGAAGGCTCAAAAATTAGAATTTACTTCGGGAATTAAAGGTAACATAGTACGTTTTATGGTACAATTGGTGGAAGTGAGTTCTTTATAGAACAGTTACTTAATTTGAGACAGTAAGTGTCTCATTCATAAATAGGTCAGTAGCACTTACCTCCTTATATAGGAGGTAATGTGTTGCTTACTGAAAAAAGATAAATAAACAATGTAGAGAGGGTTTAGTGAAATGAAGTTGCATACACTTGTATCATGTTTGCATGATTTTCCAGTTGTTCCAAAAGAAAATCCAGAAATCACATCTATAGAAGCTGATTCACGTAAAGTGAAAGAGGGAAGCTTATTTGTATGTATGAAAGGATATACGGTTGATAGCCATGATTTTGCTAAGCAAGCAGCGGCACAAGGAGCGGCTGCTATTGTTGCGGAAAGACCAATTGATGTTGACGTTCCAGTTGTACTTGTGAAAAATACTTTTCGTTCGTTAGCGGTTTTAGCTGATTATTTTTATGGTCAACCGACACACAAGTTACATTTAATCGGAATTACAGGTACAAATGGAAAGACAACAACATCGCATATTATGGATGAGATTATGCGAGCACATGGTCATAAAACAGGGCTAATTGGAACGATTAATATGAAAATCGGTGATGAAACATTTGAGGTGAAAAATACAACACCAGATGCACTAACACTTCAACAGACGTTTTCAAAAATGGTTGAACAAGGTGTGGACAGCACGGTAATGGAAGTTTCGTCACATGCGTTAGATCTTGGTCGTGTACACGGATGTGATTACGATGTAGCGGTGTTTACGAATTTAACACAAGATCATTTAGACTATCATAAAACGATGGAAGAATATAAACATGCAAAAGGGTTACTATTTGCACAGCTTGGCAATAGTTATAATCATAATCGTGAAAAGTACGCTGTGCTGAATAGCGATGATAATGTAACAGAAGAGTATATGAGAAGTACTGCAGCAACAGTTGTAACATATGGTATTGATACAACAAGTGACATTATGGCAAAAAATATCGTTATGACGAGTGGCGGGACTACATTTACGCTTGTCACACCATATGAAAGTGTAAATGTTACGATGAAATTAATAGGTAAATTTAATGTATATAACGTACTTGCAGCAACAGCAGCAGGACTTGTTTCGGGTGTGAAATTAGAAACAATCATTGCTGTTATAAAAGAACTAGCTGGGGTTCCAGGGCGTTTTGAAGTTGTTGATGGAGGACAAAATTATACAGTTATTGTTGATTACGCACATACGCCGGATAGTTTAGAAAATGTATTAAAAACTGCAAAACAATTTGCAAAAGGTGATGTGTATTGTATCGTTGGTTGTGGCGGCGATAGGGACCGAACGAAGAGACCGATAATGGCAAGTGTTGCAACAAAATATGCAACTCATGCAATTTACACATCAGATAATCCAAGAAGTGAAGATCCAGCGGCTATTTTAGATGATATGGTACATGGTGCAAGTGGGAAAAATTATGAAGTGATTATTGATAGAAAAGAAGCGATACACCATGCAATCACTAAAGCGAAAGCAGATGATATCATTATTATTGCTGGTAAGGGTCATGAAACGTATCAAATTATTGGTAAAGAAGTTCATCATTTTGATGATCGTGAAGTTGCTAAAGAAGCAATTAAAGGGCGTTTAAGCAACGAAGAGTAACAACGTGAGAGGAGGACTACATGTGCTTGAGCAAGGTTTATTAGTAACGGCTGGGGTAGCATTCTTAATTTCTGTTGCCCTTTCGCCATTGTTTATTCCATTTTTAAGAAAATTAAAGTTCGGACAGAGTATTCGTGATGAGGGACCAAAGTCACATCAAAAAAAATCAGGGACACCGACAATGGGTGGTATCGTCATATACGTATCTATGATGGTAACTTCACTTATTATGGCGATTAAGTTTAATTATTTAGGTGCAGAGGTTTCGTTATTACTATTAGTGACGTTTGGTTACGGCTTGATTGGATTTTTAGATGACTACATAAAGGTAGTTAAGAAGAGAAATCTTGGTTTAACATCAAAACAAAAATTAGTAGGTCAGCTTGTTATTGCTATTGCATTCTTTTTAATTGGAAAAGGGCAAGCGTTCCACACATACATCATGATTCCGGGAACGGATGTTAAGTTTGAATTAGGTTGGGCGTATTTCGTACTTGTACTATTTATGCTTATTGGTGGATCAAATGCAGTTAACTTAACTGACGGTTTAGATGGTTTATTATCAGGAACAGCTGCTATTGCATTTGGAGCATTTAGTATTATTGCTGTGGCACAAGAGCAATTTGGAGTGGCGATATTCTGTATGGCAGTTGTAGGAGCTGTACTTGGATTTTTAGTATTCAATGCGAATCCAGCAAAAGTGTTTATGGGAGATACAGGTTCATTAGCTTTAGGTGGAGCCATTGCAGCTGTAGCGATTTTATTAAAACAAGAATTGCTACTTGTAATTATCGGCGGAGTATTCGTAATGGAAACTTTATCGGTTATCATTCAGGTCATTTCATTTAAAACAACAGGAAAACGTGTCTTTAAAATGAGTCCATTACACCATCATTATGAATTATGTGGTTGGTCAGAGTGGCGTGTTGTTGTGACGTTTTGGTCTGCAGGATTTTTATTAGCTGTGTTAGGAATTTATATCGGGGTGTGGATGTAATTGAAAACTGTAACTGAATTTCAAAATAAGAATATTCTTGTATTAGGCATTGCAAAAAGTGGTTATGCAGCAGCTACATTGTTACAAAAGTTAGGGGCAAATGTTATTGTAAATGACGGAAAGCCTTTAGCAGAGAATGTACTTGCTGCAGAATTACAAGCAAAAGGAATGGACGTTGTATGCGGTGGTCATCCTTTAGAATTATTAGAGAGAAATATTTCTCTTGTAGTAAAAAATCCAGGAATCCCGTATTCTAATCCAATATTAGTTGCTGCGAAAGAAAAGCAAATTCCGATTGTTACGGAAGTTGAATTAGCATATCGTATTTCAGAAGCACCATTTGTTGGGATTACGGGGTCTAACGGTAAAACGACGACGACAATGCTGACATTTGAAATGCTAAAAGAAGGACAAAAGCATCCTGTAATTGCAGGGAACATTGGAACTGTAGCGTGTGAAGTAGCACAGGATGCAAAAGAAAATGAAGTTGTAGTTACAGAACTTTCATCGTTTCAATTGATGGGAGTAGAATTGTTCCAACCTAAAATTGCTGCGTTTTTAAATTTATTTGAGGCCCACTTAGATTATCATGGGACGAAGAAAGAATATGGTTTAGCGAAAGCAAATATTTTTAAAAACCAAACAGAAAATGATTATAGTGTAATAAATGCGGATGATGCAGATGTGATGGCTTTGTCTGCGTATTCTAAAGGTCAAAAAATCCTGTTTTCGACAACGAAAGAAATTGAAGATGGCGCGTGTATAAAAGATAACGCTCTTTATTTCAAAGGTGAAAAAGTTGTTGAAGTAAGCGATATCGTTTTACCTGGTCAACATAATCTAGAAAATATTTTAGCTGCGATGAGTATTGCGAAATTATTAGGTACTTCTAATGAAGCAATTACGGTCGTGTTAAAACGTTTTACGGGTGTAAAACATCGTTTAGAATATGTAACAACGATTAACAACCGTAAGTTTTATAACGATTCAAAAGCAACGAATATGTTAGCGACTGAGAAAGCACTATCTGCGTTTACACAACCGATTGTGTTACTAGCAGGTGGGCTTGATCGCGGAAATGAATTCGATGATTTAATTCCGTATTTCAAAAATGTAAAAGCGATTGTAACATTTGGACAAACAGCTCCCAAACTAGTAAGAGCGGCAGAAAAAGCGGGATTAGATATAATTGAAAGTGTCGATACTTTAGATGAAGCAGTGGTGAAGGCTTATGCTCATTCTAAAGATGGCGATGTCGTTCTTCTTTCTCCAGCGTGTGCAAGCTGGGATCAATTTAAAACATTTGAAGAAAGAGGAGACATTTTTATACAAGCTGTGCATAAACTTATATAAAGTAAATCAAAACATCAGTAGGCTAACACCTACTGATGTTTTGTTACATAGGGCAAAAGGTTCTGCCTAAAGAGGTGGTGTTTGTGGGTAATGAAGAAAACGCCTGATTTTATTCTCATCATCGTAACACTTTCATTGTTGACAATCGGAATGATTATGGTTTATAGTGCGAGTGCAGTTTGGGCCTCTTATAAAATGGGGGACTCATTCTTTTTTGCAAAAAGACAATTACTGTTTGCGGGTCTTGGTGTAGTAGCTATGTTTTTTATTATGAAAATTGATTATTGGGTGTGGCGTACGTATTCAAAAGTGATTTTGCTAGTTTGCTTCATTCTTCTTATTCTCGTTCTTATTCCTGGAGTAGGTCTTGTTCGAGGAGGAGCACGAAGTTGGATTGGAATCGGAGCATTTTCGATTCAACCGTCAGAATTTATGAAGTTTGCGATGATTATTTTCTTGGCAAAGTTTTTAGCAGAACGTCAAAAATTGATTACATCTTTTAAACGTGGTTTATTACCGGCTCTTAGTTTTGTTTTTCTTGCTTTTGGGATGATTATGTTACAGCCAGACCTTGGGACAGGAACGGTAATGGTTGGGACATGTATCATTATGATATTCATTTCGGGAGCGAGGGTCTTTCACTTTGCAATGTTTGGTTTGATTGGTGTAGCAGGATTTGTAGGGTTAATTGCATCAGCACCGTATCGAATGAAACGTATTACATCATATTTAGATCCGTGGTCAGATCCGCTCGGAAGTGGATTTCAAATTATCCAATCATTACTTGCAATTGGACCTGGTGGATTATTTGGGCTTGGACTTGGACAAAGTAGACAAAAATTTCTTTATTTACCTGAACCGCAAACTGACTTTATATTTGCGATCTTATCCGAGGAATTAGGTTTTATTGGTGGTTCATTTGTGTTATTATTATTTAGTCTATTATTATGGCGCGGGATTCGTATCGCATTAGGAGCGCCAGATTTATATGGTACGTTTTTAGCAGTAGGTATTGTGGCGATGATTGCGATTCAAGTAATGATTAATGTTGGTGTTGTAACAGGACTGATGCCTGTTACGGGTATTACCTTGCCGTTTTTAAGTTATGGTGGATCAAGTTTGACATTAATGTTAATGGCAGTAGGTGTATTATTAAATATAAGTCGCCATTCTCGCTACTAAACCCTGTTTATAAGACAGGGTTTTTCGTATGTGTGTAAAAATGCAATATGTATATAGAAATAAATATAATGGAAATAAGAAAAGAGAAGCGGAGGAGTTAGTAGTGCGTGTATTAGTGAGTGGTGGGGGTACTGGTGGTCATATTTATCCAGCTCTTGCTTTAATTAGAGAAATAAAAAAGTTAAATCCAGAAGCAAGATTTTTATATATTGGTACGGAAAATGGACTAGAGAGTACAATCGTTCCAAAAGCAGGTATACCATTTCAATCTATTGTTATAAGTGGATTTAAACGAAAAATATCATTAGATAATGTGAAAACAGTAATGCGTTTTCTAAAAGGTGTACAGGATAGTAAACGATATATTCGTCGTTTTAATCCGGATATTGTAATTGGAACGGGTGGATATGTATGTGGACCAGTTGTATACGCTGCAGCCAAATTAGGTATTCCAACTATTGTACATGAACAAAATAGTGTACCAGGTGTAACGAACAAGTTTTTAAGCCGTTATGTTGATAAAGTTGCTGTTTGTTTTGAAGCAGCTATAGAGCATTTTCCAGAGTCAAAAGTGGTAATGACAGGTAATCCACGAGCATCAGAGGTAATGGATCAAAATGGAATGAAGGGGAAACGTTCAGTTGGGCTTTCTCTTCCTAAAAAGTCTGTACTTATATTTGGTGGAAGTCGTGGGGCTAGACCGATTAACGATGCCTTCGTTGAAGCAATTGAACAGTTTGGGAACAAAAGCTACGAAATACTATATGTAACGGGTGAAGTACATTATGATAAAGTGATGGAAGCCGTGAAGCAAAAAGGGAACCCAAGCAATGTTATTATTAAGCCGTTCATTCATAATATGCCAGAGGTACTAACTGGTGTAGACCTTGTTGTTTCAAGGGCTGGGGCAACAACACTTGCAGAATTAACAGCGTTAGGAAAACCAAGTGTGTTAATACCGAGTCCATATGTAACAAATAATCATCAGGAAAAGAATGCACGTTCAGTTGTTGATAAAGGAGCGGCAAAAATGTTACTTGAAAAAGATTTAACAGCTGAAACGCTTATTCGTGATATTGATGAGATTTTATTGAATGCACAAACATTACAAAATATGAAGCTAGCGGCTAAGCAACTAGGTATTCCAGATGCAGCAAATAAGCTGTATGAAGTAATGAATAAGCTTGTAAAAAAATAAAGTGAGGCTCTAATCAGTGGGGAGTGATTCTCTCTCGTTGATTATTATCTTTCACTAATCGGATGTTTACTGACATCCTGATTCCGCCTAATTTCTTTGTTATCGCCGAATTTTGATTTAAGAGCTGTACTGCCCGTAAATAGCGGGATAACGTTAGATGAACGCCCTGCATATTATTGTCATAAGGAGACTTAATATGGGGGAGATTGTCTATGGAACAATTAGTAAATGAGCTTATAGAAGCAGACGTTGGTCGTGTTTTAGTTAACGAGCCGTTAGCACGTTATACAACTATGAAAATAGGTGGACCAGCGGACATTTTAATTGTGCCAAAGCATGTAGCCGGTATTGAAAAAACATTACAGTTAGTAAAGCAATACAAAACGAAGTGGACTGTAATTGGTCGCGGTTCAAACCTTCTTGTATCTGATCAAGGCATAGAAGGTGTTGTTATTCGTTTAGGAGAAGGATTAGATCACTTAGAGGTCGAAAAACATAAGGTAAGAGTTGGTAGTGGATATCCTCTTATTAAATTGTCAACTTTACTTAGTCGTCAAGGGTTAGCTGGATTGGAGTTTGCGAGCGGTATTCCAGGAAGTGTCGGTGGTGCAGTATATATGAATGCAGGTGCACATAAATCGGATATATCGAGTGTATTATCGAAGGCTCTCATTCTGTTTGAAGACGGTACAATTGCCTGGTTAACGAATAAAGAACTGGAGTTTTCTTATCGGTCATCTGTATTGCAAACGAAACGTCCTGGTATTGTTTTAGAAGCGGAGTTTCAATTACAGGCGGGAAAACGTGAAGAAATTGTACGTAGCATGCAAAATAATAAAGACTACCGCCGTGAAACGCAACCATGGAATCATCCGTGTGCAGGAAGTATATTTCGGAATCCAATCCCACATTTTGCAGGAGATTTAGTAGAAAAAGCAGGGCTTCGTGGTTATAGGATTGGTGGAGCTCAAATTTCTGAAATGCATGGCAATTTTATTGTTAATACCGGGGGAGCTTCAGCGCAAGATGTATTGTCTTTAATTGAATTAATAAAACATACAATTAAGGATAAATTTGATGTAGATATGCACACAGAAGTAGAAATCATTGGAAGATAACGGTTATTCGTTCCGCTCATTATCATTTATGTTATAATAAGAAGATAAGAACGGCATGAGGAACATGCCGTTCTTTATGTTACATAGGGGGATCGTACATGAATAATAGTAAAGTGATTAAACTACAAGATCGTGTACCAAAATTGAAAAATCAAAAGAAAAAAAACAAAAAAAATGTTAATCATCGATTGATTTTATACATATCAATTTTATTTTTATTAGTGCTCTTTTTAATTTATTTTCGGTCTCCGCTTAGTAATATAAAAAAGATTAGTGTGTTTGGAAATCACTATATGACGGATGAGCAAGTAATGAAGGATTCAGGCGTGACATATGATACAAGTTATTTCCGAGTGACAGCACATAAAGCTGAAGAAAACTTAACGAAGCGAAAAGAAATTAAAGCAGTAAATGTAAAAAAACGTTTTCCAAACAAGATTGATATTCATATCGAAGAATATTTAACGATTGGTTATATAAATAAAGAGGGAAAACTACAACCGTTATTAGAAAATGGAAAAACGCTTGATGTACTACCTAATGGAAAACTTCCTGTTGCAGCACCGATTTTCGAACCTTTTAAAGAAGAGAAAATGAAGGAGTTAATCGCTGAACTAGAAAAATTAACACCAGCTATTTTAAAATCTATTTCGGAGATTCGCTATTCACCAACGAATGCGAATGAAGATCATCTTACTTTATATATGAATGAAGGTTATGAAGTGAGCACTACGATTCAAAATTTCGCAAAACGTATGGAAGCCTATCCACTTATTTTAAAAACAATTGAGCCAGGTAAGAAGGTATTAATTGACTTAGAAGTAGGTGCATATACGAAAGAATTAGGTGCGGAAGACAAAAAAGAATAGAATGGTAGTTTTCGTTGCTTATAGCAGAAAAAACGAAACGAATGTTCTATTATATGTATACGAATTTAGAAGAATGGTTCATTTGATGAAAAATATGTAAAAATTCTTAGATTCATACTAGTATTGGTACAAGTTTCACTTTTCTATGAGTACATCTTAGTGTAGACTTATACTTGGCGGTAAACTTTACACTGGAAATAGAATTATTTCAAGATAAGCAGTTATTCATAGTTTACTGCGATATTCTTAATTGAATGCTAAATAAAAATAAGAAAAATATAGGGTTAAAAAAGGGAAACGTATAAAGACGTTGAATATTTTTCTTATAAATAGTAAAGTTGCGATTGTTGTTCCATATATTGAGTTGTATGGTATAAATAAAGAAGGAGGTGCCAAAGAATGAACAGCAATGAAATATATGTTAGTCTTGACATCGGTACATCCAATGTTAAAGTCATCATTGGTGAAATGGTTAATGACAGCTTAAACATTATTGGTGTTGGAAATGTAAAATCAAATGGTTTAAAGAAGGGATCGATAGTTGATATAGACGAGACTGTTCGATCAATTAAAAAAGCAATTGAACAAGCTGAGCGCATGGTGGGAATCCACATTGAGCAAGTTGTAGTAGGTGTCAATGCAAACCAGGTACAGCTACTTCCTTGTCACGGAGTAGTCGCTGTTTCAAATGAAGATCGTGAAATCGGGAATGAAGATGTCTTACGCGTTCTAGATGCAGCACAAGTTGTGTCAATTGCTCCAGAGCGTGAGTTTATTGATGTGGTACCTCGACAGTTCATCGTAGACGGTCTTGACGAGATTAACGATCCACGCGGGATGATCGGTGTAAGATTAGAAATGGAAGGTACACTTATTACAGGCTCGAGAACTTTACTACATAACCTACTTCGTTGTGTAGAAAAAGCAGGTCTTGAAATTGTTGATATTTGTCTTCAACCTTTAGCGGCTGCAACAGTTGCTATATCTTCAGATGAAAAAAATAGAGGAGTAGCCCTTGTTGATATGGGGGGAGGATCTACAACTTTATCTATTTTTAAAGATGGAGAGTTACAAGCGACGAGCGTATTACCATTAGGTGGAGACCATATAACGAAAGATATTGCGATTGGGTTGAAAACTTCAACAGAAAATGCAGATCAAATTAAGTTGAAATATGGACATGCTTTTTATGATACAGCATCTGAAGAAGAGATGTTTACGGTTCCTATTATGGGAAGTGATCAAACAGAACAATATTCTCAGTTGGAATTATCGGATATAATAGAGGCTCGTGTAGAGGAAATTTTAATGTTTGTTCAAGATGAAGTGCGTAAGTTAGGAGTAAAGCAAGTGGCTTCTGGTTATGTACTAACTGGCGGAATTGCTTCTATGCCAGGTGTTCTTGATCTTGCATATGATATTTTACATGAAAATGTTCGTGTAGCAACTCCTGATTATATTGGTGTGCGTGAGCCCCAATATACAAGTGGAGTTGGATTAATTAAACATTCTTATCAAAAAGCTAAATTACGTGGGAAAAATGTGCAGGAAAAGCAAGAGCATTTTGAACCAGTACCAGCACCAGCACCAACGCCGGTACAACAGCAACCCGCGAAACAAAAAACTCGTAATCAAAACAATAATAATCAAAATGATGACCGCATGATGTCAAAAGTAAAACGTGTATTCCGTTATTTATGGGATTAAAATTGGACACGAAAAATGAGGTTCTAGGGGGATTTCGACATGTTAGAGTTTGATACTACTCAAGATCAATTAGCGAATATAAAAGTTATCGGTGTCGGCGGTGGCGGAAACAATGCTGTAAACCGTATGATTGAACACGGTGTACAAG
The DNA here is from genome assembly GCF_011800505.1 of Bacillus sp. EKM501B. Taxonomy (NCBI): domain Bacteria; kingdom Bacillati; phylum Bacillota; class Bacilli; order Caryophanales; family Bacillaceae; genus Bacillus; species Bacillus sp. EKM501B. The sequence goes on along the minus strand of NZ_JAALFZ010000002.1, from coordinate 122,013 downwards.
GTGTAGACTTTATCGCTGTGAACACTGATGCACAAGCATTAAATCTATCAAAAGCTGAAACAAAAATGCAAATTGGTGGAAAATTAACGCGTGGACTTGGTGCAGGCGCAAACCCTGAAGTAGGGAAAAAAGCTGCAGAAGAAAGTAAAGAACAGATCCAAGAAGCACTTCGTGGTGCGGATATGGTCTTCGTAACTGCCGGTATGGGCGGTGGAACTGGAACTGGTGCAGCTCCAGTTGTTGCTCAAGTTGCAAAAGAATTAGGTGCTTTAACAGTTGGTGTTGTAACACGTCCATTTACTTTTGAAGGACGTAAGCGTGCGACGCAAGCAGCATCTGGTATTGCAGCATTTAAAGAAAATGTAGATACTCTTATTGTAATTCCAAACGATCGCTTATTAGAGATTGTTGATAAAAATACGCCAATGTTAGAAGCATTCCGTGAAGCTGATAACGTATTACGTCAAGGTGTTCAAGGTATTTCGGATTTAATTGCAACGCCAGGTTTAATTAACTTAGACTTTGCAGACGTAAAGACAATTATGTCTAATAGAGGTTCTGCTTTAATGGGTATTGGTTCTGGTAACGGGGAAAATCGTGCTGCAGAAGCTGCGAAAAAAGCGATTTCTAGTCCATTACTAGAAACATCTATTGATGGAGCTCAAGGTGTTATCATGAACATTACGGGTGGCGCTAACTTAAGCTTATATGAAGTACAAGAAGCGGCAGATATCGTAGCTTCAGCTTCAGATCCAGAAGTAAATATGATCTTCGGTTCTGTTATTAACGAAGGATTAAAAGATGATATCGTTGTAACTGTAATTGCAACTGGTTTTGATGATAGCATTGCAACTCAACCACCAAAACCAATTATTCGTCCGAATGCGAACCACACGCAACAACAGCAACAACCAGTAGCTCAACCTTCAAAACAACGTGAAGTAAAACGTGAAATGAAGCGTGAAGAGCCAGTTGTACATGAGCGTCATTCAGATTCAGATGATATCGATATTCCAGCATTTTTACGTAACCGTCGTAGACGATAAAAAAAGGAGCTTTCATGCTCCTTTTTTGTTTTTTAAATGGAAAAGACCTGCTAAGCAGGTCTTTTTTTTTATTTGGTATATTTTGTTGGTGAAAATAAGAGTATATCATTCTATGAATTTGTACTTTTATTTTTTACCGACAGATTATGTCTAGAAATCACAAAATAACAAAAAAACACCTCCGCAAATTGACACACTTTCCTATTGGATATGCATTATACTAGTCTCAACTTGAAAAAAGAGGTGAATTGTTTGGTTGTTTACGCCGACGTTGTTTGGTTGTTAAACGCCTGCATTGATTTTCTTTTGCTTTTATTAACAGCTACCGTGTTAAAAAAGAAAATCAAAAAATGGAGGCTTGTGTTAGGGGCATTTATAGGTTCAACTATTGTTATTTTTGCCTTTACTCCTTTTGCTTCTATGATGACACATCCAATTATGAAACTACTGTACTCGTTACTTATTGTGTATACAGCATTTGGGTTTACAACATTTAGAAATTATGCACAAACTGTTTTTACTTTTTACTTTGTAACCTTTATGGTTGGCGGAGGATTAATTGGAACTCATTTCTTTTTGCAAACGAATGAAATGGTAAATGGATTGGTTCAATCTCAGTCAATTTCTTACGGTGATCCAATTAGTTGGTTATTTGTTATTTTTGGTTTTCCAGTAATTTATTATTTTTCTAAAAAGCGTATTGAAAGCGTAGAGGTCACGAAAATACACTATGATCAAATTGTGAAAGTAAAAATTCAATTAGCAGAAGAAGAACTAGAACTGGCAGGTCTTATTGACAGTGGGAACCAACTTTATGACCCATTAACAAAAACACCCGTTATGATTATGCATGTTTCATCATTAGAACATTGCTTACCATCTTGGTTAACAGAACAAATTTATTCCAAAACAGAAATTCCTCAAATACCAGAAAATGATTCTGGTTGGGCGACAAAATTACGCTTAATTCCTTTCCGTGCAGTAGGAGTAGAGAGTCAATTTTTGTGGGCAATTAAGCCTGACAGTGTGCAAGTTGACCATGAAGGTAGTTCTATTGTTGTAAACAAAGTATTAATTGGATTAAATACACAACAGCTTTCTACTAATGGGGAGTATCAATGTATTGTGCATCCAAAAATGTTGATTTCGCAAAAAATGGTAATCGCTTAATAATGAGAGGCGGGATAATATGATGAAATTAAAATTTTATTTAGTATACCTTTGGTATAAAGTATTGCTGAAATTAGGAATTAAGACCGATGAAATTTATTATATTGGTGGAAGTGAAGCGTTGCCACCACCGTTAACAAAAGAAGAAGAGGAAGTTCTTTTGAATAAATTGCCAAAAGGAGATCAGGCAGCAAGGTCATTACTTATTGAACGTAACTTAAGGCTCGTTGTATATATAGCAAGAAAGTTTGAAAATACAGGGATAAATATTGAAGATTTGATTAGTATAGGAACAATCGGCCTTATTAAAGCGGTAAATACATTTAATCCAGAAAAGAAAATAAAATTAGCAACATATGCATCGCGTTGTATAGAAAATGAAATTTTAATGCATTTACGTCGAAATAACAAAAATCGTTCGGAAGTTTCTTTTGATGAACCACTAAACATTGATTGGGATGGGAATGAACTGTTATTGTCTGACGTGTTAGGTACAGATGATGATATTATTACAAAAGATTTAGAAGCTACTGTAGATCGTCACCTTTTAATGAAAGCATTACACCAATTAAATGATCGTGAAAAACAAATTATGGAACTTCGGTTTGGGCTTGCTGGAGGAGAGGAAAAGACGCAAAAAGATGTGGCTGATATGCTTGGGATTTCACAGTCATACATTTCGCGTTTAGAAAAAAGAATTATAAAAAGATTACGAAAAGAATTTAATAAAATGGTGTAAAGAATAAGACCAGCCGTTATGTAGGCTGGTCTTATTCTATTTAGTTGTATTAGGAAAGATAATTTAAATAACAAATCGTGAAAAAACCACATGCATAAAATCCCCTTCAAAGGAAATACTTTACACTGTACAGCAACTCCCGATAGGAGGGAACACTTTGACGAGAAACAAAGTAGAAATTTGCGGTGTTGATACAGCTAAACTTCCAGTATTAAAAAATGAAGAGATGCGTAAATTATTTCGTGAAATGCAAAGTGGAGAGATAAGCGCAAGAGAAAAATTAGTGAATGGAAACTTACGTCTTGTACTGAGCGTCATCCAAAGATTTAATAACAGAGGAGAATATGTTGACGATTTATTTCAAGTTGGTTGCATCGGACTTATGAAATCAATTGATAATTTTGATTTAGGCCAAAATGTAAAATTTTCAACGTATGCTGTGCCGATGATTATTGGGGAAATACGCAGATATTTGCGTGATAATAATCCGATTCGCGTATCGCGCTCATTGCGAGATATTGCGTATAAAGCTTTGCAAGTAAGAGAAAAGTTGATTGCAGAAAATTCAAAAGAACCAACAGCAATGGATATTGCAAAAGTGCTAGAAGTAACTCATGAAGAGATAGTATTTGCTTTAGATGCAATTCAAGATCCAGTTTCATTATTTGAACCGATTTATAATGATGGGGGAGATCCTATCTTTGTTATGGATCAGTTAAGTGATGAAAAACAAAAGGACGAGCAGTGGGTTGAAGAATTAGCATTGAAAGAAGGAATGAAGCGTTTAAATGATAGAGAGAAAATGATTATTAGAAAACGTTTCTTCCAAGGAAAGACACAGATGGAAGTTGCAGAAGAAATTGGGATTTCCCAAGCGCAAGTATCACGTTTAGAGAAGTCAGCCATTAAACAAATGAATAAAACGATTCAAGGATAAGGTCTCACCAATTATGGTGAGACCTTTTTATATGTAATATGGTTTGTGCTCATAGTAGGGGATTTGTGTTCATATAATGAAACTAGCATGGTGTTTCGTGTAGGTGGCTTCCTGTAAATATGAGAAACAGTTTCCAATTTGTCATATAAGGGAGAGGATAAAAATGGTGATACGAATTTCAGAGTTACAGATGAAGGATGTTATAAATATTTCAGATGGAAAAAGGATTGGGAATATTGGAGATATTGAAATTGATATGAACACAGGGAAAATTTGTTCTGTTATTATTTCCAAACAGACACGTATGCTAGGTATTTTTGGAAAAGATGTTGAGATTGTAATTCCTTGGAAGGAAATTGTGAAAATTGGGGAAGATGTCATACTTGTAAGAGTAAATCCTGTTAATTCTGTAACAGAATCAATACAAACACCGACAATTTCATAAAGAATATTACAAATTCCTCTTTTTTTTCTGTTAGGATTATGAAAAAATAAAAGTATGGTAAAATAGACAGGAAGTACCATGCTTTTTTCTGTTATTTTAATTAAAAGGAGCCGCTTTATTATGAGAGAACCATTTAAATATGTGGACGGTATACTGTATTTACAAGCGTGGAAAGAACTTGGAAACATTACTGCTGGATTTACGACAAAAGATGGTGGGATAAGTACGGGCTCCTTTCATGCGATGAATTTAGGATTACATGTGAATGATATCGTGGAGAACGTTCATGAAAACAGACGCATTTTAGCAAATAAGTTACAAAAACCATTAGAAAATTGGATTTGCTCTGAACAAGTTCATGCTCATCATGTTGAAAAAGTAGGGCAACAGGAAAAGGGAAGTGGTGTCTATTCATATGAGAACGGCATTTCAAAAACAGATGGCATTTATACGAGTAATGAAGATGTTCTGTTAACGTCTTGTTACGCGGATTGTGTTCCGCTCTATTTTTATGCACCATCACATGGTATGATAGGACTTGCGCATGCTGGATGGAAAGGCACTGTACAAGAGATTGCAAAGGAAATGATTCAAAAGTGGAATGCAGAAGGTATTTCAAGTGATGAAATTCATGTTGCAATTGGGCCGTCGATCGGATCTTGTTGTTATGTTGTGGATGATCGTGTATTAACAGCAGCACAGGAAGTAGTTAGGGGTGCTGTTCCTCATCAAAAAATTTCTGACGGGCAGTACGCAATTAATTTAAAAGAAATTAATCGTATATTATGTGTACAAGCAGGCATAAAAGAAGAGCATATTGTAATGTCATCTCTTTGTACAAGCTGTGAAGAGCAACTATTTTTCTCTCATCGTCGTGATCAAGGTAAGACAGGAAGAATGTTGAGTTTCATAGGTTTTAAGGAGGAAGAAAGCAAGTGACAGTACAAGAAAATTTAGTAATTGTAAACGAAGCTATTAAAGAATCTTGCGCTCGAGCTGGACGTTCGTTGCAAGATATTAAACTTGTTGCAGTTACAAAAACTGTAGGGATTGAAAAAACAAACGAAGTAATTGAAGCTGGAGTTATCGATTTAGGTGAAAATAGAAATGAAGGTTTCTTACAGAAATACGAGCATTTCTGTAAGAAAGTTAATTGGCACTTTATTGGCTCATTACAAACGAGAAAAGTAAAAGAAATCATTAATGAAATTGATTATTTACATTCGTTAGATCGTCTTTCACTGGCGAAAGAAATTCAGAAACGTGCTGATAAGAAAGTGAAATGCTTTATTCAAGTGAAAACCTCATCTGAAGAATCGAAGCAAGGATTGGCAATAGAAGAGGTTGTTTCTTTTATTCAAAGTTTGCAAGAATTCGATAAAATTGAAGTGGTTGGACTAATGACGATGGCTCCATTTACAGAAGAAGAGGAAGAAATCAGACGCTGTTTTAAGGAATTACGTATGCTGCAAACAGAGGTGCAGGAGCTAGAGTTATTACATGCGCCATGTAAAGAATTATCAATGGGAATGTCCAACGATTACAAGATTGCAATTGAAGAAGGGGCTACATATATTCGTTTGGGAACGATTTTAGTAGGAAAAGCGTAAAAGGAAGGAGAATCTTATTATGAGTTGGTCAAAAGTAAAATACTTCTTTTTTGATACACCGGAAGAAAAAGAAGCAGCTCAATATGGTTATGAAAAGGAGCAAACAGACATGAAAAAGCAGCAAGATCCACCAGAACAACAAGACGTTACGTTTCCGAAAGCGCAACCGAAGCAAAATGTTGTGAGTATTGAAACAGCAAAACAATCTTCAAAAGTTGTTTTATTAGAACCACGCACATATTCGGAAGCACAAGGGATTGCGGACCACTTAAAAGGTAGACGAGCTGTTGTAATTAATTTGCAGAGAATGTCTACTGATCAAGCGGTACGTATCGTTGACTTTTTAAGTGGTACTGTATACGCTATAGGCGGGGACATTCAAAAAATAGGGCCGAAAACATTTATGTGTACACCTGAAAATGTAGATATTGTTGGTGCGATTTCAGAGTTATTCGGTGAAGAAGAAGAAACAAATATAAAGAGGTGGTAATACGCCATGACAACAGTTTTTATAGTGTTAAGTTATGCTATCGAGATTTACTCGTGGGCACTTATTATTTACATTCTCCTATCATGGTTTCCTGGTGCAAAGGAATCATCTTTTGGAGAGTTCCTGGCACGTATTTGTGAACCGTATTTAGAACCATTCCGCCGCTTTATTCCGCCGCTTGGAATGATTGATATTTCTCCAATCGTTGCAATCTTTGCGTTGAAACTTGCTAAAACTGGTTTGTTCAGTTTATTAAGCTATTTCTTATAGTAAGAAGGTAAATACATGAGCATCTACGAACATTTTAGGCCTGATGAGGAGGTCTTTGTGGATAAAGTGCTAGAGTGGAAGCGAGCGGCGGAGTACCATCAAGTGAAGTTAACGGATTTTCTTGATCCTAGGCAACAACAAATTGTTTCTATGGTAATAGGACAAGGTGATGTTGCTGTGCAATTTGGTGGTGCAACGCCTAATGCAGAGCGTAAAAGAGCACTTATTTATCCAGACTATCTAGAATTAAATGAAGAAGAATTTCAAGTAGAAGTATTAGAAATTGACTATCCTTCCAAGTTTTATACGCTAGAACATAGGCAAATATTAGGTACATTTATGTCTCTTGGTTTAACAAGAGAAAAATGTGGTGATATTTTGCTGCAAGAAAATCGTGCCCAAATTGTAGTTGCGAAAGAAATTGTATCGTATATTGAGATGAACTTACAATCAATAGGGAAAGTAAAAGTCTCTTTAGCGTCAGTGCAAGGAGAACAAATTCTACAGATACATGAAACGTGGGGAGAGAAATCTGGAACGGTTTCTTCACTTCGTTTAGATGTTATGTTAGCTGAAATGTTACATTTATCTAGACAGAAAGTACAACCTTTCATAAAAAATGGTTTAGTAAAAGTCAATTGGAAAACAGTGGAGCAAACTTCTTATGAATGTTATCCAGGAGATGTTTTTTCTGTTAGAGGATATGGCCGAAGTAAATTATTTTCTGTAGAAGGTAGAACAAAACGCGACAAATGGAGAATTTTGTATGGTATACTAAAATGATTGGTTTTTTAGAAGGAAATCCTCCTATTTTGTCGAAGAAAAGATATAATTGAAAGAGGAAATTTAGATAACTACTTGGAGGTGGCGTTGTGCCGTTAACACCATTAGATATTCATAACAAAGAATTTGGTCGCGGATTCCGTGGCTATGATGAAGATCAAGTAAATGAGTTTCTTGATCAAATTATCAAAGATTATGAATTGGTCATTCGTGAGAAAAAAGCTTTAGAAGAAAAAGTTGCGCAGTTAGAAGGGAAGTTAGATCATTTCTCTAATATTGAAGATACGTTAAACAAATCTATCGTTGTTGCACAAGAAGCAGCGGAAGAAGTAAAACGTAATGCGCAAAAAGAAGCGAAATTAATTGTGCGTGAAGCTGAAAAGAATGCTGATCGTATTATTAACGAAGCATTAGTAAAATCAAGAAAAGTTGCTTTTGATATTGAAGAGCTAAAGAAACAAGCGAAAGTATTCCGAACTCGTTTCCGTATGTTATTAGAAACACAGCTTGAGATGTTAAACAACGATGATTGGGATAAACTAATTGAATTAGAAGACGAAGTAGATGAACTGTTGAAAAAAGAAGAAACAGTGTAAGCTTGACGTTTTTCTCATTATTACATATAATTTTAAACAACATATTTATTAAGAAAAACGAAGATAGGGATAAGTACCTTTTCAAACCTTATATAGCGAACTGAGGATGGTGTAAGCTCAGGATAAGGAGATAGTGGGAATATCACCCTGGAGTTCCGCGCTGAACAAATAGAGTAAGCGTAGGCGTGTATTCGCGTTAAGAATATAAAGAGGATTATATACATATGTATATAATCTACTAGGGTGGTACCGCGGGAGACTTTCTCGTCCCTTTTGGGGATGAGAAGGTCTCTTTTTTATTCCGTTTTTTAAGTATTTCTTTTATACATGTAAGGAGGAATTGAGCATGGAGTACAAAAATACATTACTGATGCCAAAAACAGAGTTCCCAATGCGTGGGAATTTACCAAAACGTGAGCCTGCAATGCAAGAAAAATGGGCTGAAATGAATATTTACGAAAAAGTACAAGAACATACAAAAGGTCGTCCTTTATTTGTATTGCATGATGGACCTCCATATGCGAATGGTGACATTCATATGGGACATGCATTAAATAAAGTATTAAAAGACTTTATTGTTCGTTATAAATCAATGACTGGTTTTAGTGCGCCATATGTTCCGGGATGGGATACGCACGGTTTACCAATTGAACAAGCTTTAACAAATAAAGGTGTAAAACGTAAAGAAATGACAGTTGCTGAGTTCCGTAAGTTATGTGCAGAGTATGCATATGAACAAGTAGAACGTCAACGTGAACAATTTAAGCGTCTAGGTGTACGTGCAGATTGGGATAATCCATATATTACTTTAGAGCCAGCTTATGAAGCACAACAAATTAAAGTGTTTGGTGACATGGCGAAAAAAGGTTATATCTATAAAGGTCAAAAACCAGTTTACTGGTCTCCAACGAGTGAATCTGCTTTAGCGGAAGCTGAAATTGAATATCAAGATAAAAAATCAGCATCTATTTACGTAGCATTCCCTGTAAAAGATGGAAAGAACGTATTAGAAGGTGATGAAAAGTACATCATTTGGACAACAACACCTTGGACATTACCTGCAAACTTAGGTATTTCTGTTCATCCAGAGCTTGAATATAGCATTGTAAAAGTAAATGATGAGAAATATATCATTGCTTCTGAGCTGTTTGAGACAGTTGCAAAAACGTTAGAGTGGGAAAATGCTGAAGTTGTGAAAACAGTAAAAGGTAGCGAACTTGAGTATACAGTTGCAAAACATCCATTCTACGATCGTGATTCATTAGTTATGCTAGGAGATCACGTAACAACAGATGCAGGTACAGGTTGTGTTCATACAGCACCAGGACACGGGGAAGATGACTTCGTTGTTGGTAAAAAGTATGGATTAGAAGTACTTTGCCCAGTCGATGATAAAGGTGTATTAACAAATGAGGCACCTGGATTTGAAGGCTTATTCTATGATAAAGCTAACAAACCAATTACAGAAAAATTAGAAGAAGTAGGCGCGTTACTGAAACTAACATTCATTACACATTCATACCCACATGATTGGAGAACGAAAAAACCAATTATTTTCCGTGCGACAGCACAGTGGTTTGCATCTATTGAAGCATTCCGTAAAGAATTAATAGAAGCTGTAGCAGAAACAAAATGGGTACCAGCATGGGGAGAAACTCGTCTTCATAATATGGTTCGTGACCGTGGTGACTGGTGTATTTCTCGTCAGCGTGCATGGGGTGTGCCAATTCCGGTATTCTATGCTGAGAATGGTGATCCAATTATTACGGATGAAACAATTAACCATGTAGCAGATTTATTCCGTGAACACGGTTCTAACGTATGGTTCGAGCGTGAAGCGAAAGATCTATTACCAGAAGGATTTACACATCCAGGTAGCCCAAATGGTGAATTCCGTAAAGAAACAGACATCATGGATGTATGGTTCGATTCAGGTTCTTCTCACCAAGCGGTATTAGAAGAGCGCGAAGATTTACAGCGTCCAGCTGATTTATATTTAGAAGGATCTGACCAGTATCGTGGTTGGTTTAACTCTTCATTATCAACAGCAGTTGCTGTAACAGGTAAAGCTCCATATAAAGGCGTACTAAGCCACGGTTTCGTACTAGATGGTGAAGGACGTAAAATGAGTAAGTCGATTGGAAACATCGTCGTACCGAAGAAAATCATGGATCAATTAGGCGGAGACATTTTACGCTTATGGGTATCTTCTGTTGACTATCAATCTGACGTACGTATTTCAGATGATATTTTAAAACAAGTAGCAGAAGTGTATCGTAAAATCCGTAACACATTCCGTTTCTTATTAGGAAACTTAGACGACTTTAAGCCAAGTGAAAATGCAGTAGCTGTAGCTGAACTTCGTGAAGTAGATCGTTACATGTTAGTAAAATTAAATGACTTAATTACAAAAGTTAAAGAAGCATATGAGACATACGATTTCGCTGCTGTGTATCATGCAATTCATAACTTCTGTACAATTGATTTAAGTTCATTCTACTTAGACTTTGCAAAAGACATCTTATACATTGAAGGTGCAAACCACGAAGATCGTCGTGCAATTCAAACTGTATTATATGATGTTCTTGTTGCGTTAACGAAACTTGTAACACCAATCTTACCGCACACAGCTGATGAAGTATGGCCATATATTCCAGGCGTAACAGAAGAAAGTGTACAATTAACTGATATGCCAGAAGCTGTACAATTAGATGACGCGGAAGCGTTAAAAACAAAATGGGATGCATTTATGACATTACGTGATGACGTGTTAAAAGCACTAGAAGTAGCTCGTAATGAAAAAGTAATCGGTAAGTCATTAAATGCAAGCATTACGCTATATCCAACTGCAGAAATGAAAGCTATGTTAGAGTCTATTAGCGAAGACTTAAAGCAATTATTCATCGTTTCTGAGTATAAACTTGGTGGTATGATGGATGAAGCGCCAGCAGATGCACCGAAGTATGAACATACAGCGGTTGTTGTTGTTCAAGCAACTGGTGAAACATGTGAACGTTGTTGGGTAGTTTCAGAAACAATTGGTAAAGATGCTGAACATGAAACATTATGTGAGCGTTGTGCAACAGTTGTTAAAGAAAACTATGTAAAATAATAAAAAACTGACTGCTATTGATGCGGTCAGTTTTTTTGTTGATGGTATATCAAGATCACTTTCAGACTCTTTCCTGTGAAGGAAAAATGTGTGTGAGGTAAGCAAATAAATTTCGGACACACTAACTGTACATTACAGCTAGGAGGAATGTACACGTGAATGAAATTTACATGGAAATAAAAGAAGAATTGCAATTGATGAGAAAAGAGTTGCAAGAGAGACTAGCTAAAGAAGTAATGCACAAATATGATGTCGAGTTCAGCCAAGAGCTTGGATATGAAATTAAGGAAGAGATAAAGAAAAAATTGCTATTACATGATATAAAAGAGGATTTAAAGGATGTAGAACGCGCATTATTTAAAATGGAAATAGACATGTATGGTATTTGTGAAGAGACGGGGAGATTAATTTCGACAAAGCAAATGAAGACAATGCCGACTGCCCGTACGATTCATGAATTCTTCTACGAAAAGGTAAATGTATGAATACGCACAACGATATTATATTACCTTTTTTTAATTTATTTTATTCTTCTATAAAGGTTCATTGTGAAAAGGTAGCAGCTATGCTAAAATTTTGAGGTACACTGTCTTTGTGGGGGAAATGAAAATGATATATTATGTAATAGCGTTATTCGTCATTGCTATCGATCAAATATCGAAGTGGTTAATTGTAAAGAACATGGAATTGGGTACGAGTATTCCGATTATCGACAATGTATTATACATAACATCACATCGAAATAGAGGCGCTGCTTGGGGTATTTTAGAAAATAAAATGTGGTTCTTCTACATTATTACAGTTGTTTTTGTAGTGTTTATTGTATTTTATATGAAAAAGTATGCGAAAACAGACAAGCTTCTAGGTATTTCGTTAAGCCTAATTTTGGGCGGGGCAATTGGTAACTTTATTGATCGTGTATTTAGACAAGAAGTAGTGGATTTCATTCACGTGTATATTTTCTCGTACAACTATCCAGTATTCAATATAGCTGATTCAGCATTATGTATTGGTGTTGTATTAATTATTATTCAAACATTATTAGAAGGCAAGAAAGCGAAGGAGTAATTGAATGAGTGAAGTAGTACAAGTAACAGTTGCAGCAGAGCAAAAAAACGAGCGAATTGATAAATTCGTTGCAGGGATAAATAACGAATGGTCACGTACGCAAGTGCAGCAATGGATTAAAGATGACGTTGTGACAGTAAACGGAAAAGCGGTAAAAGGGAATTATAAAGTAAAAGAAGAAGATGAAATTACAGTAACAATTCCTGAACCAGAAGAGTTAGATATTCAACCAGAGGATTTAAATTTAGAAATTTATTATGAAGATGCAGATGTGCTTGTTGTAAATAAGCCACGTGGTATGGTTGTACATCCAGCACCAGGGCATACAAGTGGTACACTTGTAAACGGCCTTATGCACCATTGTACAGACTTATCAGGCATTAACGGTGTAATGCGTCCAGGTATCGTGCATCGTATTGATAAAGATACATCTGGACTATTAATGGTTGCTAAAAATGATATGGCACATGAATCGCTTGTAAATCAGCTTGTAGCAAAAACAGTAACGAGACGTTACAAAGCGATTGTACACGGTGTGATTCCGCATGATAAGGGAACGATTGATGCTCCGATTGCTCGTGATAAGAAAGAGCGTCAAAGTATGACAGTTGATGAAAATGGTAAGAACGCTGTTACGCACTTCCAAGTGTTAGAACGCTTTAAAGACTTTACGCTTGTAGAATGTCGCTTAGAAACGGGACGTACGCACCAAATTCGTGTTCATATGAAATATATTGGCTATCCACTTGCAGGAGATCCGAAGTATGGTCCGAAGAAAACGTTAGATATGAATGGACAAGCACTTCATGCGGGTATTTTAGGCTTTGATCATCCTCGTACTGGTGAATATATTCAGTTTGAGGCACCGATTCCAGAAGTGTTTGAAGACGTATTAAATATTTTACGAAAATAGTATTGACAAATCATAAGAAAACTGAGATACTGACAACAGTTAAATAATGATCCTTTAACACAGCCCCGTGAGGTTGAGAAGGTAACGGTTTGAAATACTTAGGGTATGTTGTACCCTTTTTTCAAAAGTCCTCTCGCACACGCTGAGAGGACTTTTTTTATACCATTACTCTCACGCAAGAAAAAAGCTTGGAGGTGTAGAGCATGCAAGAGAAAGCTGTCGTTTTAGATGACCAAATGATTCGCCGCGCTTTAACACGAATTAGTCATGAAATCGTGGAACGAAATAAAGGTGTCGATAATTGTGTTCTTGTCGGAATTAAAACTCGTGGAATTTTTATTGCACAACGTTTGGCAGAACGAATTGGTCAAATTGAAGGAAAAGAAATGGAAGTTGGAGAGTTAGACATTACGTTATATCGTGATGATTTAACACTACAATCGAAAAATAAAGAACCACTTGTAAAAGGTTCTGATATCCCTGTAGATATTACGAAGAAGAAAGTTATCCTTGTGGATGACGTATTATATACAGGAAGAACAGTTCGAGCAGCAATGGATGCTCTTATGGATTTAGGTAGACCATCTCAAATCCAATTGGCGGTTCTTGTTGATAGAGGTCATCGCGAATTACCAATTCGCGCTGATTATGTAGGGAAGAACATTCCAACATCAAGTGAAGAGCGTATCGAAGTTGATTTGCAAGAGACAGATCAACAAGATCGAGTAAGCATATACGATAAGTAAAGCCCTTTTAAATGTAGTCCTGTGAGGCTGCCAAAGGGTCTTGGCTTTCATATGTCAAATTTGGCATACGAAAGTGTAGGACTCTTTGTGCACAGGCACAAAGAGTTTTTTTATTGCAAAGATTTAAACTGAAGGAGGATGTAACAATGGAACAAAAGCCAGTGTTAGACGTTAATGAAGTACCGAAACCGGGAAAATGGTTATTTTTAAGTATACAACATTTGTTCGCGATGTTTGGATCAACAGTGCTTGTTCCGTTTTTAACAGGATTGAATCCATCAGTAGCATTAATATCAAGTGGATTAGGAACGTTAGCGTTCCTTCTTATAACGAAAGGTCAAGTACCTGCCTATCTAGGATCATCATTCGCCTTTATCGCACCGATTATAACAGCGAAAACGGCAGGTGGACCGGGAGCAGCAATGCTTGGTGGTTTGCTAGCAGGACTTGTGTACATCTTAATCTCACTCGGAATTAAGAAATCAGGATCAGAGTGGATTATGAAATTACTACCACCAATCGTAGTTGGTCCAGTAGTAATGGTAATCGGTCTAGCTTTAGCACATACAGCAGTTAACATGGCGATGAACGGTGCGGATGGCAAATATAGCTTTACACACTTTTCAGTAGCATTAGTAACATTAGCAATTACCATTATATGCTCGATATTTGGAAGAGGATTTTTCAGTATAATACCAGTGTTACTTGGCATTATCGTCGGATATATCTTCGCTTACTTCCAAGGGCTAGTAGACTTAAAGCCGGTAGCTGAGGCAAAATGGTTTGTTGTACCAGATTTCACAGTACCATTTGTAACATATACACCAGAGTTTTCATGGAAGATTGTACTCTTGATGGTACCAGTTGCACTAGTAACAATATCAGAACATATCGGACATCAAATTGTTCTTGGAAATGTTATTAAAAGAGATTTAATTGAAAAACCAGGTTTACACCGTTCAATCTTCGGTGACGGAGTAGCAACATTAATTGCGTCACTAATCGGTGGGCCACCGAATACAACGTATGGTGAAAACATCGGTGTGCTAGCAATTACGAGAGCATACAGTGTATACTTATTCATCGGTTCAGCAGTATTCGCAATCATGTTCGGGTTTATCGGTAAGATTTCTGCACTGATTCATTCGATCCCAACACCAGTTATGGGTGGTGTATCAATCTTACTATTCGGTGTAATCGCATCAAGCGGATTACGCATGATGGTAGATGATAAAACAGATTTAAGTGACAAACGAAACTTAATGATTGCATCAGTAATATTAGTAATCGGTATTGGTGGAGCGGTACTTCACGTAGGAGAATCATTCCAAGTAGAAGGAATGGCACTAGCAGCAATTGTAGGTGTACTGTTAAATCTACTACTACCGGAAACGAAACAAATAAAACAATCTAAGCAGATTGCTTCATAATAATAACCTTTTAATTCAGTCCTGTGAGACCGGAAAGGGTGGCTTCTTTCTTGCACCCTAGTCTCACATGACTAGGGTATTTTTATGCAAAGGTTGTTATAAAAATTCAAAAGTGGTAACATAAAAATCAGAAAGATGAGGGATGACGATGAGCCATTTGTTAACGATGAGTGAATTATCGGAAGTAGAAATTTCAGAAATCCTAAAAGATGCAGAAGATTTTGCGAATGGAAAAGAGAGCAAAACGACAGAGCAAACTTTTGTTGCGAACTTGTTCTTTGAGAATAGTACGAGAACGAGATTTAGCTTTGAAGTTGCTGAGAAGAGATTAGGACTTGATGTTTTAAACTTTTCAGCTGATGCATCTAGCGTACAAAAAGGAGAAACTTTATACGATACGATAAGAACACTAGAATCAATCGGAACAAAAGCAGTGGTCATCCGCCACGAGCAAGATCGCTACTTCGATGAACTAAAAGATCAGGTGAATATTCCAATCTTAAACGCTGGAGATGGATGCGGAAACCACCCAACGCAGTGCCTACTCGATCTTCTTACAATTAAACAAGAGTTTGGAAGATTTGAAGGTTTGAAGATTGCAATAGTAGGAGATGTTCGTCATAGCCGAGTAGCACGTTCTAATGCAGAAGCATTAACGAAGCTTGGTGCAACAATTTACTTTGCAAGTCCAGAAGAGTGGAAAGATGAAGACAACACATTTGGAACATACAAACCATTAGATGAACTTGTTCCAGAAGTTGATGTAATGATGTTACTCCGTGTACAACATGAGCGTCATGATCATTATGAAACAGACATTATGAAAGAATATCATGAGAAACACGGATTAACAGTAGAAAGAGAAAAGCGTATGAAAGAAGGAAGCATTATTATGCATCCAGCTCCTGTAAACCGTGATGTTGAAATTGCAAGTGAACTTGTTGAGTGTGAGCGTTCACGCATATTTAAACAAATGGAAAATGGAGTTTACGTAAGAATGGCTGTACTAAAACGCGCCTTACCAAATGTATTAGGAGGAATGAAACATGAATTATTTGTTTAAAAATGGTCGTTATATGAATGAAGAAGGAAAAATCGTAGCAACGGATCTTCTCGTACAAGACGGTAAAATCGCTAAGGTAGCAGAAAATATTACGGCAGATAATGCTGAAGTAATCGATGTGAACGGAAAGTTAATCGCACCTGGATTAGTAGATGTACACGTACATCTTCGTGAACCAGGTGGTGAACATAAAGAAACAATTGAAACAGGTACACTAGCAGCGGCAAAAGGTGGATTCACTACAATTTGCGCAATGCCAAATACACGCCCGGTACCAGATTGCAGAGAACATATGGAAGACTTGCAAAAACGTATTGAAGAAAAAGCTCATGTTAACGTACTACCATACGGAGCAATTACAGTACGTCAAGCTGGTTCTGAAATGACAGATTTCGAAACATTAAAAGAACTTGGAGCATTTGCTTTCACAGATGACGGCGTAGGCGTACAAGATGCGAGCATGATGTTAGCGGCTATGAAACGTGCAGCAAAATTAGATATGGCAGTAGTTGCGCACTGTGAAGAGAATACGCTTATTAATAAAGGTTGTGTACATGAAGGGAAGTTTTCTGAGAAACACGGATTAAACGGTATCCCATCAGTATGTGAATCTGTACATATTGCAAGGGATATACTGCTTGCTGAAGCAGCAGATTGCCACTATCACGTATGTCATGTAAGTACGAAAGGTTCGGTACGTGTAATCCGTGATGCGAAACGCGCTGGAATTAAAGTAACAGCAGAAGTAACACCGCATCACCTAGTGTTATGTGAAGATGATATCCCATCAGCTGATCCTAACTTTAAAATGAACCCACCGCTTCGTGGAAAAGAAGACCATGCAGCATTAATTGAAGGTTTATTAGATGGAACGATCGATATGATTGCAACTGACCATGCACCGCATACAGCGGAAGAGAAAGCACAAGGAATTGAAAGAGCACCGTTTGGAATTACTGGTTTTGAAACAGCATTCCCGCTTCTATACACAAACCTTGTGAAAAAGGGAGTTATTACGCTAGAACAGTTAATTCAATTCTTAACAGAAAAGCCAGCTGATACATTCGGCTTAGAAGCAGGTCGCCTAAAAGAAGGTAGAGCAGCTGATATTACAATCATTGATTTAGAACAAGAAGAAGAGATTGACCCAACAACATTCTTATCAAAAGGAAAAAATACACCATTCGCAGGTTGGAAATGCCAAGGATGGCCGGTAATGACAATCGTTGGTGGTAAGATCGCATGGCAAAAGGAGAGTGCATTAGTATGAAAAGACAACTTATCTTAGAAGATGGAACAGTATTAATTGGAACAGGTTTCGGAGGCGAAATCGAAAAGTCAGGTGAGGTTGTATTTACAACAGGAATGACTGGATATCAAGAAACATTATCTGATCCATCATATTGCGGTCAAATCGTAACATTCACGTACCCATTAATCGGAAACTACGGCATTAACCGTGACGATTTTGAATCCATTCACCCATCTGTAAATGGTTTAATCGTAAACGAAATTTGTGATCATCCATCAAACTTCCGTAATGAAATTTCGTTAAATGATTACTTGAAAGAAAGAAATATCCCAGGATTAGCAGGGATTGATACGAGAAAATTAACGAGAAAAATTCGTCAATACGGTACATTACGCGGACGCCTTTGTAATATGGATGCAGATGTAGAGTACATTGTAAGTCAATTAAAAGCGACAGTATTTACAGATCATGTAAAACGCGTATCAACGAAAGATCCATACCCAAGCCCAGGTCGTGGTCACCGAGTTGTACTAGTAGACTTCGGTATGAAACATGGTATTTTACGAGAATTAAATAAGCGTGACTGTGATGTAATTGTAGTTCCTTACAACACAACAGCAGAAGAAATTTTACGCCTTAGCCCAGATGGAATTATGTTAAGTAATGGACCTGGAGATCCGAAAGATGTATCAGAAGCAATTGAAATGTTAAAAGACATTATCGGTAAAGTTCCTTTATTCGGAATTTGCCTAGGACATCAATTGTTCGCTCTAGCATCAGGTGCAAATACAAGTAAGTTGAAATTTGGTCACCGTGGTTTAAACCATCCAGTAAAAAATCTTGCAACTGGAAAAGTAGCAATTACATCTCAAAACCACGGATACGCAGTAGAAGAAGAATCAGTTGAAAATACAGATCTTGAAATTACACATGTTGCTTTAAACGATGGAACGGTAGAAGGTCTTCGTCATAAGAAGTTCCCAGCATTTACAGTACAATACCATCCAGAAGCTTCAGCGGGACCAGAAGATGCAAATGATTTATTCGAAGATTTCTTAACAATGATTGAAAACTTCAAGAAAGAAGGGGAAGAGTTATGCCAAAACGCCTAGACATTAACACAATTTTAGTAATCGGATCAGGACCAATTGTAATTGGGCAAGCAGCGGAGTTTGACTACTCTGGTACACAAGCTTGTCAATCTCTTAAAGAGGAAGGTTACAAAGTAATCCTTGTTAACTCTAACCCAGCAACAATTATGACGGATACTGCAACAGCAGATAAAGTATACATCGAGCCATTAACATTAGAATTCGTAAGCCGTATTATTCGTAAAGAACGTCCTGATGCAATCCTACCAACATTAGGTGGTCAAACAGGTTTAAACATGGCTGTTGAACTTGCAAAATCAGGCGTACTTGACGAGTGCGGAGTTGAAATTTTAGGAACAAAATTATCAGCAATCGAGCAAGCGGAAGATCGTGATTTATTCCGTACATTAATGCAAGATTTAAATGAACCAACACCACCAAGTGAAATTATTCATAACCTTGATGAAGCATATGGATTTGTAAATGAAATTGGTTATCCAGTAATCGTTCGACCAGCGTTCACATTAGGAGGAACGGGCGGCGGAATTTGCCATAACGAAGAAGAGCTAATTGAAATCGTAACAAGTGGTTTAAAACATAGTCCAGTAACACAATGTTTATTAGAGAAAAGTATTGCTGGCTGTAAGGAAATTGAATATGAAGTAATGCGTGATTCAAATGATAACGCGATTGTAGTATGTAACATGGAAAACATCGATCCAGTTGGTGTTCACACAGGTGATTCGATTGTAGTAGCACCGAGCCAAACGCTAAGCGACCGTGAATATCAAATGTTACGTAACACTTCATTACGAATTATTCGTGCACTAGGAATTGAAGGTGGATGTAACGTTCAGCTTGCGCTTGATCCATATAGCTTCCAATACTATGTAATCGAAGTAAATCCACGTGTAAGTCGTTCATCTGCACTAGCATCTAAAGCAACTGGATATCCAATTGCGAAATTAGCAGCAAAAATTGCAGTCGGCTTAACGTTAGATGAAATTGTAAACCCAGTAACACAAAAAACTTACGCTTGCTTCGAGCCAGCGTTAGACTATGTTGTTTCAAAAATTCCACGTTGGCCGTTTGATAAGTTTGAATCAGCGAACAGAACGCTTGGAACACAAATGAAAGCAACTGGTGAAGTTATGTCAATCGGACGTAACTTAGAAGAATCATTACTAAAAGCAGTTCGTTCTTTAGAGCTTGGCATTTATCACTTAGAATTAGACCACTTAAAAGAACTTGATAAAGAAACGATGAAAAAACGTATCATTAAAGCGGATGATGAACGACTGTTTATTGTAGCAGAAGCAATTCGCCAAGGTGTAACGAAAGAAGAAATCAATGAATGGTGTGAAATGGACTTCTTCTTCTTACAAAAAGTTGAAAACATCGTAAATATGGAACGTGAAGTAAAAGCGAATGTAGGAAATATAGAAGTACTACAAACTGCAAAAGAAATGGGCTTCAGCGATCACTACATTGCAGCAGCTTGGAACAAAACGGAGCGCGAAATTTACGATATGCGTAAAGAAAATAATATGATGCCAGTATTCAAAATGGTAGATACTTGTGCGGCAGAGTTTGAATCTGCAACGCCATATTACTACAGCACATATGCGGACGAAAATGAATCGATTGTAACAGATCGTAAGAGTGTAGTAGTTCTAGGATCTGGTCCGATCCGAATTGGTCAAGGTGTTGAGTTTGATTACGCAACAGTTCACTCAGTATGGGCAATTAAAGAAGCTGGATATGAAGCAATTATCATTAACAACAACCCAGAAACAGTTTCAACAGACTTCAGTATTTCTGACAAATTATACTTTGAACCATTAACGATTGAAGATGTAATGCACATTATCGATTTAGAAAAACCAGAAGGTGTTATCGTTCAGTTCGGTGGACAAACGGCAATTAACTTAGCAGCGAAACTAGAAGAACACGGTGTGAAAATTTTAGGAACATCACTTGAAGACTTAGACCGTGCAGAAGATCGTGATAAATTCGAAGCTGCTTTAACAAAACTTGGCATCCCGCAACCAGTTGGTAAAACAGCAACGACTGTAGAACAAGCGGTAGCAATCGCAGAAGAAATTGGTTACCCAGTATTAGTAAGACCATCTTACGTACTAGGTGGACGTGCAATGGAAATCGTATATCGTCAAGAAGAACTGCTGCACTACATGAAAAATGCAGTTAAAGTTCATGCAGATCACCCAGTATTAATCGACCGTTACATGGTTGGTAAAGAAATTGAAGTAGATGCAATTTCGGATGGTGAGAATGTATTCATTCCAGGTATTATGGAACATATTGAACGCGCTGGAGTTCACTCTGGTGACTCAATTGGAGTATATCCACCACAAAGTTTATCTGAAAAACTAAAAGAACAAATCATTGAACATACAATTGCACTTGGAAAAGGATTAAACATTGTTGGATTACTAAATATCCAGTTTGTAGTATTCAAAGATCAAGTGTACGTAATTGAAGTAAATCCACGTGCAAGCCGTACAGTACCGTTCTTAAGTAAAATTACAGGCGTACCGATGGCGAATGTTGCAACGAAAGTTATTTTAGGGCAAGACCTAGTAGAGCAAGGATACGGAACTGGCTATCACCCAGAAGAGAAAGAAGTATATGTAAAAGCTCCGGTATTCTCATTCGCGAAACTACGCTCAGTTGATACAACATTAGGACCTGAAATGAAATCAACAGGGGAAGTAATGGGTAAAGACTTAACGCTTGAAAAAGCATTATATAAAGGATTAGTTGCTTCTGGAATTAACATCCCAACGCACGGCTCAGTAATCATTACTGTAGCTGATAAAGATAAAGAAGAAGCGATGGAAATTGCAAAACGTTTCCACGAAATCGGCTATAACTTATTAGCAACAGCTGGAACAGCACAATCATTAGAAGAGCAAAATATCCCAGTACAAGTTGTAAACAAAATTGATTCTGAAGACTACAACTTACTAGATATTATCCGTCAAGGAAAAGCACAGTTTGTAATTAACACATTAACAAAAGGTAAACAACCAGCGCGTGATGGTTTCCGCATTCGCCGTGAATCAGTAGAAAATGGTGTGGCTTGCTTAACATCACTTGATACAACGAGAGCAATCTTACGAGTATTAGAATCTATGACATTCTCAGCTCATTCAATGAAAGAAATTACGCAAACAAAGCGTCACGAGGTGGTACATGCATGATGCAAAAGCAAAATATGATCGTCGTTAATCAAAAAGAAATCGCAAAAAATATTTACGAATTAGTGCTTCAAGGAACGTTAGTACAGCAAATGAACGAACCAGGGCAGTTTGTACACATTAAGGTAGCAGAGGGCATTGCGCCCCTTCTGCGCCGCCCAATTAGTATTTGTAATGTAGATCAAGAGAAGAACGAATTTACAATGCTATATCGTGCCGAAGGACAAGGGACAAAAACATTAGCAACTAGAAAACAAGGTGAAATGGTAGATGTACTAGGACCATTAGGACACGGTTTTCCTGTAGAAGAAGCAGAAGCTGGTCAAACAGCTTTACTAGTAGGCGGGGGAATTGGTGTACCACCACTTTATGAATTATCACAGCGCCTCGTTGCAAAAGGTGTACGTGTTATTCACATCTTAGGCTTTCAAACGAAAGATGTAGTTTTCTATGAAGAAAAATTTGCAGAACTTGGTGATACGTACGTTGCAACAGTAGACGGTACACACGGTACAAAAGGATTTGTCACAGATGTAATTGATAATTACGGAATTGACTTTGATATTCTTTATTCATGTGGTCCGTTAGCGATGCTTCGTGCATTAGAAGGACGTTACAAAGAGAAAAAAGCCTATATTTCATTAGAAGAACGTATGGGCTGTGGTATTGGAGCTTGTTTCGCATGTGTATGCCACTTACAAGAAGATCCAAGTGGACATTCTTACAAGAAGGTGTGTAGCGACGGACCAGTATTTCCAATCGGGGAGGTTGTACTATGAACAGATTGCAAGTTGAATTACCAGGATTATCATTAAAAAATCCAATTATACCGGCATCTGGATGCTTTGGGTTTGGTCGTGAATATGCACAGTTTTACGATTTAAGTGTATTAGGATCAATCATGATTAAAGCGACGACAGAACAACCACGTTATGGAAATCCGACGCCTCGTGTTGCTGAAACACCAGGCGGCATGCTAAATGCAATCGGACTTCAAAACCCGGGATTAGACAAAGTAATGAATTCGGAATTACCATGGTTAGAACAATTTGACCTTCCAATTATTGCAAACGTTGCAGGCTCACAAGCTGAGGATTACGTAGCGGTTGCGAAGGAAATTTCTAAAGCGCCTAATGTCCATGCACTAGAATTAAATATTTCTTGTCCGAACGTAAAAACAGGTGGTATCGCCTTTGGTACAAATCCTGAAATTGCTGCTGATTTAACGAAGCGAGTAAAAGAGGTTTCTGAAGTACCTGTATACGTGAAGTTGTCACCGAACGTGGCAAACATTGTGGAAATTGCAAAAGCGATTGAAAATGCAGGTGCAGATGGTTTAACGATGATTAATACATTGCTTGGTATGCGTCTAGATTTAAAAACAGCTAAACCAATTTTAGCAAACCGTACAGGTGGATTATCAGGTCCTGCGATTAAGCCAGTAGCAATTCGTATGGTACATGAAGTAAGCCAAGCGGTAAACATTCCGATTATCGGAATGGGTGGTATTGAGACAGCGGAAGATGTAATTGAATTCTTCTATGCTGGCGCAAGCGCAGTTGCAGTAGGTACAGCGAACTTTATTGATCCGTTCGTATGTCCGACAATTATTGAAGAGTTACCAGCATTACTAGATGAATTAGGATTTGATCACATTTCGGAATGTCAAGGAAGGAGCTGGAAGCAAACATGTCACAGTCGTTAATCGTTGCATTAGATTTTCCAGGGAAACAAGATGTAGAACAATTCTTGCGCCACTTTGAAGGGGAAGAGTTATTTGTCAAAGTTGGTATGGAGTTATTTTACAAAGAAGGCCCTGCGATTATTACGTACTTAAAAGAAAAAGGACATAAGATTTTTCTAGATTTAAAACTTCATGATATTCCGAATACAGTAAAAAGCGCTATGCGTAGCCTAGCTAGTCTAGATGTTGATATGGTAAATGTTCATGCTGCAGGGGGAAGCAGTATGATGAAAGCTGCGATTGAGGGATTAGAGGAAGGTAAGCAAGAAGGAAAAGAGAGACCGATTTGTATTGCAGTTACACAACTAACAAGCACTTCGGAAGCTATGATGAAAAAAGAGATCGGCATTGAGAAAACGTTAGAAGAAGCGGTTGCTCATTATGCAAAACTAACGAAAGAAAGTGGACTTGATGGCGTTGTTTGTTCAACACTTGAAGTTCCAAAATTACGTGAAGTATGCGGAAATGAATTTGTAACAGTAACACCGGGGATTCGTCTTGCAAGCGATGATGTAAATGACCAGGTGCGCGTAGCAACACCGAAACGTGCGAGGGAACTTGGCTCAAGCTACATCGTAGTTGGACGTAGTATTACAAAAGCAGAAAATCCGCTTGAAGCGTATAAAACAGTAAAACAACAGTGGGAAGGTGTAACAGTATGAAAAAAGAAATCGCATCGCATTTATTAGAAATTGGAGCAGTATTTTTACAACCGAACGATCCATTCACATGGTCTTCAGGTATGAAATCACCAATTTATTGTGATAACCGTTTAACTTTATCTTATCCAAAAGTACGTCAAGCGATTGCAGCTGGATTAGAAGAGTTGATTAAAGAGCACTTCCCAACTGTAGAAGTTATTGCAGGAACAGCAACTGCTGGTATTGCGCACGCTGCATGGGTAAGCGATCGTATGGATTTACCAATGTGCTACGTACGTAGTAAAGCAAAAGGTCACGGTAAAGGGAACCAAATCGAAGGAAAAGCTGAAAAAGGTCAAAAAGTAGTAGTAGTAGAGGACCTAATTTCAACTGGCGGTAGTGCAATTACATGTGTAGAAGCACTTCGCGAAGCTGGCTGTGAAGTATTAGGGATCGTATCAATCTTCACATACGAGCTAGAAGCAGGAAAAGAAAAGTTAGAAGCAGCGAACGTAGCATCATATTCTTTAAGTGATTACAGTGCATTAACTGAAGTTGCAGCAGAAAAAGGTATGATTGGACAAGCTGAAACGAAGAAATTACAAGAGTGGCGTAAAAATCCAGCTAACGAAGCTTGGATCACAGCGTAACACGAAAAAAGACGACCGCGGGGGAACGCGGTCGTTTTTTTATATTATTGTTAAAACTTCAAGTAAAGTTCCATCAATATCAAAGAAAATCATATTACAATCTCCTTAACTACTTAGTGCTTTCTGCAAGCTTATATCCTCTTACAAACAATAGAGTCACATAAGAAACAATAAATGAGAAAATGCTATACATGCCGACCCAAAAGAAAAATTTTGGAGTAAAGGCGATAACACCTATTATTAAAAAACTAGCAAACGTTACAATCGGCATTACGTAATACGTTTTCGTCTTGCGCGTTCCAATAACAGAAACGATAAAGATAAGTAACGGACAAATTAATAAGACGAAAATCAATTCATTCATAGTTATGTCCCCTTTTCTAATTGAAGTAATCTGTTTCTCGTAAACGTTTTGAAAAAATTACTCTCCTAATATAATTTCGCTAAGGGATAACGAATCCCTGTTGAAAACCGGTAATTCATGATGAATTTTACAAGAAAAAACGTAAGCAAGAGAACACTTGCTTACGTTATAAAATAAACATCGCAAAGATAGTGGTGACAATTAAACCGATAACAACAGGTAAAAAGTTTCGGCGTGCAAGTTCAAATGGATCTACCTTGCAAATTGCAGCAGCAGGAATAAGCGCCCAAGGAATTAACGTCCCGCCCCCGGTCCATATAGCCGCAATTTGTCCGAGTGCTGTTAATGTAGCTGTTCCATGGCCAAGTGCTGTTCCAAAAAGATTGGCAATGGAACCAGCAAGTGATATACCTGAAAAACCTGATCCATCTAAGCCGGTAATGACACCAACGATGGTTAATGTCCCTGCCGATACATATTGATTTAAAGGAACAGTTTGAGATAAAGCGATGCCTAAGTCGTTAATGATTCCGTGTGAACCTTTCGGTAAATAGTCCCCGATAATTTTTACAAATCCACTATCTCCTAAATAAAAGAGTGCAGCGATAGGAATAACTGGTCCGAAAATTTTAAAGCCAAATTGGAGCCCTTCTATGAAATAATCGGTCGTTTTATTCAGTCCATTTCCTTTGTAGGCGATGAGGGAAATGATGATAATCATAATAACAGTCGTTCCGCCGATAAGTGCAGTTGCGTCGCTTCCTTGTAATTTAAATTGAATCATGCAAAGGATATCAATGATATATATGATAGGGATACAAATAGCGAGCCATTTTTTTATGCGAGGAGATAATGAAGTGAGCGTTTTAGAAGACTCAGTTGATGGAATAGCTTCTTGTATAGATAAGCCTGTATGAAACTCTTTTCGTAAGAAGAAAAAAGCGACAGAAGTTGTCACAATGCCCATAACGATAACGAGTGGAACACTTGCAGATACGACGCTGGAAACAGGGAGACCAGCCGCGTCTGCAGTTAATTTCGGTGCACCTTGAATAACGAAGTCTCCAGATA
Organism: Bacillus sp. EKM501B; assembly: GCF_011800505.1. Classification (NCBI taxonomy): domain Bacteria; kingdom Bacillati; phylum Bacillota; class Bacilli; order Caryophanales; family Bacillaceae; genus Bacillus; species Bacillus sp. EKM501B. Next base: position 95,561 of record NZ_JAALFZ010000002.1, on the reverse strand, counting down.
AGGCGATGCCGTGTCCAAATAAGTTCATAGCAATTGCAACCCCAATTGGAGGAAGGCCGACACGTACAGCAACCGGTAATAAAATAGCTCCCATTAAGGCGACAGCTGGAGAAGGCCAAAAGAAGAAAGAAATGGTCATCATTAAAAGGCCGATAATCCAGTAGGCGAGTGTAGGTGTACGAATCATTTTTGTAAATGGTGAAATCATCGTATCATTTATGCCAGTATGAACGAGTAAATTGCTCATTGATACGATAATGGAGATGATTAATATAGTTGGTAATAGCTCAGTAATGGCGTAAATGAAACTTTGAAAAATTCCGCTAATGGCAAGAGGGATAGAACTTGTTGCAGTTAATGCCAATAAAAAGATAAAAACGATACAAATGATAGTCGTATCTTTTCGGAGAATAAAAAAGGTAATAATAGTGAGTAAACAAATAATGTAGAGAGCGTGTAATAGCGTTAATTCAACTCCCATAACATTCACATCCTTTAGGCATTCGTGTAGTTTATTGTATGAAAGCAGTGAAAGTATGTGAGTATAGGAAAAAGAAAAAAGTGAAATTTCATGTACTGTAATGATAAGAATAAAAAATGGATGATACAATACAATTAATCCTAAAAATGGGATTTGAGGAGAAGGGGAATGGGGGAGTAAGAATGAGAGAAAAAATAGGATATTATGGTGTGCTAGTTTGTTTACTATTATCAGTTATTTCAGGACAATTTCTTAACAGTGAATGGGTACCAGTTATATTATGTATAGGAGTATTGATTTTTGCTCCTATGTATCGCTGGAATGAATGGAAAGCATATAGTCGAAAAAAGAAAATGGTTTTCAGCATCGAATTTGTCATTATAATCAGCACAATTCCGTTTTTGTTATGGAAAGGAAATGAGGTAATAGATGGAATTGTAATGTTTCAAGGGTGGTTGTTTATTGCGAAAATGCTATATTTAATATGCATTTTAATGTTGGTAGTGGTAGTCACTAAAATAGTAAACGAAAAGCTATTCGTTAATGAATAAAAGAAAATGCCACCTTATTCGGTGGCATTTCCTCATTAGAAAGAATTCTATGTGCAACGAAAAACTCCTTTAAAAAAGGTCGTGATTTCAACAAGGAATAACAATTAGTTCTCGATTTGATTTTGTAATAACTTCATATCCATCTTTTGTAATGACGATATCGTCTTCAATTCTACAACCGCCCCAGTTCGGTATGTAAATGCCCGGCTCAACTGTAACAACCATACCTTCTTGTAAAGTTACCTTACTTTCTTGGGATAGGCGAAGCGGTTCATGTATTTCTAACCCAAGACCGTGCCCAGTAGAGTGGCCAAAGTATTGACCGTATCCATGTTCTGTAATGTAATCCCTCGTTATATCATCGATACTTTTCGCAGTTTCTCCAGGCTTAATCGCTTCAGTCCCACGTTTTAACGCTTCTCGTACAACATTGTATATTTTTTTGAATTCTTCCGATGGTTCCCCTATTGCTACAGTACGTGTTATATCGGAACAATATCCGTCGTAAAGTGCACCGAAGTCTAATGTAACGATATCCCCTCGTTCGATTATTTTATTTGATGCAACTCCATGGGGAAGTGAAGAACGAACGCCTGAGGCTACAATGATTTGGAATGAAGAAGATGTAGCCCCTTTTTTTCGCATGAAAAATTCTAATTCATCTCGTACAGCATTTTCACTTATTCCTGGTTTTAGAAACGTAAGAATGTGGTGAAATGCTTCGTCCGCGATATTAGCTGCAATTTTCATTGTTTCTATTTCAGGCGTGTCTTTAATGATACGAATATTTTCGATAATTTCGCACACTTGAATCATTTCCGCCTGTACGTATTTTTGCAAGTTTTTATATTGTTGCAATGTCATGTTGTTTTCTTCAATTCCAAGTTTTTGAATGTTTAATTTCGATACTTGATGTGCAATTTCTTTTTCTAAATTTCCTTTATGCATAATAATTTCAGCATCTTTTATTTGTGATTTCGCTTGATCTACATAGCGGAAATCAGTGATAAAAACAGCTTGATCGGCAGAGATTAAGACGACGCCAGCACTACCTGTAAATCCTGTTGCATATTGGCGGTTTTCTTTTTTGGTAATAAGTAACCCGTCAATTTCATAGTTTTGTAATTGATTTTGGATTTTATTAATTTTTAAAGTCATGTTAATTCCTCCTATTCACAGTATTGAATAAAGCAAATAGCGTGCCAAAATGTATATTTGAAGAAAGGATAGTAGGGACAACATATATTTTAGGGGAGATAAAAAAATAGCCTGTAATTTGTGGGAGGCGGTTTGTTCATAAAATCTAGATTGCTTCAATGAATAGCAGGGGGATGGGGAAAAATAATGATTGGAGTTACACTTGTACTTTATTTACATGCTGTAAAAAATTTTATACAAATGTGAAATGATACTGTCAATTTTTTTGACAATATTGAATGGATATAGCAACGAAATTGAAAACATATAAAAAATGCGCTGCATACAAGCAACGCATTTTTTTATTTACGCTTTTAATTTCATTACAATATCAGCATCTGGTGTTACATATACGGTTTGCTGATTGTCGTACGTAACAAAACCAAGTTTTGCACCACTCGGTTTTTTGACATGGCGTATTTTGGTGAAATCAACAGGTACAGAGCTAGACTCTTTCGCTTTACTGTAATAGGCAGCAATTTTGGCAGCTTCTAGTAAAGTTTCTTCAGCAGGCTCTAAAGAACGAATGACAACGTGAGAGCCAGGTATGTCTTTCGTATGTAACCAAATTTCATCACGGCGGGCAAACTTCGTTGTTAAATAATCATTTTGTTTATTGTTTTTACCAACGAAAATCTCTGTGCCATCACTTGCTACATATTTATCTAATACTGGTTTAGTAGGCTTTTTCTTTGCGTTTTTCGTTTTGCGATTGCGCACATAACCTTCTTCAGCTAATTCCTCACGAATTTCTTCAATATCTTTTGAAGAAGCAGCTTCCATTTGTTGAAGTAAGCTATCAAAATAAAGAATTTCTTCATTTGTTTTTTCGATTTGTTCTTCTACAACAACAACTGAATTTTTTGCTTTTTGATACTTTTGGAAATAGCGTTGTGCATTTTCAGATGGTGTTTTTAAAGGATCTAATGTAATTTTTACAGTTCCACCATTCTCATCGTAATAATTAACGACCTCAATATCTTTATCGCCCTTTTTTAAAGCGTACATATTGGCTGTAAGTAGCTCTCCAAATAGTTGATATTTATCTGCTTTTCCAGCATCTTGCAGTGTTTTTTCGAGTTTAATGAGTTTTTTCTCGTTTTTATTTTTTTCGTTTTGCATAAAGCGTTCTAAATCATGAGCTTGTTGTTTTACACGATCACGTTCTGCTTTGCCAAAGAAGAAACGATCTAACAATTCGCTCACTGATGAGAATGTTTTTTCTTCTCCTTGCAAGTGTGTAAGAGGGAAAAGATAAAAGAATTCTTTTCCATTTGCAGTAATCATTGTAGGTGTATATGCATGAGATAGTAATGGTGTTTGTATAGAGAAAAATGCTTCTGATAATGCTTTCTCGTTTGCCATACCGGCTTTCTTTACTACTTCTTTTGCAAATAATGGGGATATTCCCATGAAAGCACCGACGAGTTGTTTATCCATATTTCCAGATAGAAAGTCTAGCGGTCTAATAAAATCATCTGCGGTTTCAATTTGCAGAGGATTGATTTTATGTTGGGCTGGTGGCGCGACGTACTCAGCACCAGCATATACAGTTCGGTGACGGTTTACGGCTAATGAAACGTGTTTTAAGCTATCTAAAATCACGTTTGTTTTCGTATCTAATAAGATAATGTTACTATGTCGTCCCATTATTTCAATTACTAATGTTTTTAATGATTCGTCTCCGATTTCATTACGACTGCGAACTGTAATTTGAATAATGCGTTCTAAGTCGATTTGTTCAATTTTTTCAATAAATCCACCTTCTAAATGTTTGCGAAGAAGCATACAGAACATCGGCGGTATTGCTGGCGAATCGTAGTTTTGATTCGTTAAGTGCATACGCGCATATGTAGGATGAGATGAAAGAATTAGTTTTTGGTTCTTTCCATTCGCTCGAATATGTAATAAAATCTCGTATTTTGAAGGTTGATATATTTTGGAAATTCTTCCTGTGTAAAGAGAATTTTCAATTTCATGTGTAATCGCTCTTGTAAATAATCCATCGAATGCCATAAATGAACACTCCTTTCTAACTAAATGTTAATTATAGCATTTTTTTGGACGAGGCTGAATAAGCTTTCAATAGAGTATGTCTGGAATCAGGAGGTCGATAGCAGGATGAACTGGTATGGAATGCGAGCACATGAAGTGGAAGAAAGAACGAATACGAATGTAAAGGTTGGACTTACAGAGAAAGAAGCAGAAGGGCGAGTAAAGAAATTTGGTACTAATGAATTAGAAGAAGCAAAAAGGCCTTCTGCACTAATGGTATTTTTAGCACAGTTTAAAGATTTCATGGTACTCGTTTTGTTTGGAGCAACAATTGTTTCTGCGTTTTTAGGTGAATACATTGATTCTATTGCTATTGTTGCCATTGTTATTATCAATGGTATTCTCGGCTTTTTTCAAGAAAGAAAAGCTGAAAAATCATTGGAAGCTTTAAAGGAACTAGCCGCTCCGCAAGTTACTGTAATGCGGAATGGAAAGTGGGTAAAAGCACCATCTAAAGCACTTGTTTTAGGGGATATTATTAAGTTTTCCAGTGGTGATCGTATTGGGGCTGATGTGCGTCTTGTTGAGGCATCAAGTTTATATATTGAAGAGTCTGCTTTGACAGGGGAGTCCGTACCTGTACAAAAGAAGGTAGAAGCATTGCAAGGGCAAGATGTTGCAATTGGGGATCAAAAAAATATGGCTTTTATGGGGACAATGATTACGCGAGGATCTGGTACAGGAGTTGTTGTAGCAACTGGTATGAATACAGCGATGGGGCAAATTGCAAATATGTTGCAAAATGCAGAGCAAATGGAAACGCCACTGCAAAGAAGGTTAGAACAGCTCGGAAAAATATTAATTATTGTAGCTCTTATTTTGACAGCGCTCGTTGTATTGGCTGGTGTGTATCAAGGGAATGAAGTATATCATATGTTTTTAGCTGGCGTATCGCTAGCTGTTGCGGCTATTCCAGAAGGATTGCCAGCAATTGTTACAGTAGCTTTATCACTTGGTGTACAGCGTATGATAAAAAAGAGAGCAATTGTAAGGAAGTTACCGGCCGTAGAAACGTTAGGCTGCGCTTCTGTTATATGCTCTGATAAAACGGGAACAATGACGCAAAACAAAATGATGGTAACACATATGTGGTCAGGCGGAGAATTGTGGAAAGTGACAGGGCAAGGATATGAACCTAATGGCTCTTTTATGAAAGGTGAAAAAGAAGTGAATCCAGCTAAGACAAAATCACTTTATCAGCTACTTACATTTGGTTCACTATGTAACAATGCAAATATTATTCAAAAGAAAAAGGCGTACGTATTAGATGGAGATCCGACAGAGGGAGCGCTTGTAGCTGCAGCAATGAAAGCTGGGATAACACGTGAGGCATTAAAAGGGAAATTTGAAATTATTCGTGAATTCCCCTTTGATTCAACTCGAAAAATGATGAGTGTTATTGTACGAGATCGAGAGGGGAAAAAGTTTATTGTTACGAAAGGAGCACCGGATGTTCTTTTGCAACTGAGTCAAACAATCTTATGGGGGGATAAGCAGCAGCCGTTAAGTGAGCTATATAGAAAAGAAGTACAGGCGGCTATTCATAGCTTAGGTAGTCAAGCGCTTCGAACAATTGCAGTTGCGTTTAAACCTTTAAAAGTCACGGATTCTATTGAACATGAAAGAGACGTTGAAAAAGATTTTATGTTGGTTGGAATACAAGGTATGATTGACCCGCCAAGGCCAGAAGTGGCGCAGGCGGTAAAAGAGTGTAAAGAAGCTGGTATTCGAACAGTAATGATTACAGGTGATCATAAAGTGACAGCAATGGCGATTGCTGAACAATTAGGAGTTTTACCACCAGATGGACGCGTTGTTGAAGGAGTAGAACTCGCGAATATGGATGTGGAGGAATTAGAAAATGTTGTAGAAGATACGTATGTATTCGCTCGTGTATCACCTGAGCATAAATTGAAAATTGTTAAGGCACTGCAAAATCAAGGACATATAGTAGCGATGACAGGTGATGGAGTGAACGATGCTCCAGCGATAAAAACAGCGGATATTGGGATAGCGATGGGAATTACAGGGACAGATGTTGCGAAAGAAGCCTCTTCACTTGTTTTACTAGACGATAATTTTGCTACAATTAAATCAGCAATTAAAGAAGGAAGAAATATATATGAGAACATACGTAAGTTCATTCGCTACTTATTGGCGTCAAATGTTGGAGAAATTTTAGTTATGTTATTTGCGATGTTACTTGCATTACCACTGCCGATGGTTCCTATTCAAATTTTATGGGTGAACTTAGTTACTGATGGTTTACCAGCGATGGCATTAGGTTTGGATAAGGCTGAAGGAGATGTGATGAAGAGAACACCGCGTCACCCGAAAGAAGGGGTATTCGCTAGAGGGCTTGCGTGGAAAATAATAAGTCGAGGGTTTTTAATTGGAGCAGTGACGTTAGTGGCGTTTATTATTGCGTATAACCAACATCCAAATGAACTGAAATATGCACAAACTGTAGCGTTCGCGACGTTGGTACTTGCTCAGCTTATTCATGTATTTGATTGTCGTAGTGAGCATTCTGTCTTTCACCGTAATCCATTTGGGAACGTGTATTTAGTAGGGGCGGTTATTATTTCGTTACTACTCATGCTAGTGGTTATATATTATCCACCGTTACAACCAATCTTTAGCACAATGCCGATACAAGCAAGAGATTGGTTATTAATTGGAGGTTTGTCATCAATTCCGACTTTCTTACTAGTAGGTTCTTTATTAACAGGGAAAAAGGCTAAGAAGAAAAAGCCGATATTATATAAGAAGGGATTAAACTTGAAATAGTCAATGTTATGAAAATGTGATATAATTTACAGAAGGTAGTAGAGCCTTGTCTCTATTACCTTTTTCATTGAGTTATTTTATGGCTTGGATGTGATAAAAATGATTTCTAGTATGACAGGGTTTGGAAGATCGAAAGTAGAAAGTGATACTTTTCAAATTACAGTAGAAATGAAATCGGTGAACCACCGTTTTTTAGAGATGAGTATTCGACTTCCTAAGCAAATGATGGTATTTGAGGACAAAATTCGTAAAATAATTGCACAGCAAGTTCGACGTGGACGCATTGAAGTGTCTATTAGTATAGCGGGTGAAGGACTTGTTGAAAGAAAATTAAGTGTGAATTGGTCACTTCTTGAGCAGTACCAATCGATGATGGAAGATATAAAAGGAAAATTTCAATTACAAGATTCTATTACACTTCAGCAATTAATGGCAATGCCAGAAGTAACAGCAATTGAAGAAATAGAAAATGTAAATGAACATTTTGAGAACAGTTTATATGAGGCTGTTCGTCAAGCTGCTCATATGTTGAAAACGATGAGAGATGGCGAAGGAGAACGATTACATAAAGATATAGCGTATCGTTTACAAGAGATTAGCAACTGTGTAAATGCAATTATTCCACATGCACCAATTGTTACACAAAAATATCGTGAACGATTAGAAAATCGCTTAAAAGAATTACATAATCAAGATCTAGATGAACAAAGATTGCTAACAGAAGTCGCAATCTTTGCAGAGCGTTGTGATATTCATGAAGAGTTAGTTCGTTTGCAAAGTCATTTAGAGCAATTTCGTGAAACATTGCAGATTGAAGAGCCTGTTGGAAGGAAAATGGATTTCATCGTGCAAGAGATGCATAGAGAAATTAATACGATTGGTTCTAAGGCAAATGACTTAACAATTTCAAAATATGTTGTAGAAATGAAAAATAACCTTGAAAAAATTCGTGAACAAGTACAAAATATTGAGTAGCTTTCAAAAAATATATAAAGTTATACGTGGTGGAGAAATCGGATAGACTTACTAGGAGGCGCAAACTATGGCCATGCGGTTTTTAAATATTGGATACGGAAATATTGTATCTGCTCATCGAATTATTGCTATTGTAAGTCCGGAGTCAGCTCCTATTAAACGGACAGTACAGGAAGCACGCGAACATAATGCTTTGCTTGATGCTACGTATGGGAGAAAAACAAGGGCGGTTATTGTTATGGATGATGGGCATGTTGTATTAAGTCCAATTCAACCAGAGACGATTGCACATCGTTTGAATAATAAAGAAGATTTAAGTGAGGAAGGGTAGGTTTTACATATTTATGAGAAGTAGAAGAGGATTGCTCATCGTTCTTTCAGGGCCTTCTGGGGTTGGAAAAGGGACGGTTCGTAAAGAGCTGTTTAGCCATGAGGATACACGTTTTCAGTACTCTATTTCAGTAACGACACGTAAGCCGCGTGAAGGTGAAGTAGATGGTGTGGATTATTTCTTTAAAGAAAGAGAAGAATTCGAGGAAATGATTCGTAATGAAAAATTACTTGAGTGGGCTGAGTTCGTAGGTAATTATTACGGAACACCGATTGACTATGTTGAAAAAACATTACAAGAAGGAAAAGATGTATTCTTAGAAATTGAAGTGCAAGGAGCAATTCAAGTTAAGAAAGCTTTCCCAGAAGGTGTATTTATTTTCTTAGCACCTCCAAGTTTATCTGAACTAAAGAGCCGTATTGTCGGACGTGGTACAGAGACTGAAGATGTTATTGAAAATCGTTTAACTGTAGCGAAAGAAGAAATCGAGATGATGGACGCTTACGACTATGTAGTAGAAAACGATCAAGTTGAATTAGCTTGTGATAGAATTAAAGCAATTGTGGTTGGCGAACATTGCCGCCGCGAAAGGGTAGCAAAATATTATAAAGAAATGACGGAGGGTCTATAATTATGTTAAATCCATCAATTGACTCATTACTACAAAAAATCGATTCTAAGTACACATTAGTAACAGTAGCTGCAAAACGCGCGCGTGAAATGCAACTTGCTAATAACTGTGTTGTAGAAAAACCTGTTTCTCATAAATGTGTAGGTAAAGCATTAGAAGAAATCGATGCAGAAGCATTAAGCTACGTACCAAGTGAAGATAAAGTAGCTGAATAAGCCTTTGCCTTCGACAAAATAAAACATAGACTTTATAATTTTCTATGTAACGGTAACAACCTATTTACAAGTAGGTTGTTATTTTTTTACGAAAGGAATGAAATATTGGTACTGACGAGCTGAGAATTCTATTTCAGTATTATAAGTTTGAAAAAGAAAGAGGACGAGTCATATGCTAAAAGGGAAAAAGATACTTCTATGTGTAACAGGAGGCATTGCGGTTTTTAAAGCAGCTGCGTTAACGAGTAAATTGACACAATCTGGCGCGATTGTAAAAGTAATGATGAGTGAGTCGGCAATGAAGTTTGTTACGCCTCTTACATTCCAAGCGCTTTCTCGCCATGATGTATATACGGATACATTTGATGAGAAAGACTCAGCTGTTATTGCTCATATTGATTTAGCAGATTGGGCGGATGTTGTACTTGTCGCACCTGCTACTGCCAATTGTATTGGAAAGTTAGCTGGTGGTATTGCAGATGATATGATTACAACTACTTTGTTAGCTACTACAGCTCCGGTATGGATTGCGCCTGCTATGAATGTGCATATGTATGAAAATAAAATAGTTCAAAAAAATATGATGACATTGAAAACGCTAGGATATACATTTATTGAGCCTGGGGAAGGCTTTTTAGCATGTGGATATGTAGCGAAGGGACGACTAGAAGAACCTGAAGCAATTATTGCACGGTTAGAGGAAGCTTTCTCAGAACACAAACCATTGCAGGGAAAAAGAATATTAATAACTGCTGGCCCAACACGTGAAAAGGTTGATCCAGTTCGCTTTATGACAAATTTTTCTTCTGGAAAAATGGGGTATGCGATTGCGGAAGTGGCAGCGAATTTAGGCGCTGATGTTATACTCGTTTCAGGACCGACAGCATTAAATCCACCGTTACATGTAACGACAGTGCAAGTGGAATCTGCACAAGATATGTTAGAAGCGGTTCTTCAACATTATCAAAACGTAGACGTTGTCATTAAAACAGCAGCAGTTGCAGATTATCGTCCGAAATATGTTCATGAGAATAAAATGAAAAAGCAAAATGGTGATGCTGTCATTGAACTTGAAAGAACGGTGGATATTTTAAAAACGTTAGGTCAGAAAAAGGATAAACAGTTACTTATCGGTTTTGCTGCTGAAACGACAAATGTAGAGGAATATGCAACGAAAAAACTACGTGAGAAAAATGCAGATATGATTGTCGCGAATGATGTAAAAGCGCAAGGAGCTGGATTTGGCACGGATACGAATATTGTAACAATGTATAGAAAAGATGGAAAAGTTATTGAGTTGCCAATTTTAATGAAAAAAGAGGTAGCTCGTGAAATATTGAAGCAAATTGAAATGATGTTAGAAGATGATCGTTTATGAAATTTGCAAGTGTAATTGTTGATGTACCTGCCCGTCAGACAGATCGACCATTTGATTACATTATCCCTAAAAAATGGGAAGATATTGTACAGACAGGAATGCGTGTAGTAGTTCCGTTTGGCCCAAGAAAATTGCAAGGTTTTATTATTGGGATTAAAGATTCGGTGGATGTAGAAAGTAAGAAGTTAAAGACAATCCATGAAATATTAGATGTAACACCGGTTTTAAATGATGAATTATTAAAGCTTGGATATTGGCTTACAAGTGAAACGTTATGCTACATGATTTCAGCTTTTCAAGTGATGCTTCCAACTGCGATAAAAGCAACGTATAAAAAACGTCTACAACTTTGTAAACAGGAAGAAATAGCACCTGAAATACTATATTTATTTCAGGATAAAGAAGCAATTGATTTTGAAGTAATCGAGCAACAGCCACATTTATACCGAACTATTCAACAAGAAATTAAAAATGGTACGGTTGAAGTCGTTTATCAAGTGAAAGATAAAGTACAAAAGAAGAAGCAAAGAGTGGTTCAGCCGGAGTTGCCAGAAGATAAATTGGAATTAGCGGCATTTGAACTGAAAAGTAAAAAACAACAAGATGTACTTTATTATTTTGTGGAAAATTATAAAAGTGCACCGTTGAAAGTAATTACAGAAGAGTTACAAATAACAGATGCTCCAATAAAAGCACTTGTTAAAAAGGGATTCATTTCAGAAAAGTATGTGGAAGTATACCGAAATCCGTATGACGATGATGATTTTGAACAAACAAAACCATTTCCACTTACGGAGGAACAAAAACAAGTTATTACACCGATTTTATCATCAATTACAAATGAAACTTATAATCCATTTTTACTATATGGTGTTACAGGAAGTGGAAAGACAGAAGTATATTTACAATCTATAGCAGCAGTGCTCAAGAAAGGAAAAGAAGCTATCGTTCTTGTTCCTGAAATTGCACTAACGCCCCAAATGGTGGATCGTTTTAAAGGTAGGTTTGGCTCACAAGTTGCAGTTCTTCATAGTGCGTTGTCTGTTGGAGAAAAGTATGACGAGTGGCGTAAGATTTTAAGAAAAGAAGTGAAAGTTGTAGTTGGTGCGCGTTCAGCTGTTTTTGCGCCTTTTGAGAATTTAGGGATTATTATTATTGATGAAGAGCATGAATCAAGTTACAAACAAGAAGATAATCCGAGGTATCATGCAAGAGATGTAGCTGTCTGGAGAGGACAATATCATAAATGTCCTATCGTTCTTGGTAGTGCGACACCAACACTTGAATCGTTTGCAAGGGCGAAAAAAGGTGTTTATGAACTATTAACAATGGAAAAACGTATGAATGAACAAGCTTTACCAACGGTAGAGATTGTTGACATGCGAGAAGAACTTCGTGACGGGAATCGATCAATGTTTTCTAAGGCGCTGCATGAAAAAATAGCAGATCGATTAGAAAAGAAAGAACAAATGGTACTCTTTTTAAATAGAAGAGGTCATTCTACATTTGTTATGTGCCGTGATTGTGGGTATGTTGTTCAATGTCCGCATTGTGATATTTCATTGACATATCATAAAATGAATCATCGTTTAAAATGTCATTATTGTAGTTACGAAGAGAATATGCCAACTGAGTGTCCAGCTTGTCAAAGTACATACATTCGTTTCTTTGGTACAGGTACACAAAAGGTAGAAGAAGAAATTACAAAACTATTTCCAGAGGCACGAGTCATTCGAATGGATGTAGATACGACAAGTCGAAAAGGAATGCATGAAAAATTATTAAAGGCGTTCGGGGAAGAAAAAGCAGATATATTACTCGGAACACAAATGATTGCTAAAGGATTAGATTTTCCGAAAGTAACGCTCGTTGGGGTGTTAACTGCAGATACGATGCTTCACTTACCTGATTTTCGGGCGAGTGAAAAGACATATCAGCTATTGACGCAAGTAAGTGGACGAGCGGGTAGACATGAATTGCCAGGGGAAGTTGTGATTCAAACGTATACGCCAGAACATTACAGTATAGAGTTAGCGAAGAACCAACAATATGATGTGTTTTTTGACCAAGAAATGCAAATGAGACGAACAAGACAATATCCCCCATATTACTATGTTGTACTCGTAACTGTATCTCATCCTGAATTATTAAAAGCGGTACAAGTGACGGAAAAAATTGCCTCGTATTTACGAACGCATTGCTCACAGCAAACAATGGTGCTAGGACCAGTTGCTTCAGCGATTCCAAGGATAAAAGATAGATATCGTTATCAATGCATGATAAAATACAAACGGGAACCAAACTTAAAGAACGTGCTCAAAATGGTAAATGAACATTATCAAGCAGAAATGCAAAAAGAGCTACAAATCTCAATTGATTTTAATCCAACAATGTTAATGTAGCGGAGGGAAATATGGCAGTTTTAGAAATAATAAAGCATCCAAATGAAGTGTTAGAAACACCATGCGAAAGAGTAATTAACTTTGATAAAAAGTTAGTGAAATTGTTGAAAGATATGCATGAAACAATGTTAATTGCGGACGGAGTCGGTTTAGCTGCGCCTCAAGTAGGTGTAAGCTTGCAAGTAGCGGTTGTTGATGTCGATGATGATACTGGGAAAATCGAGTTAATCAATCCATCAATATTAGAAAAACGTGGTGAACAAGTAGGTCCCGAAGGCTGTTTAAGCTTCCCGGGACTTTATGGTGAAGTAGAACGTGCCGATTATATTAAAGTAAGAGCACAAAATCGCCGTGGGAAAGTATTCTTATTAGAAGCGGAAGGATTTTTAGCGCGTGCAATTCAACATGAAATCGATCATTTACACGGTGTTTTATTTACATCGAAAGTGACAAGATATTATGAAGAAAACGAACTAGAATAGGTGTTAAAAGGAGCGGTTTTTAAATGATAAAAGTAGTGTTTATGGGAACACCGGACTTTTCAGTGCCGGTGCTTCGTCGTCTTATTGAAGATGGCTATGAGGTAGTAGGTGTTGTGACGCAACCTGATCGTCCAGTAGGTAGAAAAAAAGTATTAACACCTACACCTGTTAAAGTTGAAGCGGAAAAACATGGTATCCCTGTGTTACAGCCGTTAAAAATTCGTGAAAAAGATGAATATGAAAAAGTATTGGCATTAGAGCCAGATTTAATTGTAACAGCTGCATTTGGGCAGATTGTACCAAATGAAATTTTAGAAGCACCGAAGTATGGATGTATTAATGTTCACGCTTCTTTACTTCCTGAACTTCGTGGTGGTGCACCAATTCATTATGCAATTATGGAAGGTAAAGAAAAAACAGGTATTACAATTATGTATATGGTAGAAAAATTGGATGCTGGTGATATCTTAACGCAAGTGGAAGTTGAAATTGAAGAGCGTGAAACGACAGGCTCATTATTTGATAAATTAAGTGAAGCAGGAGCACACCTTCTATCTAAAACAGTACCTTTATTAATCCAAGGTAAGTTAGAACCGATTAAACAAAACGAAGAAGAAGTAACGTTTGCGTACAATATAAAACGTGAGCAAGAGAAAATTGATTGGACAAAAACAGGTGAAGAAGTATACAATCACATTCGCGGATTGAATCCATGGCCAGTTGCTTATACAACTTTAGCGGGACAAGTTGTTAAAGTATGGTGGGGAGAAAAAGTGCCTATAACTGAACCGGCTGAAGCAGGTACGATTGTTGCAATCGAAGAAGATGGTTTTGTTGTAGCAACGAGTAATGAAACAGGTGTTAAAATTACTGAATTGCAACCTTCTGGTAAAAAGCGTATGAGTTGTTCACAATTTTTACGTGGAACAAAACCTGAAATTGGAACGAAGTTAGGAGAAAATGCATGAGACAAAATGTTCGTGAATTAGCTCTTGATGGTTTAATTCAAGTGGAAAAAAGTGGTGCATATAGCAACTTACTTTTAAATAATCTAATTGAAAAAAGTGCAATTGATAGAAAAGATATTGGTTTATTAACTGAAATTGTATATGGAACGATTCAACGTCGTGACACATTAGATTATTATTTACAGCCTTTTTTAAAAAAGAAGGTTGAGGCGTGGGTAAGAGTATTGCTTCGCTTATCTTTATATCAAATGATTTATTTAGACCGAGTGCCAGAAAGAGCGGCTATTCATGAAGCGGTTGAGATTGCAAAGCGTCGCGGGCATAAAGGAATTGCTGGTATGGTGAACGGTGTATTACGTTCGATTCAGAGAGAAGGTGTACCTTCTGTAGATGAAATCAAGGATCCAGTAGAACGTCTTGCAATTACAACAAGTCATCCAGTTTGGCTTGTCCAAGAGTGGACTTCAGAATACGGTTTAGAAACTGCAGAAAAAATGTGCGAAGTAAACATGTTACCCCCTGTACCAACAGCGCGTGTGAATGTTGATAAGGTAACGGTAGAAGAAGCGATTGAGTTGTTGGCAAGTGAAGGTATAGAAGCAAAAAGTGGTGACTTATCAGATGATGCAATTCAGATTGAAAGAGGAAATGTAGCGCATACAGAAGCGTTTAAAAAAGGATTTCTTTCTATTCAAGATGAAAGTTCTATGCTTGTAGCACGCGCTTTAGAACCGAATACGGGAGATGCAGTTCTTGATAGTTGTGCTGCTCCAGGCGGAAAAACAACGCATATCGCGGAACGATTAAAGGGAACTGGTAAGGTCATGTCCCTTGATTTACATGCACACAAAGTACGTTTAATTAAACAGCAAGCAGAGCGACTTGGTCTAGAAAATGTCGAAACTAAAGCGCTAGATGCTAGAAAAGTGCAAGAGCACTTTGCAAATGAAACGTTTGATAAAATATTGGTAGATGCACCGTGTTCTGGATTTGGTGTAATTAGACGTAAGCCTGATATTAAGTTAGGAAAAGATAAAGGCGATAGTGAAAGATTATCGACGATTCAAATTGCAATACTAGAAAAAATAGCACCATTATTAAAACAAGGCGGTCGTCTTGTTTATAGTACGTGCACAATTGAGAAAATAGAAAATGAACAAGTAATAGAGAAATTTTTACAAGAACATCCTGAATTTGAATGGGATACTACGCTTAAAGAGCGTATGCCAGAAAAATTAACTCCGTATATTGATGAAGGTCAAGTACAAATTTTACCGCATTATTTTGCGACGGATGGCTTTTATATTGCTTGTTTAAGGAAGAAGGTGTAGCATCATGGAAACGACTGTAAGAAAACAAAAGAAAAATTTAGAAACGAAGAAACCATCAATTTACTCTTTACAACTTCATGAAATGCAAGATTGGTTAAAGGAACAAGGAGAACCGAAGTTCCGTGCTGGACAAATTTTTGATTGGTTATATAAAAAACGTGTAAAAAATTATGAGGATATGTCAAACCTTTCTAAAGGATTGCGTGATAAATTGTCGAATTCCTTTGATATTACTACTTTAAACACGTTAGTAAAACAAACGTCTTCGGATGGAACAATTAAATTCTTATTCCAATTATATGACGGATATTCTATTGAAACGGTATTAATGCGACACGAATATGGAAATTCCATTTGTGTAACAACGCAAGTGGGTTGTCGTATTGGGTGTACGTTCTGTGCTTCGACACTTGGTGGATTAAAGCGAAACCTAGAAGCTGGAGAAATCGTAGCGCAAGTAGTAGAAGTTCAGCGTGCGCTTGATGAAACGGAAGAACGTGTAAGTTCTCTTGTTGTTATGGGGATTGGAGAACCATTTGATAACTATGATAATTTAATGGGATTCTTACGCATCATTAACCATGAAAAAGGACTTCATATTGGTGCGAGACATATGACTGTTTCGACGAGTGGAATTATCCCGAAAATTTATAAGTTTGCTGAAGAAGATCTACAAATTAATTTTGCGATTTCATTGCATGCTCCAAACTCAGAATTACGTTCAAAATTAATGCCGATTAACCGTGCTTATAAATTACCAGATTTAATGGAAGCTATTAAATACTATGTAAATAGAACAGGGCGTCGTATTACTTTTGAATATGGATTATTTGGAGGAGAAAATGACCAAGTAGAGCATGCTGAAGAGCTTGCTGCGCTCTTAAAAGGTGTAAAATGTCATGTGAACTTGATTCCGGTAAACTACGTACCTGAACGTGATTATGTACGTACGCCACGTGAACAAATTTTCTTGTTCGAGAAAACGTTAAAAGATCGTGGAGTGAATGTAACGATTCGCCGTGAACAAGGTCATGATATTGATGCAGCCTGCGGTCAGTTGCGTGCGAAGGAGCGCAAAGAAGAGACGAGGTGACGAGATGAAAGCCGTATTTCTATCGGATAAAGGAAAAGTTCGTCAACATAATGAAGATAGTGCAGGAGTTTTTCACAATTTAGATGGAAATGTATTAGCGGTAGTAGCAGATGGAATGGGAGGTCATCGAGCTGGTGATGTAGCTAGCTCGATGGCCATTCAATTATTCCATGATTATTGGAAGCAAACACATAATATGAATGAGCCGAAAAAAGTAGAACAATGGTTACATACTAGTGTTGGGATTATTAATGAGCGTATATATGAATACGCTCAGCAAAATGCAGAATGTAATGGTATGGGAACAACGCTTATAATAGCTGTTTGTACACCAAGCTTTGTGACAATAGGGCATATAGGAGATAGTCGTTGCTATATGGTATCAGAAGGAGAAATGACGCTAGTAACGGAAGATCATTCACTTGTAAATGAGCTTGTGAAACATGGTGAAATTTCAAAGGAAGACGCAGAGTATCATCCGAAAAAGAATGTGTTATTAAGAGCATTAGGAACAGAAGAAAAAGTTGGGTTAGATGTTAAAACGTTGGTGATTGAGGAAGATGATCAATTACTTCTTTGCTCTGATGGGTTATCAAACAAAGTTTCTATTGATGATATGCGACAAATTTTACAGTTAAATGAACAGCTTGAAGGTAAAGGGCAGTGTCTCATTCAATTGGCAAATGATCGCGGTGGAGAAGATAATATCACACTTGTTCTTATTGATTATGCGGGTTCGACAAACGAAAGTAGGTGAAGTGCAACGTGCTGATTGGAAAACGCTTAAATGACCGTTATAAGCTGCTGAAAATGATTGGTGGTGGCGGAATGGCCAATGTATATTTAGCTCATGATGATATACTTGGCCGAGATGTAGCGGTAAAAATATTAAGACTCGACTACTCAAATAACGAAGAGTTTATTAAACGTTTCCATCGAGAAGCGCAGTCTGTTACAACGTTGTCGCATCCAAATATTGTGAATATGTATGATGTCGGAGAAGAAGATGGTATATACTATCTTGTCATGGAATATGTACCAGGGCAAACATTGAAGCAATACATAATTGAGCGAGGGATGTTACCTATAGGAGAAGCTCTTGATATTATGGAGCAGTTAACATCCGCTATGGCACATGCCCATCATTTTGAAATTGTGCATCGTGATATAAAGCCGCACAATATTTTAATTCGAGCTGATGGAATAATAAAAGTAACAGATTTTGGAATTGCGACAGCTACAAGTGCAACAACAATTACACATACAAATTCAGTGCTCGGTTCAGTCCATTATTTATCACCAGAACAGGCACGTGGCGGGATAGCAAATAAACAATCAGATATCTATTCTCTTGGAATAGTTATGTTTGAATTGTTAACAGGAAGACAACCGTTTTCTGGCGAATCTGCTGTTGCTATAGCTTTAAAACATTTACAAAGTGAAATCCCATCACCAAAAAGATGGAATGAAAATATTCCGCAAAGTGTTGAAAATATTATATTAAAGGCAACTGCAAAAGATCCGTTTCACCGATATCAATCTGCCAATGCGATGAAGCGAGATATTGAAACTGCGCTATATCCAGAGAGGATAAATGAGCAACCATTTTACATACCGGAAGATATGGAAGCGACGAAAGCGATTCCGATTATTCAACAAGAACAATTATTTGAAAATGTAAGTGATGAAACGATTGTTTTAAAAGGGAGTAAGGTGGAAGAACCGATAAGAGCAGAAGCAGCTGAGTTAGATAAGAAGAAAAAACGGAGTAACAAGTGGCTTAAAGTTTTAATTTCAACATTTTTATTTTTAGCAATAGGAATAACATTAGCACTTACGGTTATTCCAGGATTATTTATTCCGAAAGATGTGAAAGTTCCTGATGTGGCTGGTATGAAATACACGACAGCTGTAAATACATTAGTAGAAAAGGGCTTTGAGGTGACGGAGCCTAATATTGTATATACAGATGATGTTGAAGTTGGGGATGTAATAAAAACGGACCCTGTAGCAGGAAGAGTCGTAAAAGAAAACGCTAAAATTACTATCTATCAATCAGGTGGAAAAAAGAAAAGTAAGATGGCAAATTTCACAGGTCAAAACTTTGAGAGTGTAAAAGCTGAGTTAGAAGAAAAATATAAACAAGTTACGGTAAATTATATTGAAAATGATAAGCCGAAAGGTGAAATTGTAGAACAAATTCCGACGCCTGATCAGATGGTTATAGAAGCGGAGCAAGAACTGAAAATCTGGGTAAGTAAAGGGCCTTATCAAATTAGACCAGGTGACTTTTCGGGGTGGACTGAAAATAGTGTAACTGGTTATTTGAATGAGAGAAAACTAACGTCAGATATAAAACGAGAGTATTCAGATACAGTCGAAAAAGGACTTGTAATTTCGCAATTTCCAAAACCAGGTACACCATTAAAAGAGGGAGATAAAGTAACTATTATTATCTCTGATGGTCAAAAGCCTAAAGTGACTAAAACGGTAAAAGTGGACAATATCTCTATCCCATATGAGCCTGCTGTAACAGGTGAAAAAAAGCCGCAAACAATAGAAATTTATAAAGAAGACATGCAGCAAAAAATGGATAGACCGGTTGAAACGAGAACAATTACTGAATCAGCGACTATTTCTTTAGAATTTGTAATTCAAGAAGGTTCAAAGGGACACTATAAAATTGTACGGGATGGAGTAACGATTATTGATAAAGAAGTACCATATCCAACTCAATAATAGTGAAAGTCTACTTATTATTATTGCCTGTTATGCTGTCTACAAAGTGGACGGTATAGCAGGCAAAAATATATGATTCAAAAAGCTAGTAAAGTGATGCAGCTGTAAATATTTTTTTGCATTTAATGGGAAATTCAATGTATATTAGCGAAAGTATATATGGTAGGTTTTGAAATCGTTATTTGGAAAATTTAAATCCATTCATTTTTAAATTCAGCATCACCTTATACAAAAAAGGAGAATTCTATGCCAGAAGGAAAAATTATAAAAGCTTTAAGTGGGTTTTATTACGTGCAGCATGAAGAAGGGGTTACGCAATGTCGTGGGCGAGGTGTATTTAGAAAAAATAAAATTACACCACTTGTAGGAGACCAAGTTGTTTTTCAGGCAGATAATCCAACTGAAGGTTATGTGCTTGAAGTGTTTGATCGAAAAAATGAACTTGTTAGACCTCCTATTGCTAATGTCGATCAAGCGATCCTTGTGTTCTCTGCAGTAGAACCAGATTTTAATCCTGGACTGTTAGATCGATTTTTAGTGCTGATTGAATATCATAACATTAAGCCAATTATTTGTATTAGCAAGATGGATTTAGTAGATGAAAAGATGAAAGCAACTGTTGAAGCTTATGCGAATGATTATCGTGAGATGGGTTATGATGTTTTATTTACTTCTATTAATACGTCAGAAAGTATTGATATATTAAAACCATACTTAGAAAATTGTGTTTCTGTCGTTGCGGGCCAATCTGGTGTTGGGAAATCTTCAATGCTTAATGTGCTACGTCCAGAATTAGAGCTGAAAACAAATGATATTTCTTCCCATTTAGGACGCGGGAAGCATACGACAAGACACGTAGAATTAATTGCAATTGGGAGTGGACTAGTAGCAGATACACCGGGTTTTAGTTCACTAGATTTCATTGATATAGAAGTAGAAGATCTTACATATTGTTTTCCAGAGTTGAAAGAAGCGAGCCAATACTGTAAATTTAGAGGGTGTACACATCTTTCTGAACCGAAATGTGCGGTGAAAGCTGCGGTTGAAGAAGGGAAGATTACAGAATATCGCTATAAGAACTATAAACAATTCGTAGAAGAAATTAGAGAGAGAAAGCCGAGGTATTAGTTATGATTAAAATTGCACCATCGATTTTATCAGCAGATTTTTCAAAATTAGGGGAAGAGATTAAAGATGTAGAAAAGGGCGGAGCGGATTACATTCACGTTGACGTAATGGATGGACATTTCGTACCAAATATTACGATTGGACCGTTAATTGTAGAAGCAATCCGTCCGATTACATCATTACCATTAGATGTACATTTAATGATTGAAAATCCTGATAACTATATCCCGACTTTCGCACAAGCGGGAGCGGATATTATTACTGTTCACGTAGAGGCGTGTCCGCATCTACATCGTACAATTCAGTTAATTAAATCTCATGGTATTAAAGCGGGCGTTGTATTAAATCCACATACGCCAGTTTCAGTGATTGAGCATGTATTAGAAGATATAGATATGGTATTACTTATGACAGTAAACCCTGGATTTGGTGGACAGAAGTTTATCCATTCTGTATTACCGAAAATTAAACAAGTTGCAGACATGGTGAAAGAGCGCAATCTAGAAGTGGAAATTGAAGTTGATGGTGGTGTAAATGCTGAAACAGCAAGACTTTGTGTGGAAGCAGGAGCAAATGTACTTGTAGCTGGGTCAGCAGTATACAATCAAAAAGACCGCGGTGAAGCAATTCGCGTAATTCGTGGGTAGTGATGAACTTTTATCCTAGTAAGGCATTTATAGGATAGGATAAAAATATGTAAAAAGGCAATCTACCGAATGGCAGATTGCCTTTTTACAATGGGAGGAGAAGAAAAAATGATTATTCATATTTTGGCAGGAGGACCTTCGGAATATTGCGCAGATTTTGCTCGATACGAGAATGAGGAAGTAGTGTGGGCAGCGGTTGATAGGGGAGTATACCGTCTATTAAAGAAAGGGATTACCCCGGCTGTTGCGTTTGGAGATTACGATTCAGTTACTGAAGAAGAATTAGTATGGATGGGACAGCAAACGAACGAATTACATATTGTTCCGCGGGAAAAAGATCAAACGGATTTAGAAATTGCAATCAACTGGGCATTAGAACAGAAGCCGGCACTAATTCGTATTTTTGGTGCTACTGGTGGAAGGCTTGATCACGGTTTGGCAAATATACAGATGCTTTTAAAAGGGTTAGAAGTAGAGATAGAAATGTGTATTGTGGACAATAAAAATGAAATAACAGTTAAAAAAATGGGTACACATATAATTGAAGAAAATAAAAATTTTCCTTATGTATCTTTTGTACCAGTTACTGAAATAGTGGAAGGGATTACATTGTTTGGTTTTAAGTACCCTCTTACTAATAAAACAATAGAGTGGGGATCAACACTTTGTATTAGTAACGAACTCGTTGAGGAAAAAGGTACTTTTTCATTTACTTCTGGCATATTAATGTTGATAAGAAGCACTGATTGAAGAAACAATTTTGCTCCTTACATCATATAGTGACCAAGTGGAGTAATGGGGATTAGGAGGGAAACCATGAGATTTTATACAATTAAGTTACCTAAATTTCTTGGTGGAATAGTTCGTGCAATGTTAAATACCTTCAAAAAAGATTAAAAAAAGCACCTATCACCGGTGCTTTTTCCATTGTTATAGTAAAAAAAGAGCCTATCGGCTCTTTTTTTTATTATTAAACACGTTCGATTTTGCCAGATTTTAATGCTCTAGCAGAAACGTAAACACGTTGAACTTTTCCGTCGATGCGTACGCGAACTTTTTGAAGGTTAGCGCCCCATTTACGTTTTGTAGCGTTCATTGCGTGAGAACGAGAGTTACCAGAACGAGCTTTTCTTCCAGTAATAGCACAAACACGAGCCATTTATATTTCCCTCCCTTGATACCTTACCATACGTAATTTTTCAATGTTAGTCTTTTATGCGATGCTAAAAACACTACTATAATTTAACACAACTAAAAAGAGAATGCAACACCGTAGAAAAAAGAAATCAAGAAAATTTACTTGACACTATATGTCAATGAAGAAAAGTTGAAATCCATAAAAATTGCTTGACATATTATAGTGGTACATGTTGTATAATAACAATGGACTATTTTGCTCATCATAAAAAAGTGTAATTTAAAACATAAAATATGAGAGTGAAAAGAAAGAACGATGGAATTTTCTTTAAAAAGATTATATGATAGTAACTAAAGTAGTCTAGCTCACTTTCACCATTTATGAAGGGGGAAACGAGATGTCAATTGAAATTAAAACGAAGTACGGTCAAATTGATATTAGTACAGATGTAATTGCAACAATTGCTGGAGGTGCCGCGGTAGATTGCTACGGTATCGTAGGTATGGCATCAAAAAATCAGTTAAAAGATGGATTAACAGACATTTTACGAAAAGAAAACTTCACTAGAGGTGTTATTGTTCGTAAAGATGAAGATGAAGTACATATTGATATGTATATTATTGTGAGCTATGGTACGAAAATTTCAGAAGTGGCACATAATGTGCAGACGAAAGTGAAATATACATTAGATCAAACTGTAGGACTAGCAGTAGATTCTGTAAACATCTACGTACAAGGAGTTAAAGTAATAAACTTGTAATGTGCATTAAGGAGGAAAATCTGTGTCAATTCAAAAAATTGATGGAAAACGTTTATCACAAATGATCATGCAAGGAGCGAATAATTTAACAAACAATGTTCAGCTTGTTGATGCATTAAACGTATTTCCAGTTCCAGATGGCGATACCGGTACAAACATGAACTTATCTATGACTTCAGGTGCGCGTGAAGTGAAAGCAAACCCTTCACAGCATGCTGGTAAAGTCGGCGTAAGTTTAGCCAAAGGATTATTAATGGGAGCTCGTGGTAACTCTGGAGTTATTTTATCTCAGTTGTTCCGTGGTTTCTCTAAATCCATTGAACAAAAAGAAGAATTAACAACAGTTGATTTTGCTGCAGCACTAGAAGCTGGAGTAGAGGCGGCTTATAAAGCGGTTATGAAACCGATTGAAGGAACGATTTTAACGGTTGCAAGAGAAACGGGTAAATATGCAGTAACAGTTGCGAAAAAACAGCGCGACTTTGTTTTGTTTATGGAAGACGTTGTGAAAGAAGCAAACGCATCGTTAAATCGTACGCCAGATTTATTACCTGTATTAAAACAAGTTGGCGTTGTAGATAGCGGTGGTAAAGGTCTTGTAGTGGTATACGAAGGATTTTTAGCTGACTTAAAAGGAGAAACGATTTCTTCTGATGCACCGACGCAACCATCTATGAATGAAATGGTACGCGCAGAACATCACCGTAGTGTACAAAGCCAATTGAGTACAGAAGATATTAAGTATGGATATTGTACGGAATTCATGGTGAAATTAGAGGCTGAAAAGGTGAAAGAGCATAATTTCTCTGAACAAAAATTCCGTGAAGATATTAGTGTATATGGTGATTCTCTACTAGTTGTGTCTGATGATGAAATTGTAAAAGTTCATATCCATGCAGAACATCCTGGAGACGCTATGAACTACGGGCAAAAATACGGTAGTTTAATTAAGATTAAAGTAGAAAATATGCGTGAACAGCATACTGCTTTATTAGATGAACCTACTATGGTTCCTGAACAACCAGCTCAATCGAAAGAAAAACAACCATATGGTATCGTAACTGTAGCTATGGGGTCTGGTATTAAAACTTTATTTGAGAGCATCGGCGCAACGAAAGTTATCGAAGGTGGTCAAACGATGAATCCAAGTACGGAGGATATCGTGAAGGCAATTGAAGAAGCAAATGCTGAAAAAATCATTATTTTACCGAATAACGGAAATATTGTAATGGCAGCAGAACAAGCGGCATCAGTTGTAGATCAAGAAGTTATTGTTGTTCGTTCGAAAACAGTTCCTCAAGGTATGGCAGCAATGTTAGCATTTAACCCAGTTGGAACGTTAGAAGAGAATGAAGAAAACATGCAAGAAGCTTTATCTCATGTGAAAACAGGTCAAATTACGTATGCTGTACGTGATACGGAAATTGATGGTGTAGCAATTCAAAAAGATGATTTCATGTGTATTGCAGATGGGAAAATTGTATCTACAAATGCTGAAAAAGTAGGAGCTGCGAAGCAATTACTAGAAGCGCTTATTGATGAAGATTCTGAAATCGTAACGATTCTACAAGGTGAAGATGCAACTGACGAAGAAGTAGCGGAGTTAGTTGAATTTGTAGAAGAGAAATTTGAAGATGCAGAAGTAGAAGTGCATGCTGGAAACCAACCAGTGTATTCTTTCATCTTCTCTGTAGAATAAGATAAGATTCGTTTTGAAAATAAATGGATTACTTACTTGCTAATGGATAAGAAGTAGTAATATGAAGTTTATTACTAGTTTTTATTCAAAAGGCTAGCATATTGAAGAGAGAAAAGAGCCTTGCTGCTAATAGTGAGGCTCTTTTTTACTTGTTTTATATAAGGGATTTGAGTAGTTTCTCTTAGAATGCCTATGATAGAATATATAAGGTGAAAGAGAGCGATTACAGATGCTAATTGGTACTCAAATAAAATGCAATAAAGAAAATAATGTGACGGGGTGTGAGAATCTTGAATGATGTTGTACAAGTTCCTGTTACGGATGTAAAGGGGATCGGAGGAGAAACATCTGAGTTACTACATGAGATGGGTATTTATACAGTTTCTCATCTATTAGAACATTTTCCATACCGTTATGAAGATTATGCGATGAAAGATCTTGCTGAAGTAAAGCATGATGAACGTGTAACGGTTGAAGGGAAGATTCATAGTGCTCCTTTGCTGCAATATTATGGTAAGAAGAAATCGCGTTTAACAGTTCGTGTTCTCGTCGGTCGTTATTTAATTACGGCGGTATGTTTTAATAGGCCTTACTATAAGCAAAAATTAAAGTTAGATGAAACGGTAACGATTACTGGTAAATGGGATCAACATCGTCAAACAATTGCTGTATCAGAACTTCATTTTGGGCCGGTTGTACGTCAACAAGAAGTGGAACCTGTTTATTCAGTAAAGGGGAAACTTACAGTAAAACAGATGCGTCGTTTTATTGCTCAAGCGTTAAAGGAATATGGAGATTCTATAGTCGAAGTGTTACCGGATGGTTTGTTAGGGCGATATAAATTATTACCAAGATATGAAGCGCTTAGGGCATTGCATTTTCCGGTAGGACAGGAAGATTTGAAGCAAGCGCGTCGCCGTTTTGTATATGAAGAATTTTTCTTATTTCAGCTGAAAATGCAAACGCTCCGGAAAATGGAGAGGGAAAATTCAAAAGGGACGAAGAAAGAGATTCCGTCAGTAGAATTACAAGAATTTATCGATGCACTGCCGTTTCCATTAACGGGTGCGCAGCGCCGAGTTGTAGATGAAATTTTGAAAGATATGACATCTCCTTATCGGATGAACCGACTATTGCAAGGTGACGTTGGTTCTGGGAAAACAGTTGTTGCTGCGATTGGCCTTTATGCATCGAAATTAGCTCATTATCAAGGTGCTTTAATGGTTCCTACAGAAATTTTAGCTGAGCAACATTATCAGTCGCTTGCTGAAACGTTTTCGCATTTTGGTATGAAGGTGGAACTGTTAACAAGTTCTGTTAAAGGTGCGAGACGTCGAGAAATTTTAGCGAAGTTAGAACAAGGAGAAATAGATATTCTTGTTGGAACGCATGCCTTAATTCAAGATGAAGTTATATTTCATAGGTTGGGTCTCGTTATTACAGATGAACAGCATCGATTTGGTGTAGCGCAGCGCCGAGTTTTACGGGAGAAAGGTGAAAGTCCAGATGTATTATTTATGACAGCGACACCAATTCCGCGTACGCTTGCAATTACTGCATTTGGAGAGATGGATGTTTCGATAATCGATGAGATGCCAGCAGGTAGAAAGGTGATTGAAACATATTGGGCAAAACATGATATGTTAGATCGCGTTCTCGGTTTTGTTGAAAAGGAGATAAAAAAAGGAAGACAGGCATACGTTATTTGTCCTCTAATTGAAGAATCTGAGAAACTTGATGTGCAAAATGCTATCGACTTACATAGTATGCTGACGCATCATTACCAAGGGAAATGCCAAGTTGGATTGATGCATGGGAGATTATCGTCTCAGGAAAAAGAAGAGATAATGGGACAGTTTAGTGAAAATAAAGTGCAAATTCTTGTATCGACAACAGTTGTTGAAGTAGGTGTGAACGTACCGAATGCGACTGTAATGGTTATTTATGATGCAGAACGTTTCGGTTTATCGCAGCTTCATCAGCTTAGAGGGCGTGTCGGCCGTGGTAGTGAGCAATCATATTGTTTATTAATAGCAGACCCTAAATCAGAAACAGGGAAAGAAAGAATGCGCATAATGACTGAAACAAATGATGGATTTGTATTGTCAGAAAAAGATTTAGAATTACGAGGTCCTGGAGATTTCTTTGGGAGTAAGCAAAGTGGCTTACCAGAATTTAAGGTTGCTGACATGGTACATGATTATCGAGCGTTAGAAACAGCAAGGCAAGATGCGGCGATACTAGTAGATTCAGAAGCGTTTTGGCACAATGATCAGTACGCTGCCTTGCGTACGTATCTTGATGGGACAGGTGTGTTCCAAGGAGAGAAGCTCGATTAAAGGGAGTCAACAAAAGTTTTTGTTGCATTCTACTTTTAATGATTATATACTACTGTTAGTACCTAGTCATAAAAATGGATGGTGCGGTATGAAAAAAAGAAGAAGTAAAAAAGAAAGACAAGAGTTATTACAACAAACAATCGAATCAAATCCTTTTATTACGGATGAAGATTTAGCGGAAAAATTTCAAGTGAGTATACAAACAGTACGACTTGATCGTATGGAATTGTCTATTCCTGAATTAAGAGAGAGAATTAAACATGTAGCTACAAAGCAACATGAAGAAGATGTGAAATCTTTACCGTTAGAAGAGGTTGTTGGAGAAATTATTGATATTGAATTAGATAGACATGCAATCTCTATCTTTGAAGTAAAGGTAGAACATGTATTTAAAAGAAATCAAATTGCCCGTGGGCATCATCTGTTTGCGCAAGCAAACTCACTAGCTGTTGCAGTTATTGATGAAGAATTAGCTTTAACTGCAAAGTCTACCATTCGATACATTCGCCCTGTAAAATTAGGAGAGCGTGTTGTTGCAAAAGCGCGCGTTGAAGATGTAGAGAATGATAAGGGACGGACGGTTGTCAAAGTGCGTAGCTTCGTTGGAGAAGAACTTGTTTTTACAGGCACTTTTGAAATGTATCGATCTAGTAATTATAGTGAGGAAGGTAACAACTTATGAAAATCGCAATAGATGCAATGGGCGGAGATCACGCTCCAAAGGCTGTAGTATTAGGGGCAATGAAAGCTATTAAGGAATATTCTGATTTACATATTACGTTAGTAGGGAAAGAAGAGGAAATTCGTCAATACTTAACGAGTGATGAACGAATTACTATTCTTCATACAGACGAAAAAATAGAATCAACGGAGGAACCAGTAAGAGCGGTTCGTCGAAAAAAACAAGCTTCAATGGTGCTTGCGGCACAACAAGTAAAGGATGGAGAAGCAGACGCTTGTATATCCGCAGGTAGTACAGGAGCTTTAATGGCAGCTGGATTATTTGTTGTCGGTCGTATGGAAGGAATTGAGCGACCAGCTTTATCGCCTACAATGCCAACTGTAGATGGAAAAGGTTTTGTTATGTTAGATGTTGGAGCAAATGTTGATGCAAAACCAATTCATTTATATCAATATGCAGTAATGGGATCTGTTTATGCTGAGAAGGTAAGAGGAATTGAAAATCCTCGCGTTGGACTATTAAACGTTGGAACAGAGGATGGAAAAGGAAACGAGCTTTCAAAGCAAGTATTTGCAATGCTTAAAGATGCGCCAATTAATTTCGTTGGGAACATTGAATCAAGAGATTTATTGCAAGGTGTAGCAGATGTTGTTGTATGTGATGGTTTTACAGGGAATGTAGCGTTGAAATCATTAGAGGGAACAGCACTTGCGCTATTCTCTATGTTGAAAGAACAATTAATGAGTTCATTTACGAGTAAATTAGCAGCGGCGGTATTAAAGCCAAAACTTATGGTATTAAAAGATAAAATGGATTATTCGGAGTATGGAGGAGCTGCATTATTTGGATTGAAAGCACCTGTCATTAAGGCTCACGGTTCTTCTAATGACCAGTCGATATTTAGTGCGATTCGTCAAACGAGAGAAATGGTAGCGAAAGAAGTAATTCCTACGATTTCAAGCGTAATGGAGAAAGAGTCACTCCAATAAGAGGAGGATTTGAAATGGGAAAAATAGCATTTCTTTTTCCGGGCCAAGGTTCACAGGCAGTTGGAATGGGTAAACAATTAGCAGAGAATAATAAAGAGGTTGCAAAAGTGTTTGCAAAAGCAGATGAGGTGTTGCAAGATTCACTTTCAGAAGTGATTTTTGAAGGACCGCAGGAAAAGCTTACATTAACAACAAATGCGCAGCCTGCATTATTAACAACGAGTTTTGCTATTTTGACAGCTTTGAAAGAGTATGACATTACACCTGACTTTGTCGCTGGTCATAGTTTAGGTGAATATAGCGCTCTTGTAGCAGCTGGTGCATTAACTTTTGAAGATGCGGTATATGCTGTAAGGAAACGCGGGGAATATATGGAAGAAGCTGTTCCGGGCGGGGAAGGTGCAATGGCAGCTATATTAGGTGCTGACCCACATATGCTGAAACAAGTTACAGAAGAAGTAACAAGTGAAGGATATGCAGTGCAAATCGCTAATATGAATAGTACGAAGCAAATTGTAATTTCTGGAACGAAGCAAGGCGTAGAGGTTGCTTCTCAAAGAGCGAAAGAAAATGGTGCAAAGAGAGCAATTCCACTAAAAGTAAGTGGGCCATTCCATTCTTCACTTATGAAGCCGGCAGCTGAGAAGTTTCAAAGTGTTTTGAATGAAATTACAATTCATGATACGAACATTCCTGTTATTGCAAATGTTACGGCGGATGTTATTACACGTGGTGCCGACATTCAAGAAAAGTTAATCGAACAGCTTTATTCGCCTGTATTATGGTACCCGTCTATTGAATGTATGGTGAAGCAGGGAGTAGATACATTTATTGAAATTGGGCCTGGAAAAGTACTTGCTGGACTTATGAAGTCAATTGATTCATCAGTGAAAGCATATGCGATATATGATGAAGAGACATTAAAAGATACCATTTCAAATTTGAGAGGAGAAAACTGATGTTAAAAGGGAAGGTAGCATTAGTAACTGGCGCTTCACGTGGAATTGGTCGCGCGATTGCGATCGATTTAGCGAAACAAGGGGCAAATGTAGTAGTAAATTATGCAGGTAATGAACAAAAAGCAAATGAAGTAGTAGATGAAATTAAGAAATTAGGTTCTGATGCAATTGCGGTAAAAGCAGATGTTGCAAATGCTGATGATGTTACAAATATGGTGAAACAAACAGTAGATACATTTGGACAAGTTGATATTCTTGTAAATAATGCTGGTGTAACAAAAGATAATTTATTAATGCGTATGAAAGAAGAAGAATGGGATACAGTTATTAATACAAACTTAAAAGGTGTATTCTTATGTACAAAAGCAGTATCTCGTTATATGATGCGTCAACGTCACGGTAGAATTATAAATATCGCTTCTGTTGTGGGTGTTATAGGAAACCCAGGGCAAGCTAATTATGTTGCTGCTAAAGCGGGTGTTATTGGATTAACAAAAACATCTGCAAAAGAGTTAGCAAGTCGAAATATTACTGTGAATGCAATTGCGCCGGGCTTTATTGCGACTGATATGACGGATGTACTAGATGAGAATATTAAAGCTGAAATGTTAAAAGTTATTCCAGCTGCTCAATTTGGTGAAGCGAAAGATATCGCGAATGCTGTAACGTTTTTTGCTTCTGATCAAAGCAAATATGTTACAGGTCAAACGTTAAATGTTGATGGCGGTATGGTAATGTAATAAAAGAATCGATTTCACCTAGTTTTTTTGGTCAATATTTAATATAATATTTGAGGGGAGGTGAATGGAATGGCAGATGTTTTAGAGCGCGTAACAAAAATCATCGTTGATCGTTTAGGAGTAGAAGAGACTGAGGTAGTACCAGCTGCAAGCTTCAAGGAAGATTTAGGAGCAGACTCCCTAGATGTAGTAGAACTTGTAATGCAATTAGAAGATGAATTCGAAATGGAAATTTCTGATGAAGATGCTGAAAAGATTGCTACTGTTGGCGATGCTGTGACTTACATAGAGAGTCATCTATAATGCTTAAGTGAAGTCCCGTTTTTTAGCGGGGCTTTCTGGCTTATATCTGGAGGGACCTATGCCGTACCGAAAATATAGAGAAAAAAAATACGAAACAAAATATCGTGAAGCATTTAAAGTGTTTCAAGAAAAGATAGGTATTACGTTTACAGATGAAAAATTATTGATTCAAGCATTTACGCATTCATCGTATGTGAATGAGCATCGAAAAAAACCGCATGAAGATAATGAGCGTCTTGAATTTCTTGGAGATGCAGTATTGGAACTGACTGTATCACAGTATCTGTTTCAAAAATATCCGACAATGAGCGAAGGAGAGTTAACAAAACTACGTGCAGCTATTGTATGTGAGCCATCTCTTGTTCGTTTTGCGAACGAATTGTCATTTGGCAGCCTTGTTTTATTAGGAAAAGGTGAAGAAATGACAGGTGGACGTGAACGACCAGCTTTATTAGCGGATGTCTTTGAAGCGTTTATTGGTGCCCTTTATCTTGATCAAGGGCTAGAAACAGTTTGGGAATTCTTAAAAGAAATTGTATATCCGAAAATTAATGAGGGTGCTTTTTCTCATGTGATGGATTATAAGAGTCAGTTGCAAGAATTGATTCAGCGTGATGGCAGTGGCAATGTTGAGTATCAAATTTTGCAAGAAAAAGGACCAGCTCACAATCGAGAATTTGTGTCACGTGTTACGTTAAATAACGTAGCTTTAGGTCTTGGTAGTGGTAAGTCGAAAAAAGAAGCAGAGCAACAAGCTGCTGCAGAAGCATTGAAAAAATTAAAAGAACAACTATAAGGAATCCCCCTTTGAATGAGGGGGATTCCTTATGCATAGAATGAAACTTTCTTTTTGTTTATAAAGAAAAAGAAGGTAAATCCGTATAATACTTGTTTTTATATAGAGAACATTTATAACGACGGAGAATAGGAGGAAGGCCTTTCGTGTTTTTAAAAAGATTAGAAATAGCAGGGTTTAAGTCTTTTGCTGAGCGTGTATCTGTTGATTTTGTCCCAGGTGTAACTTCTGTAGTAGGACCTAATGGAAGCGGGAAAAGTAATATTACTGATGCAATTCGCTGGGTACTTGGTGAACAATCTGCAAAATCATTACGTGGTGCAAAGATGGAGGATATTATTTTTGCAGGCAGTGATACGAGGAGAGCGGTTAATGTTGCTGAAGTAACAATAACTTTAAATAATGAAGATCAACGTTTACCAATTGAATACAATGAGGTGTGTGTAACACGTCGTGTATCTCGTTCAGGTGATAGTGATTTTTATATTAATAAACAATCATGTAGATTGAAAGATATTATCGATTTATTTATGGACTCTGGTATGGGAAGAGAAGCTTTTTCAATTATTAGCCAGGGGAAAGTGGAAGAGATTTTAAGTAGTAAGTCAGAAGAGCGTCGAGGTGTATTTGAAGAAGCGGCAGGCGTACTAAAATACAAACTTCGCAAAAAGAAAGCTGAAGGGAAACTAGCAGAAACACAAGAAAACTTAAATCGTGTACAAGATATAATTCATGAATTAAGTAGTCAAGTAGAACCTTTAGAAAGACAAGCTTCTATTGCGAAAGATTATCTTGAGAATAAAGAAGAATTAGAGAAAGTAGAAGCTGCGCTTATTGTTCATGAAATTGAAGAATTGCATGAGAAATGGGAAGCGCTTCGAAATCAGTTTGGGCATAATAAAAACGAAGAAGCTAAAATGTCAACGAATTTACAAAAAAGTGAAGAAGAGCTTGAGGAATTACGAGGACAATTACAAGCGGTAGACGAGTCTGTAGACTCGTTGCAAGAAGTACTTCTTCTTTCTAGTAAAGAGCTAGAAAAACTAGAAGGGCAGCGTGAGTTGTTAAAAGAAAGAAAGCAAAATGCTACGACGCATTGTGCGCAACTTGAGCAGTTAATTGTTGAATTAACTGAGAAAGCTAAAAGTTACGATGGTGAGATTGAGTCAAGTACAGAATCTTTAATGCAATTTGTGAATGAAGTAAAAGAGTTGGAGCAAAAATTGCATGATAATGAGCAACTGCTTGCTACTTTTGCTGACAATTTAGAGGAACAGATTGAGAATTTAAAAGGTGACTATATTGAGCTTTTAAATCAACAAGCTAGTCATCGTAATGAATTATCTATGATTGAAGAACAATCGAAACAGCAAACGTCTAAAAACGAGCGTCTAGATGAAGAGAATGCGAAATATGTAGAAATGCGTATGGAAATTACAGCGAAAAAGACGAAACTTGTAGAAAGTTACGAACAAGCGAAAGAAAAAGTAGCTGGCATTCTCTCAAATATACAGAAGACAGAGGCGGCGCTTGGGAAATGTAAGACGCAGTATAGTGAAAATGAAACAAAACTGTATCAAGCATATCAATTTGTGCAACAGGCACGTTCTCGAAAAGAAATGCTTGAAGAGATGCAAGAAGATTATTCTGGATTCTATCAAGGTGTACGTGAAGTATTGAAAGCTAGAGAAAATAGGTTGCAAGGTATCGAGGGTGCTGTTGCGGAACTGTTAACGGTACCGAAAGAATACGAAGTTGCAATGGAAATCGCTCTAGGTGCAGCGATGCAGCATATTGTTGTACAAACAGAGGAACATGCTCGTAATGCGATTGCATTTCTAAAGCAAAATAAACATGGACGTGCAACGTTTTTACCGCAAGCTGTTATTAAAAGCAGATCGTTATCATTTGAGCAATTACGCATTGCAAATCAACACCCATCGTTTGTAGGTGTGGCGGCAGAACTTGTGCAGTACAACAATAAATATGAAAATGTAGTTTCAAATTTATTAGGTACTGTTATTGTTGCGAAAGATTTACGTGGAGCAAATGAGTTGGCGAAACAACTGCAATACCGTTATCGCATTGTAACAATCGAAGGTGACGTAGTGAATCCTGGCGGTTCTATGACTGGTGGGGCGGTAAAGCAAGCGAAATCTTCTTTATTAGGACGCCAACGTGAACTGGAAGAGTGGACTCGCAAGTTAACTGATATGGAAGAAAAAACAACGAAGTTAGAAAACTTTGTTAAAGCAGTAAAACAAGAGATTCAAGAAAAAGAAGTGAAAATACGCGAACTAAGGCAAACTGTAGAAGCAGATCGTGTAGATGAGCAGAAATTAAGAGAAGAGATTAATCGTTTAGAATTAGAAGAACATCGTATTAATGATCGGTTGTCTATTTATGATTTAGAGATTGAAGGGTTTTTACAAGATCGAGTAAAAATGCAAGGGCGTAAAGAGGAGTTAGAAGGGGTTTTAACGAATCTTCAAGCTGAAATCACTAAGTTAGATAGTAAAATTGTAGCTTTAACAAAACAAAAAAGTGAGCAACATTCTTCGAAAGAAAAAGTTCAAAAAGAAATGACTGAGTTAAAAGTGCTGGCAGCTGAAAAGCAACAACGCTTATCTAATCAAAAAGAAAAAGTTGAACGATTGACGAAGG
Source organism: Bacillus sp. EKM501B (assembly GCF_011800505.1). NCBI lineage: Bacteria > Bacillati > Bacillota > Bacilli > Caryophanales > Bacillaceae > Bacillus > Bacillus sp. EKM501B. The sequence continues at coordinate 61,098 of NZ_JAALFZ010000002.1, read as the reverse complement.
AAAAAGAAGAAACGGATGCGACACTTGTAAAAACGAAAGAGGATTTAGCGTTCTTAAAACAAGAAATGACATCTAATTCAAGTGGTGAAGAGCAAATTACGAATATGATTGAGAAGAAAGCATATGATCGTAATCAAACTTCAGAATTAATTCGCTCTCGTCGTGAACAACGTGTATCGTTGCAAGAGAGAGTAGAACATTTAGAGCGCAATTTGAAAGAAACGACAGGTAAACATAAATATGTTCTTGAAATGTTGAAAGATCAAGAAGTGAGAATAAATCGACTGGATGTAGAGTTGGAAAATAGATTACAACATTTACGTGAAACATATACGATTTCATTTGAAGCGGCAAAACTAAAATATACAATGACAATGCCTGCAGAAGATGCGCGTAAGAAAGTAAAATTAATCAAATTATCCATAGAAGAGTTAGGTACAGTGAACCTAGGGGCAATTGATGAATATGAACGTGTAGCGGAGCGTCATACATTCTTACTAGAGCAGAGAGACGACTTAGAAGAAGCGAAAGCGACATTGCACCAGCTTATTACCGAAATGGATGAAGAAATGAAAAAACGCTTTTCTACTACGTTTGAAGGCATTAGAATGGAGTTTCAATCGGTATTCTCTGAATTATTTGGAGGCGGTAGAGCGGATTTAGTAATGACTAATCCAGAGGATTTACTAAATACGGGTATTGATATTGTAGCACAACCGCCAGGGAAGAAACTGCAGAACTTAGGTTTACTTTCAGGTGGAGAGCGTGCTTTAACAGCAATTGCGCTTTTATTTGGTATTTTAAAAGTACGCCCAGTACCGTTCTGTGTACTAGATGAGGTAGAGGCAGCCCTTGATGAGGCGAATGTAGCTCGTTTTGCACAGTATTTAAAGAAATTCAGTGATGAGACGCAGTTTATTGTAATTACACATAGAAAAGGTACAATGGAAGAGTCTGATGTGTTGTACGGTGTAACAATGCAAGAATCGGGGGTATCTAAACTTGTTTCGGTTCGTTTAGACGCCGGAGAAGAACTTATTGCAAGTGAATAGGAAGGATGGGAAAGTATGAGTTTTTTTAAAAAACTAAAAGAAAAAATTTCAAAACAAACGGATACAGTTACAGAGAAATTTAAACAAGGATTAGAAAAAACGAGAAATTCATTTGCGGATAAAGTGAATGATTTAGTGTATCGTTACCGTAAAGTGGACGAAGATTTCTTCGAAGAGTTAGAAGAAATTTTAATCGGTGCAGACGTTGGCGTTGCGACGGTAATGGAATTAATTGACCAATTGAAAGAAGAAGTACAACGTCGTAACATTCAAGATCCAAAAGAAGTACAAGCTGTTATTTCAGAAAAACTAGTAGGAATTTACAAAGGTGACAGCGATTTTAGTAACGAAATTAATATGCAAGAGGACCAATTAACGGTCGTTTTATTTGTTGGTGTTAATGGTGTAGGAAAAACGACGACAATTGGTAAACTGGCGCATAAGTTTAAATCAGAAGGTAAGTCAGTCCTATTGGCGGCAGGAGACACATTCCGTGCTGGAGCGATTGAACAATTAGAAGTATGGGGCGATCGCGTTGGTGTAGAAGTGATTAAACAAGGATCTGGATCTGATCCAGCGGCGGTTATGTATGACGCTGTACAAGCAGCGAAAGCACGTAAGGTAGATGTATTACTATGTGACACAGCAGGACGCTTGCAAAATAAAGTGAACTTAATGAAAGAGTTAGAGAAGGTGAAGCGTGTAATTGAGCGTGAAGTACCAGGTGCTCCTCATGAAGTATTGCTTGTTATTGATGCAACAACAGGACAAAACGGTTTAAGCCAAGCGAAAACATTCCGTGAAGCAACGAATGTAACTGGTATTGTTTTAACGAAGTTAGATGGAACTGCTAAAGGTGGTATTGTATTAGCGATTCGTAACGAAATGGATGTACCGGTGAAGTTTGTTGGATTAGGAGAGCAAATGGATGACTTGCAGCAGTTTGATCCAGAACAATATGTGTATGGTTTATTTGCGAACTTAGTAGAAACAGAAGAAGTATAAGCGAAAGAAGCGGTATTTCCGCTTCTTTTTCTATAAAAAATATATGATGTTAAGAAAAAAACTTGACACTCTTTTGGACTACATGTAAACTAATTCATGTAAAGGGAAATCACTTAACAAAGGATGATCCAACATGCTCGAAAAAACAACGAGAATGAACTATTTATTTGATTTTTATCAATCGTTGTTAACGCAAAAACAAAGAAGTTATATGTCGCTTTATTATCTAGATGATTTATCTCTTGGTGAAATTGCGGAAGAATTTGATGTAAGTCGCCAAGCCGTGTATGATAACATTAAACGGACTGAAGCGATGCTTGAAGAATATGAAGAAAAATTAGTATTACTTCAAAAGTTTCAAGAGCGACAGCGACTTGTTGCAAAGCTAAAACAGCTAATCAGCGAAGAAGAGCATGTGAATGAAGAAATGAAACAAGTTGTTGAAGCTATCGAAAAATTAGATTAGGAGGGCGGCAATATGGCATTTGAAGGATTAGCCGACCGACTTCAACAGACAATGCAAAAAATCCGCGGCAAAGGAAAAGTTTCTGAAGCCGATGTGAAAGAAATGATGAGAGAAGTTCGTCTAGCTCTTTTAGAAGCGGATGTTAACTTTAAAGTAGTAAAAGATTTTGTGAAGCGTGTGTCTGAACGTGCTGTCGGACAAGATGTAATGAAAAGTTTGACACCTGGACAACAAGTAATTAAAGTTGTACAGGAAGAACTTACAGAACTTATGGGCGGAGAGCAAAGCAAAATTGCTGTTGCTAATAAGCCACCGACTGTTATTATGATGGTTGGTCTGCAAGGTGCGGGTAAAACAACGACGACAGGTAAGCTTGCGAATTTGCTTCGTAAAAAGCATAATCGTAAACCGATGCTTGTTGCAGCGGATATTTACCGTCCAGCAGCGATTAAACAGCTTGAAACATTAGGGAAGCAATTGGACATGCCTGTATTTTCTTTAGGAGATCAAGTAAGTCCTGTTGAAATTGCGAAACAAGCGATTGCAAAAGCAAAAGAAGATCATCACGATTATGTTTTAATCGATACAGCGGGTCGCCTGCATATTGATGAAGAATTAATGGATGAATTAGCGAAAGTGAAAGAAGTTGCGAAACCGGATGAAATTTTCCTTGTTGTCGATGCGATGACGGGGCAAGACGCGGTAAATGTTGCACAAAGTTTCCATGAACAGTTAGGTTTAACAGGTGTTGTATTAACGAAATTAGATGGTGATACGCGCGGTGGTGCTGCATTATCTATTAAGGCTGTAACAAACACGCCGATTAAATTTGCTGGTATGGGTGAAAAACTAGATGCAATTGAAGCGTTCCATCCAGAGCGTATGGCATCCCGTATTTTAGGGATGGGCGATGTCTTAACGTTAATTGAAAAAGCGCAAGCTACAGTTGATGAAGAGAAAGCAAAAGAACTTGAGCAAAAAATGCGTACGCTTTCGTTTACGCTTGACGATTTCCTAGAACAACTTGGACAAGTGCGCCAACTTGGGCCGCTTGATGAATTGTTAGGAATGCTTCCTGGTGCAAATAAAATTAAAGGGCTGAAAAATGCGCAAGTTGATGAAAAACAAATTGGGCATATTGAGGCAATTATTCGTTCTATGACTAAATTAGAACGAGAACAACCGGAAATAATCAATGCTAGTCGCAAAAAGCGCATTGCCAAAGGTAGCGGTACAACTGTACAAGAAATCAATCGTCTAATTAAGCAATTCGATGACATGAAAAAAATGATGAAGACGATGACGGGAATGCAAAAAGGTAAGAAAAAAGGACTAGGTGGATTGAAGTTTCCATTCATGTAAGGAAAAAAAGATGGCTCTGTTAAGAAAAAATACTTTACAAAGCAATAGTCTTTTTGCTAATATAATTATCTGTGTGAAATAAATTCGGAGGTGCTTTATAAATGGCAGTTAAAATTCGTTTAAAACGTATGGGAGCTAAAAAAACTCCTTTCTATCGTGTAGTTGTTGCAGATTCTCGTTCTCCTCGTGACGGACGTTTCATTGAGGAAATCGGAACTTACAATCCAGTTGCTCAACCAGCTGAAGTTAAGATCAACGAAGAAGCAGCATTAAAATGGTTAGGAAATGGTGCTAAACCATCTGATACAGTTCGTAACTTATTCTCTAACCAAGGTATCATGGAGAAATTCCACTTATCTAAACAAGGTAAGTAATTGAGGCAATGACTATGAAGAAGTTAGTCGAGACGATTGTCAAGCCTCTTGTCGATTATCCTGAAGATGTAAAAGTTACACAGGAACTTTGCAACGGAGAGATAAAGTATCGATTAACTGTACATCCTGAGGATGTTGGAAAAGTCATTGGAAAGCAAGGGAGAGTTGCGAAAGCGATTCGAATGCTCTTGTATTCAGTGGGACATCATAATGATGAAAAAGTAACACTGGAAATTCAATAAACGTAAAAAGGGCGAGGAGTTATTCCTCTCCCTTTTTTAACATTTAAATAGAGATTGCATGTTCCATCTGCGAAATGGAGATGCTTAATTTATATAGAAACCAGGGGTGACATACTATTTATGACAAAATGGTTTAACGTAGGGAAAATTGTAAATACTCATGGCGTAAGAGGAGAAATCCGTGTTATTTCTCGTACTGATTTTCCAGAAGAGCGATATAAAGTAGGAAACACGCTATACATATCGAATGAGAAAGGCACAGACTATCTTCCGGTGAAGGTAACTTCTCATCGCCAACATAAGACATTCGATTTATTAACATTTGAAGGATATAACAATGTAGATGAAGTAGAGAAGTTTAAAGGTTCTTTAATAAAAGTACCAGAAGAGCAGTTAGGCGAACTTGCTGAAGGTGAATACTACTATCATGAAATTATTGGTTGCAGTGTTGTAACGGAAGAAGGAGAAGCGCTAGGGACAATCAAAGAGATTCTATCTCCTGGTGCAAATGATGTTTGGGTAATTAAACGCCCGAAGGGTCAAGATCTCTTAATTCCTTATATCGATGATGTTGTACTTCAAGTTAATATTGAAAATAAATTAGTAACCATTCATGTAATGGAAGGGCTGCTATAATGAAAATTGATATTTTAACGTTGTTCCCAGACATGTTTACCGGTGTATTTGGATCTTCTATATTAAAGAAGGCGCAAGAAAAAGAAGCGGTAAACCTTCGTGTTGTTAACTTTCGTGATTATACAACAAGTAAGCATAATAGCGTAGACGATTATCCTTACGGCGGAGGAGCTGGTATGGTGCTTACTCCTCAGCCTATTTTTGATGCTGTAGAGGATTTGACGAAAGAGACAGAGCGTAAGCCGAGAGTTGTCTTAATGTGTCCGCAGGGCGAAAGATTTACGCAGAAGAAAGCGGAAGAGCTTGCAGGGGAAGAACATTTAATCTTCGTATGTGGGCATTATGAAGGATATGACGAACGAATTCGTGAGCATCTCGTAACGGATGAGATTTCTATTGGTGACTATGTATTAACGGGCGGAGAATTAGCCTCTATGGTTATTACTGATAGTGTGGTACGTCTCTTGCCAGGTGTGCTAGGAAATCATGCTTCACAAGTAGAGGATTCGTTTAGTACAGGTTTATTAGAGCATCCTCATTATACACGTCCAGCTGATTTTCGTGGTATGAAGGTACCGGATGTATTAATGTCAGGGAATCATAAAAACATTGATGAATGGCGACATAAGGAATCTTTGCGCCGAACGTATACGCGTAGACCTGATTTATTAGATGAGAGAGAGCTATCTAAACAAGAGAAAAAATGGCTTGAGGAAATAAAGCGAGAGCAGTAATAACTTCATATATTTGCTATTGCAACAGGCCTAGTAATATGCTATTATAACATTTGTGCTACTGAAATCAGTAGCCGTATTAACGATGTTCCGCTGTAATTTATTAAGACTTTATAAGAGCATCTGTTTAAAGGAGAGAATTTAATATGCAACAATTAATCGCAGAAATTACAAAAGGCCAATTAAAAACTGACCTTCCTTCATTCCGTCCTGGTGACACTTTACGTGTACACGTAAAAGTTGTTGAGGGAACTCGTGAAAGAATTCAGCTTTTCGAAGGTGTTGTAATTAAACGTCGTGGTGGCGGAATCAGTGAAACATTCACAGTTCGTAAGATTTCTTACGGTGTAGGTGTTGAGCGTACATTCCCAGTTCACACGCCAAGAATCGCGAAAATCGAAGTACTTCGCCGTGGTAAAGTACGTCGTGCTAAGTTATACTACTTACGTAACCTTCGCGGTAAAAAAGCACGTATTAAAGAAATTCGATAAGACATGTATGGGAGCTTGTAAATGCACAAGCTCCCTTTTTCCAATCTATATGAAATTTTGGTATAATACGAGCAGTTTACATAACCGTGGAGGGGAAATGCATGAAAAAAGAGAAGAGTTCACTTTGGGAATGGATTAAAGCAATTTTGATTGCTGTTGTATTAGCTGGTGTTATTAGACAGTTTTTCTTTGCGCCAATTCTCGTAGACGGGGTATCGATGGCACCTACTTTACATGATCGTGATCGAATGATTGTGAATAAAATTGGTTATCACATTGGAGATCCAAAACGCTTTGATATTATCGTATTTCGAGCAACAGAAGATAAAGATTACATTAAGCGCATTATAGGCCTGCCAGGCGATGAAATAGAGTATCGTAATGATAAACTGTATATTAACGGAAAGGCTTATGAGGAGCCGTATTTAGACAAGCAGAAAAAGCAAATTGCTGACGGACCGCTTACATATGATTTTAATCTTGAAGAAATGACAGGCAAGAAAACCGTTCCAAAAGATCAATTATTTGTTTTAGGTGATAATCGTCGTTTTAGTAAAGATAGCCGTTCAATCGGTACGATTTCAATGGATCAAGTAATTGGTAAAGCTAATATGTTATATTGGCCGTTAGAAGACGCACGTATTGTGAAATAAATGAAAAAGAAGGTGGCAACATGGTAATTCAATGGTTTCCAGGGCATATGGCGAAGGCTAGACGCCAAGTAACGGAGAAATTAAAATTAATTGATGTTGTAATTGAACTTGTAGATGCTCGATTACCATTATCATCTCGAAACCCAATGATTGATGAAATCATTACACATAAGCCAAGGCTTGTTGTTTTAAATAAAGCGGATATGGCAGATGATCGTTTAACAAAACAATGGATCGCATATTTTAAAGAAAAAGGCCATATGGCAATTTCAATTAACGCGCAAGCTGGACAAGGTATGAAGGAAATTGCAGCAGCTTGTAAAGTGCTTGTTAAAGAAAAATTTGATAAAATGGTTGCAAAAGGTATTAGACCGAGAGCGATTCGTGCATTAATTGTAGGTATACCAAATGTTGGTAAATCTACATTGATTAATAAATTGGCAAAGAAAAATATTGCTAAAACAGGAGATCGTCCAGGTGTGACAACAGCTCAACAATGGATTAAAGTTGGGAAGGAAATGGAATTGTTAGATACACCAGGTATTCTGTGGCCTAAATTTGAAGATCAATTAGTGGGTCTTCGCTTAGCGACAACGGGTGCAATTAAAGATTCAATTTTAAATTTACAAGATGTAGCTGTTTACGCATTACGTTTTATGGAGAAACATTATCCAGAACGCTTGAAAGAACGCTATAATTTAAATGAGATTCCAGAAGATATTGTGGAATTATTCGATGCAATTGGAAAAAATAGAGGCTGCTTAATGGGCGGCGGAATGATTGATTATGATAAGACATCTGAGCTTGTGCTTCGTGAGCTTCGTGGTGGCAAACTTGGAAAAATGACGTTTGAAACACCGGAAGAGTTTGCAGAGCAAGTAGAAGATGTGGAAAAAATAGAAGAAGTATAAGACGTGCGTTTGTGCGTCTTTTCTTTTTGGATATGTTTAAAAAGGAGCTTGTATAAATGCAAACTATAACGATAAAAGAAGCAGAAAATGTATTGAAAGAAATTATGAATGAAGAAGATGATCGCTTTCAACTGTTAATGAAAGATGATCGAAAAGGTGTTCAAAAGCTCGTTTTGAAGTGGTATAAACAAAAAGAGTTAGAACAGAAAGAAAAAGAGAAGTTTTTTGAAATGTCCAAGTATGAAAATGCTTTGCGTGAAAAAGGGGTCACATATATCGCGGGTATTGATGAAGTAGGGCGCGGGCCATTGGCTGGGCCTGTTGTGACGGCAGCTGTCGTTCTTCCTGAGGATTTTTATATTCCAGGGTTAAATGATTCGAAAAAGTTGAGTGAAGCGAAACGTGAGCGTTTTTATGATGAAATAAAAGTACAAGCAATTGCAATTGGAGTAGGAATTGTATCGCCGCAAGTTATTGATGACATTAATATTTACCAAGCAACGAAACAAGCGATGTTAGATGCAGTTGCGAATTTATCTTGTACACCCCAACATTTATTAATTGATGCGATGAAACTTCCTACACCAATTCCACAAACATCAATTATTAAAGGTGATGCGAAAAGTGTTTCGATTTCAGCCGCATCCATTATCGCAAAAGTAACGAGAGATCGTATGATGAAAGAACTGGGAGAGAAGTATCCTCAATATGGATTTGAGCAACATATGGGATATGGCACAAAGCAACATTTAGAGGCAATTCAAGTGCATGGAGTATTAGATGAACACCGAAAGTCATTCGCGCCAATTAAAGATATGATTCAAAAATAAGCTGTAAATATACAGCTTATTTTTTTATTTTGGCATATAAACATTACTATTTCCGAAAAAGAATAAAGCGATTTCAGTTTTCTGACACTTTATTGTAGACAGCGTGCCAATCATCTTATACAATGGCAATGTAATGTTTTTTAAACATTAAAAAACTTTTCGAGTAAAACAGGAAAACAGGGGAGGATGGGACCATGAATATCCATGAGTACCAAGGTAAGGCAGTCCTTAGAAGCTATGGGGTTAGCGTTCCGAACGGGAAGGTTGCATTTACAGTAGAAGAAGCTGTAGAAGCGGCGAAAGAATTAGGAACAGATGTATGTGTAGTGAAAGCACAAATTCACGCTGGTGGACGCGGCAAAGCTGGCGGAGTAAAAGTTGCAAAAAATTTAGATGAAGTTCGTACATATGCAGAAAGCATTTTAGGAACTACACTTGTGACACATCAAACAGGTCCTGAAGGTAAGGAAGTAAAACGCTTACTTATCGAAGAAGGTTGCGATATTAAAAAAGAATATTATGTAGGTCTAGTTTTAGATCGTGCAACTTCTCAAGTTGTTTTAATGGCGTCTGAAGAAGGCGGAACAGAAATTGAAGAAGTAGCAGAAAAAACACCTGAAAAAATCTTTAAAGAATATATTGATCCAGCAGTAGGCTTACAAGGTTTCCAAGCGCGCCGAATCGCATTTAACATCAATATTCCAAAAGAGCTTGTAGGACAAGCTGTGAAGTTTATGATGGGCTTATACCGTGCGTTTATCGAAAAAGATTGCTCTATCGCTGAGATTAACCCACTTGTTACAACAGGTGAAGGTAAAGTTATGGCATTAGATGCAAAATTAAACTTTGATTCTAATGCATTATATCGCCATAAAGACATTTTAGAGCTTCGTGATCTTGATGAAGAGGATTCAAAAGAAATTGAAGCTTCAAAATACGACTTAAACTACATTCCTTTAGATGGAAATATCGGTTGTATGGTTAATGGTGCAGGTTTAGCGATGGCTACAATGGATATCATTAAACATTACCACGGTGACCCAGCTAACTTCTTAGATGTTGGTGGCGGTGCAACTGCAGAAAAAGTTACAGAAGCATTCAAAATTATCCTTTCTGACAAAAATGTAAAAGGTATCTTTGTTAACATTTTTGGTGGCATTATGAAGTGTGATGTTATTGCAGAAGGTGTTATTGAAGCAACGAAACAAGTAGGTCTTGAGTTACCTTTAGTTGTACGTCTTGAAGGTACAAACGTAGAACTAGGTAAGAAAATTTTAAATGAGTCTGGCTTAAATATTGTTGCAGCAGAATCTATGGCAGACGGTGCACAAAAAATTGTTTCACTAGTGGGCTAATAGAAAGCGGGGGAGAAAAATGAGCGTATTAGTTAATAAAGATACAAAAGTTATTGTTCAAGGTATTACAGGTTCTCAAGGTTTATTCCATACAAAACAAATGATTGAATACGGTACAAAAATTGTCGGTGGTGTAACACCAGGTAAGGGCGGCACTGATATTGAAGGTGTACCAGTATTTGATACAGTAGAAGATGCAGTGAAAGCAACAGGCGCAAACGCTTCAGTTGTATACGTTCCACCCGCTTTTGCGGCAGATGCAATTATGGAAGCTGTTGATGCAGAAATTGATTTAGTAGTATGTATTACTGAAGGGATTCCTGTATTAGATATGGTAAACGTAAAGAGATATATGGCGGGTAAACATACACGTTTACTTGGACCAAACTGCCCAGGTGTAATCACACCGGATGAATGTAAGATTGGTATTATGCCAGGATATATTCATAAAAAAGGTCATGTTGGTATCGTATCTCGCTCTGGTACATTAACGTATGAAGCTGTACATCAGTTAACACAAGAAGGTATTGGCCAATCTACTGCTGTAGGTATCGGCGGAGACCCTGTTAACGGTACAGACTTTATTGATGCTTTAAAAGCATTTAATGAAGATGAAGAAACACATGCTGTAATTATGATTGGTGAAATCGGCGGTACAGCAGAAGAAGAGGCAGCTGAATGGGTAAAAGCTAATATGACAAAACCTGTTGTAGGCTTCATTGGTGGTCAAACAGCGCCTGCTGGCAAACGTATGGGCCATGCTGGTGCAATCATTTCTGGCGGTAAAGGAACTGCTGCTGAAAAGATTAAAACAATGGAAGCTTGTGGCATTAAAGTAGCTGAAACTCCAGCAGTTATGGGAGAAACGCTAATCTCTGTTTTAAAAGAAAAAGGTTTATTTGAGACTTGTAAAAACTATTAATCTGTTGAAAGACACCTTCTTACTTGAGGGTGTCTTTTTAGACTTTTTCTGTTTACATAATAAAAATTATGGGTAAGGAGAATCAAGATGAAAAGAGAGAGATTATTACATCTTCATTACTTGCTAGCAGATTATTGGAAAGCGATGGAGAGGCTACTATATGTCGATCCAGAATTAGAGAACATATATAATTTTAACGAAAAACAAATGGAACACTACACTGGAATATCCTCGAAAAAATCTTCAGAACTAGTAAAATTTCTTCAAAGTTCAAATCTTCCGCAATATATATCTTATTTAGAGAAAAATCGTATTTTTTATATAACGATATGGGATGAAAATTATCCGCAATTATTACGTGAAATACAAGACCCTCCCTTCGTTTTATATGGAAAAGGAGAGAAAGATTTCCTGAATAAAGTAAATAAATTAGCAGTTGTTGGAACGAGAGAACCATCATTATATGGTCATGAGAGTTTGAAGTTTATTTTACACCCTTTATTAGAAAGAGAGTGGCTTATTGTCAGTGGGTTTGCAAAAGGGATAGATACAATGTCTCATGAGATTACAGTAAGGCATCATTGCCCGACTATTGCGATATTAGGGCATGGATTGTCTTTTATGTATCCGAAAGAAAATAGACCTTTATATGAAATGTGGAAGGAATATATATTGTTATTGACAGAGTATCCGCCGCACTATGCACCGAAAAAATGGTATTTTCCAAAAAGAAACCGGATTATTAGTGGTATAAGTAAAGGTGTTTTAGTTGTAGAAGCGAAATCGAGAAGTGGAACACTTATTACTGCGGACCTTGCGTTAGAGCAAAGTAGAGAGGTATTTGCGCTTCCTGGACCTATATTTATAGAGGGGGCATCGGGAACGAATCATCTTATTCAGCAAGGAGCAAAACTAGTAAGAAATGCAGAAGATATCTTGGAAGAGATTTTAAATTAACCTTATATTTTTATGTTTTTATTAAACAATTATTGACAAATGGTAGATTGGCACTGTATGGTATATTCATTCTTGATTGACAAAAACAAGAGAAATCAATAAGATTAATGAAGACTTGAATCCACCTCTTAAGGAGGCACTAGCATGTCAGATTACCTCGTAATCGTGGAGTCGCCTTCTAAGGCGAAGACCATTGAGAAATATTTAGGGAAAAAATACAAAGTTGTCGCGTCTATGGGACATGTTCGCGATTTGCCAAAAAGTCAAATGGGGATAGAAGTAAAGAACAACTTCACCCCGAAGTATATTACCATTCGTGGTAAAGGTCCCGTCTTAAAAGATTTAAAATCAGCGGCCAAAAAAGCAAAGAAAGTCTATCTCGCGGCCGATCCAGACCGTGAAGGGGAAGCGATTGCTTGGCATTTAGCGAATACGTTAAATGTGGACGTTGAATCAGATTGTCGGGTTGTGTTTAATGAGATTACGAAAGATGCGATCAAAGAATCATTTAAACATCCTCGTGCAATTAATATGGATTTAGTGGATGCACAACAAGCAAGACGTATACTTGATCGTCTTGTTGGTTACAATATTAGTCCTTTATTATGGAAGAAAGTAAAAAAAGGATTAAGTGCAGGACGTGTACAATCTGTAGCAGTTCGTTTAATCATCGAGCGTGAAAGGGAAATTCAAAACTTTGAACCTGAAGAATTCTGGACAATTAAAACAGAATTTGTAAAAGGAAAAGACACATTTGAAGCAAGCTTTTACGGTGTAGATGGTGAAAAAGTTCAATTAACAAATGAAACGCAAGTGAATGAAATAATTGAACAGATGAAAGACAATGCGTTTTCAGTTGAAAATGTAACGCGCAAAGAGCGAAAACGTAACCCTGCATTACCGTTTACAACATCTTCCTTGCAACAAGAAGCAGCCCGTAAGTTAAACATGCGAGCAAAGAAAACAATGATGCTTGCACAGCAATTGTATGAAGGGATAGATCTTGGAAAACAAGGAACTGTAGGTCTTATTACGTATATGAGAACTGATTCAACACGTATCTCAGAAACAGCTCAAACAGAGGCTCGTACTTACATCACTGAAGCGTATGGTACGGAATACATAGGAACAGAAAAGAAGAAAGAAACGAAAAAGTCAAATGCACAAGATGCGCATGAGGCAATTCGTCCTACTTCGGTAATGAGAAAGCCAGAGGAACTAAAAAGTTTCTTAGGTCGTGATCAACTTCGATTATATAAATTGATTTGGGAGCGATTTGTTGCAAGTCAAATGGCGTCTGCTATAATGGATACTGTGACAGCGAGACTCATTAATAACAATGTTCAGTTCCGTGCAAGTGGATCGGTTGTAAAGTTCCCGGGATTTATGAAAGTGTATGTAGAGTCAAAAGATGATGGTGCTGAAGAAAAGGATAAGATGTTGCCGCCTTTAGAAGTAGGGGAAACTGTATTTTCAAAGGATTTAGAACCAAAGCAACATTTTACACAACCTCCTCCGCGCTATACAGAGGCTCGCCTAGTAAGAACACTTGAAGAACTTGGAATTGGAAGACCGTCGACATATGTACCTACACTTGAAACGATTCAAAAGCGTGGGTATGTAGGCTTGGATAATAAACGCTTCGTTCCGACTGAACTTGGTGAAATAGTAATTGAACTTATTTTAGAGTTTTTCCCAGAAATTATTAACATTGAATTTACTGCCAATATGGAGCAAAGCCTTGATGAAGTAGAAGAAGGAAATGCGAATTGGGTAAAAATTGTTGATGATTTCTACGTAGGTTTTGAACCGCGTTTAGAAAAAGCGGAAAAAGAAATGCGTGAAGTGGAAATTAAAGATGAACCAGCTGGGGAAGATTGTGAATTATGTAATCACCCAATGGTCTTTAAAATGGGTAAATACGGGAAATTTATGGCTTGCTCGAATTTCCCAGATTGTCGTAATACAAAGCCGATTGTGAAAGAAATCGGTGTTACTTGTCCAAAGTGTGATAAGGGTCAAATTATTGAACGCCGTAGTAATAAAAAGAAACGTCTTTTCTATGGGTGCGGTACGTATCCGGAATGCGACTTTGTATCTTGGGATAAGCCAATTGGTCGTAAGTGTCCGAAGTGCGAAGGCATGCTTGTAGAGAAAAAGTTGAAAAAAGGCGTGCAAGTACAATGTATTTCGTGCGATTATGAAGAAGAACAACAAATGTGAGCGTAACTGCTCACATTTTTTTCGGGAAGAAAAGGAAAGGTGATATAAATGACAACACAAGTAGTAAACGTCATTGGCGCAGGTCTTGCAGGAAGTGAAGCAGCTTATCAAATTGCAAAACGTGGTGTCCAAGTTAGATTATATGAAATGAGACCGGTAAGGCAAACGCCAGCTCATCACACAGATAAATTCGCTGAATTAGTATGTAGTAACTCACTTCGTGCAAACACTTTAACAAATGCAGTTGGAGTTATTAAAGAGGAAATGCGCTTAATGGATTCTGTAATTATTCGTGCGGCGGATGAGTGCTCTGTACCAGCTGGAGGCGCTTTAGCTGTAGACCGTCATGAGTTCGCAGCTAAAGTAACAGAATACGTAAAGAACCATCCAAATGTAACTGTAATGAATGAAGAAATTACAGATATTCCAGAGGGACCGACAATTATTGCTACAGGTCCATTAACATCTCCTGATCTTTCTGCAAAATTGAAAGAATTAACAGGAGAAGATTATTTCTACTTCTATGATGCTGCAGCCCCAATCGTAGAAAAAGACAGCATTGACATGAATAAAGTATATTTAAAATCGCGTTATGACAAAGGTGAAGCTGCATATTTAAATTGCCCAATGACAGAAGAAGAGTTTGATCGTTTTTATGAGGCTCTAATTGCTGCTGAGACAGTGCCTTTAAAAGAGTTTGAAAAAGAAATTTTCTTTGAAGGTTGTATGCCAGTAGAGGTTATGGCAAGTAGAGGGAGACAGACGTTAGTATTTGGACCTATGAAACCTGTTGGATTGGAAGATCCAAAAACAGGGAAAACGCCATATGCTGTTGTTCAGTTACGTCAAGATGATGCAGCGGGGACTTTATACAATATCGTAGGTTTCCAAACACATTTAAAGTGGGGACCGCAAAAAGAAGTGTTACAGTTAATTCCAGGATTAGAAAATGCAGAGATTGTACGTTATGGTGTAATGCATCGTAATACGTTTATTAATTCACCTAATTTGCTTCGTCCAACATATCAATATAAACAACGGGATGATTTATTCTTCGCTGGTCAAATGACTGGAGTAGAGGGATATGTTGAATCGGCAGCATCAGGATTATTAGCAGGAATTAATGCTGCGCGTCTTGTGCAAGGTGAAGAGCCAGTTGTATTACCGCCAGTAACTGCGATGGGTAGCATGGCAAATTACATTACGGCAACGAACGCTAAAAACTTCCAACCGATGAATGCGAACTTCGGTCTATTTGCACCGTTAGAGAAGAAGATTAAAAAGAAAGCAGAACGAAATGAAGCGTACGCAGCACGCGCTTTAGAAACGATTCGAAATTTTGTAAATATTTAGTTAAATTTCTTGCAAAGGCTACTAAGTTGTGATACGATTTAGTAGCCTTTATTGAGGTGAGTTGTGTGAATGTGAAGAAATTGTTACAATTATTCGTTGGATATTTACAAATTGAAAGAAATTATTCAAAATATACAATTGCAAGTTATCAAAATGATTTAGAACATTTTGTGCAATTTATGGAACGAGAAGGCATATCCTCTTTTTTAGACGTTACATACGCGGATGTTCGTTTGTACTTAACGACGTTGCACGATGAGAAGTTAGCCCGTAAATCTGTCGCAAGAAAAGTATCAAGCTTACGAAGTTTATATCGTTTTTTGATGCGTGAAGGTTATCGAAAGGATAATCCGTTTGCACTTGCGTCACTCCCCAAAAAAGAATTGTCAATCCCAAAGTTTTTATATGCTGAAGAGTTAGAGGAATTATTTGAAGTTTCTGACACAGAAACACCATTAGGTCAAAGGAATCAAGCTTTGTTAGAGTTGATGTATGCGACTGGGATCCGTGTGAGTGAATGTGTCAATTTACAACTTACCGATATTGACTTTGCGGTGGGAACAATTTTAGTAATGGGAAAAGGAAAAAAACAAAGGTATATTCCGTTCGGAAGCTATGCGCAAGATTCTTTAATTACTTATATAGAGAATGGGAGAAAACAGTTAGTTAATAAGACTGACGAGGACTCTCATATGGTATTTTTAAATGCGAAAGGTAAACCGCTAACAAGTCGTGGAGTTCGTTATGTTTTAAATGAACTCATTAAAAAGGCTTCGCTGACAATGCGGATAAGTCCCCATATGTTAAGGCATACATTTGCTACACATATGCTAGATGAAGGGGCGGATTTACGTACTGTACAGGAGTTATTAGGCCATGAAAATTTGTCGACGACACAAATTTATACGCATGTCTCTAAAGAAAGATTGCGTTCTGTTTACATGAAGCATCACCCGCGGGCATAAATTGCTTTAAAAGCTATAAAAACAAATAAAGGAGTTTTTTCTATGGGAAATTTCCACGCTACAACGATATTTGCAGTTCATCATAATGGAGAATGTGCAATGGCTGGAGATGGCCAAGTGACAATGGGAAATGCTGTTGTAATGAAACATACAGCTCGTAAAGTTCGTAAACTTTTCCAAGGTAAAGTTTTGGCTGGTTTCGCAGGATCAGTTGCTGACGCATTTACTCTTTTTGAAATGTTTGAAGGGAAATTAGAAGAGTATAATGGCAACTTGCAGCGTGCTGCTGTTGAAATGGCCAAACAATGGCGTGGCGATAAAATGTTACGTCAGCTAGAAGCAATGCTCATTGTCATGGATAAAACAACTATGCTCCTTGTTTCAGGTACAGGAGAAGTAATTGAACCGGATGATGGTATTTTAGCAATTGGATCTGGTGGGAATTATGCACTTTCTGCAGGTCGTGCTTTAAAGCAATATGCAAGTGAACACTTAACAGCGAAGCAAATTGCGAAAGCGAGTTTAGAGATTGCTGGCGATATTTGTGTTTATACGAATCACAACATAATTGTTGAAGAATTGTAGAATCGTAAGGGAGGCATTTTATATGCATTTACATTTTACTCCGCGCCAAATTGTGGAAAAATTAGATCAATACATCATCGGTCAAAAAGACGCAAAGAAAGCGGTTGCTGTAGCGTTGAGAAATCGATATCGTCGCAGTAAATTAGCTGAAAATTTACGTGACGAAATTGCACCTAAAAATATCTTAATGATTGGACCGACAGGTGTTGGGAAAACAGAGGTAGCACGACGAATGGCGAAACTCGTTGGAGCACCTTTTATTAAGGTTGAGGCTACAAAATTCACAGAAGTTGGATATGTGGGTAGAGATGTAGAGTCGATGGTACGTGACCTAGTGGAAACATCGGTTCGTATCGTAAAAGAAGAAATGGTAGTGAAAGTTCAAGATAAAGCCGAAGAGCAAGCGAATCAACGTCTTGTTGAAATTTTAGTGCCGAGTCCAGAGAAACAATCTGGATTCAAAAATCCATTAGAGATGCTTTTTGGAGGCACTCAAAATTCGAATCAAACGTCTGATACACAAGAAGATGTTGAAATCGAAAAGAAGCGTCAAGATGTGGAGAGAAAGCTTGCTGCAGGGCTTCTTGAAGACGAAATTGTATCGATTGAAGTGACTGAACAACAGTCTTCCATGTTTGATATGTTACAAGGAACTGGCATGGAGCAAATGGGAATGAATTTCCAAGATGCGCTAGGAAGTTTTATGCCGAAAAAAACGAAAAAACGTAAACTTTCTGTAAAAGAAGCAAGAAAACTCTTGACAAATGAAGAGGCACAGCGCTTAATTGATATGGATGAAGTTACACAAGAGGCTGTTTATCGTGCTGAACAGCTCGGGATTATTTTTATCGATGAAATTGACAAAATTGCTGGTAAGCAGTCGAATAGCGTAGATGTATCACGTGAAGGTGTGCAACGTGACATTTTGCCGATTGTAGAAGGGTCGAATGTTGCGACAAAATACGGATCAGTAAAAACGGATTATATTTTATTCGTTGCAGCTGGAGCGTTCCATATGTCTAAACCGTCGGATTTAATTCCGGAATTGCAAGGGAGATTTCCGATTCGAGTAGAATTAACAAAATTATCGACAGACGATTTTGTTAAAATACTAATCGAGCCTGACAATGCGTTAATTAAACAATATATGGCATTATTGGCGACTGAAGGTATAGAAATTGAATTTTCAGACGAAGCTATTCGTAAGATTGCTGAGATTGCTTATCAAGTTAATCAGGATACAGATAATATTGGAGCAAGAAGACTTCATACGATTATGGAGAAGCTCCTTGAAGATTTATCGTTTGAAGCATCTGAAATTACGTTAGAGAAAATAACGATAACACCTCAATACGTTGAGGAGAAATTAGCAACAATTGCTAAAAATAAAGATGTGAGCCAGTTTATTTTGTAATAGTGTCATCAGGTGACTCGCCCTAGTTTCCAAGTGATGAAAAAATATGTGAGTAACATGTAGGAGGAACTTTTGAAATGGAATTATTAGCAAAAACGAGAAAATTAAATGCGTTATTACAGAGCGCAGCAGGGAAGCCTGTAAACTTTAGAGAAATGTCTGACACAATGTGTGAAGTAATCGAAGCAAACGTATTCGTAGTTAGCCGTCGTGGTAAATTACTAGGTTATGCAATTCACCAACAAATCGAAAACGAACGCATGAAGCAAATGCTTGCAGAACGTCAATTCCCAGAAGAATATACACAAAGCTTATTCAACATTACAGAAACATCTTCAAACTTAGATGTGAACAGTGCTTACACAGCATTCCCAGTAGAAAACAGAGAATTATTTGGTCAAGGTTTAACTACAATCGTACCAATCGTTGGTGGCGGTGAGCGTCTAGGTACATTAGTATTAGCTCGTCTTGGTCAAGAGTTCTTAGATGATGATTTAATCCTTGCTGAGTACAGCTCAACTGTTGTAGGTATGGAAATCTTACGTGAAAAAGCAGAAGAAATCGAAGAGGAAGCACGTAGTAAAGCTGTTGTTCAAATGGCGATCAGCTCATTATCTTACAGTGAGTTAGAAGCAATTGAGCACATCTTCGAAGAATTAAATGGAACAGAAGGTTTACTTGTTGCAAGTAAAATTGCTGATCGCGTAGGAATTACTCGTTCTGTAATCGTAAATGCACTACGTAAATTAGAAAGTGCTGGTGTTATTGAGTCTCGTTCTTTAGGTATGAAAGGAACATACATTAAAGTGCTAAACGACAAGTTTCTACAGGAACTTGCTAAATTAAAAACAAACTAATTTGTAAAAACTCTCCTCGATTGAGGAGAGTTTTTTATGTGCAATGGATAGATGGTGCTTGTGAAAAGTGTCATAAGCGTGTTTTCTGAGAAAACTATTAATTGTATTTATTTTTTTGCTTAAAAGAAATGAAGGTTGGTAATACTAGAATTCGAGTATGAACAAAGAAAGTTTTACATTGTTCGCATTTTCGACTTGATTGTAATATTTCAGTATGATATAGTAAGCAGTGGTGTCAGTACAAAGTACACACGTTTACTGATTTAAGTGTTGGTGCTACGTTTGTAGTTTCGCTTAGAGATGAAGTAAACGGAGGATATCAAAAACCATTTAGGAGGAACTATATTATGTCAGTAATTTCTATGAAGCAATTGCTTGAAGCTGGTGTTCATTTCGGACATCAAACTCGTCGTTGGAACCCAAAAATGAAGCGTTACATTTTCACAGAGCGTAACGGTATCTACATCATCGACTTACAAAAAACTGTGAAAAAAGTTGAGGAAGCTTACAGAACGATGCGCGACATCGCTGCTGAAGGCGGAGACATCTTATTCGTAGGTACTAAAAAACAAGCACAAGAAGCTATTAAAGAAGAAGCAACTCGTGCTGGTATGTACTTCGTTAACCAACGTTGGTTAGGCGGAACTTTAACAAACTTCCAAACAATCCAAAAGCGTATCAAGCGTCTTAAAGACATCGAAAGAATGCAAGAAGATGGTACTTTCGAAGTACTTCCTAAGAAAGAAGTTGTTCAACTTAAAAAAGAGTTAGAGCGTCTTGAGAAATTCTTAGGCGGTATTAAAGATATGAAAGGTCTTCCAAGTGCATTATTCGTAGTAGACCCTCGTAAAGAGCGTATTGCAGTTGCTGAAGCACGCAAATTACACATTCCAATCATCGGTATCGTTGATACAAACTGTGATCCAGACGAAATCGATCACGTTATCCCAGCAAACGATGATGCAATTCGTGCTGTAAAACTTCTTACATCTAAAATGGCAGACGCGATCCTTGAAGCAAAACAAGGTGAAGAAACTGTTACTGCGTAACAAAGTTGGAAAGGTGATAAGGGGTTCGGCCTTTTATCACCTTTTTTAAGGTATAAACACCTTTATAAAAGGTATAAATACATATTTTAGGAGGATGAAAAGTATGGCAATCACTGCTCAAATGGTAAAAGAATTACGTGAAAAAACTGGCGCAGGTATGATGGACTGCAAAAAAGCTTTAACAGAAACTAACGGCGACATGGAGAAGGCAATTGACTTCTTACGTGAAAAAGGTATTGCGAAAGCTGCTAAAAAAGCTGACCGCATTGCTGCTGAAGGTTTAACTTTCATCGAAACAAACGGTAACGACGCTTTAATCTTAGAATTAAACTCTGAAACTGATTTCGTTGCGAAAAACGAAGGTTTCCAAACACTAATTAAAGAATTAGCTGCTCACTTATTAACTAACAAACCAGCTAACGTTGAAGAAGCTATGGCTCAAACAATGGAAAACGGTAAAAAAGTTGAAGAGCACATCAACGAAGCAATCGCTAAAATTGGTGAAAAACTTACACTTCGTCGTTTCGAAATCGTATCAAAAACTGATGCAGATGCATTCGGCGCTTACCTACACATGGGTGGACGCATTGGTGTATTAACAGTTCTTGAAGGTTCTACTGATGAAGCTGCTGCTAAAGATGTTGCAATGCACATCGCTGCAGTTAACCCTAAATACATCGACCGCGATGCTGTAACAGCTGAAGAAGTTGAGCATGAGCGTCAAGTATTAACACAACAAGCATTAAACGAAGGCAAGCCTGAGAAAATCGTTGCAAAAATGGTTGAAGGCCGTTTAGGCAAATTCTTCGAAGAGATTTGCTTACTTGACCAAGCATTCGTTAAAAACCCTGATATGAAAGTTCGTCAGTTCGTTGAGTCTAAAGGCGGAACATTAAAAGGATTCGTTCGCTACGCTGTTGGTGAAGGTATCGAAAAACGCGAAGACAACTTTGCTGAAGAAGTAATGAACCAAGTAAAAGGTAGCAACTAATACAGATTAGGGAACACATTGTGTTCCCTTTTTTAAAATAAAGATGTAAGCAATTGGAGGTTCATTATGAGTAAACCGAAATATAATCGTGTCGTTTTAAAGCTAAGTGGAGAAGCTTTAGCTGGAGAGCAAGGATTTGGAATTAACCCAACTGTTATTAAGTCAGTTGCGGAACAAGTAAAAGAAATTGCAGAACTTGATGTAGAGGTTGCTGTTGTTGTTGGTGGCGGTAACATTTGGCGTGGGAAAATTGGAAGTGAAATGGGCATGGATCGTGCAGGGGCAGATTACATGGGCATGTTAGCGACAGTTATGAATTCATTAGCTCTTCAAGATAGCTTGGAGAATATCGGAATTCAAACTCGTGTACAAACTTCAATTGAGATGCGTCAAGTTGCAGAACCTTACATTCGTCGTAAAGCAGTTCGTCACTTAGAGAAAAAACGTGTTGTTATCTTTGCAGCAGGTACAGGTAACCCATACTTCTCTACAGATACAACAGCAGCATTACGTGCGGCAGAAATTGAAGCAGATGTAATTTTAATGGCGAAAAACAATGTAGATGGTGTATATAATGCGGATCCATCTATTGATCCAACAGCTACGAAATATGAAACGCTTACTTACTTAGACGTATTAAAAGAAGGTTTAGGTGTAATGGATTCTACAGCTTCTTCTCTATGTATGGATAATGATATTCCATTAATTGTATTCTCAGTTATGGAAAAAGGTAATATTAAACGTGCCGTTTTAGGCGAAAATATCGGAACAGTGGTAAGGGGGAAATAAATATGGGACAACAAGTATTGAAGTCTTCAAATGAAAAAATGGAAAAAGCAGTTGCTGCTTATTCTCGTGAATTAGCAACAGTTCGTGCTGGCCGTGCAAACGCGTCTGTATTAGATAAGGTACAAGTTGATTACTATGGTGCACCAACACCAGTTGTGCAATTAGCGAACATTACAGTTCCAGAAGCGCGTTTACTAGTAATTCAACCTTATGATAAAACTTCTATCGGTGATATTGAAAAAGCAATTTTAAAAGCAGATTTAGGCTTAAATCCTTCTAATGATGGAACTGTAATTCGTATTGCATTCCCTGCATTAACAGAAGAACGTCGTCGTGATCTTGTAAAAGTTGTGAAAAAATATGCTGAAGAAGCTAAAGTTGCTGTTCGTAACGTACGTCGTGACGGAAATGATGATCTTAAGAAGCTTGAAAAAGCTGGCGAGATTACAGAAGATGATTTAAGAGGATATACTGAAGATATCCAAAAAGAAACAGATAAATATATTGCAAAAGTTGACGAAATCGCAAAAAACAAAGAAAAAGAAATCATGGAAGTGTAATAGCGATAACTTCGCAATTATGACCCTCTTCTTAAGGGGGTCTTTTTACACTTTTAGGCATACGTCTGCTTGCTGGAGGGTATGAATGATGTTTAAAAACTTTCCTTTTTTTAAAGGTAAAAAGGACACATCGTTTGATCATCTCGTTGAAGAAGTGAAAAAAGGATATATCCCAGAACATATTGCCATCATTATGGATGGGAATGGAAGATGGGCAAAGAGGAGAGCAATGCCTCGTATTGCGGGACATCATGAAGGTATGCAAGTTGTAAAGAAAATTACAAAATTTGCAAGTAAACTTAATGTGAAAGTGTTAACTCTTTATGCTTTTTCAACTGAGAACTGGAAAAGACCGAAAAAGGAAGTTGATTATTTAATGAAGCTTCCAGAAGAATTTCTAGGTACATTTTTACCAGAATTGATTGAAGAAAACGTACAAGTCCGAGTAATAGGGCAAAAAGATCGTCTTCCTACGCATACACGCAGAGCGATGGAGAAAGCCATGGAAGATACGAAAGAGAATACGGGATTAATTCTTAATTTCGCGTTAAACTATGGAAGTCGAGATGAAATCGTTTCTGCTGTGCAACATATGATGAAAGATAATGAGGAAGGAAAAATTCGTTCTGAAGAGGTAAGTGAAGAAATGCTTTCCTCCTACTTAATGACGAGTTCTTTACCTGATCCAGAGTTGTTAATCCGAACAAGCGGAGAGCTACGTATTAGTAATTTCATGTTATGGCAAATTGCATATTCGGAGTTTTGGTTTACAGACGTGTATTGGCCAGACTTCAAAGAAGAACATTTGCTAAATGCGATTACTGACTTTCAACATAGAGGGCGCAGATTCGGAGGCGTGTAGAAAGAGAGGGTTTGGTAGTGAAACAGAGAATTATTACTGGAGTGGTTGCTGCCGCGCTATTCATTCCCATCGTAATATACGGTGGCGTGCCTTTTACGGTTTTAGTGTATGCACTTGCTTCTATAGGTTTATATGAATTAATTCGTATGAATAAGCTTACGCTTATTTCAGTACCGACAGTTTTAGCTGCAGTATTATTGTGGATTCTTTTAATTCCAAGTAGTGCATCAGAACTGTTTACATGGATTGGATTAGGTAAATTGGAAATCACATTTGTGATTGTTTTATTACTTTTATCATATACAGTCCTTTCTAAGAATACATTTACTTTTGATAATGCTTCATTTTTACTGATGGCAACGACATATGTGGCAATGGGATTCTTATATTTAAATGAAACGAGAATATTAGGAATTAAATATGTATTTTGCGCATTATTTGTTATATGGGCTACTGATTCAGGCGCATATTTCGTAGGAAAAGCATTGGGCAAGAGAAAATTGTGGCCAGAAATCAGTCCAAATAAAACGATTGAAGGTTCATTAGGGGGCATCGTTTGTGGAATTATTGTGGCACTTGTTTACAACGTGTTCTTCCCAGTCGAATCGAATGTAGTAATTTTAATTGTGCTGACAATTATTATTTCTATTTTTGGACAAATTGGTGATTTAGTACAATCTGCTTTTAAACGTCATTATGGCGTAAAGGATTCAGGTACAATTTTACCTGGGCATGGTGGTATATTAGACCGAACAGATAGTTGGTTATTCGTTTTACCAATTCTCTACTTCTTATTACAATATAATTAATAAATGAACGAGGGGTTGGAGTCATGAAAAACATTAGTTTATTAGGTGCAAGCGGATCAATTGGTACACAAACTTTAGATGTATTACGCTCGCACCCAGACCAATTCCGTCTCGTTGCTTTTTCTGTAGGGAAAAATATTGACTACGCAGTAAAGGTAATTCAAGAATTTTCTCCGCAAATCGTCTCTGTGCAAAGAGAAGAAGATGTTTTAAAATTACAATCTGTTTCTGGTAATACAAAAATTGTATATGGTAGTGAAGGACTTTTAGAAGTAGCACTACATCCAGATGCGGAGATTGTAGTAAATGCTGTTGTAGGTAGCGTAGGGTTGTTACCAACACTTCGTGCAATTGAGGCGAAAAAAACAATTGGAATTGCAAATAAAGAAACGTTAGTAACTGCAGGACATCTTGTAATGGAAGCAGCACGAAAACATAATGTTTCGTTACTTCCAGTTGATAGTGAACATTCGGCTATTTTTCAATGCTTGAATGGTGAAAATGAAAAAAGAGTTTCTCGTCTTATTATAACGGCTTCTGGTGGAAGTTTCCGCGATAAAACGAGGGATGAATTGCATCATGTGACCGTAGAAGATGCGCTTCGACATCCAAACTGGTCAATGGGTTCGAAAATTACAATTGATTCTGCTACAATGATGAATAAGGGACTAGAAGTAATTGAAGCACATTGGCTTTTTGGTATCCCTTATGAGCAAATCGATGTTGTTTTACATAAAGAAAGTATTATCCATTCTATGGTTGAATTTGAAGATCGTAGTGTAATGGCGCAGCTTGGTTCACCTGATATGCGAGTACCAATTCAATACGCACTTACATATCCGGATAGATTGCCTCTTTCAGACACAAAACAGTTAAACTTATGGGAAATAGGGACGTTGCATTTTGAGAAAATGGACCAAGAACGATTCCGTTGTTTACGTTTTGCGTATGAAGCTGGAAAAGCAGGTGGAAGTATGCCAGCTGTAATGAACGCAGCGAATGAAGTAGCTGTTGAAGCCTTTTTACAAAAGAGAATTGATTTCTTAACAGTGGAAGACCTCATTGAAAAAGCAATGAACCATCACAATGTCATTGCACGACCGAGCTTAGAGGAAATTTTGGAAATTGATGCGGCCACAAGACGGTTTGTGATGGAACAAATTTAGCAAAGGTGGTTATGGAATTGAATACAGCGATTGCCTTTATATTAATTTTCGGTGCACTCGTATTTTTCCATGAGCTAGGGCATCTATATTTCGCAAAAAGAGCAGGTATTTTATGCCGCGAGTTTGCGATTGGTTTTGGTCCGAAAATATTCTCATTTGAAAAGAATGAAACGGTGTATACGATTCGATTACTGCCCCTTGGTGGCTATGTAAGAATGGCTGGCGAGGATGCGGACACAGTTGAGTTAAAGCCTGGGAAAAAGGTTGGCCTTGTATTAAATGAAAAAGACGAAGTTGTGAAATTAGTTTTTGATGGATATGAAAAGTATCCAAATGTTCGTGTTATTGAAGTCGAACAAGCTGATTTGGAGCATAATTTAACAATTTCGGGCTATGAAGAGTACGAGGAAGAGCTTCAAACATTCCGAGTGAATGAAAAGGCTCGTATTATTACTGCGGGGGAAGAAATTCAAATTGCCCCGTATAATAGACAATTTGGCTCGAAAAAACTAGGGCAACGCGCTTTAACAATCTTTGCGGGTCCTGCAATGAACTTCATTTTAGCATTTGTTATTTTTGTGATTCTTGGATTTGTACAAGGGGTCCCTATTGACAAACCAATGGTCGGAAAAGTGATGGATAACAGTGCAGCACAGCAAGCTGGATTGAAAGAGAATGATACAATTCAAGCTATTGATGGGAAAAACACAAGTACATGGAAAGATGTTGTTACTATTGTACGTGAAAACCCAAATAAAGAAATTACGTTACAAGTAAAGCGTGATAATGAACAGTTTAATGTGAAAGTAACGCCAACACTCGATAAAGAAGGAAAAGACGAAGTTGGTAGAATCGGTGTTTATTCTCCTGTAGAGAAAACAGTGATGGGTTCTATTAAATCAGGATTTGAACAAACGTACCAATGGACGAAACTAATTTTTGAATCTCTTGTTAAATTAGTAACTGGTCAATTTTCTATTAATGAGTTATCAGGTCCAGTAGGAATTTATAATCTAACAGATCAAGTTGTAGATTATGGGTTTACGCGTGTACTAAGTTTAGCTGCAGTTCTAAGCATTAATCTTGGTTTATTTAATTTATTACCAGTTCCTGCTTTAGATGGTGGCCGTTTATTCTTCTTCTTAATTGAAGCGTTACGAGGGAAACCAATTGATCGCCAAAAAGAAGGAATGGTTCACTTTATTGGTTTTGCATTATTAATGTTACTTATGTTAGTTGTAACTTGGAATGACATTCGTAAGTTTTTCTTGTAAAATAAAGTGAAACTTATAATGAAATAGAGCTCGTAGAATAAAATCCCTCACCTAACTCGAGGTGAGGGGTTTTACTGCGTGTAAGAGTAAAATGAAGAGGTGCAAATAAATGAAACAAAGTATGGTATTCAGTCCTACATTACGTGAAGTTCCAGCTGATGCTGAAATTAAGAGTCATCAGCTATTACTTCGTGCAGGTTTTATGCGTCAAAATGCTTCTGGTATTTATAGCTTTCTACCATTTGGATTAAAAGTATTACACAAAGTAGAACGTATCGTTCGAGAAGAAATGGAGCGCGCAGGAGCTGTAGAATTATTAATGCCAGCTATGCAAGCTGCAGAATTATGGCAAGAATCAGGTCGTTGGTATTCTTACGGATCTGAATTAATGCGTATGAAAGATCGTAACGCTCGTGAATTCGCATTAGGAGCGACACATGAGGAAGTAATTACGGATCTTGTGCGTGATGAAGTGAAATCATATAAAAAATTACCGTTAACATTATACCAAATTCAAACAAAATTCCGTGATGAGCAAAGACCTCGTTTCGGCTTATTACGTGGAAGAGAGTTTCTAATGAAAGATGCCTACTCTTTCCATGCTACACAAGAGAGCTTAGATGAAGTATACGATCGCTTATATAAAGCATACTCTAACATTTTTGCTCGCTGTGGCTTGAATTTCCGTGCAGTTATTGCTGATTCTGGAGCAATGGGCGGAAAAGATACACATGAATTTATGGTATTATCTGATGTTGGTGAAGATACAATTGCATACTCTGACACATCTGATTATGCAGCAAACATCGAAATGGCTCCTGTTGTAGCTACGTATACGAAGAGTGACGAAGCAGAAAAAGCACTTGAAAAAGTAGCAACACCAGACCAAAAAGCAATTGAAGAAGTATCTGCATTCTTAAACATTGCAGCTGACAAGTGCATTAAGTCTATGGTGTTTAAAGTAGATGAGAAATTAGTAGTTGTACTTGTTCGTGGTGATCACGAAGTAAACGATGTGAAAGTGAAAAATGTATACGGCGCTTCAGTTGTTGAGCTTGCTTCTCATGAAGAAGTAAAAGCATTATTAAATTGTGAAGTTGGTTCATTAGGACCGATTAATGTAACAGGTGATATCGAAATTATTGCTGATCACGCTGTAGCATCAATTGTTAACGGATGTTCAGGAGCGAATGAAGAAGGGTTCCATTATGTAAATGTAAATCCAGAACGTGACTTTAAAGTAAGTCAATATACAGATTTACGCTTTATTCAAGAAGGAGACCAATCTCCAGATGGAAACGGAACAATTCTTTTCGCACGCGGAATTGAAGTTGGTCATGTATTCAAATTAGGAACTCGTTATAGTGAAGCAATGAACGCAACATTCCTAGATGAAAATGGAAAAACACAACCACTTATTATGGGTTGTTACGGTATCGGTGTATCTCGTACAGTAGCAGCAATTGCAGAGCAATTTAACGATGAGAACGGCTTAGTTTGGCCAAAAGCGGTAGCACCGTTCCATGTGCATGTAATTCCAGTAAATATGAAATCTGATGCACAACGTGAAATGGGTGAAAATATCTACAACTCATTACAAGAACAAGGCTATGAAGTGTTATTAGACGATCGTGCAGAACGTGCAGGTGTTAAATTTGCAGATGCAGATTTATTCGGTCTTCCAGTTCGTGTTACAGTTGGTAAAAAAGCAGACGAAGGTATTGTAGAAGTGAAAGTACGTGCTACAGGTGAGTCTGAAGAAGTAAAAGTAGAAGAACTTCAAACATATATTGCAAATATTTTAAAATAAGAAGAGGTACCTCGTAATGGGGTACCTTCTCTTTCTTTGTAAACGTATTTTGTAAAAGAAGAGGTGAGAAATCTTTCTTTGTGGTACGTTTCAATTTATAATAGCAAATGGAAGGAGAGTGCTTATGTCTTTAACAAATGAACAACAAGAGCGATTTCAAATTTTGCTCCAGCAGTTGCAAATACCAGACGACCTTATAAATCAATATTTACAAGGCGGTGGTATTGAAAGGCTCGTTATTGATAAAGCGAATAAAAGTTGGCATTTTGATTTACAAGTGCCACGTATTTTGCCTACAGAATTATATGAATTGCTAGAAACAAAGCTTAAGCAATCATTTTCTCATATTGCAAGAACAACATTTGCATTAGAAACAGAGAATAAACAATTTACAGAAGAAGAAGTGAGGGCGTATTGGCCGCTTTGTACGGAACGAATTACATTTTCACCTATGTTCGCATACTTAAAGAAGCAGCTTCCACAGGTGAATGGAGTGAAGTTGTTAATAAATGTAAATAACGAGCTGGAGTCTACGGCTTTAAAGAAAAACGTTGCGAAACCAGTAGGGGATCAATACGAAGTTTTTGGATTCCCGCGTTTTCAGTTAGACACACATATACAGCAAAATACAGAAGAAATGCAAAAGTTTCGTGAACAAACGCAGCAAGAAGACCGTGAGCGTGTTATACAAGCTATGGAAGAAATGGCGAAGAAGCAAGCTGAAGAAAGCAGCGTTGTGTATGAAGGACCGATTACACTCGGGTATCTTATTAAGCCAGATGAAGAGATTACACCGATGCGAGAAATTCAAGATGAAGAAAGAAGAAAAACGGTTCAAGGATATGTCTTCCATGTAGAAACAAAAGAGCTTCGTAGTGGGCGTACGTTATTAACTTTAAAAATAACGGATTATACGGATTCTATTATGATCAAAATGTTCTCGCGTGACAAAGAAGATATTCCAATGCTGCAATCCTTGAAAAAAGGAATGTGGGTGAAAGCGCGTGGTTCTGTTCAAAACGATACATTCGTTCGAGATTTAGTAATGATTGCAAATGATATTAATGAAATAACAGGACCGTCTCGTAAAGATAAAGCACCAGAAGGCGAAAAACGAGTAGAGCTGCATCTCCATACTCCGATGAGTCAAATGGACGCTGTCACTCCAGTTTCTAAGCTTGTTGCTCAAGCTGGTAAATGGGGACATGAGGCTATTGCGGTTACAGATCATGCCGTGGCTCAGTCCTTC
Source organism: Bacillus sp. EKM501B (assembly GCF_011800505.1). Classification (NCBI taxonomy): domain Bacteria; kingdom Bacillati; phylum Bacillota; class Bacilli; order Caryophanales; family Bacillaceae; genus Bacillus; species Bacillus sp. EKM501B. The sequence continues at coordinate 31,152 of NZ_JAALFZ010000002.1, read as the reverse complement.
CCAGAGGCGTATTCTGCAGGGAAGAAGGCTGGTGTTAAAGTTATATATGGTGTAGAAGCAAATCTAGTTAATGATGGTGTACCGATAGCGTATAACGAAGCGCATCGTTTACTTGCAGAGGAAACGTATGTTGTTTTCGACGTTGAGACGACAGGTTTATCAGCTGTATACGATACAGTCATTGAGTTGGCTGCCGTAAAAGTAAAGGGTGGCGAAATTATTGATCGCTTTGAATCTTTCGCAAATCCACATCAACCATTATCAGCGACGATTATTGAATTGACAGGTATTACGGATGATATGTTAACTGATGCACCTGAAGTGGACGAAGTGTTTAAAAAGTTTGAGGAATGGATGGGCGACCATACACTTGTTGCCCATAACGCGAGCTTTGATATGGGCTTTATTAACGTAGGTTTTAAAAAGGCTGGACTAGAAAAAACGAATAATCCAGTTATTGATACGTTAGAACTTGCACGATTTTTATTCCCAGAAATGAAAAATCATCGATTAAATACGATGTGTAAAAAACTTGATATTGAATTAACACAACATCACCGTGCGATTTATGATACAGAAGCGACGGGATATTTACTTGTGAAAATGTTGAAAGACGTAATTGAAAAGGGATTTGAATATCACGATCAATTAAATGATAGCATGGGACAAGGGGATGCGTATAAGCGTGGCCGTCCAAGTCATATGACGTTACTTGCCACATCAGATGTTGGATTGAAAAATTTATATAAACTTGTTTCATATTCTCACCTTAATTACTTTTACCGTGTACCACGTGTGCCGAGATCACTATTAAAAAAATATCGTGAAGGGATTTTAGTAGGAACGGCTTGTGATAAAGGTGAAGTGTTCGAGGCAATGATGCAAAAGGCACCTGAAGAGGTAGAAGAAATTGCCCAGTTCTATGATTACATTGAAGTAATGCCTCCAGAGGTGTTGCGTCATTTAGTAGAACGTGAGCTTGTTCGAGACGAAGGTCAATTAAAAACAATTATTTCTAACTTAGTAAAACTAGGTGAGACGTTAGATAAACCAGTTGTTGCTACAGGAAACGTGCATTATTTAGACCCTGAGGATGCGATGTATCGTAAAATTTTAGTCAGTTCGCAGGGCGGAGCCAATCCGTTAAATCGACATTCATTACCGCCAGTACATTTCCGTACAACTGATGAGATGTTAGAATGTTTTTCATTCTTAGGTGAAGACAAAGCGAAAGAAGTTGTTGTAACAAATACACAAAAGATTGCGTCATTAATTGGTGATGTGCATCCAGTAAAAGACGATCTATACACACCGAAAATTGAAGGTGCTGATGATGAAACGCGTGATATGAGTTATAAAATGGCGCGTAGCATTTATGGTGAAGAGCTACCGGAAATTGTAGAAGCACGTTTAGAAAAAGAATTAAAAAGTATTATTGGGCATGGATTCGCCGTAATTTATTTAATTTCACATAAGCTTGTGAAAAAATCGTTAGTAGACGGATATCTAGTAGGTTCGCGTGGATCGGTAGGGTCATCATTTGTTGCAACGATGATGGAAATTACAGAAGTAAACCCATTACCACCACACTATGTATGTCCGAAGTGTAAGCAATCAGAATTCTTTAATGATGGTTCTGTAGGTTCTGGTTTTGACTTACCAGATAAAGAATGTCCTGCTTGTAATATTCCATATGTAAAAGATGGACATGACATTCCTTTCGAAACGTTCCTTGGATTTAAAGGAGATAAGGTGCCCGATATCGATTTGAACTTCTCCGGGGAATACCAACCACGTGCCCATAACTATACGAAAGTACTGTTCGGTGAAGACTATGTATATCGTGCAGGAACGATTGGTACAGTTGCGGAAAAAACTGCTTACGGATATGTAAAAGGTTATGCAAATGATCATAACTTAACGATTCGAAATGCAGAGATTGATCGCTTAGTAGCAGGGTGTACCGGTGTAAAACGTACAACAGGACAGCATCCAGGCGGTATTATCGTTGTGCCAGATTACATGGATATCTTTGATTTCTCACCAATACAGTACCCAGCTGATTCAATTGGTGCTGAATGGAGAACAACGCATTTTGATTTCCACTCGATTCATGATAATTTATTAAAACTTGATATACTAGGACACGATGATCCGACCGTTATTCGTATGTTACAAGATTTAAGTGGTATTGATCCGAAAACAATCCCAACGGATGATCCAGAAGTAATGAAAATTTTCTCTGGTCCAGAATCGTTAGGGGTAACGGAAGAGCAAATTAACTGTAAAACAGGTACACTTGGTATACCAGAGTTTGGTACAAAATTCGTAAGACAGATGTTAGAAGAGACAAAACCGACGACATTCTCAGAGTTAGTCCAAATTTCTGGACTATCACATGGTACTGACGTATGGCTTGGTAATGCAAACGAGTTAATTTATAACGGTACATGTACGCTGAGCGAAGTTATCGGTTGTCGTGATGACATCATGGTATATTTAATCTATCAAGGTCTAGATCCATCATTAGCCTTCAAAATCATGGAGTCGGTTCGTAAAGGTAAAGGTGTACCGGAAGAATGGGAAGAAGACATGAAAAATAATAATGTACCAGGTTGGTATATTGATTCATGTAAGAAGATTAAATACATGTTCCCTAAAGCCCATGCGGCTGCTTACGTACTTATGGCTGTACGTATCGCATACTTTAAAGTACATTTTGCACTGTTATTCTATGCCGCATATTTTACAGTTCGTGCAGATGATTTTGATGTAGAGGCAATGGCGAAAGGTTCAGCATCTATACGTGCAAGAATTGATGAAATTGCTCAAAAAGGATTGGATGCAGCGCCGAAAGAGAAAAGTTTATTAACAGTACTAGAAATGACACTTGAAATGTGTGAGCGTGGATACTCATTCCAAAAGGTGGATTTATACCGCTCACATGCAACAGAATTTATTATTGATGGAGACACATTAATTCCTCCATTTAATGCGGTACCTGGTCTTGGTACAAACGCAGCTTTAAGTATTGTGGAAGCACGTAAAAATGGAGACTTCTTATCAAAAGAGGACTTGCAGCAGCGTAGTAAGGTTTCGAAAACAATTATTGAGTATTTAGATAGTCAAGGTTGTTTAGGAGATTTACCGGATCAAAACCAGTTATCACTGTTCTAGTAGGTAGGAAAAGTCTTTGCAAATCAACATTTCCTATGATATACTATTAACCGAGATAACCATGTCATGTATATTGTGTAAAGAAAAGAGTGGGGAAACCCACTCTTTCGTGTTACTATCTATGTTTTCTCTACGTAGATAGGTAAAAGATTTCTGTCGTATATACATATTTTGTTACAAGTTTTACTTCTTAAATTTGGTAATACTAAGACAGATAATCCCTGCTGAACAGCAGGGGCTTTTGTTAGCTAACGAGAAAGAATAAGATAGACCGTTTTTAAAGTGGCGGGGTCTTCTTCTTTTAAATGGTACATGACGGCAGGAAGGAGGCTGTTTATGGATAAGAAAGTCACAGAAGTTGTAGAAGCATTTGCGCAGCCGATCGTTGAAGAGTTAAATCTTGAACTTGTAGATGTAGAGTATGTGAAAGAAGGACAAGACTGGTTCTTACGCGTATTCATCGATTCTGAAAAGGGAGTCGACATTGAAGAATGCGGTGCGGTAAGTGAACGTTTAAGCGAAGCTTTAGATAAAGAGGATCCAATTCCTCATCTTTACTTTTTGGATGTATCATCTCCTGGAGCGGAACGCCCATTAAAGAAAGAAAAAGACTTCCAGCAAGCGGTAGGAAAACAAGTGGCAATTAAAACATATGAGCCGATTGATGGTGAAAAGATGTTTGAAGGAAAACTGCTTTCTTACGATGGTACAACAATAACATTATTATTAACAATTAAAACACGTAAAAAAGAAATCCAAATTTCGATGGATAAAGTCGCAAATGCGCGACTTGCTGTTACGTTTTAGTTAGAAGGGGGATCTTCATGAGCACTGAGTTATTAGATGCTTTGCTCGTATTAGAATCTGAAAAAGGCATTAGCAAAGACATTATTATTGATGCGATTGAAGCAGCTTTAATCTCTGCTTATAAGCGCAATTTTAATCAAGCACAAAACGTTCGTGTGAGCTTTAACCCAGAAGTGGGAACAATTCAAGTTTTAGCACGTAAAGACGTAGTAGACAATGTGTTTGATCCACGTCTTGAAATTTCTGTAGAGGAAGCAAGACAAATTAATCCAAACTACCAAGATGGTGACGTACTAGAAATTGAAGTAACACCAAAAGACTTTGGTCGTATTGCAGCACAAACTGCAAAACAAGTTGTCACACAACGAGTGCGTGAAGCAGAGCGCGGTGTTATTTACTCTGAGTTTAGTGACCGTGAAGAAGATATTATGGTAGGTATTGTACAACGTCAAGATGCTCGTTTCATCTATGTAAGCTTAGGAAAAGTAGAAGCTTTATTACCTGTAAGTGAGCAAATGCCTAATGAGCAATACAAACCACATGATCGTATTCGCGTATTCATTACGAAAGTAGAAAAAACGACAAAAGGACCACAAATTTACGTATCACGTACACATCCTGGTCTTTTAAAACGTTTATTCGAAATGGAAGTTCCTGAAATCTATGATGGAACTGTAGAAATTCGTTCTGTAGCACGTGAAGCTGGCGATCGCTCTAAGATCTCTGTATATGCAGAGAACACTGATGTTGATCCAGTTGGTTCTTGTGTAGGACCAAAAGGGCAACGTGTACAACGCATTGTAGACGAATTAAAAGGTGAAAAAATTGACATCGTCCGCTGGTCAAATGATCCAGTTGAATATGTTGCAAATGCATTAAGCCCATCACAAGTTGTTAAAGTACTTGTAGATGAAGAAGAAAAAGCGACAACAGTAGTTGTTCCAGACCACCAGTTATCATTAGCTATCGGTAAGCGTGGACAAAATGCACGTCTTGCAGCTAAATTAACAGGCTGGAAAATTGATATTAAGAGTGAGTCTGATGCGAAACAACTTGGTATTGTAACAGAAGAAGATAGCGTAATCGCATTTGGATTCGATTCAGTGGAAGACGAAATCGAATAGAGGTGATGAGTATGAGCAATCGAAAAGTTCCGTTACGAAAATGTGTTGCAACGCAAGAAATGAAATCAAAACGAGAGCTCGTTCGCATTGTTCGTTCCAAAGAGGGAGAAGTGTCCATTGATTTAACTGGGAAAAAATCAGGACGAGGTGCTTACTTGTCGAAGGACAAGGAGAGCATTCTTCAAGCTCAAAAGAAAAATGTTTTGGAACATCATCTAAAAGCGAAAATCGACGGTTCTTTATATGAAGAGCTTCTTGAGCTTGTTGAGAAGGAGTCGAAATAAGTGTCCGATTGGAAATCGTTTTTAGGACTAGCAAACCGGGCTCGGAAAATTATTTCGGGTGAAGAACTCGTTTTAAAAGAAGTACGAAGTGGCAAAGCAAAACTTGTATTGCTATCTGAAGATGCGTCAGTAAATACTACAAAACGCATCACAGATAAAACTACGTACTACAACGTACCAATGAGAAAGGTCGAAAATCGACAACAATTAGGGCATGCGATTGGGAGAGATGAGCGAGTCGTTGTAGCTGTGTTAGATGTAGGCTTTGCGAAAAAGCTGCGTAGCATGCTCGATACAAATTACCGGGGGTGAAGGTATGAGTAAAATTCGAGTGCATGAATATGCAAAAAAACATAATATCTCAAGTAAAGATCTTATGACAAAACTAAAAGAAATGAATATCGAGGTTTCGAATCATATGACAATGTTAGACGATGAAGTAGTAAATAAATTAGATAATGAATATCAAACTGAAAAACCTTCTGTTGCAGATGAGTTTGAAGTAGAAGAAAAAGTTGTTCGCAGTAAAAAGAACAGCAATAAGAAAAAGAAAAAAGGCAAAGGAAACGAAGACAAACGTCAAGAGAACTTTGCTGGTAGACAACAAACTCAAATTGTAGAAACACCAGATAAAATTACTTTCTCTGGAAGCCTTACAGTAGGAGATCTTGCTAAAAAATTAAGCAAAGAGCCATCTGAAATTATTAAGAAGCTCTTCATGCTTGGAATTATGGCAACAATTAACCAAGACTTGGATAAAGATACAATTGAGTTAATTGCTAACGACTACGGTATTGAAGTAGAAGAAGAAGTAATTGTAAGCGAGACTGAGTTTGAAACATTCATTGATGAGCAAGATGATGAAGAGAACTTAAAAGAACGTCCAGCTGTAGTTACAATCATGGGACACGTTGACCATGGTAAAACAACATTACTGGATTCTATTCGTAACTCAAAAGTAACTGCAGGCGAAGCGGGTGGAATTACTCAGCATATCGGTGCATATCAAGTTGAAGTAAACGATAAGAAGATTACATTCTTAGATACACCTGGTCACGCAGCATTTACAACGATGCGTGCTCGTGGGGCACAAGTAACGGATATTACAATCCTTGTTGTTGCAGCGGATGACGGTGTTATGCCACAAACGGTTGAAGCAATTAACCATGCGAAGGCAGCAGGAGTACCAATTATTGTTGCTGTGAATAAAATGGATAAACCAGCTGCAAACCCTGATCGCGTAATGCAAGAACTAACTGAATATGAATTAGTTCCAGAAGCTTGGGGCGGAGATACTATTTTCGTACCAATTTCTGCAATTCAAGGCGAAGGCATTGACAACTTACTAGAAATGATCCTTCTTGTAAGTGAAGTAGAAGAATATAAAGCAAATCCAAACCGCTATGCAACTGGTACAGTAATCGAAGCACAGCTTGATAAAGGTAAAGGAACTATCGCGACATTACTTGTTCAAAATGGTACGCTTCGAGTTGGAGATCCAATCGTTGTTGGAACTTCATTCGGACGTGTTCGTGCAATGGTAAGTGATATTGGTCGTCGTGTAAAAGTTGCTGGTCCATCAACTCCTGTTGAAATTACTGGTTTAAACGAAGTACCACAGGCTGGAGATCGTTTCATGGCATTTGCTGATGAGAAGAAAGCTCGTCAAATTGGTGAATCACGTGCACAAGAAGCGTTAGTTGCACAACGTGGTGAGAAATCTAAATTAAGCCTTGAAGATTTATTCCAACAAATCCAAGAGGGCGATGTAAAAGAAATTAACTTAATCGTAAAAGCAGACGTACAAGGTTCTGTTGAAGCGATGGCAGCATCACTTCGTAAAATTGATGTTGAAGGCGTAAAAGTTAAAATCATTCACACTGGTGTAGGTGCGATTACAGAATCTGATATCATTTTAGCTTCTGCATCTAATGCAATTGTAATTGGATTTAACGTACGTCCAGATGTGAACGCGAAGCGTACAGCTGAATTAGAGAACGTTGATATTCGTTTACACCGTATTATTTATAAAGTAATCGAAGAGATTGAAGCAGCTATGCAAGGTATGCTTGATCCAGAATTCGAAGAAAAAGTAATCGGTCAAGCAGAAGTTCGTCAAACGTTTAAAGTAACAAAAGTTGGAACAATCGCAGGTTGTTACGTAACAGACGGTAAAATTACGCGTGATAGTGGCGTACGTATTATCCGTGACGGCGTAGTAATTTTCGAAGGACAACTTGATACGTTAAAACGTTTCAAAGACGACGTAAAAGAAGTTGCACAAAACTATGAGTGTGGTATTACAATTGAGAGATATAATGATCTTAAAGAAGGGGACATCATTGAAGCGTACATTATGGAAGAAGTGAAGCGATGATTATCGCTTCACTCTCATTCGAGTGTATGATTTACGATGTGCATTCTTTAAAAGAGAAACGTGCAATTTTACAACGTGTGTTAACTCGTGTAAAACAGCGCTATAATGTAGCTGTTTCTGAAGTTGGGCACCAAGATGTATGGCAACGTACAGAAATTGCAGTTGTTTCCGTATCCTCAAATCGTGTTATCTGTGAGAAAGAAATGAATCGTGTACTTGAGTACATCGATTCATTTCCTGAAATTGAACGTACAATAACACATTTGGAATGGTATTGAATGAGGTGAAGAGTTATGAAATTACGTGCGAACCGTGTGGGCGAGCAAATGAAAAAAGAATTAGGCGACATTATCAGTCGTAAAATTAAAGACCCACGTATTGGATTTGTTACAGTAACTGATGTACAAGTGAGTGGTGATTTACAAATTGCTAAAGTATATATTTCTGTTTTAGGTGATGAAGAACAGAAAGAAAATACTTTAAAAGGTTTAGCGAAGGCAAAAGGCTTTATTCGTTCAGAAATTGGCCAACGTATTCGTCTTCGTAAAACACCAGAAATTACCTTTGAGTTTGATGAGTCTATCGGATATGGTCATCGAATTGATACACTTTTACATGAAATTAATAAAGACGGTAAACGTGAAGAATAATGGATAGACATTTGTCTATCCATTTTTTCAATGCAAAATAAGTTTTGGATATTTACTACGAGAGAATTATGATGAGGTGAACATATATGGAAGGTGTAGTATTATTACATAAGCCAAAAGGCATGACATCACATGATTGTGTATTTAAATTAAGAAAGATATTGCGAGAAAAGAGAATTGGTCATACGGGAACATTAGACCCTGATGTAACAGGAGTATTACCAATTTGCGTTGGAAGAGCAACGAAAATTGCACAATTTTTAACAAGTGAAACGAAAACATATGAAGGTGAAGTAACATTAGGGTTTTCAACGACAACTGAAGATGCTTCTGGTGAGGTTGTTGAAACGAAAAATGTAGATCGTACTATTACTCGTAAGGAAGTAGAGAAAGTCCTTGCGGAATTAACAGGCACGATTGAACAAATGCCACCAATGTTCTCGGCTGTAAAAGTAAACGGGAAAAAATTATACGAATATGCAAGAGCAGGGCAAGAGGTGGAACGTCCAGTTCGTACAATTACAATTCATGAATTCATATTACTTGATGATCGTGAAGTTTTTGAAGGAGAAAATATTTCATTCCGTTTCCGTGTAACGTGTAGTAAAGGAACATATGTAAGAACGTTAGCTGTAATGATCGGGGAAAAACTTGGTTTCCCATCACATATGTCGCACCTTATAAGAACGGCATCTGGTGAATTTTTATTAGAAGATTGCATATCATTTGAAGAAATTGAAGAAAACGTGCAAAATGGAACAGTAGAGTCTATCTTCATTTCAATTGATGAAGCATTAAGTAAGTTTCCAAAAATGGTTGTAGATGAAAAGCAAGCAGAGAAAATAAAGAATGGTATGTTCTTAAAAAATGAATTAGAAATAACAGCACCATTTATTACAGTGTTTGATAAAAATGATCGTTGCTTAGCAATTTATGAACATCATCCGAAACATCCTGGTATGTTAAAGCCGATGAAAGTACTTGTGAATAATCAAGAACTAAAGCTATAATGAATTATTGGAAGGATTATTACAGAAAAAGGTGAATTCAAGCGTGAAACTTATTCATTTAACTCATCCACATGAACAAAATAAATTAGAATTACCACCTACTGTAATGGCATTAGGATTTTTTGATGGCATTCATTTAGGACATCAATGTGTAATTCGAACTGCGAAAAAAATAGCGGACGACCGAGGATATAAAAGTGCAGTTATGACATTTCATCCTCATCCATCTGTTGTTTTAGGAAAAAAGGATGCGCATGTGGAGTATATTACACCGATGCGCGATAAAGAAAAAATAGTCGAAAGCTTAGGAATCGACATATTATATGTAATTAAATTTGATGAATCATTTGCAGGGTTATTACCGCAACAATTTGTAGATGATTATATTATTGGTTTAAATGTAAAGCATGTAGTAGCAGGGTTTGATTATTCATATGGACGTTTAGGAAAAGGAAAGATGGAGACTTTACCATTTCATGCAAGAGGGGAGTTTACACAGACTGTGATTGAAAAAGTTGAATTTCAAGAAGAGAAAGTAAGTTCTACAGCATTACGAAAGTTAATTCGAAATGGCGAAATGGAGCAAATTCCATCTATTTTAGGTAGAGCCTATACTGTAGCGGGAACAGTTATACACGGCGACAAACGTGGACGTCAAATTGGTTTTCCAACAGCTAATGTAGGTTTAAGTGATGAGTATTTATTGCCACCTGTAGGTGTTTATGCAGTGAGATTAAAAGTTCACGGTGAATGGTACGATGGTGTATGTAATATTGGATATAAACCGACTTTTAAAGAAGATGAGCGTCAATTATCAATTGAAGTGCATTTATTTGAATTTAACAAAGATATATACGATCAAAATGTTACAGTAGAGTGGCATATGCGTATAAGAGCAGAAAAGAAATTCAACGGTATTGATGAGTTAGTTGAACAGATCGCAAAAGATAAGAAAACAGCCCAAGAATATTTTGTGAGCGAAAAGAATATACTTGCTTTTTCAAATGAAAAGTAGTATTCTATGTTATGTACTTTATGACAACCATTGCTTGGCATTGCGACTCACCGACGCTTGCTAGGTAATTGGGGGTTTAATTAATAGGAGGTGAAATAGGATGGCTTTAACACAAGAGCGTAAAAATGAAATCATTGCACAATTTAGAACTCATGAGACTGATACTGGTTCTCCAGAGGTTCAAATTGCTGTCCTAACGGAGCAAATTAACACTCTAAACGAGCACTTACGTACTCACAAGAAAGATCATCATTCACGTCGTGGTCTATTAAAGATGGTTGGTAAACGTCGTAACTTACTAACTTACCTTCGTAATAGCGATATCACACGTTACCGTGAATTAATCACAAAGCTTGGCTTACGTCGATAGTCAAAGAAGCGGGAATATTCCCGCTTTTTTGTTAGGTAAAAATATATCTTCTACGCTTTATAGCTTACTTAATTTTAGGCAATACTAGAGGTAGAATATTGTGATATACTATCCATTTACATAGAAGAATTGAATACTTTAAATTGAGAGGGGTACTTAAATGAGTCAAGAAAAGCAAGTCTTCTCGATAGATTTAGCTGGTCGCCAGCTAACAGTTGAAACTGGTCAGCTTGCAAAACAAGCGAACGGAGCAGTATTAGTAAGATATGGCGATACAGCGGTTCTATCTACAGCAACTGCATCAAAAGAAGCAAAAAATGTAGATTTCTTCCCACTTACAGTAAACTATGAAGAGCGTTTATATGCAGTCGGAAAAATTCCTGGCGGTTTCATTAAACGTGAAGGTCGTCCAAGTGAAAAAGCAATTTTGGCAAGTCGTTTAATCGACCGTCCAATCCGTCCACTTTTCGCAGATGGTTTCCGTAACGAAGTACAAGTTGTCAGCATCGTAATGAGTGTTGATCAAGATTGTTCTTCTGAAATGGCAGCTATGCTTGGTTCTTCATTAGCGTTATCGATTTCAGATATTCCATTTGAAGGTCCAATCGCGGGTGCAACAGTTGGTCGTATTAACGGCGAATTCGTTATCAACCCAACAGTAGAACAGCAAGAACAAAGTGATATTCACCTTGTTGTAGCTGGTACGAAAGATGCAATTAACATGGTTGAAGCAGGAGCAGATCAAGTGCCTGAGGAAACAATGTTAGAAGCAATTATGTTTGGTCATGACGAAATTAAACGTCTAATTGCATTCCAAGAAGAGATTGTACAAGCTGTAGGTAAAGAGAAATCAGAAGTGAAACTTTATGAAGTTGACGCTGATCTTAACCAAGCTGTACGTGAAATGGCTGAAGAAGATATGCATTCAGCAATTCAAGTACATGAGAAACATGCACGTGAAGATGCAATTAACGAAGTGAAAAAGCGTGTTATTGAGCATTACGAAGCGCAGGAAGCTGACGCTGATACATTAGGACAAGTAAATGAGATTTTATATAAAATTGTAAAAGAAGAAGTACGTCGTCTTATTACAGTTGAAAAAATCCGCCCAGATGGCCGTAAAGGTGACGAAATCCGTCCATTAGCATCAGAGGTTGGCATTTTATCTCGTACACACGGTTCTGGTTTGTTCACTCGTGGACAAACACAAGCATTAAGTATTTGTACATTAGGTGCATTAGGCGATGTGCAAATTTTAGATGGTCTTGGTGTAGAAGAATCAAAACGCTTTATGCACCATTACAATTTCCCATCATTTAGTGTTGGTGAAACTAGACCAATGCGTGGACCAGGTCGTCGTGAAATCGGTCACGGTGCACTAGGAGAACGCGCACTTGAGCCTGTAATTCCATCTGAAAAAGATTTCCCATACACAGTACGTCTTGTATCTGAAGTTTTAGAATCAAATGGTTCTACTTCACAAGCAAGTATTTGTGGTAGTACTTTAGCAATGATGGATGCTGGTGTTCCACTTAAAGCTCCAGTTGCAGGTATTGCAATGGGTCTAGTTAAAACTGGTGAGCATTACACAATTTTATCTGATATTCAAGGTATGGAAGATCATTTAGGTGATATGGACTTTAAAGTAGCAGGTACAGCACAAGGTGTAACTGCACTACAAATGGACATTAAAATCGATGGTCTATCTCGTGAAATTTTAGAAGAGGCATTACAACAAGCGAAAGTTGGTCGTGTGCACATTCTAAATCATATGTTATCTGTTATTCCAGAGCCACGCACTGAATTATCAGCGTACGCTCCAAAGATTATTACAATGACAATTAATCCAGATAAAATCCGTGACGTTATTGGACCGAGCGGTAAACAAATCAATAAAATTATTGAAGAAACTGGCGTTAAAATTGACATCGAGCAAGATGGCACAGTATTCATTTCTTCAATAAACCAAGAAATGAACGACAAAGCTAAGAAAATTATCGAAGATATCGTTCGCGAAGTACAAGTAGGTGAAATCTACGAAGGAAAAGTGAAACGTGTTGAGAAATTCGGTGCTTTCGTTGAATTATTCAGCGGTAAAGATGGATTAGTTCACATTTCTGAACTTGCACTTGAGCGTGTAGGTAAAGTAGAAGACGTTGTAAAAATCGGTGACGTAATTACGGTTAAAGTTATCGAGATTGACAAGCAAGGTCGTGTTAATCTATCTAGAAAAGTATTGCTAAAAGAAGAGCAAGAAAAAGAAGCTGCTAAAGAAGAAAACAAACAAGAGCAGCAATAAGCGAAAGCCAGTTTAACTGGCTTTTTTTGTTATGTAAAAATATGATTTATATATATTTTTATGTCAGTATAGGTATAGTTTTCATTATAACGCTCAAATTAACAAAGATAAGAAGAAAAATGTTTTTTTATATAGTTAATTTGGGAGGGTTTATATGAAAGTTCGTATATTGGCATACATATGTATATTTTCTTTATATGTCAGTTTAGGCTCTTATTCTGTTTTTGCACAGGATAACTTATATGAAGAAATTCAAAAGCATGCAAAACAATATGAGATTGCACCTCAAAATGCGATGATTGATAAGATATGGAAAGCAACACCAGGATATAATGGAAGACAAGTTGATATGGAAGCATCCTATAACAATATGAAGAAGCTAAAGGAATTTGATCAAAAACACCTTGAATTTAAGGAAGTATCACCGAGTGTCCACTTAGAAGATTTATCACCTGCTCCAATTTATAGGGGGCATCCGAATAAAAAGATGGTGGGATTAACAATAAATGTGGCATGGGGAAACGAGTATTTGCCTCGTATATTAGAAATATTGAAAAAGCATGATGTGAAGGCGACTTTCTTTTTAGAAGGACGTTGGGTGAAAGAAAATTTACGATTTGCAAAAATGATTGTCGATGCAAATCAAGAAGTCGGAAATCATTCTTATACGCACCCTAATATGAAAACGCTATCGTCTGATGAAATACGAGAGCAGTTACAAAAAACAAATCGAATGATTGAAGCTGCTACGAATCAAAAGGTGAGATGGTTTGCCCCGCCGAGTGGAAGTTTTCGGGATGAAGTCGTGAAAATCGCTGATGATTTCCAAATGGGAACGATTATGTGGACTGTCGATACAATCGATTGGAAGCGACCTGAGCCAGATGTACTATTGCAGAGAGTAATGAGAAAAATACACCCAGGTGCTATCGTATTAATGCATCCTACTTCGTCCACGGCAGAAGCATTAGATACAATGATTAAAAAATTGAAGGAACAAGGATATAAAGTAGGGAATATAACAGAATTACTGGATGAAAAACGTGTGGATTAAATACATTTGCATGACATTCATCCTTAAACTTGTTATCATTAAATAATAGCACTTATTTAGAGAAACTGGCAGTAGGAGGAAAGTTTTTGATTAAAAAATATACTTGTAAAAATGGTGTAAGAATAGTTATGGAGAATATACCAACTGTAAGATCGGTTGCGATTGGTATTTGGATCCATGCGGGATCAAGAAATGAAAATGAAAAAAATAACGGGATTTCTCACTTTTTAGAGCATATGTTCTTTAAAGGGACAGAAACACGTAGTGCACGCGAAATTGCAGAATCATTTGATAGTATTGGTGGGCAAGTGAATGCTTTTACTTCAAAAGAGTACACTTGTTACTATGCAAAAGTGCTAGATGAACATGCTAAATATGCTTTAGATGTATTAGCTGACATGTTCTTTAATTCAACATTTGATGAAGAAGAATTGAAAAAAGAGAAGAATGTCGTATGTGAAGAAATTAAAATGTACGAAGATGCTCCAGACGATATTGTGCATGATATGTTAACGAAAGCAACATATGAAACGCATCCGCTTGGATATCCTATTTTAGGAACAGAAGAAACACTTGATACGTTTACAGGTGATACGCTACGCCAATATATTAAGGATCATTATACACCTGAAAATGTAGTTGTTTCAGTTGCAGGAAATATTGATGAAGCCTTCTTACAAACGGTAGAGCAATATTTCGGTAGTTATGAAGGAACAACAAACCGTGAACAAGTACATAGTCCAATTTTCCATTTTAACAAAGTAGCACGTAAAAAGGAAACAGAACAAGCTCATTTATGTTTAGGATATAAAGGCTTACAAATGGGACACGAAGATATTTATAACTTAATTGTATTAAATAACGTTTTAGGCGGTAGTATGAGTAGCCGTTTATTCCAAGAAGTACGTGAGCAACGTGGGTTAGCTTACTCAGTATTTTCTTACCATTCTTCTTATGAAGATACAGGTATGTTAACACTGTATGGTGGAACAGGTAGTCAACAATTAGATACACTGTATGAAACAATGCAAGAAACATTAGAAACATTGAAAAATACAGGTATTACAGAAAAAGAGCTTATTAATAGTAAAGAGCAATTAAAAGGAAACTTAATGTTAAGTTTAGAAAGTACGAATAGTCGTATGAGCCGTAATGGTAAAAATGAATTGCTACTTCGTAAGCATCGTTCACTTGATGAGATTATCGAAAGTGTAAACACTGTAACAAAAGAAAATGTAGATGGGTTAATTCGTAACATGTTTACAGATGAATTCTCTGCAGCATTAATTAGTCCAGATGGAAAACTTCCAAAAGGAATAAAACTATAATCAACTTTTACGATGTATCTGAAAATAACCTTCTCTCTTTTTAAATGAGAGAAGGTTATTTTTTTTATACATATAGAATAGGTACTAATTATAGACAATGCAAATGAAAAATTTAGTAGGGGAGTGGAGTGAGTATGCGATTAAGTGAATTAAGCGGTAAAGAGGTTGTAGATTTAGAAAAAGCGGAAAAAATGGGAGCCTTAGGTTATATGGATTTAGAGATTAATGAGAAAGACGGACAAATACAAACACTTATAATACCTGTAGGGAAGTGGGGAGGTTTTAAAAAGGAACCACAAGAAGTAAGAGTGGCATGGAGTCAAATAAAGAAAGTCGGACACGATATGCTTCTTTGTGATAGTATAGATCGTTCAAATTCGGAGTGAAGGATGGCCATTTTGGTCATCTTTTTTTGTATCTACATAGAAACCTGATAAATCATATGTGCATTTGGATTTTCAATCACCATAAACTCGTACATTACATATGATGTGGAGGAAAAAGAAAAAGTAGGCACTTTTCTTATAAATGACAGAAAAAGAAGGTGAATTAGGGAATGTTGACTGAGATGCATATTGCTGTCATAGGAGGAGATGCAAGGCAGCTAGAAGTAATTCGTAAGCTAGTTGAATTGGATGCGAAACTTTCTTTGATAGGTTTTGATCAGTTAGATCATGGTTTCACAGGGGCAGCAAAAGAAAGTATACAAAATTTAGATTTCACTTCTGTAGACGCAATTATTTTGCCGGTTGCCGGTACAAATGCCAAAGGAGAAGTAGATACTATTTTTTCAAATGAAAAAGTTTCAATAACGAAAGAACAAATTGAAAATACACCAGAACACTTTACTATATATTCAGGTATTGGTACACCTTACTTGGAAAATCTCGTATCTACTACGAATCGAAAACTTGTTAAATTATTTGATCGTGATGATGTAGCAATATACAATTCTATTCCAACGGTAGAAGGTACATTAATGATGGTAATTCAACATACCGACTATACAATTCATGGGTCCAATGTAATGGTTCTAGGATTTGGGAGAACAGGAATGAGTGTTGCGAGAGCATTTCAATCATTAGGAGCCCATGTCAAAGTTGGAGCAAGACGATCTGAACATATTGCACGTATTACAGAAATGATGTTTTCTCCTTTTCATATGCAAGACATAGAGAAAGAAGTAGGAAATATCGATATTGTAATTAATACGATTCCGCATCTCGTTGTAACAGCGAATGTTATTGCAAAAATGCCAGCTCATACGTTAGTGATTGATTTAGCTTCTAAACCAGGCGGTACCGACTTTAGATATGCGGAAAAAAGAGGAGTCAAAGCATTGCTAGCACCTGGATTACCAGGTATTGTTGCCCCAAAAACGGCTGGGCAAATTTTAGCAAATGTTCTTTCTCAGTTATTAGCAGCAGATGCAATTGCGAAGGAGGAGGAAAAGAAATGAGTTTGAAGGGGAAACGAATTGGTTTCGGATTTACAGGTTCACATTGTACGTACGAAGAAGTAATGCCTCATTTAGAAAAATTAATTGCTGAGGGAGCAGAAGTACGTCCTGTTGTTTCTTACACTGTTCAATCAACAAATACTAGATTTGGAGAAGGAGCAGAGTGGATTAAGAAGATTGAAGAAATAACAGGTTTTAAAGCAATTAATTCAATCGTTGGTGCAGAACCACTAGGACCTAAAATTCCACTAGATTGTATGGTAATTGCACCACTAACAGGGAATTCTATGAGTAAATTTGCAAATGCAATGACAGACTCTCCAGTATTAATGGCAGCGAAAGCGACGTTAAGAAATGGCAAGCCTGTCGTATTGGCTGTTTCGACGAATGATGCTCTAGGGCTTAATGGAGTAAATCTAATTACACCAACAAGGTGACGACAAAGCATAAACGCTTATATGTCGCCATCTTGAGGGAGCTTAGGGTAAAGCACAAGTTCGAAATCATCAAGCCTTTGCCACTTTTCCTTTTTATAAACAGCCTTTTCTAAAACTGACTTTAGGAGGCTGTTTTTCTTTTTTGGATCATCTGTTTTAAAGTACAGATCAAGAACATGCTCCACTTGAGGTATTGTGTCTTTCTTGACTTTTTCCTTCTTTATTTCGGTTTTAATTTCTTTCTTTAAGTTTTCCATAGTGGAAGTAATTTCAGTTATACGGTCAGAAACTACATTCGAGCGTTCTAAAAACATATCGACTGTGTAAACGCCACGTTCTAATAAATCATGTAAATTATTTTTTTGTTTTTGGACATCCACTAATTCTTTTTCAAGCTTGCGTAATGCAGCTTCATTCATTTGAATAACTTGTGTTTCTTTTAATTTGTCATCTTGCTTATGTTTTTCAAAATCAGCTTTATAATTGATGTACCATTCTTTTAATGCCTCGAGTAAACGCTTCTCAATTAATTCAGTATAACTTGATTTGTTTTCACAGCCGCGGTGTTTACAGTCCATCGTTTCTTTTCGATTCTTTGGATAACGTTGTACCATACTGTAACCACATTTAGCGCATTTAATAATACCAGCCAATGGATTTTTTATTCCGTTCGTATTGTAGGGAATGTGATATCTTGAGTTTAATTTTTCTTGTACTTGTTCAAATAAACTTTCCGGTATGATTGGCTCATGTTTGCCATCAGCAATAATCCAATCTGATTTATCTTGTCTTGCACAACTACGTTTCACAGCGTCAGGACGTTTTACTTCTTTTCGCTTTTGCCACGTTACTTTTCCGATGTACACATTGTTTTTTAATATATCCAAGATGCTGTAGGGGTTCCATTCATTACCTAGCTTACTTTTGTAGCCAAGATCATTTAACTTGCTCCTAATTGCATTTGCTCCCATATCCTCATTTGCATACCAATCAAATATCATTCTAACGACAGAGGCTTCTTCTGAATTAATTGTTAAAGTACGTTCTCGCTTATTTAAACGATGGATATCATATCCGAATGGTGCATGTGTGCCAAGGTAATTACCAGCCTCTACACTTGCGACACGACCGCGTTGCATACGTCTCGTAATAATCTTTAATTCTTTACGTGCCATAAATGCTTCAAATTCGCTGTATTCTTCATCCCACTCATCATTAAGGTCATAAGTCTTCCTAGGTGTCATAATCTTCGTATTCGAGCGTTTAAACGTCTCTAAAATGATTCCTTGCTCTTTCATACCACCACGACCCAAACGGTCCATATCCATACAAAGAACAACATCATATTTATTATCTTCAATCTCTTCAAGTAGCGCTAACATCTCAGGGCGTTTCACTAAGCTCTCACCAGAAACGATTTCCTCACGAACAGATAAAACATTTAAGTTCATTTCCTTGGCAATTTTCAGCAGGGTAGTTCGATGTTTTGCTAAAGTTTCGCCTTCACCGCGTGCTTCGGCCTCGAGATCAGCACGGGATTTACGTAGGTAGATTGCGGTTTTCATAGGAATTCCCCTCCCTTTAATAGCTATTATAAACTCTAATAATGAATATAGAATTATTCTTTTCGGATAAGAATATATGTTCTTTTTTATGTTAGAAGAAAAGCCCGCAAAAAGGGCTGTAAGAAACTATTTTTGTTAGTCTAATTTGAATGTGCTGTTACAGTATCCGTATCATCCTCAATCTTGTTTTCGTTTACGATTTTTCTGTATTTCAAAAATACTTTTGAATCGAAATCACATATAAAGAATACATCGTTATCCTTATAGAACTCTGAGAAGTAAACAGTTCTTTTATTATCGATTATATATCCATGTTTTAATTTCTCAGTTTTAATTTTCGCTTCACTTACTAGTGATACAGAGTATTCATGTTGTACTTTGATTTTGTGTTTATTAATTATTATAGTATATAAAGGGAACAGCATAATTAAGAAGAAAAATGTTGTAATTATAGTTTTAATACTAGGGTCTATATAAAAAGAATAGCTAAATAAAATACTATGTACGAAAATCCCACTAACTACTGTGAACATAAATATATTATCGAATTTTGTTTTATCGATTTTTTTCGATTCCGAAGCACGTAAAGCAGATACAAGAATTCTAATTAAGAAAAATCCCCATATTATTAGTAGTAAAAAAGCAATAATACCAATAATACCAATCCATTCATTATTTAAATGAAAGGTTTCAAGAGCAAGGTACAGTAGCAATGTAACAGAAATATTGAAAATAACAAATAGTATGTCCCCCATAATAAAACGCCATATTTGTAGGTTTTTTTGTTGTATTTTTTCTAAAAATAGTTGGTCAATTTCATTAATGGTTGTGATTTTAAGGTTTTTATTAAATATATAAGTAATCAAGGCAAGAACCGCTGTTCCAAGTGCCGCTATTCCAGCGGCTGATTTTATAAGAGTTTCAATTGGTAAATTCAAATTGTATTTCCTTCTTTCATTTAATTTTTCTTGCAATAACCTTTACACATTTTTAAACGAGCAAATCCACCCGGAATCTCATAAATCTCTGCAACTTCTTGAATAGTTAAACGAGTATCTTTATAAGCAGAAACCATTTCATCAGTTAGTAATAACTCCACAGCAAATGTATTTGCTTCAATCTCTAATCAATCTAGAGAAAACAAGGTTTTACTTCTTAAAAATGGAGTAATAGCTTTTGAGTGTAATAGGACACATTCTAATGCAAACTTTAGATTACGATAAAAATTCTTCTACAATTGCTTTACTTTTTTCATATAGGATAGATCTATCATCAATGATGGCATGAACATGCATTAGATTGAGATGACTTAATCCGTCCGTTTCTAATTTTTTATAATATCGCTGTTATTTATTTCACTTTCTATCCAACATAAGCCCACTAATTTTATTAAAAAAATCTAAACACCTTTTTTCAAGTGGTTTAATCACCTGATTTGTTGCACCTCGCTATTTTATCTTGATAATCAAGTGCCTGTTTTTTTTGCAATCGGATTGTCATCCATTTTTTCTAATTGAGATAAAGCAGAACGTGCTGTATCGCAATCCATTTTTTCAATTTCTTGTCTCTCGAATCGTTCACGGCGAGAGGCTGCTGCCCTATCGAAAGCTTCCTCTTTCTCCTTTGGATCAGCGGCTTGAAGTTTTCTTATTTGCTCCTCCTTGAATCGCTCCAATTCGGGTCCTTCTATTTTGGGTACTGATTGATTACTGGAATCATTTTCTTCCGTTTGACGTTGGGCTTCAGCTTCTTGACGTTGTTGTTCTTCTTGTTTTATTTTTTCTTCTACCTGACGTTGTTCTTCCGCACTCTTTGTTTCTTCTTGTGCGTGTTGTTCGTCTTCTTTAACTGGATTGTTAGTATCACAACCAACTAGTCCAATAGATAAAAAGAGCGCTGTAAATGGTACTAGGTACTTTTTCATTATTAATCCTCCATAAGTTAATAGAATTGCATCTGCTTTCTTAACAAATATAGGTTTTTAAACGGGCGAATCCTCCAGGAATCCCATAAATCTCCGCAACTTCTTGAATAGATAAACGAGTATCCTTATAAGCAGAAATCATTCCATCGGTAAGTAACAATTCCACAGCAAATGTATTTGCTTCAATTTCTAAGCGATCCACTGAAAAGAAGGTTTGGTTACGCAAGAAGGGAGTATTTGCTTTAGGATGAAGTACAGCATGACCTAATTCATGTGCACAAACAAATCGTTGAGTAGTTTCGTTAATTTAATTATTAATATGAATGAATTTAAAGCGTTTATAAGTGTTGTAAAAACCAAGAGTATTCCCAAGGTCTTCGAACAACACTATAATACTTTTTCGTTTAGCAATTTCAAAGGGGTTTGTTGTGTCGTGTTTTTTTACGATTTTGAGTACGTATTCTTTAATTTCCATTTCTCGCTCCGTTCAATCTTTTTTATACTTGTTTGGAGTGAATTTTTGTTTTGCTAATTGTTTTGCCATGCGCATAGAGTTTTCTAGAGAAATACGAATCATTTCTTTTGTATGTTCGTCTATTGGTTCTCCGTCAAACATTAAAGCATCTTCGCTATTTTCTAAGTCTTTTAAAGTTTTTTCTAAGTCACGAGCGATATCACGAGTATCTTTTTTGTTTAAATCAGGAAGTGCATTAGACATCCTTGATTCATCTTCTCTTCCTAATAAATAATCTGTTGTTACTCCTAAAACATTCGCTAAATCTTTTAGCATTTCGTTTGAGGGAGTGCTATGACCATTCTCATAGTTACTAATGGTGCCTTTAGTGGTATTTACTTTATCGGCTAATCCTTGCTGAGTGAGCTTACGCGTTTTACGCATCTCTTTTAATCTTTGTCTCAACATTTTTAGCACCTCCCGTTAATAAAAAGTACAAAGATATTGTACCTTATAAAGATGGATTGTAAAAATTTGTACAAGAATCTTATACATATAATAAAAGTACAAAATACTTATACAAGGAGCGAGACAGTGATCAAAAATATCAAATTAATTAGAGCTAGGAAAAAAAGTAAGTTAACCCAACAAAATCTTGCAAATAGAATGCAAGTTACAAAATCTACAATAAGTAATTGGGAAAATGGTTATAGTAATCCAAATCTTGAAAAGGCTATCAGATTAGCAACTATTCTTGGTCGTGATATAAAGGATTTAATTTGAGGTACAAGAGTACAAGAATCTTATACTTTAAGGTGGAAAGTAGGTGAGAAAATGCCATCAACTAACATGGCAGTACCAACAGAACCGTCGCATAAACATATAAAAAGCACTTCAAGAGGTGACACTATGAGCCAACAAGAAGAATATGCGGCGACTTATGAATTTGGAAAAACGAAAGTCCATGTCGTGGCTCCTGAGCCAAAATCACAAAAGGATATTGATAAAATCCGTCAAGCATATTACAAGGCTGGTTGGGCCATCATCAAAGAGATACAAGTAAAAGCAAACGTTGAGGAATAGTTCCTCTCTTTTTATACGAAAAGTAGACAAGTTACATATGTACTAAGTTCATTGTAACCATTTGAAAACTAAATATGGAGGCGAACAGATATGGGAACAAGCATATACTGCAATTCAGCAATAGGGGAATTATTACAGAATGCTAGAGAATGTTGTGACAATGTTCAGCTGAAAACAAAGAAAGGGTTATCTAAGTACCTGGGTATTACACATGAACGATTAACCCGTATTGAATCAGGACTTTCTAAACCAGAATTGGAACTTGCGATGGATTGGTGTCATGCAACAGGAGCAAAGTTGAATCAACAAGCAATCAAACATATTTATGGTGTTGGGTTGCCGCCTACAGATCCACGATTAACTCAAGATGTAAATCTACAATTGATGAACTACATTAAGCAAGCTGAAGAGGGAATTGCGGCAGCAAAAGAAATTATGAATCTACAAGTTACAACAAGGTCATGGAAGCATGATGAAAAGAAGAAACATGAATATGCAGTTCATGCAAAAGAAATCTTCGATACAATCCAAGCTACTCAATGTGTAGTACAAGCCCTTGAACAAGTTCATTTTGGCATTATGGAACAAATACAAAGAAGTTGGTTGCAAAAGGCTATGACGGAGAACGTTATTATTCAATCGGTGGATAGCTTAATGAATTTAACAAAGGTGCTGTAAAGGAGGAAGGAAAATGACAGTAGATTATAAGAAACCGAGTTTAAGAGAATACAAGGAATTAATTCGATATGATGCAAAACTAACGGGTGAAATTAAAATAGCAGAATTACTTAATGAAGATTCAAAAACAGTTGAATTAAAGCAAGAGAAGAAATTGTTGGGGATTCGAATCAAGATTATCGAAGCGTCATTTATTTTGAAACATAAATGGGCAAAAGAAAAAGCTACCGCCTAGACAACAGTAGCTGACAATATATTTTACAAAATAATTATATCATTATATTAATTTTTTGGGTAAATTAATGAACTTGTAGTTTCTTCCATTAAGTTTAATTTATACCGAAATAATAGATTTTTAATATTTTTATAAAAAATAGAAAAGTACTGTGCGTGTCGTTATGACCAGAAAGGAGATGTAATTTATGAATGATAAAAACAATCGTCTGCATGATTTAGTTCTTCCTGGGGATTTTTCATTTGCGAATAAACTTCGTAACTGTATGAGTGAATGTATTCATAACATGTTTAATGCAGAATCAACCGGAGAATCAAATCATTGGGAAGAAGAGCTGGAGCGATGTATAAGGGAATTTAAAATGCTTCGTGATACAAAAGAGGAACATGAGGCATCGATGAGTTATCGGGTAGTGATTAAAGATTTAAGAGCAAGAGGAGTTAACGCTTCGTTAGTAACACGTAGAAAATAAAAAAGATCTATCACTTGGCAGAGTGATAGACAAACGGTCTTGCAAAGATCTTAGGATTAATTATATCAAATTAGCATTCGTATAACAACGGAGTGTGCTACATGCTTTTAGACAAATCGTTACATAGAGTGTTGCTGAACCCTAAAGTGTTTCAACAAGCGACATCAGAGCAACACCTAATTTACTTAGTAAAACAATATCTCAAAATAGGATACAAGAATTATCGCTTATTACGTGTAGAGGACGGATTCGCGATATGTAAACGGGAGGATGAATAATATGGCAGTTTATAGACCAGTACATGTTTCATTTTGGCAGGATTCATTTGTTTTAGATCTTACACCGGAGGAGAAGTATTTCTACTTATATTTGATGACAAACAGTAAGACGTCTCAATCAGGAATCTATGAGCTTCCACTTCGTATCATTGAAACTGATACAGGATATAATCGTGAAACTGTTATGAAGCTATTAGAACGTTTTGCTGAATACGGAAAAATTAACTACAACCAAAAAACAAAAGAGCTGTTCTTAATCAACTGGTTAAAATTCAATCCAATTAAAAATGTAAACATTGAAAAGTGTGTCTTAAAAGAGATTCAATCTGTGAAGGACCAGGATTTTTTAGTTGATTTCTATGAAACTTGTTTGCAATTAGAAAAAGAGCAAGATTTTAAAATTCCTCGTATTAAGGAGTATTTATCAGTCCGTTTGGAGGGGCTTATAAGGGGCTTCCAAGACCCTAGCAAGGAAGAAGAAAAAGAAGAAAAAGAACAACAACAAGAAGAACGCGCAGGCGCGGAGGAAGTTGTTGAGGTTAATCCAATTTCTTTTTACGAGCAAAACTTCGGATTCATTACACCTTTTATCGCAGATGGTATTTATGCTTGGGTAGATGATTTAAATACAGAGCTAGTTATTAAGGCTATGGAGATTGCTTTAGAGAAGAATACGAGAAACATGTCTTACGTAAATACGATTTTAAGAGATTGGCATCTTAAAGGCTTTAAAACAGTAACTGATGTTGAGGCAGCTGATAAAGCATTTCGTGCTCAGCGATTAACAAAAGCTCAGCAACAGACACAAGCACCTTATCAACAAAAAGGCTTATCGGAAACTACTAAAAACGTAATACAGCAGCAACAAGCATGGGAGCAGAACATTCCAACAGAAGAAGAACTTGCAGTACTTAACCAACAGAATGCGTGGTTGGCCAAATGAGTAACGATATGATTCGTAATGTTGAAGCTGAACAAAGTGTTTTAGGTAGCATAATCCAAGAAGGCGATTTAATTAAAGATTGTCAGCTAAAGGTAAAACAGTTTTCTTTACCAACGCACCAAGTAATTTTCAAGGCAATGAGAGAATTAGAGGATGCTGAGGTTCCCGTAGATCTTGTTGCTCTCATTGGAAAATTCGATGAAAGCTTTATGCATCAAATTGGCGGAATTGAATTCTTTGTAAATCTAACAGAAGTTGTTACGACTACTAAAAATTTTTCGTATCACGAAGGCTTAGTTATTGAAGCTTGGAAAATGAGACATGCTCAAGAGGTTGCTGGTAATTTATATAATCGTCTTCAGCAAGAAAGAGATATGAGCGCTATTAGTACTTCGATTGATGAATTAAGCGCCATTGAGGAAACAGGTTATTCAGATGAATTTAATTTAAAGGAAACCCTAGTTGATCTGTATAAGAACATGCAAATTGATGTAGGAGATTTAACCGGTATACCAACTGGTTATGACGACTTGAACAGAATGACAGCAGGGTTACAAGAAGGTGATTTAATCATTGTCGGTGCCCGTCCTTCAATGGGGAAAACAGCATTTGTATTAAACGTTGCTTTTCATGCAGCAAGTGCTCATACAGCTACATGAATCTTTTCACTAGAGATGGGAGAAGAGCAGCTACTAAAGAGAATGATCTCAAGTACTGGAAATATAGATGCTACAAAATTAAAGAATCCTAAGAAGCTATGTAATTTAAAGGATTGGGAAAAGATTAGTCAAGCGATGGGATTAATTAATGATTTGCCATTAGAAATTTACGATAAAGCAAATGTCACGATGCAAGAGATTTACGCTAAAACTAGGAAATTAAAGCATAAGTACCCTGATAAAAAGGTTTTAATTGCAATTGATTACTTGCAGCTTATTGTAGGGGATCCAAAGCATAGAGGGAACCGCATGCAAGAAATCGGTGAGATTAGTCGTAAGTTAAAACTGATGGCAAGAGAGCTAAATGTATGTGTAGTTGCATTATCACAGTTAAGTCGTGCTGTAGAAAGTAGACAAGATAAGAGACCATTGCTATCAGATTTACGTGAGAATGGTCAAATTGAGCAAGATGCGGATTTAATAGCATTCTTATATCGTGAAGATTATTATGACCGCGAGACAGAAAATAAAAACATAACAGAAATTATTTTAGCGAAACAAAGGGACGGTCCAGTTGGTGTTGTTGAACTAGCATTCATTAAAGAATTTAGTAAGTTTGTAAATTTAGAGAGAAAGTTCAATCATCAACAGGAGGCTTAATCATGTTGTTACGTCAGGAAGTAGAACGTAGAAAACTAATGATCATTCGTAAATTATTGGGTTTAGGATTAGCTGAAATTAATGGACAAACATTAGATCAATTAACGTTAACGCAGCTTGAAGGGATTCTAATAGCAAGTTTGCAGGTATTGGAGGGGAAAAAACAATGCCAAAGCAATTAACAATTTTTGACGTGGAGCCAGTTGTATCATTTGATCCTAAGAAAGCTCATATTCACCGTTTGAATTCAAAATTACGGTATGCAGATGTGGTTGTGCAAATACCACGCCAAGTCAAAGCGATTGATGAATTAAAACCAACGACAGCGCCTGATGAACGTTATGAGTTGTTTGAAGATTACACAATTGGGATTTGGCGTTATAAGCGAGTGGAGGATAAACAATTTGTATGGGAAGAGGCAGAAAAAATGTGTAAGCAAGCAAGGGATGAAAAAAAGCCGATTCCAATTCGGCTCCATCTATCACTGGAACAATCATTTGTTCCGGAGAATGTTGTGCAATATCTATAGACAAATAAAAAAAGCTGAGATTACTCTCAACTTACTTCGACAAAGTAATTATAACATATGGGAGTGATCTTGGTGGGAATTAGAAAAGAAAATATTGTTGAAATGACAGCTGAAATAGATTTGAAAATAAACGGAATATATATCGTTAAAAATGGTCGGGTTCAGCTAATAGAACCACCTCAAAGTGGATTTGGTGAACAATCATTTGTATATCAAAGTGGAAAAGTAATTCGGATGGAAGAGCGGAAAACACAGTTATTATAATCAAATTTGAATTTTATTAAGAAAGAGAGATAGGGAATGTAATTCGTAAAAAGGCGTTTTACTAGATTAGGAACACTAGCAAAACGCCTTGTGGGTAGTACATCATACCCATCAAGCTAACCAAAATAGGTGGCTCGACTTGAACTAGCAATTGTACCTGCCCAACCGCTAAAAACTACTAATAATTAAAAAAACTTTTTACATAACAATTTAATCCTTTATAGAAAACTACGAGGGGTTAAATTGTTCAAAGAGTATTCCATTTGAGGTCTAATTAATTTAAGTTCTTAAATGAAAATTTGAGGGAAACATTCACGAACACCAGAATTTCTTAATGAATTAAATAATGCTGCACTGATTCTTAATAGGACGTTGTTATCAGTTCCATCTTCTAAATCGTATATTACAAAGTATGAGTTATCGACTGTGAAAATACATTTTCGTTCTAATTTAAATCCAGGCGGTACAGTTGGAAGTGTATCAACTGGTACAATTACAGGTGTATCTCCTTCATCTCTGATAAAATTGAACGTTTGCTCGTCAATTTCATAGATATTAACTGGATCAATTTCTACACCTTTATCTGGAATTGTAATTTCATCTTCAACTAATAAGAAAAAACGTTGGTTTCGAAAATTGAAAAGAGATCTTGCTCCAATTTCAAATGATGCCATTTTATATTAACCTCCTTAGCAACTTTTTATAGGTTTAAAGTTACTTTTATACAATATGTTAGATTAATAGATTTGGTTACGGCACGTACTACGTAAATTACTAAATTAGGGGTCTCGCCCTATGTCTATCAAGCTAAGGTTATGAAGTATTCCAAAAACGATAACAGAGCTTCGGTGTTACAAGAAAGTTAAAATTTTCGTTCTGGGGAATCTATAAAATTTTAACTTGATGGCGATGGGGTAGTACATGTTTTTTGGGGGAAAGCGTATTAAAAAATAAATAAAAGCGTTATTTTATAGTGATGCAAAAAGAGTACATATCGAATATGTACTCTTGAAAAAAGGAAGTGTAAATAAGTGATGAAACACTATACTACAACATATGCTTGTCTCATTTAAAAGTGCAAGGAATATAACAAAATAGTTATTTTGTTATATAAAAAACATGCACAAAAATTGTGCATGTAAAGTAAAAGCTATGTCTTGTCTATGTAAATATATGCTTAGTTTATATAAATCGTGTGTATGTTTGAACGAAATGGTTATTTGCAAATATAAAGAGCGCTTTTTAAGGCGCTCCATGACCAAAACTAAAATTGAAAAAGAATACCACATGATATTTTATGTATGTTCTTAATACATGTGCAGATCTTTCTTTTGCACAACAAAGCAGCTAGTTAATAAAACTAACTGCTTGTTGTACAAAAGAAACGCTGCGCTTACAGAAATAGTTTGTAACTTTAAGTTGCAAAAATAGTATGAACAGGTTTGAAAATGTTATGCGGAAATGAAAGAAAATAAAAAAGAGCACCATGCATAAGTGCTCTTTAAGATAGGAGGTAACACTTTGAGCTGGATGTTTAGGTTAAAAGTATATGATGTAGAAACGGAATAAGACCTAAAACTTATTTTTAACTAAATGCAAAAGAGCAGCTAGCAAAAGCTAACTGCTCAAATAAGGAAATCGGAGAAAGATAACCATGTGTCTACATTATTGACGGAATATTGAGTTTTATTCAAGGGATAGATATTCATAATTTTTAAATAAACGATAATATCTATGTAATACACGGAATATTTAAAGTTTATAAGGGAGAAAGGAGGTATAGGTGGTATGAAAAAAAAGAATGCCAGGGTAGTTAGGGTATTTATAGCAGGTCCATTTTTTAATGATGAACAACTTAACAGGATAAAGAGACTAGAAAATGCGCTTGGTAACAATCCTTTTGTTGCAGATATTTTTTCAGCTAGATTTTATCAACATGAACATTTAACTTTTGGATCTATGGAGTGGAGAACTGTAGTTTTTCATAACGATTTAAAATATTTAAGAAGAGCGGATGTAGTAGTGGCAATTCATGATTTTGTGAATGGATGTGTAGATAGTGGCACGGCTTTTGAACTTGGTTACGCATATGCATTCCAAAAGCCTATTATTTTGATAAAAGAAAAAGAAAGTATACCTAATCTTATGTTAATTGAAAGCTTACATGCCTATCTGGCAAATATAGAAGATATTGTGACGTATGACTTCATTAATATGCCACGTATTCCATATAAAGGGCCACTAGTGTGAATTTTTTCAGTCTCTTAGATGTATTAAGAGACTGGTTTATTTAATAAAACTCAACAAAATAATCCTTTTCTAATAAAAGGTTACTAAAATATGAGAAAATGATATAATAATCCAAATTACACATTTAGTCCTACTGGAAGAACCAGCGGACATCGAACTATAAGAGCATTAGTGATATTGCTCTGTAGTTTGGTGTCCGCTTTCTTGTTTTTATTAATAAAATATATAAGGGGTGTTTTTATATATGACGCAATTAACTTTCTTACCTAAAATTGATCGCAAAGCAACGCAGACTCGTTTAGAAGAGATTCTTGAAAATGTTCGTATTTATAGACAATTTGGGATGATTAGACATGAGATGAAGGTTACAGCATCTAGCGAGGTAAGATATCACGGTCCGACAAATATAGTAGGGAAGCCAGCTGAAGATATTGCTTTAGCAAATGTTGCTATGAGTGAAAGAGAAGTGAAACTACAACGTTTATCTTTTCAAATTGATAAGGCGTTAAGTCGTTTTAGTAAAAACCAAAGGGATATTATTGTAAAACGATATTTAGAAGATGAAGAAGTCTTTGATTACATGATTTATAACGAAATTGGTATGAGTGAGCGTACGTATAGACGGAATAAATCTAATGCTTTTTATAAATTAGCTTTTGCTCTTAGATTAGAAGTATATGAGGCAGAAGAAAGTGGAGGTAATGAATAATGAATTTTGTTCAACCAATACGTGACCCAGAGCAAATACAGCAGTTAAAAGAGTATTTTAAGGAAAAGAGCTTACGTAATTACATTCTCTTCATTATGGGTATTAATACAGGATTGAGAATCTCGGACATTTTGAAATTGAAAGTAGGAGATGTCAAAGATAGTCATATATCTATGCGGGAAAAGAAAACAGGGAAACAGAAGCGAATACAAATTACTGCAGCACTGAAAAGAGAGCTTAAATGGTTTATCAAAGAAAGGGAAGATAATGAGTACCTATTGAAAAGTAGACAAGGTAGAAATCGTCCAATCGGTCGTAGCATGGCATATAAGATATTAAGTGGAGCAGCGGCAGAGTTTGGATTAGATGAAATCGGAACGCATACCCTAAGAAAGACGTACGGGTACCATATGTACATGCAAACAAAAAACATAGCATTACTCATGGAGATATTCAATCACTCGTCAGAGAAGGTCACGTTACGTTATATAGGTGTTAACCAAGATGCAATGGATAAAGCAATGACTAGGTTTAAAATTTAATTATTGCTTATTTCTTTTTCATTAAAAGTTAAGCACCCCAAATCCCCTTAAAAAAGTTGTATTTGGAATATTGTAACAAAATAAAAAAAGACCCTACAAGAGAGTCTTTCATCAGCTAATATTAAGCTTTTTGAACATTAGTAGCTTGTAGGCCACGTTGTCCTTGTTCTACTTCAAACGTTACACTTTGTCCTTCGTCTAAAGATTTGTAACCGTCGATTTGGATAGCTGAGAAATGTACGAATACGTCTTCTCCACCTTCACGCTCGATGAATCCAAAACCTTTTTCTGCATTAAACCATTTTACTTTACCTTGTTCCATAATTGTTGCCTCCTAGTGTGGATACCCACACATATGTTACTACCCTTGCTCAAATACCTTAGACGAAAAACAAAATTTATTCTTAATCTCAAGCCAAACAAAAATAGGTCTTTCTTAAATTAACACACTTTCTAAAAAATAGCAAATTTCAAAAATAAGTCCTTATGGTAATTAGCTACTAATAGTTGTTGCTG